>NZ_JAFLJN010000037.1:0-265972 GCF_018682595.1 Janthinobacterium sp. JC611
ATTGACGAACTCGCGGGCCACCGCCAGCAGGTCGTCGGTGGGCAGCAGCAGCGTGGTGCGCAACTCCACGACGATCAATTCCCGCGCAGGCGTGAGCGTGGTGTGCATGGTCCGTGGCCGGTGCGAAATATCCTCGGCGCTGTCGCGGTTCTGCCACTTGCGGATCGTCAGACGACTGACGTTGTAGCGTTCAGCCAGTTCCCGTTGAGAGAGCGTCGATTTGCGGATTTCGTCACGAATCAGATGAGTGGTGCGGGCTTGGCTGTGAAGGGCTTGGCTCATGGCGCTGGTAGTTGGGTGACAGGATTCAACAGTGTACTCAAAAGCAACCTGGCCCTGAAAAATGGCAGGCTGCGAGTTGGAATATGATCACCCATATCTAAACAGCTACGAGTCATGGCCGTTCCGCAGCCTTGAGCCAATCGGATATGCCATTTAGTCCCATAGAAAGCAGCGTATCTTGGGCCATTACTACACGACTCAACATAACGCCGTTGTCAGATTCCTCTCGTTCTTCCGCTTCAGAAAACAGGCGGGTTAGAAGCTGCGCAAGGCTATTATCATAGTCATATAGATATGGCTTATTGCGACTGAGATAGTTCAGATAGATTTCGGTCGCAGCCAATGCTTGTTCTGGTTGAGTCTGTGATGTCCCATTTAGCCAATCGTGGAATCCGAAAAGCCGATTATTTTTATTGTCCGAATCGTTTTCATATATAGAGAAGCAACGCTGAATTAGCTCAATAGGGACGGGAATCAACACGTTCGTTTCTCGGAAAATGGTGTCCATTCGCGCCGCAACCTTATCGGCATGACGAGAATCTAATCTTAACCCGGACTCAATACCAGCTATGCACTGCTCTTGATATAGTTGGATGTTCGTGGTGTTTGTCCAAACACTTGTTGCGCCAATCCATGCTTCACTACTATCCAAAGCAGTTAGATTGTGAATGAGCTGAGCAAAGTCGATATTTCTAGCCAATGCAGCTAACGCAGAAATTCGTCCCCACGTTTTCAAATCCTTCCCCTTCCCCTCAATTTGAAGACGTGCCAGTAGTGGTTCTACAACTTCAAAGTGATCATGATAGGCGTAGTATAAACAAGGCTCTGAAATTCTCCAAAGTCCATCTGCATCCTGCATGACGACGTGGAACAAATCCCAGCCCAGATCAAACATCTTACTTTGCAAATACGGTAAACGGCGAAGAATTAAGGCACTAAGTGCTGGAGATTTTATTCTGGAAAAACGGTGTAGAGTAGCGACCAGTATTTCGGGAAGATATTTTTCGTTCTCAGCAAAGTTGGTTGCGAGAATCATCAACGCTTCAACAACCTTTCCTCTGGACATATTGATGCCTTGAGAAAGAAGATCAACTCGATCCCCCGTCAATGGGTCAGCCTCAAGCTGAGTTCCGAAACCGATGGCTAAGAATGCCAGTCGTTCAGCATCTTGTGGTTCATCGATTACATTAGCGCATGCCTCCAGCGCATGTGCCGCTGTCCGGTTGTGATACCAAAAAATCGGATGCGTTTCGAGTTCATCGAGTATCTGCCTAGCTAATAAGATAGCATTAGGCTCTTCAACAGGCTGCCATTGTCCACTTACCTGCAAATTCCCATGTTTATATGCCAAATATATGGATATCCCGTACAACATATCTTCCCGAAATTTATCCGGTATGTCCTTCCAGTGACTTGACAGCAATCTGAGAAATCGGGAAGGCTGGCGCGAGCAGGCTTCTTGTAATTGAGTGCCGACTTGACGTTCCCCGCCAATCAAAAAATCGGCACCGATTCCATGCCAATCTGTGTACCTATGATAATGTCCAAGTAAGGCTAGTATTCCGGAATCGCTCGTGCCAAGAAATAACTCAAATGAAAATGGTGCGCCTACCATCCCACCATGCGAATGGATAGCCGGCTCACGGATCAATGCTCCAGCCTTTTCTTCGTAATCATCTACTACGGCCTGCGCGTTTGGTGATCGTAAATAACATGGAATAGCAGCTATCAATTCAGCACGTGCCTTGATTACCCAGTAAGAACTGTCTCGAAATCTATCACTCCATATATTGAAAATTGTTTTTATGGAATCGTCCTGTGCTGCCGGACTGAGGTACCTAAATGCCGATGCTATTAATCCACCTAATTCGTAGTCGAGTTCAGATTCCATTAATCTTAGGTTGCTCAGCATCCTGCCAATTAGCTCCATGTTGGCCTCAGGTGATGCAGTGCAGGCGAGAACTGCGAAGTATTGCAATGCACCTTCTTGATTGAAGCATAGCCGCTCACGATTACTCAACCACCAGTCTGAGTGCGTTTCTGCATGGTGAAGAATGGCAGCTTCGACAGCATTAAGCAGAACATTTAAACTCTCTATTTGATGTATTCCCCTTTTGCTGTGCACTGCATCGAATGAGGTATCGCTCAAGAAACCGTGCCGAAATTCTCTGTGGGCTTCATCATAGCGCGATGCGCGGACGTCGCTCCATTGCTCAATTGACGCCAATACTAAATCCAATAGAGCCGAGGACTGCAGCATTCGTTGACACAGAAAATCTTCATTTCTATCACCGAATTCATGAGGCTGACAACGTAGCTTGCTATCGAAACTATACTGAATTAAATCTTCGGCGGCGAGATTTCCGGTTATGTAGCGCCAGAGTATTGCGTCGTCCACAATGCCTAAATTTACGCAACTCGCAATAACGCGTCCTAGATAACTATGGCTGGTAAGCGATAAATCAAGCAGATATTCAAGTAGTGGGGCGATCTGCGTTAAATTTTCTGGTTTGATTTCAGATAAATGAATTCCCAGGCGGTCTGCGATTCGATGCTCCTTTAGATAGTCAAGGTTAAGAATTTCTGCCCAAAATAACAGAACGCCTGCGCTATCATCGTTACTCCATTGAGCAATACGATGGGCGTGTGTTGCCAATCCTTCGGCGTCCCTAGTCAATTTCAAGATGGGAACCAAGTGTTTCAGCCAGAAATGGTGCCACTCGGTAGTGCTTGCTGAGATGTAGATTACGAGAAAAACGTCACGGTGTTTTTCTCGCAAGTCTCGTAGCAATGGCCAATCTTCATCTAGAGGTAGCTGCTCCGCAAATGATTCGGCGACCAAGCGACGAATGTGGAAGGCGACATTACCAGTGAGTATCGTTCTGATCTGCTTTCGGAATTCTCGGCGCTCGCCCAATGCCAACTGTGCCAAGAAGCTACGGATACTTGGACGCACGAAAGGTACAGCAGGTAAGGTCTGTATAAATTCGTTTAAGGTGACGCCGTTGCGCAGAACTCCACTTATAACTAGTACGTCCAAGAGGGTTTGATGCCCAAAGGTAAGGCCTCCATTTTGAGTTTCTTGTAATACATTTAAACTAAAAAGCTCTCTCAGAATGTTCTGCGAAGAATTGAATCGTTGTTTCGGCAAAACCAATGTTCGCAATTTGAGCATTTCTGCTGCGAGAGCTTCAATCATTTTTACAGCTTCATCGCCTAATGCACTGTTCGCACGAACAATAACATCAAGATAGCGTTGCGCTAAGGCTTGGCTGGTCACCACGTTGAAACTTTCATCTTGCATGGCTAAATCAACAAACAAAGCAAGCTCACGAGGATTGGTAATTATATTACGGGTGATATCATCAATATTGACAATTGATATTCCCGACTGCATCAGCAGTGGCGCTATCTCGGAATCCCAATTCAAGAGTTGACATTTAAATTCGCGATCCCATCGGCGATCGCTAATTCGCCGGTCGTAATGTCTATCGAAATCTCGGCAAGCAGTAACCACAGTGATGTTAGGAATCAATAGAAGTCGGTCTATTTGTGCCAAAAAGTATGATAGAACTCGATGATCGCGTGCGATGGATAGTACGTCTAACGAATCTACAATCACAACCACAGTGGCTCCATCAGCCATGCGAGCGGCTTTCTCAACCCACTGTCTGGACAGGCCTTGAGCTTGTCGATCATCCACTGTAGCTAAATCGGCGAATTCGCGCGACTGAATAAAGAGCGGAACGACATTTGAATCTGTTCTAGCGCGTTCCTCTAACGCCTCTTGTAAATCAAGCATCGCACAGGTCTTCCCTGAGCCGGGAACACCTGTAAGTAAGATGGACCTATTCGCAGAATCGATAGCTGCAAGCATTTCGTTGACGATTGATGTAGAAATACGTTGGTTCGCGATATCCCGCCGCCACGATCTTCCGATAGCAGAAGTACTCGAAAAAGATGCTCGTATTTCTGTCAAATTCATGGGAGGAACCAACAGCGCTCCAGCCTGACGAATTATTGATTCCAAATCAGTCCGGGTTAAACGATGCTGTACGGCGGTAGATATGCCGTTTCCAGTTATGCGTGCACCCAAGTGATCAAGACGTGTCCACAGTACGCTAAATACAAGATCAGGATTACTCACCATACTACGTAACCGCTCACGCAGAACTGTATGCATGCGATCCAATTCATCCGTGGTAACAAAAGTTGTCCGGCGCAAGAAATCAAAAACAGAAATACTGGGAGTGGATCTGCTCAACACGGACGCTAACGCCAAATCTACCACTTCAAGCCTGGTGCTTAGACTCGCTTGGTAGCTAGATCCATCGGGTTGAGTCGAACAATGTTCCTTCAGCTTTGCGAGATCACCAAAATTACTGCGAGAATAGAAGCGAACTTCAGTGTTCGGGTCACTGATCAGTAGACAGGCCGCTTTGTCCAACTCGTCACCGAGTTCGGCGGTTGTCCATGCTTTGAAATCGACTTGGTTTTTTTTGCATTGAGAAGCAATTTTTTTACCATTAGTCTTGCAAACCACCACGTCGTCGACCGAATAATTTATTGAATCGATTTCAAGCCACTCATAGTCTTGATCCGACAAGATCGTCAGCGCCCAATCAAATGCCACCAAAGTTTGGTAAGCATCGCCGCGATTCGAACGGATGCCTGCGACGCTCATTTTCCACTCCTATAGATGTAGGGATGTACGATTATATAGTAGTGACATCGACTGGTCTTGCCTTCATATAATAAGGCACGGGCTATTTTTTTTATGGTTATATCGCATTAGCAACCCGTCGGATATCGATCAGGTAGACTGCAACGTCCGCACATTAGACCCACTTTGCTCGACCTCAAAGGGACGCGCTTTTCGATCGATGTGATCTTGGTTTGCATCCGCTGGTATGCGGCCTATTCGTTGAGCTACCGGCACATCGAGGAAATGATGGAAGAGCGTGGCGTGTCGGTTGAATCGCCACAAGTCTGCTAGACACTCGCCAGTCGCTTGAAATGCGGCTTTTTGTAGATTAGGGGCAGCTTGTTGTTGAAGCTGTGGCGTACGCGCCGTTACCGCCCCTCCTATCCCCTCGTCCAGGCACGCCTGGCTGGTGTGGTACGGTGGCGTGGCCAGCAACGTACCACCGTCCCATTCCATCATGTAGGAGAGTTGCCGCCTGAATTAGCCCCAACCATGGTCGAGAATGGCACGGTGCAGCCCCGACTTCTGCCAGGCCTACTTACCCGGCTGCCGGCATCAACCAACTGACGAACCAGGTCGCCTAAATCGGGACCATTTGCGCCGTTGCTAGTCGACCTTGCGGCGACGCCGGCAAATGGTCGATCAGGTCCACTGCGCTGGCGTGGCCGGCTGTTGGCTATTCCCCTGAGACTGCTTCGGTGACTGTCGGCAACGCTGCACGGCATTGCCGGGCAAGGCTTGATCAACAACTATGTCCAGCGTCATAGCTGGACCGACCACCTCAGCCTGCAGCCATACGAATCGTTTGCTATCGCTTATATGTGTGAGGCGGGGCGCGGGTAAAGCGTTGTTGTGCAATCACATCGAGTCGCGCGAACGCCTGAGTAAATGGCGCAGGGTGGTCGAACGCACGCTGGGCTCGCTGCACCGCCTCCGCCGATTACGCATCTGCTAAGAACGCCGAGCCGATATACACCAGGCATTCCTCTCGCTTGCCTGCATACTCATCTGCTGGAGATACGCTCAGCGGTTTTGCTAGGCGTGCTTAAATATCTTATCGATTCTCGGTGTTGTACTCCTATTACGACGCTTTTGCAGGGGCAAAGCATTGACGACTATTTCTTGCCTCCTAGGATAACCTCGCCGTTTTTATCCAATATGATGAATAATTCGTGACGTAAACGTCCGAAGCGTTGCCCGGCAGCCGGATCAATGCGACGGCCGCGCAATTTGAGATAGTCGAGCTCTCCCAGATTTTCTGCATCATGTGGAATTCGTAGCAAGCCTTGCCGCCTCGCCTCAGCCACGGCATCCCCCCACCCACTGCGGTCTATACGAATACTCGCAATCACCATGCGTAACGCACCACGTCCGCTCACTCCTACCAAAAGTCCGGGACTGAAGGTGGGGGCTTTTACCCATTCGCGGATAGCAAATCCTTTAAGTTGCCAGTAGCGGTCGACGCGATTGGCAATTTCAATGTCGCTGCGAATATTCGCAAGCAAGTCGCCGGCGCGTCCATCCTTCAGGTCACAGTCGTTGATGTTGACAACTATAATGCCGCCAGCGCGCTTAGCAAGTTTTACCCACTCCTCCCGATTCAATGGCAAGGAGTCGACGCGGTGCACGAAGGCGTTAGGTACGCCCAGAGAACGAAAACGCCAAGCGTCATGACCCTTGTTGATGTTACATAGAGTGGATTCCAACTGATACGCAGAAATCAAGGCGGTTTCAACCGCCCTGGCGCGTTGTTCATCACCGAACGGACCGGCAATCTCAAGGGTATAGTTGCCATCTAAAAGGGCGTCGGTCAACTTTTTGTTGTGAGCCCTGTCGGTCAGATGTGCTGCTGAGCGTACAGCGCGGAGACCATAACCGATATAAAGCGGCTTGCCCGCCTTGGTGCGATAGAAGTAGACGTAGTGTTGATTGGTGTTATCCATTAGCCTGCTCAGGATTTTCAATGTGAATTAGACAGCAGAAAGAGGGGTAAATATTTAAATTGCCATCCGTAGCCTAGACTCTCCTGATCCATAATTCTTGAAGGATGAAAAACCGATGGATCATGCTGCGGCATGGGTGTCTTGCCGGGCACCTGGTGTGCGAACTCGTAGCCGCCCGATCCACCGACGAGATCGGGTCTGGCCTGTCTATTTCCCCTGCCCTGCAGAGCCTTCTGCCGCGATTAAGCAAAAGCTGCTTGACCTTCGGCTACCGGCACTACCGGGACTACCGGCCGCCCAAGCCATCTGTACGCAGGCGGCGACAGTGGCGGCGAGCGCGCCGGCGTGATCTACTCGTTGTTCGGGACGGCCAAGTTCAATGGCGTCAATCCTGAGGCCTGGCTACGCCATGTGCTCATGCGCAGCGCTGACCACCGGGCCAGCCGGGTCGAAGAATTCCTGCCGTGGAACTACCTCCAGCAGATCAACCCTGCCTAAACAACACGCCGCTTCCCAGCGGTGTGACGCTATCATCGGTCCGATTGAATACCCGTTCAAGACGGTAGTGGCCGGACGCTTACTAATGGCGCACTGTTGCGGAAAGCGCTATCGGAGTATGCCGGACTAGACATCATAGGAGACGGCAGACATGAGTTTGAAATGCTTAACCTTTCAAGGCGGGCTAGCCTGGTACTGGCGGTATGGTGGCTCATGGAGAAATGGCCAACGAGGTTCGTTCGCGCATGCTCGGCGAGCGGTTTCACGCGCTCTAGACTTTGCGAATCCTCCTCTGCGCTTCCGTTTTGGCTTGCATCAGTTGCTGACGAATTTTTGGATCGAAGGACCTTCCTGCCCTGTGATCAGGAGATCCTTGCTGCGTGTGAAGTCTTAAAGCGGCGCCCCGGGCGTGTTACCGCCCGTAGGCTTGCAGCATTCATGGGTATTTCCATCGGATACGCGTCATACGCACGACAGCTATGGGAAAAGCAGAGCCAAGCCTGCAACATCGCCGTCACAGGCCATGCGGGGGCCGAGACTGATTAAGTGCGGCGAATTAGCGTTGTTGACTCAGTTTGTACACTAAGCGAAACAGCTCGGCCTGGTAGCGTGCGTCATGAAGGGCGTCATGGTCGCCCTTCAGCGTTGGGTGGACACGCTTGTCAATGGAACTGGACTTGGTATCGTGCCAGCTGCAGCCCGTTGCACCCATGAACAGTGCCTTGATATCCAAGGCGGTGAACCCGAAAGGATTCTCACCCAGGTACTTCAGGAAATAATAGTTTACGAACGCCCAATCGAAGGGCGCATTCAGGCCCACGAAGACGGGGATGCTATCTTCGGGCAGGTTCTTGGCTACCCAGGCGGCAAAAGCAGCCATTGCCTCCGTCGGCTCCAGGCCGTCCTTCCTGGCCTGCTCCAGTGAAAGGCCGCTCACTTCCAGCGCTTCCTTCACCGCCTGGTCAGTAGTGGGCTTGAGCATTACAGAGAACTCCACCTCTGGGGTGTACGCCAGGCAGGCACCTATTGTCAGCAAACTGTGTTCGCCGACAATAGGGCCTGCGGTTTCGATGTCTATCGAGATAAAGACTTCCTGCTTTTTGCTCATTGGATTTCTCCGATTAGATTATTTAATAAATCAGCCGTGCATGACCGGCGACGGGGCCATCTCGTTCGCAGCTTCCAGGAAATGCTCGAACTTCAGCGGCGAGTCCGGAAATGCCTTAGCAACTGCGGCGGGATACAGACGCGTGCGAATGTCAGAGTAGGTCCATGAAGGTTTTGCACCCACAGCAGCCGTCGCCTTCACCAATTTATCAAGGTCCAGCGACGGCAGGCTCAAATCAGCCAGGTCCTTTTTGAAGAGGTCGAGCCGTTCTGCTTCAGATGGGCGTTTGAATTCCTCCACAATCGAGGCGCGACGGATCACTGCTGCATCCAGCGCATCAAGACGATTCGTGCAAAGGATCGCGAAAATGCGGCCACCCTGCTTGCGCAGTCCATCGATGGCTTGAATGAGCGTGTTTACGCCTACCTTGTCTTCATGGTGGCTGTGCTCCTGGCTACGAGAGGCACCCAGCGAGTCACCCTCATCGATTATAAGGAAGGCGCGGCCCTTGCCGCGCCCAATAGCACGGCCAATGTCCTCGAACGCTTGGGCAATCAGGGTGCCCATTTCGCCTACCTTGCCAGTGCCGCGAACCTTGTTGCTGAGCTTAAAGAGAATCGCGTCTTCAATCCTCGCTTCGCGCGCTAGCCGGTTAGCGATAGCTTCAGCATTTGCCGTCTTTCCTGTGCCGACGTCGCCGTAGAAGATGGCCAGCGGATACTGGTCGTTCAGCAGGCCAATCACGGCCAACTGCTTTCTATGGTGGGTCTGGCTCCAGCGTTCGAGTTCGCTCGTCTGCATCATGAGCTGAAGACGCTTTTGCACACGCGTGTAGCGCTCATCGAAGCCCAGCAGCTTTTGCTCCTGTATCTGGAGTTCTTGTGTCGGCAAGCTGGTTTTCAGTTCGAAGACGTTTGGATTTGCCAAATTGCTCATGTAAAGTCCTTACGGTTGGTGCCGAAACCGTTGCTGCTGTACCCGCGACCGGTCGTTGACGAAAGCTGTTGATGGCTGATGTTGTCGGTCGACGGGACCCAGCCTATCTTCAACGACAACTTCGCACGCGCATCCGCCGTACCCTCTTTGGTATAGCGCAAAGTAATACGGATGTGACCACCTTCAGATTTCGGAGCGTGAGGCCACAGAACGCCGCCCGGGCGGGACGTGCCGGACGCCCCGTCGGTCAGGAAGTCATAGCGGACTGCCTTCAGCTCGTCGCCGTTTTTCATCAGGGTCACATCAACGAATTGGAGATAACCCTTCTTGGCCAGCAACTCGATATCGTGTGCGTAGCTGGCTGCATCCTCCTCCGTCATGGCACTGGTAGAGCCTGCAATCATAATCATGTCGGCCTTCACGCTGCGCATGACGCTCTCGATATCCGCCACCGTATAGGTGCTGGTGCTGGTGCTGGTGCTTGTGTTGGTGCTCATTCTTTTTCCTTGGTCTTGAAACGAATGCCAAAAATTTCTTGCCATACGGCCTCGCTGTTCTCGACCGATGCAAAATTTGCTGCTTCCCATGCTTCCAACGCGTACTCTGCGATCGTGTCCTTCTCCTCGGGCGTGATACGGGATGCGACGTTGTTTTCGGGGCTAACCGGGTCAATAATCACCACTGGGTCGGAAAAGACCTTCTTGACCTTGCCGTCGTTTTCCGGGAAGTCGATGCGTTCGCCCAGCTTGCTTTGTGCGAGGTAAAGAAGGAAATCCCTGAAGCGTTTTTCGATAGTCTCAGCTGGGCCACGCGTATCAACCAGATACGCCAGGATGAGTTCGATGTGAAACGACTTCAGACCAGGTACATCATGGTGATGCTTCCAGCGCTTCGCGAGTCGCACCAAGGTACGGAAGTGCTTGTCCTTGTCTTTTCGATCCTTGATGAACTTGATGTGGCAAGGGGCGCAAGTCAAGTTCTTAAGGCCGGTCTGGATGTCGAATTGCCAGCCGTGGTCGGGGGCATTCGGGAGCTGGAGAACAGGAACGACATCTACGGTCAGGCCGCTACCAACAAAGGTCACGGTAGCAGCGCGACGACCAATTTCGAAATCCTCAACCTTTTTGGTCGGGTAGATTTCAATTAGGAGTTCGTAAATCTTATTGCAAAGTTCCTCATAGGACTTGCTGTCAAAGTCGGCGCCAGTGATGTAAAAGACAACGTCAATATCGGTCGGATAATCATCAATCTTGCGCAGGATGGTGAATTTCGCAAAAGACCCCGCCTTGACTACCTTGGCGACCTTCAGCTGGGACTGCTCGGTGATCCCCTTTTTTAGTTCAGATACGAGATTGTCAACTTGAGCGTGATACTGCTTACGCTTTTCCGCTGGAAGACGCAATACGTTATGGTCGAAATACTCAAGTGCGGCGTTGGAGAGTGGCATAGTTTCTCTATTTTCTATACAGCTATGAAGGAAATGGCTTAGTTCTGCAACGTCATGCCATACGCGATGTAATCGGCAGTCACTGCCGCTGCAGCCTTCGCTGCCAGAAGATGGAACCTGTTGTCTTTCTTCGAATCGCCGAAGTCACTGATGCCGCGCACCATGAGGACGGGCTTACCGTAGCTGTTGCATGCAGCGAACAGGCCTGCAGCTTCCATCTCGGCGACTTCGACCTTGCCGTGCAGCTCACGCATACCCTTAAAGACCTCCGGGTTACGCAGGAGCTTCTCGCCGCTGGCAACGGTAGACTGCTTGGGCATAACAGACTTGGCAACTGGGCCAGCTTCGACATCCTTTGGGAACTTAATGCCGAGGGTATTGTATCGGCTCGTCAGGCGCGTCTCGAGCGATGCGCGGTTCGACAAGTAATCTCCGACGTCTTGGCGCACGCGGAAGTTTAAGCGGGTAATCTCGGGGCGTGCCTCAACCTTGCCGCCCTCGAGGACTGCTTCACCTTCATAGCTCACTATGCGCTCAGCCAGCACCACTTCACCCAAGGCGCATTTGTCGCGCATACCGGCAGCGATCCCCAGCATCATTACGTTGGCGGGGTTCAGTTCACTCAGCAACATCGAAGTGACCACTGCAGCATCGACGTTGCCGGCCGCAGCGAAGCACGCAACCACACAGCTGGCGGTCTTGCCGTTACGCTGGGTAACTGGCGCCTTATAAATGTGGAGCCCGTTTTGGGTAGTCGTATGCTCTGCATCTTCCGCAATACCGAAGGCGTGTTTTGCCGCTGCCAGCTCAACATCCAGGGCGGTCAACACCAAAACGTCGGGCGGGAGCGCTTCAATGCGGGCCTGCTCTTCCTGGTAGAAGATTTTGGCGATGCGCGTGCTGATTTCGGCCATCGTCAAGACTGGCTCTTGAAGCGAAAGCGCGGGCAACTGCTTGACCACCTTGTTTCCACTGTTTGGCATATAGGTAAGCGGAAACGCTTTGAAGTTTTTCAAGACAGACAGAGCGCCCGTTCCATCCTCACTATTCGCACCAATTTGCAGGTCAAGTGGCAGCACCGGCAGCTGGCGCTTAGTCATCTTACGCGCGCGGTCCGACACACCCTTTCCGCCACCTAGTGCGACCATGACCGTGGCGTGCTCTACCTGTTCGTCGCCCACGTTGCCACCGGTAAGCACCTCCTCCTCGACGTATTCCAGTTCAGCTACACCGCGCGCGGTCAGCATAGCGATCAGACGGCGCTGTTCCACATTGCAATTAGTAGTCAGGCGCTCTTCGGAAGCCACAATCTTGAGGCGCGGCTTATCAACGTGCCCAGTGATGAGCCTGTCTACGGCCTTGGTGACAGTCCAGTCGAACACCAGTGGCTTGCCAGCGTCATTGATCGGTTCCGATGACAAGTAGACGACGAAGCCAGCACCTTCTTTGAGAGATTCGTCAACGAAGGCGTTGACGAATTCGTGCGCCCGGTCAACCAACGCATTTTCAGTGGAAGTGGAAATACTACCAGCAAGCAAAATGTGGCTTGAAGCCAGCAAGGAAGGATTGGTCATCTACAGGCCTCTTATTGGATCGGTTACCTCGTGCGCCATCACTACCGCACTTTATTAAGTTTCTTATTTGTTATTCGCGGCTGGTTGTTGCAAAACGGCACCGTATCCTAACTTGTCGTTAGATGGGAATAAACATTTGCATTTCAAGTAGCTTTGTTGAAAAGAATCATGCCGTCAACGGTTTGGCTTGTGAGGGCAACTTTCAGCCTGACCGCAGGCAGCTCAAGCGACCAGCCGTGATGGGAGGCCTTTGCCGTGGGCACGCGGTGCTTCCGCGTCGGTCTAGTGTTTACCCTGGCTGACCGTTAAAGCGAGCGTAACGAGCGTGCGTCGGAGGCGATTGTCCAAGTAGGAGAAACAATGTCCGCATGAGAACGCAACATGGTGTCCGGTTTGATGAGAATACTCAAGATATTTCTAGGCGCCAAATATTGTCTGCCATGGTGGAGCCGATACATTTCAGTAACCTAAGGAAGCGCTGATTAATTCAGTTTCTAAAAATCCGCCACCTTACAAATCAAGAACTTACATACATGGTTTGGACGAAAAGTCGAATTAATCAGCGGCTCCCTAAGTAGGAATTCGAGGGAGAACCTCATGCTCTAGGGCCGCCATTAGTTCCTTTGCCCAGCCAGAGGCTTTCACGGGAATCTTCATCTTCGTTTTTTTATCGACCGTCTCGGCAGGGTGGTGTATCCGTGTAATCCCGTGGTCGATGAAGAAGCGTTCCTGTCGGTCGAAGTCAGCTTTCTTTTCCCATGTCTTTCCCGCTTCTGGCCAGCGATTTCTTAGAGCAGTAAGAATCAAAAGCTCACGAAACTCGTCGTCTTCTACAATCGAGAAATCCTGTCTAAACAAGACGATAGTGCATTGTGCTTCTTTATTTTTCAACTCCATCTCACAAATATAGAAACGTGCTTTGTCAAGCTTTATTTCTATGAGCATGACTTGGCGTGGCCGAGTGTCTCCAGACGGTAGTTCGACAATATGCCAACTACGTACACGTTTGATGTGCTCTGGGAAGTAGGCCAAACGCTCGCCTTTCAACGTCAAATTTTGCTGGCCCGTGAGATTGTGTGATTGAATTTGCCATCCCGAAGCTCCCGGAAGTTTTCGAAGGTGATTAATTGCTTCGATAAATTGCGTCAAGGCTGTTTCAGTCTCGTATGCAAAGCTGTCAAATCCACTTACCCCAACGTTATTGGATGCGTCAGCGGAGTATTCACCGTCGTTTATCGTTAAATTTCTGACGGGTACTTCACCAGGGATAGGTGGACGCCCGTAGCTCGGATCTGCAATTGGTCGTTTGTGCTCGAATTTCATTCGAGCGAATGCTGGAAATTGATTGGTGAATGTTTTTGATACGACTCGCTTAATCTTCGCATCAGCTGGTACGTCATCAAATTCATATTTTTCCTCATCTTCAATCTGCGGCTCTAGCTGAGGGCGACCGCTGCTTGATCTGTCACCCGGTGCACTGACATCGCGAGGAATATCACTTTCTTGAATTACTCTAGAAAAGCCGAGGGAGTGATTACATTGATCTATGAACATCGCGAAGATTGCCCACTCTTTCGAGTCACCGGGTTTTGAGATGACAATACGCTTTCCTGAAACCCGTAAGCGTGTTCGACCTAAAAAGGGGAACTCAGTGCGAAGTACGAAAGGCAATGGAGCATGCTCCTGATCAAGTCGAGTTTTATTCTTTATACTTATCCCGGCCAAATACTGTTGTACCCCTGTCAGCGCTCGAAATGCTTGTTTGTTTTCAAGTGCTCTACCTAAGACAAATGCTTCCAGACGGGACAGATTTTTTTCGACGTGTAAAACTGGTTCGTAGTTATCAATGCGGGATCTTTCCCAATCCACGAACTTGCTCAAACTTCCGTTGATGATTGAATGTAGAAGCCGCTCAGAAGTTCCAAAATAGAACCTCAGTACTTCTGATGCTGGAACAATCATCCATTTAAAGGGGGCGCCAGGCTGGACCGGAACAACAAAATATCCAGTGGGGAGTAGGCCTTGGTAACTTTCACGCGCCATCTTAAAGTAGGCTGGCGGCAAAAAGTCCTTTAAGTGAATCTCATTGATTTCAACTCCTTCTCGCAGCCTTCTGTAACTGGCAAGGTTTGTATCGATAAAAAAATCGGACTTTTCTTGAGGGGGGAGGTAAATGCGGGAACCATCTCGCCATAAAGAGCCGACCAAAAAATGTCGAGCACTGGCTGGGTGAATAGAGAGTGCAAGGTACTGGCCGTTCAGTGCCTCCTTCACATAGGGTGACTCTCTAAATTCTTCTTGGATACCTGACAGGTGGAGCATCAGTCGGCTACTGCCACGTTGACTGTAACTGACTACCCCGATGCCGTCCACGCGCCAGATTCCATGCTTCTTTGCTAATCGTTTGTAAACAAATCTTTTCGCCATTTCCACACGTCAACATATATATAATTGTGGATATTCGCATTTAATGATGGCCATTTGCAAGTATTTTAAGATGTTACATAGCCAGCCGATCGCGCGACTCGATGCCATAGCCGGCTATGTGTGGAGCGATGCCATGCCTACGCAACCAGGTCCTATCGGCAAGCGAAGCATAGACCTCGTCGGCATGCCGTTTGGCAGGACGTTTGCGGTGCCGGCCCGCAAGGCCTGCTACTGAGGGGATGGCCTCAAGCAGGGGAATGAGCATGCGGAATCATGTAACTGAGCCCCTGATATGCTCGCCACCAGAGGCAGTCCGCGTTGATCGACGAGCAGATGGTGCTTGCATCCGGGCTTGCTGCGGTCGGTGGGATTGGGGCCGGTATGCTGTCCGCCAAGAGGGGGATGGCACGCTGGCCGAGTCGACACTGGCGCGTTCCCACTGAATCTGCTCGTATTCTTGCAAGTGCTGCAGCATGGCGTCATGGATGAGTTGCCATACACCGGTCTGTTGCCAGGCATGTAGACGCCGCGAGCAACTCATGCCGCGGTCACAACCCAGTTCATTAGGAAGGTATTCCCAGAGCAAGCCGGTCTTGACGTCGAACAAGATGCCGGTCAACGCGGCGCGGTCGTCAATGCGAGGGCGCCCGCCTTTGGGAGATGGACGATGTGCTGGTAGCAATGGCTGAATAAGCACTCACAGGTCGTCAGGAAGAAGTGCTTTGGCCATGGCACGGCCCCGAAAATGATGTCAGATGAGCTCGCGCACACAACATTCAGCAAACGATTCAACTAGTTATCGAAAAAGGACCTAGGTAATGCAAATGAGCAACTTGTACATTTTGGTGTTCCGCGACGGAGATTACATCAAGATTGGTAAAGCAGACGATATTCACGCCAGAATCGCTGTTCTTCAGCGTATATGGGGGCCAGTTGATTACGGTGCTTCGTATTACTTACAAGCTCCTTTGCCCGTGGTACGTCAGGTGGAAGGGGCTTTGTTGTCGTTGCTGGCGCAGTTTGCTGTATCTGTCATGGAGGGCGATGGCAAAACTGAGCTTCGCGCAAAGCCTGCACTCCCGATTGCTTTGCAGTACTTAGAAATCTATTGTGCGAACAAGCCAGAGCTGGGTGGCCTAAAAATGGGAGTGGTACTGCCCCCGTCACCGCAGGGCAATGTACGGCGGAGGGGCCGACGAGACAGACTGCTGCGAAAATCTATTTGCATGACTCGTAGCATCAGTGATATGGCCAAGAAGTTTGGCATGATCAACCGCTTGCTAACAGTATTGCACCGCCGTCAGACGCGGATACCGTTCGAATACGAACGAAGTGGCGACCAGATTTGTTTTCGGGTGCGGCGACCGATTAGCGTTTCGTCTTTGGATTCTGAATCGAGTGCCGTCATGGCCTATTTCCGGTTCCAAATCGAAGATCAATATGGTTGGGGCGGATTCAATTTCTGCTCTGTGGCCGGATCTGCGGACGTTGTGCAATTCAACGTGAATTTTTCGAGCAGTGGGGTAAAAGAATGGGAAGCAGTGATTAGTTATTTCGTTGCTCAAAGTATGACCTTCTTAGATAGGCTGCCCACACGATCGGCTGCAACGAAGGAACCGATTCCCCCTTTGAATTGGTAGCGAAAGCTATCCGCACGGGACCGCTAGCAGACAAGAGTGAAGGAAGGATCTCCGCTCCTCCACTCTTAGGGTTATTCGAGGTGTGACACCTTTGCATTGTGAATCGATGTCAACAGTGACGCAAGAACTTACAACTCGGCTGAATTGTAAACACAGACCAGCTCCACCCTTTCATTTGTGACCTTTGCTGCCTTAGAGGGTGTAGACAAAATCAACAACGAAATTGTGGCATGCTATCTCGATGTGGAGGGAGCATGTCATGGCAACCAAACATTCACTCGGCAGCACTGCGCCGTCAAGTAGTGCCGGTGGCAGACCACCAGCGTTGAAGCCTGAGCATATCGCAGTTTTGCACGAAATATTGGTGGTGCGCGCCCAAGCCAGGTTGCAGAAGATCGCCGACGAGTTGCATATCCGCCATCACGACCGCAAACTCACTGTTTCGGAAGCCTGGGTGTGGTTGGTTGATGCACGTATGCTACTCAACAGACTCGCTTTCAGGAGTTTTGTTTTTGCACCCCTCTTAATCTGTCGGACTGACGCTGTTTTGGTTTTCTTTTTCGTGATCCCAGCGCCCTAGCATAAATCCATCAATGCAAGATGCGCGCCCGCGCCATAGCGACGGGCCTGTAGTATTTGATATTCTATTTTCTGGGTGGAACTTAGCATCTCGAATATGTAGAACTGTAAAAATATTGGATGTTGATTTATTTTCTTGAGAGTAATACACAATAGATTTTCTTATATAATCATCTACTGAGCAGGAAGTGATCGTGTCTTTTTTTGAGTTGTGCAATTGCTTCATTATCTCTTTGTAGTATTCATGTCCTCCAATTAGAGTTCCTGAGATCATGAGGCTTCCAACTTGAAACGTAATCTCAAATGTTTCACCTTGAACTGTATTGACTGCTTTATTTAATTCCAAAATAAATTGATCTTGCAATTCCGAAGTTTGTTCATTTTTAATGAATGTTTGACTAAGATTGACGTAGTTTGACATATATGCCTATAAAATGAGGTAGTCTGGGCAATGTTGAATTTCATGTCATGTTACTACTTTTTTACGTTGATACCAGTAGCTTCAGTGTTTAGTGGTTTTGAATCGCCACAGGTAGATCAGCCTCTCCTGATCCATGGTTCTTGAAAGATGAAGAACCGATAGATCGTGTTGGAGGCTCGGTGTCCTGCTAGGTGCTTGGCGTGCGATCTCGTAGCTGCCTGGTCCAACGCCGAGACCGGGGCTGGCCTGTCTATCTCCCCTGCCCTGTAGAGTCTCCTACAGCGCGCTAGCAAAAGCAGGCCTCCCTTAGCCATAATCGCCGGCAAAGGATGGCTTATCCGATCGAGGTAGCACCAGAGCGCCTGCTTCTGCGCGCGATAGCGGCACAGTTGCCTACGATAAACTAGCCCGTCAACTGCTTCGTGCGCTCGGCCACGCTCCGGTGGTGGACTGGTCATCATGTGCCTCCCAGCCCGCCCAATTGCGAAAAGCAGTATTTGGAGCGTCTGAAGAGCGTCTAGCGAACTCGTGACGATTCAATGTAATCGATGACAATCGGCCACTTTTACCAATCGCTTACCTAAAGTCATCTTTATCTCCTTGGCAATTCTAGTAAAATCTTTTTTAGTAAAAGCTTCTCGCGCTGACTTTTTCCACTCCTGGGAGACTACCACTTGCTGCTCACTGAAAATTTACTCGATGACTGGGTCCGAGGCAATGCCCGGGACGCACAAGGTGTCATCGTGGAACTGGTTTGGCGTCTAGTTGCTGCATCTGTGCCAAAACCACGGGAGCGCCGTTTCCCGCTGGGCGACAGTATCGGGCAGCACGGCCCCGATGGAAAACTACGTGTTGATCTGGGTTTCGATCCCTTCGTGCCAGACGGTGATTCTTACTGGGAAATCGGTACCAATCTTGATGCTGGAGCGAAGGCTACGTCAGATTACAAAAGCCTGAAAGAAGCGACGCCTGAAGATGTTCGCAAGGCGGCGACCTTTGTATTTGTCACGCCATTTTCTGGACGACGAGGATGGGAGGTTTCGTGGAAACCTGAAGCTCAGCTTGATTGGCTGTCTAAGCGTCGAAATCAAGAGGAGTGGCGCGAGGTACGCGTGATCGATGGAACCGTGCTGCTGGACTGGATTCGCAAGTTTCCAGCGGTAGAAAAATGGTTGCTTCAAACGATGCGCGGCATGCCAATGCACGACATTGAAACTGCGGAAGAGCGCTGGGATCTAACGCGCTCAATTGGCGAGCCTCCGGCCCTGGTCGGCGAGCTATTTCTCGCCAACAGGGGAGATGCCTGCGTTAAATTGCAAGAAGTAATCGATGATAAGCTGACGCAGCTGAAGCTGGAGACCCATTATCCCGATCAAGTTGTCGACTTCATCTCGGCATATATCTCGACATTTGATGCAGAAACCAAGGCCGATGCAATGGGGCGGTGCTTGATCTTATCAAGCCCTGCAGCATGGGAAGCGCTTGTTCTTTACGACGAAAAGCACATTCTGATTGCTGACGCGCAACTCGACCTGAATAATGACATGGGGTTGCGTTTAATCCAGAAGGCACGACGCAAAGGGCATGCTGTGATATTCGGCGGCCCCCGAGGCGGCATTCCAGACCCGGCCAGTATTCCCTTGTCCATGCCCAAAATGCAGCATATCCAAGATGGGCTGGAGAAAGGCGGCTACAACGACGAGCGCGCCCGATCGCTTGCCCAGAAAAGTGGAGGGAATCTGGGATCGCTTTTACGCTGTATTCAAAACCTTTCTTTGATGCCCCAATGGGCGGAGAACTCGGCTTCGGCAGAACTGGCCATCGCGATGCTTTTGGGATCTTGGAACGAGCGCTCCGACGCGGATACTCAGGCAGTAGGAATCGCCGCGGGAAAGACC
This sequence comes from Janthinobacterium sp. JC611, assembly GCF_018682595.1. Taxonomy (NCBI): domain Bacteria; kingdom Pseudomonadati; phylum Pseudomonadota; class Betaproteobacteria; order Burkholderiales; family Oxalobacteraceae; genus Janthinobacterium; species Janthinobacterium sp. JC611. Next base: position 19,459 of record NZ_JAFLJN010000037.1, read on the forward strand.
TACGGGGAGTGGATCGCGGCAATCCGTCAGGCAGCGTTGCGCCCGGGCACTCCCCTTAAACAATGGGAAAGCGAATGGCGCTTCGCCGCACGCTACGAGGGCTGGTTCGCACTTGGCCCAATGCTATTCAATGATCAGGTTGAGCGCGTCGGCCAAGTTGCCGTCACAGTTCTCCGTGAGGTGCATCCTGAACTTGATTTGCCGCCCGACCAGCGCCATTTTGCCAATTTTAGAGGAAAGTCAAATCGGCATTCGTCGACGCTGCGGCTAGGGGTGTCTGAATTCCTTGCATTGCTTGGCAGCGAACCGACTGCCTTAACATCCTGTTCAACTGGAAAAGCACCCTATATTGCCACTCGTGCGGTGCGCGACATCCTGGATGATGCCACTTGGCAGCACTGGGCAACACTCAACGATGTCGTGCCATTGCTGGCTGAGGCGTCGCCTAGTGCTTTTCTAGCGGCGGTAGAGGACTCGCTCCAGGCCACTGATTGCCCATTTGATGAACTGTTTAAACAAGAAGGCGACGACGCGCTCACTGGGGGAACATACATCAGCGGGTTATTGTGGGCACTGGAAACCCTTGCGTGGGCCCCAGATCTGTTCATTCGGTCAATTCATTGCTTGGCCCAGTTGGCCGACCGGGATCCTGGCGGGAAGTGGTCGAACCGCCCAATAAATTCGCTTCGCACTATTTTGCTGCCGTGGCTTCCTTTAACGTGCGCTGATGTGCCCAAGCGAATTTCTGCGGTCGAAATATTGATCAAGGACCTACCCAGGGTTGCATGGTCACTGCTGTTGAAGCTTTTTCCCGAGTCTCATTCCACATCAAATGGGACGCGGCGTCCTGCATGGCGCTCTTGGATACCAGAGGACTGGAAGAAGGGAGTGTCCGAGGAGGAATACTGGCATCAGACTGGGGCATATGCGCGACTAGCGACTGAAATGGCGCGTTCCGACACTGATCGCCTGATCGAGCTTACTGGCCGAATCGGCGTGTTGCCACCAGATGTGCAAGAATTGCTGTTTCAAAGTATTGAAGAGGGTGTGTCGAAGGACACTTCCGGCGAAACTGGCTTTGCCATTTGGTCCGCATTGGACCACGTTGTACGGAAGCACCGACGTTTCGCCGACGCGGCATGGGCCATGCCGGAGAAACAAGTGGAGCGGATTGCCCGGTTGGCGGATAAGCTCACGCCGACGGATCCGCTTATCTTTTTCCGTCAGCTATTTAATAGTAACGATTTTGATCTCTATAGTTCGGAGAACGACTGGGAGACCGCCAGTCAGGCTTTGGAGCAAAGCCGCCGGAATGCGGTGGCAGAGATCCACTCATCTGGTGGCTTTGAATCGGTTGTCCGGCTTGCGAAATCTACAAGGTCGCCTCGGCAGGTCGGCCTAGCTTATGGAGCTGAGGCGGGCGAGCATCTGGACGCGCGCGTATTTCCTGCTTTCTTGAGCAACAGACATAGCGCCGAATACCAGTTTGCGGTTGGCTATGCCTGGTCACGCTTCACACTGGCTAAATGGGAATGGATCGACAAACAGGGATTTGCGCAATGGCCGAAACCAGATGCGGCCGAATTCCTTTCCCTTTTCCCATTCACTCTGCCAACTTGGCAAAGGGCCGACGTGGTCTTGGGGGAAGACCAAGAACTGTATTGGCGCATCGCTGATGCCAACATGTACGAAGCGGACGAAGGAAGCCATGATGCGATTGATAAATTAATCCAATATGACAGGCCCCGCACGGCTATCAGCTGCCTGTATCAGCTTCATCACCAGCACAAGAAGATCGACCATGCCCAAGTGGCCAAGGCTCTTCTCGCGGCGGTGAATTCGTCAGAGCCACAACATCAGTTGGAGGAGCATTCGTCCATTAAGTTGATAGCACTTCTTCAAGAAACCAAGGGCACTGACCAAAGCGAACTGGCGCGCATTGAATGGGTGTATCTACCGCTCCTTGAGCATCATCTAGGTGTTTCGCCGAAAACAATCGAATCGGAGATGGCAGAGAACTCCAATACATTCTGTGACATGATTCGCCTGGTTTTCGGGCCGGAGGAGGAAGAAAAACCCGTTGAGGAGACTTCCCCTTCACAGCAAAATATTGCCACCAACGCATATCGTTTGCTGAGTAACTGGAAGGTGGTCCCAGGATCACGTGATGGAAGATTTAGCGGTGCAGCGTTAATCGAATGGTCACGGGCCATGCGGGAGAATGCCACTAGAACGGGACATCTCGGCATTTCATTGGATATGTTCGGCCGTGTCTTGACCCATGCACCAGAGGATCCATCTGGGCTGTGGATTCATAAGGTTGTGGCTGCTATCCTGGATGCACCTGACGCAGAGACTTTGCGTGACGGTTTTCGGATTCAGTTGTATAACTCGCGTGGTGCCCACTGGGTTGACCCCACCGGTGCCCCTGAGCGTAGATTAGCCGAAAAATACCGGACACGTGCGGAAGCTGTGGAGAACGCTGGCTTTATGCGGTTCGCGTCCACTCTAAGAGATCTCGCCGCTGAGTATGACCATGAAGCCGAGCGCGTTATTGCACGCAGCAAACGGGACGAATAGTTGTGGACAGTCACAATGTTCTAGACAATCGTAATAACTATTTAAGGCCGGTCCTGGCCCTCCCTCCCGATGACATACGTCGAAGGGCGGCATATCTGAGCGAGTCAGCAACTTAGCTCCAGCTTCTAAGAGCTATAACGGCATAGTTGCATACGACGCCTGGCCCTTCATCTGCTTGAGGTGCTCGATGATATCCGGGATCTTGCGCACTGGCGGTGGCGTCGCCATCATGATCGGCCCTGCATGATGTTCAAGAGCACCTTGCCAAAGTAGGGGCTTGCCTGGGACGCTTATGAATCACCACCAGTAGCTTGACCTCCTTGCCTGATAATACGGATTATCAGGCAAGGTGGTTCCCACAAAAAAACGGCCAAAGGCCGTTTTTCCATGCGCTCGGAGCTTCTATCATTGGATCACACGTTGATGCCCAGCCGGCGCATCGATTCAAACACCGCGGGCCCCGCTTGGGATTGCTCCAGGCGACGTCGCATTATCTCAACATTGTGCATGGCTTTGGCCGCCGCTTGATTGCTAAGTTCCGCTACCGCAGCCTGAACAGCCGCCATCTTTGGTTCATCTTGCACGCCGGTCAAACTGGAAATCGCCGCACGTGCCATGTCCACGGCCTGAGGATGAACTGGCGCCGCTGCCGCAACCCTACCCATGCGTCTAAACATGGCTGCACCAGGTGGCTTACCGTATTTCTTGGCAACCACTTGCGCCGCGTGATGTGCCGTCGCAACAACCGGCGCTTCCTCGGTAAACGGCTTCCGGCTGCCGGAATGCACAATGAGGCGGAGGTCAAGAGGTTGACCCTTTGGCGCGGCTGGTTGCGGAGCAACAGCTTTCGCTGCCGCTCTGGCCCGACGCGTTCTGCTAATTTTTTTGTTTTGAGTGTTGGCCATAATAAGTCCAGTCTATAACCAATTAGGTACATCAGCAAGAAAAAGTGGCACGACCGTGCGCAACGTCAGCTGTCGTGACAAGGAATTATCGGACCGGTTATCTAGCGTATTTTGGTGCTTCTTCTTCGACTGCAAGGTCAGTACCACGCCAAGACTCCCAGCGGCTAAACCAATCTCCTGTGTCCGGCCTGCGCCATCCCGCCACAAACCCACGGCCCTCGCCGGCTTTGCTTCAAGCCAGTTAGAACGATCCACCATCGCGGCGCAGGTAAAGGATAAGACTGCTGAACCGGGGTCTTCGGCGAGCACGGTCGCGTAGCGGCCAGGCCAGCGCACTGCCAACTGTGGCCCATCCATGAGCAATGCTACCACTAAGTTGGGGCCGACCGCACGGATGGCCGTCATGGCGGGATCGGTGCGCGCGAGATCTTCACAAATGAGGGTCGCCAGCGACATGTCCTTGCGTAGCGCCAAAAAAGGTAATTTGCGCTGACTCACGTCGATGTCTTCCCACCACTTATCGTTGTTCGGGTCAGGGTCGAAGTGCAAGGCGTACCGCTCGGTTTGCCCGCGATCGAGGCGCCAGCGATGATGTTTGTTCTGCTCGGCAACGGTGGCCTCCTTACCTTCCTGGAAGGCGAACGTCAGCGCGCGGTTATAGTGCGTTCCGTCCTCAATGGTATCAAGCACGCCAGTGATGAGAAAGTCGATACCGCTGTCTTTGAGCGCATCCACAAGCTCTCCAGCCAGTGCTGTCGTTAACGCACATTCTGGGAGAATGATTCCATTGGGGGCGGCGCCCGTTTCCGCAATCGCCTGTTGAATGAGTGGGATGATCAGTTCGCGGGCTAAGAGCTCGCCCGTCAGCTGATTGCCATTCCGTTTGAGCCAACTCGCCGCCAGTTCGAAATAGGCAGGGACATGGTTGTCGCCCAGGGTCATGCGGGGGGAACTGAGTTTGAAGCTGTCTGCATGAATCGTAAAAGGAAACGGGATCAGCAACAAGCGCATGTCATAGGGCGCTGTGGGATCAGCCGCTGCGGCAGCCGGCGACTTCTTACTCGTGAGTATCCAGGAAGCATTTAGGACCGAGCTTGGAGGCAGCAAGGCCAAATAATGCGAGAGACTGCGGATCGTGCAACCCACGGCCGAATTAATCGACTTGGGCAGGACCACTGCACTATCAGGCGATACCATCACGCAAAGTGAATGCGGGAGGTGGGGTAATGCCAGCGCCTGATCCGCTTTGGTGAGCGCAGCAAAAGTGATCGAGGAAAACTGGTGTTGGGGCGCGTTAGCGGGATCCACGTCCCAGCCCATACCAATACATGCTTCGTCGGCAATGGCGAAAAGACCCAAAAGGAGTTTGACCAAATCAGGCACGACGGCTATCTGGTGCATGTGTACATTACCGAAGATCGCCGTGAGCATCCACCACATATTTTCTACCGTCTCCGGCACTTCACTACTAGTGGCATTCCACCGTAGTGCCTCACCAGCGATCTCGTCAAGGTAGTCTTCGTGTTCATCAAGCTTATCGCGGTTTGGACTTGCCAATGTATAGCAGCCAGACCTCTCGATGATGGAGCCGACGACCGCGAACAGATCGATGGGCCAGGTTGGGCATTTTGTCCAGTCGGTTGCCGGCAGCTCTGCGAGCTCTTTCTGCATCGAATCAAAAGCGTCGGTACCTTCAGGCAAGAGGTGTGTAATTAATTCAATGATCGTCATTCAGTCCCCTGGGTCGGAAAAGGAGGGGCGCCCTCCTCTTCCGCATTTTCGTTGATGCATGACTATAGACGAATTACTAGCAATAATGGCATTGTTGAACAATTCTGTTAACGGTAGATCAATGAATGTGCCTTGGCGGAACTAGAAACGCGCAAAGAAAGCTCGGCGCGGTACCTGGTCCGTATAGTAGGGAAGAATTCAATGACAACCGTTTACCTAAAGGCTCGACTGAAACAAAGGCTGCACCTACTATATCCGCGCGGGGAATCGAACGAGCCGATCCTAGAACTTCACCGTGAGCTTGCGCGGAAGGCAACCATCGCCGGAATTAAATTGGCTTTGAATCGCCGCGATCTCACAAGACACTCGCCAGTCGTTTGAAAGTGCGGCTTTTTGTAGGATTGCTAGCAGCTTGTTGTTGAAGCGGCGACGTACGCGCCGTTCCCGTCCCGCCGCCCCCAAAGCCGGACACGTCTGGCTGGTGTGGTACGGTGGCGCGGCCAGCAACACGCCGCCGTTCCATTCCATCTTGTAGGCGAGTTGCTGCCTGAACTCGTCCCAGCCCTGGTCTAGAATGGCACGGTTCAGCCCCGAATTCTGGCGCACCTTCTTGCCTGGCTGTGAAACCGATCCCTTTGGCGATTTGGACATATTCCGTACCTGCAAATCCTCAATGCAAACAAGCGCGTGATGTTGGCTATTGACATCCTCCCCGCCTAAAGGACGGGGATTTCTACGGCGCGGCGCGATGAGTTGCGAAGCGCTTCGATGGGTTCCTGCTTCTGCGAGCGCCCTGACTGCGCCATCGCTCCACAGGCGAACAAGCGGTGCCCACGCTCTAAAACATTTACGGCTCCAACTACATCGGCGTGATTTGCGTAGCCGCAATTGACGCATAGGAATTTCGCCTGGGTCTGCCGATTGTCTTTTGATACGTGCCTGCAAGTCGGGCACGTCAGGCTAGTGTGGTGCGGCGGCACGGCAAGCAGCATGCCGCCACTCCATTGCATCTTGTAGTTCAGCTGCCGTCTAAACTGGCCCCATCCCTGGTCGAGAATGGCGCGGTTCAGCCCCGACTTTTGACTGACCTTCTTGCCCGGCTGTTCGACAGTGCCTTTGGCGGACCTGGACATATTCCCTACCTGCAAATCCTCCATGCAGACGAACGCATTATTTTGGCTTATCGCTGTGGTTGTCTTGTGCAGGAAATCGTTTCGGGCATTGGCGATGCGTGTGTGAATCCGTTGAACTTTGGCGACTACCTTTTTCCAGTTGCTACTGAATTTGACCTTTCGGTTCATGCGGCGTTGGTAGCGCGCCAGACACTGCTGGTGTTTCTTGAAGCTGTTCAGCGGCGCTATGAAGCGACCATCGCTCAGGGTGGCAAAGCGAGCGATGCCGACATCTATTCCAACTGCACTAGTAGCGATAGGAGCCACCGGATCTACCTCGCGCCGGGTCTGTATTGAAATGAACCACTTACCAGCAGCCTGGCTTATGGTTGCACTCACAGGTTCACCAACAAAGTCCCGGCTCTTGCGGTACCGTAGCCATCCTAATTTGGGAAAACGCAGGCGGCTGTTGGTTTGTTCGAATCTAATTGCCCCTTTTGCTGCCACGCGGAAGGAGTTTCTGTCGCCCTTGCGCTTAAATTTTGGAAATTTTGCACGACCAGCAAAGAAATTCGCGTAAGCTTTCTCTAAATCCTTCAGCGCATATTGATGTGCTGAACAAGGTGCGGCAGCAAGCCAAGGGGTTTCGCAACCGTTGCGCCATACTGTCAGATGTTTCGCCATAGCCACATAGCCGATGAATTTGTTGCCGGCTGCGTGATTTTCTTTTTGCAGAGCTAAGGCTTTGTTGTACACGAACCGGCACGAGCCGGCGAAGCGGCGCATGGCGCGCTCCTGTTCGCCGGTTGGTCTCAACTCGAACCTGTAGGCTTGATATCTTTCCATGATTCTTCAAGCTTACTCGTGTGAAGGCAGTATCGGCCACAAGAAAGCTAGCCAATTTGCGCCGTATTTTGGCTTGACATGGGTCGCATACCGTACGAAATTGCAGCTCCGCTCTCCCTCCTCTACCTGAGCTGAAACCTCTGCCTCGCGATGATGTCGTCGAGCGAAGAAATGAGCGATGTTGAGATCAGGGCACCCATTTGGCCAAATCCACCAGGGTGTGGTCCAAAGTTGAATGCAGCCCCCTCCTTTTGAGCATCCACGAAGTCATCCACCGTGCCGATGGCATCGATCAGGCCAATTTCCTTTGCCTCTAACCCGCTCCAGATTTCCCCGCTGGCGTAGTTGACGTCGTGCCTCAGGGCGCGACCGCGCCGTTCCTCTAGCTCGCGCAAAAATGTCCGCCCTACCCTGTCCACCAAATCCTGCGCCTTGGCTTGCGCGTCCTGGCTAGGCGGTGTGAACGGATTCAAGAATGCTTTCAGGTGACCGGATGCATATACCTGCTGCGAGATTTCCATCCGATCCAGCGCACGCGACAGCTGCCATGGCGCGATAATGGCGCCGATCGATCCCACCAGACTGTATTTCCCGGCGATGATCTTGTCGGCGTGCAAGGCAATCATGTAGGCAGCCGATGCGCCGACGTTGCTGATCGCCGCCACTACCGGTTTCGGGTGCTTTTTCCTGAAAGAGTGAATCGCGTTTCCGATACGCTCGGCCTCGACCGGCGCGCCGCCGGGACTGTCTATCGCCAGAACTATCTGCGTAACGTTGCCGGACTCAAACGCCCGCTTCAGGGCCGGCACAACCTTGTCTGCGGACGCAAGTGAGGTTGCAGCGATCTCGCCTTCGATGTGCACTATGCCTATGACCGGGCCGAAGGGACCTATTTTAAACTGCAACATTTGCATGAAAAAGTACAGGCCGAACAGGAGTGGCATGAGAACGAGCAACGACTTCAGCGTCAAGGTGAGGCGGCGAGCAAATTTTCGATCCCGTTCAAGCGCCAGGCGTTCTTCCCTGAATCCCGCGCGTTGTTCGCGTATCTCAGCCAACATTAGTAGTGCGAGATTAGTGGCCTGCAGTTCAGCTTGACTCTTATCGTCTTTGTTTTCCATGGCGTTTCCTTGGGGGCTAGGCGCGATAAGTTAGCGACAACTGCCCCCCCAACCCAGTACGACAGTTTCCCAGGTCATCTTGTCACCGCACGTTTTTTTTTCTTCTTCTCTCCGGTTTGGCTGTGCACTTCGCATCGGCGCGCCTTCGGCAATCATGGCTTCCGTCGGTTTTGCTTTTTCCATTTCGGCTAATGCGGCGGTGGCTTCTTTGAGCTTTGAGATTGGGCAGCGAACCATAAAACCTTGAGGATAATCTTCGGTTCCAGCAGGTTGTCGCTGAACTTCTACAGGTTTGCACACTTGGTAACTTACCTTACGGAAATAGCCATCATCGAATGACGTTCCCATCTCCGAATGCAAAAGCAGAGTCTGGTTATTAGTGCATTTTTCCGTGATGAACTTCATTGCTATACGAAAATAGATTTCCGACTCGTCGCGGGTTCCGGCAGGCACAAAGGGTTTCAGCCCTAGTCGGTATGTAGTTAGCGGTGAAAGATCGCAGACACTATCATCTGTCTCACGGTTCGCCAAAGATACCGAGTACGCTACCTCTTGGTGAAGCCCTGAAGCGAGAAAAATAATAAAGATAACTTTTTTCATTTCGAAACCCTCAGTAGTCGATATTAACAGTCATGAATATTTGACAATATTCAACAATTAAGTTGATGAAAATAAATTATTGCAACAACCTTGAAAAATTTAAAATATTTTGTATTATTATTTAACTATCCACATCTATTTCGAGGTTGGCGATGAAAACACTGAAGCAATTTTTGGCATGTGGTTTTGCTGGTGCAATTTTCGGATGTATTTTTTTAAGATTTGAAGATTCTTTATTAGGTATAGCAATTGGCTCTTCTATGGGCATTATATTTATATGGATACTTTATATCATAGCTTTTTTGTTGGTTTTCGTTGGAAAAAGAATTTTTAATGATTGGGTATTTGTTTTTCCTGTTGGATTTAGTGGATGGCATGGTTTTTTGTTCCTTCGCGATAGCAATTCTAAAACAAGAATTTTTAAGATCGATATGGACGAGAATTGTGGCATCGAGGTAACGAAAAATGTTGCAGACGGAAAGTGAAATTATTTTTTTAAAATATCCTTTACTTTTTCTTTTGCTTGATCGCTTAACTCTTTTAGACGTTCCGCTATAAGGTCAGGATCTTCTCTCACTTGTTCATTTGCCTTAAGAAAAAGAGACTTTTTGGATGAAATATGTCCGGAAGGATTCTCTGTAACCCCTGTATCATTTTTTTCGCTTTGTCGCGCCTGCTCTATTTCCTTATCGGCTTTCTCCCATTTTTGGTTTAGTTCCGAATGCAGGTTAGAAGACGATGTTTCAACGCTATTTATTACTGCCCCATTCCTCGTCCCCCTGTGTGTTGGCTTTAGCGATGCGCCATGATCTGTTGTCCCTTTTTCAGAATCTCTTGAATTTTCTTGACGTACATGTGTCATATTATTCTGGTGTTGTTTGTCAATGTCCGGATGAAGTGACGGATCACCCTTTATTTCTTCGTACTTTTCCTTGATGGATTGGAAGGAGTAAGGAAAATTACTTGTCGCAGTTGGTAATATCGGCGTTTTTGCGATACTACCTAGATACGAATCAATTATTGTTCTGGCTGCAGCACTTGTTTTGTTATTCGATAAGAGGGATTCAAAAAATTGACTATTTTGAGGGTCTTTGGATAGATCGAAATGAAACGACTCGCCGCGCGAGTATGCGGCCGACAGGCTGGCTGCATATTCCGTTTGTTCACGCAACGTCGCCTCCGCCCGGATTGATTTGGCGGTCGATTTGGTGATGCGTGCCGCATTTTCTGTTGCGCTCCTCCTATCTGTCGTAACGGTGGTTAGTAAGCTGGTATTGTTTGTCACCGCATCTGCCCACTCCTTGAACTTTGAAACGTCATCAGTTTTCAAATGGCTGTTAATGTCTGAAATCTTTTTATCTATTCCGGCGGAATAGTTCTTGCTACCTTCGGCAGAGATGCCAAGTTTTGTGCCTGGAATAATACCGAGCGCCGGAGTGCCAACACTCAAAGCGGCTTCTGCACCAAAAGCGACATTTGCGACCTGTTGTTCGGTGGCGCCTATGGCCTTGGCAATTGAACTTGCAATTTGTCGAAGCTCATTAGTGCGTGTACCAAAACTTTCAGTGTTTGCGTGGGTTGTACCATTTGACTTAATGTCCGCCGCGGTAGTTCCGACCGATTGCACCAGGGCAGTGGATAAAGCTGTGGCTCTCTCTCTGGAGGCAACGACGGCGTCTGATTTTGCTGCTGCCAGTAACCGTGTCGCCACGGCGACATGGTTTTCCGTAACCTTGCCCTCGACCGACCGAGAGACTGGTCCTTCATTAGACAATGCCTTAACCGCAGTCAGCCCAGACAACACATTGGTGGTGAAGCTATTTCCTGAAAGATCGTTTTGCCGATTTCTGAAGAACGGTGACGAGCGGACAGGCGTCAAGGTCTTCTGATCCATGGCGATATTGCCCATGGATACATTGCCTGTTGCGGCCGAATTGGTGGCGGTGGTCACATTTCCTTGCAGCAGGCGCGTGCCATCAATGAGCGCGGTGCCAAAGTTCTCCATGCGCTTGAGAGCGGCCCAGGCAATGAAAGGAATACTCAGCGTCATGTAACCGACCACTGCTTCGCCGGAAATCGCTGTGGAAAAAATGTCTGATGACGTTGTCAGCGACAGGGCGTTGACGCCGTTGCCAACATTAGCGGCTGCGGCGAGGTCGCGCATTGCATACATGGTCGCGGCGTAGTTAAGGATGGCATACAACGGCGGCCAAAGCTGGATCCATATAAGCACAGACGCATAGTTCTTGAAACCGGCCACGGTATCTTTGCCGTTAGCCAACATAAGGAGCAGGATCATCAGCGGGAACATTGCGTACGCCACCACTTCGACCACGTTGCGGATGACGGGCAGTGCTTGTTCTGCTACTTTTCCAGCGTTGATCCATGCCGCATTGGTCTGTGCCACCGCCTGCGCGCGGCCGATAGCCAGCATCATGGTGGCCGGATCGTTGACCTTTTGGCTCGCCAGAAGGCTGGTGTCGTTCACCGCATTGATGAGTGCGTTTTGGCGGATGATGTCGGCTGCTGTGGCCGAGGCGTCCGCGATTCTTGCTTTGATATAAGCCTGCTGAACCTGGTCTGCGATCAGCGCCGCTGCGACCGGTCCGGGTAGCGTCGGGTTCATTCGGAATGCCAGTGTGCCCTGGATACGCTGTACTTCGGCAGGCATCTTTGCCGATAGCTTGGTATAAGCTTGCGGACAGGGAAGCAACTCCGCCGTGCCGGCCGCATTCGTGACGCCGGTAAACCTGGCAGGATTGGGATCCCCCATGAGCGCCCAAACGTCACCAGAGGTCGCAAATGCTTCCGGTGAAATGTAGCCAGAGGCCAGATCGTACATCGTGCACTGGTGCAGAAAATTAATCAAATCGTTCCTGAAGTACGGACTTTGGAACACGACCTTGGACGTTTCGCGCACCAGCCGGCTGCCGAACATGAGTCCATTGTTTTGATAGCTCAGCTTATCCGGCATGCCGGCCGGCCCCGGGATCACCTGCATGGCCGCCTCTTCGAGTTCTGTCAGGCTGTTGCCGACCGTACTGGTCAGCGAAGCGAACACCGCCAGACCGAACGGTACGTTGTTAATGAAGACTTCGGCCGAACCTCCTGTCTTGTCGACGATGCCGACGGTCACCTTCGGCACCACGAGTACTGAAAATACCAGGACGACCGAGGCGAGCCACTTCCAGCCCACCATCTTTTCCGGAGCGAAAGCATAGCCGACAAGGGCAGCCACGAAGCCACACACGACCGTGATGCCAAGCGCATTGCGGTAGGTATTGGCGCCGACCATGGCAGCAACCGCGTTCATGAGTCCGTACAAACTATCCGAGTTTTGATAAGCAAAAATTTCCCACATGACATTTCTCCTCGTTTTCCGGTCATCAGTGCATGTAGGCTGCCCGGCGACCTAACATATCAAGCACATGCTGCGGAATATTGGCGCGAATATGCCGTTCCAGGTGTTCCAGGTCGTTGGACACCTCCGTGAGGGAATTCACCTTCTGGTAGACGAGGGTCTTTTCGCGGGACAGCTGGGCCAGCATGTCACTGGTTCGCCGGCGGATGACCTTGGAGCGCTCGATTTGATCTTTGTTCAAATTAAAATCTTTCTCCAGAGCTTGCATTCCCAACCGCAGGTTCTTCTCCAGAAACATGTAGGCGTAATCTGCGGCAATCACATCCCGATACGTGGCAATCAGCTGCTCATTGGCTGTGGCAGAGGGAAACGATGCCCCGATCGACAGCATGCGGTAGACAGGCTCACTGGTCTGGTTCACAAAACCGACCTCCGGCGACATGTTGGGAATCGGTGTGCGCGTCTCGATTTTGTAGGCGATCGAGCGCATCAGCTTTTCGACCTTGACTGTAAACGGGGTATGGACGTACTCGGGGTCGATGGTGACCTGGTCGCAGTTGGTGTAGTTGTTGCAGCGTAGGACCGTTTGGTGGACGTTGCCGCTCCCGGCATCCGACTGGCCATAGAGCAGCTGGGAGATCGATGTGAAAGTCGGTGCGATTGGATTCGGGTCTCGTCCTTCCGGATAGAAAATAACGGTGCCGACCATGCTCATGATCATTTCCCGCTCCTTGTCGTCCAGGTAGTTGCCGGCGAGCTTGAGCGATTCCCAGGTGAGGTTGCCGACGAACGGGGCCTTGTTTTTGACCAGGGGATCGGAAGATTTGCGCGCCGTATCGAGAATGGAACCTTTGTCGGATTTGCAGCGGACGGCTGCGGCGGCATAGTCCGATTCGAGGCCCAGCGAGACGGCGATGTCCTCGCAGGCCTTGCTGGAGCTGAACCCCGTGGCCTCGGCGGCCGACGAGACCAGGGATTTGGCGGTGTTGCAGGAATTGATTTGCGCATTCGTCATCATGGACTCGAGGTTTTTGGTCCACTTGGTGATACCGCCGAGCATCGGGGACACCGATTCGAGCGCGAGCTGAAACGCCACGCCTGGCAGCGCGGAGGTGACGTTTTTGAGCATGTTCTTGAATTCGGCCGCCGAAATGTAGGAGAACGAGCCGCCGAAAAGATCGATGCCGCCGCAGCCAGCTTTGGCCGTCGGGTAATTAATTGCCATTAATTGATACGTCTTGTTCGGCGCGCGCAGCATCAGGCTGCCGCCGCTATAGGTGTTGTAGACCTGGCCACGAAAGGCGCCCGGCGCCGAGTAGTTGCCGATCGCGCCGAGGTCGTTGAACATCTTGTTGACTTCGGCATTCAGGTCGCCGGCGAAGGCCAGATGGCTATAAAGGGTACTGGTGGACAGGGAAAGTGCGATGATGAGTTTGCGCATAGGCATGATGAGCTCCTTAACGAGATGAGTAATTGGTTGTCAGCGGCGCTTCGACGGCTTCTGCGGCGCGCGGCCGCAGGGCGTCGATCCGTTCCACCAGTTGGCCTTCCGACAGCACACCAAAACCGACCGGCATGATCTTGCCGGTGATGGGCTGTGCCAAAAACAGCGCCGGAACCTGCTTGACGTTGAGCGTGGCGGCGGTACCGTTGTCGGTGCGCGCATTGGTAAAGCCCGGCACCGCGCCGCCATCCAGGCTGACTGGCAGCACCTGGATACGGTACTTCGTGGAAAATGCCCGCAATACCGGCCCGTAGGCATGGCAGTACGGACAATCGCCACGGAAGAAGAACATCAGGATGTGGTCGCTCCCGATGTTGGCGAGGGCGGAAGATCTCTCCTGCATTTGTACCTGTTCAAATACCTCCAGCGCCTGGGCATTCACGGGGCGGCCCTGCGTGGTGGGGTCCAGGTCCGGATTGGCCCACGCCACTTTCTGCGACAGGTCGGCGAACAGCGAGGCATTCCTGAGGACCTTCGATTCGAGTTCCATGTAGCGGCGCACATTGGAGATAGTTGGATGCATGACGGCGACGGCCTTGAGCTGTTCCAGCTGCACCTGCAACTCACGCAGCGCCTTGACTTCAGCCGGTGGCTGCGGCATGGCGGGCTTTGGCGGGGCGACTGGCGCAGGCGGTACTGAGTCCTTCTGCGGTTCGTGTATTGCCGGGTCGTCATAGAAATGCCAGCCGCGCCGCACATCGGCCTGCGCGCCAGCAGCGTGGCCGATTGCAGGGACACTGGCGGGAACCTGGGCGTGTACTGCTCCGCAGGCGAGCAGCGCTGCCAGACAATAGGGATACTTTCTCATGGCGCTTTCTCCAGGCGCAGATTGGCGGGCGGCTGGCCATTGCGGCAGTAATTGATGCCGATATCGATCGTTTGCTTGTTTGGTACCTGCCCTGCCGCGAGCCTGACGCCTTCCTGCCAAAATCGGACGTTGAGCCGGCGGCAGCCGTCCTGGGCGTAGCGGGCCAGTGTCGTGACCTCCATGAAGAGCGCAGAGGTGGCAGAGAAGCGCCGGGTGATCGCGTCCGCCAGTTCTCCCGTCAACACGCCGGCTGCACGGCCGTCGGGTGCATCGATGGCCGCCAACATCAGTACTTTCGGATCGTTCACCGCCACGCGTGGCGCGGCTTCCGGGGCCGCGCTGGCTGCGGCGCCGAGCATGGCGGAGCAAAGGGCAAGAGAAACTTTGTACGTCGTGGTTCGATTCAGCATTTCCCTCTCCCCAGATAACAGCTTGGCGCGCGCTGGCCGGCAGCGTCCTTGATTGCCGCCACGTTGGGCAGCGTCGGCACGATCGAGGCATAGAACTCGGTCAGATCCAGTTTTGCGAAGTCGATGCTTTGCAATTGATCCACGCTAAAACCGGAACAGGCAGGATTTTTTGGCGCGCCCCAGCCCATGCCGAGCTGCGCCCTCCCCTGTTCGTTGATCATCCTGGCCAGGCGCGAGTTAAAACAGCATTTAGAGGTCGTGTGCTCGATGCACGCCACGCATTTACCTAATACCCGGATGCAGGAGCTGCACCAGGTGCCGATGGTGTGACATAGCTGGGCGCCCTCCTTCATCGCCAGCTTGCCCTCGCCGGCGTTGCAGGACATCATCGACACCGCGATGTACATCACCGCAGTCATCGCCAGGCTCCAGGGATTGAACGCGATCGCCAGGTGTTCGGTAGTCGCCAGCGTGACCGATCCCGCCGGCAGCGCCGTGCCATTGACGGCCACCGTGACGCCGAACGTCGTATAACTGCCGCTGAAACCGCCACTGGTCAGCAGTGCTTTGGCGCCTTGCGTGATGAACTCGCGGTTGCCGCTGTTCATCAGGATGTCGAATACCAGGCGCGAGCCGATGCCAAACAGGGACTGGTTAGTAAAGTGGGCCCCGGCGCCATCGGTATAGCAGCAGTTTTTGAGGAGCCGGTTGCGGCAGGTATTACCCTCGCCATTGAACAACGTCATGGTCTTCGGATCAAGATAGACGCCGGCCTCGCGCACGGCCTCCATGTAGGTCATGACCTGCGCAAAATCGACGTCATTCGTATAACTCGTCCTGAAACATTGCGTACCGAGACAGAACGTTTTTGGCGCACATGTAGCGCCAGCGGGGCAGCCGGTGGTGTACGCGGCCAGCGTCGTCTCGGCGCTCAGGGGATCGCGGACGATGGCTTGCGCGGCGGCGATAGTCGGATCGGTGGCCAGCACGGGCGGGCGCGGCGTGTTGGCCGAGTTCAGGGCACCTACTTGCGCCGCGCACGCCGGGTCGCCGGGTGTCAAGGCGCAGGCCGCCAGGTGGGTACTGGCATCGCTTTTGAGGTTACTCTTGCCGTGGTAGACGGTTTCGGGTGGCGTGAGCGTATAGCCGGGCACGTGGGCAGTGGCGCTCTGGGTGGTGACGCTGGCCCGGGCCGCCTGGTTGGCAGCCGTGGCGCCGGCCAGATCCTCGTTGACTTGCGCCAAGACAATGGCAGGCTGCATGCTGCTCAGGCAGCAGGCGGTCGTCAGGGCGATCAGGCGGCGCATGGCTATTTCCCCATCTTGTCCAGGAAGCGGCCGGCGCTGTCAGTAAAGCGCGGTGCGCGTTGCTGGATGGTTTTAAGCGCGTATTCAAGCGAGACGTCGCCGGCGACGCGGACATAAGCATCCGGTGCGAAACAACTCCCTGCCCCGCAGGCCTGGGCGGGCGCGCCGGCACTGAGTAAAACGAAGGTCGGTGCCTGGCGTACGGCAAAGCGGTCAAATGCCTGCGGATCGATTTGCCATGCCACCTTGCGCTCGCCCATGATTTTTTGGACATGCACCACGGTCTTGACCAGTGATCCGTCGTCCAGGCCCCGTAGTAACAGGGTCGCCTGCAGCTGCGCGGCTTGCATTGCCAGCTTGTGCAGCGCAGCTTGCGGCATGGCGAAGGTCACAAAGACCAGCAGCCGGTCGCCATTCAACGCGGCAAGCGCGATTGGGTTAGATGCCGCTTCGTAGCCTTTGGCAATGGCGCCCAGATCGACGGGTGGCGTTGGGCGAGGCTGGGGCAAGGCGTCGATCCGCATCCGTGGGGTAGTGGAAATAGGCCCTGGCGGCGGGTCTTGCGGCATGGGATGGGTGTGCATGGCGCGCGCGATATCCTGCTCGGTGATGACCGGCTGCAGCTTTTTGGCGCGTTCGATGTCCGCGTCGGTGATCGTTGGTATCGCCTGCGCCGCCACGGCCTGGGCCAGGAACAGAGCAACGAGCCCTGCCATGGCACGCAGTGCAGCAGGCCCGGGCCTGGCGCCCGCAAGGCGCACTTGAATTGGATTAGTAGCCAACACAGCAGTTCCTTTTTCGAAATAACATAAACGCAAAATCTTCGCCTTTCACGGGGTATTCCTTGCCCGCTCCCCAGGCGATGGTGGTGCGGCCAAAAGGCTGGCAGCATTTGCCCAGTTCCTTGTCGGTGGCCGGAATGGGATACGTCAGCTGGGATTTATAGGCCGTCTTGTCCATTTCCGGCAGGAAGTACGGCCCGCACAGCCCTTTATGGCCATGCATGCCCCACGTCAGCAACTCGCGGTGCATCTTGGCGGTAAGGCGCTGCATCATCAATTCGGCGGTGCGCACACCGCCCACGTGGTAGGCGGCGTGGCCATCGAGCGGGAAAAGACCTCCCTGGCAGCCGGCGCACCAGAATAATTCCGGGCGGCCAAATCCCGCCGTGGCGGCAACGCAGTCGGCAGCGCAGGCGGCGACGGCGCCCGGATTGGCGAAGAGCACCGTTTCCGGATTGATAATGAGTGTCAGCTCGTCGTCGGCCCAGAGAGGGTCGACCTCGGTCATGTAGGCGATATCGAAGGAACCGGCCTCCAGGCAAGGAAAATCGGCGACCGCCTTGAGCCAGTACATGACCGGATTGACATAAAAATGCGCCTGGTAGAAGGCGTCCTGGGCGCCGCCTGCGTCCGTGGCCCGGGCGGCTTCCGGCGCAGGGATGGCCGGATTGAGATCGATGCCACCGAGGGAAACCAGGCAGAACGGTTTGCGCACCACTTCCACGTGGCGCACGGGTTCCCAAAAGCCGATGGACAGGCCGATCACCGGATTGACTTTGCACGAACAAATCGGACTGGACGGATTGGCGGTGTCTTCCTGGCCGCCCAGGTTGCCCAAAGTGAAACTGCCCAGCGAGATCGGCAGGATGCATGACCAGCAGATATCCGTGATCGGGTTCGGAAAGGCGCCAGTGCAGGTACCGACCGGCGCCGCCTGGGCATGGCCTACCCCGATGAGGAGCAGGATTACTGCGACGGTATGTTTGAATGGGCTCATCTGGCCACCACGATTTCGTCGATGCGCAGGCGCATGCCTTCCTGGTAGACCAAGGCCGGGACATGCCGGATGCCAAAGCGCCCTACTAATCTGCCCTGCTGATCGAAGTAAATGCGCGTTTTCCACTGTTTCATCAGCTCCAGATACGAACCGCCGACAAGTACCGGCTTGATCCGCGCACCATCGCGCTGGAGCAGGCTGCGCGCCATCCTTGTCTGTGCCGGATCGCGCGCGTCAAAAAACAGCAGCTTTTTCGACATGGACGTGATCGAGAGCGGGTTGGTACGGGTTCCTGCGGGGAACAGGACGTGACCTTGTGCGTCGAGGATGTTCTTGTCGAGCACGTAGGTGGGGTCAACATAGACGGTTCGTGGAGCCTTCGCCGGCGTCAAACCCGCCACCGGTGCCGGGTTGGCCACGGCCGCCGTACCTTTGGCGATCGCCTGCTCCTGCAGTGCGTGAAGCTGACCGCTCTTTTCCAGCGCGCGCAGGCGCTGGGCAATCATCTCGAGCAGATTTTGCTCGGCAATCGGATACGTCGGCCCGATCGCGGCCAGTTCCTCGGCCTTTGCCAATGCTCCCATGAGGCCACTGGCCAGCACCAGGATCGACAAGGCGCGCATGGCCAGCTCACCGCATGGCAGGCTGTGAAAGCCCCGTGTCGTGGGTGTCGGCTCAAGCAATGCCATCATTTTCTCCTCGCGTCAAAAGATCGGAATGACGACGCCCAGGACCGCGTCGGCGCGTACCAGGCCATTGATGCTGTAGCGTGAATCGAAGCTGTCCGGGCTGGTGCCTTGCACATAAAAATACGATGGCGGAATCACCATCTCGGCGATGGGATCGAGCCGGAGATGTTTGACATTGGTATGGGTCTTGGCAAAACCGACTTCCTCACCATTGACGAACACGTGGCGATCCCGGACGGTCACTTTGTCGCCGGCCACGCCGCGCACGATCTTGAAGAACGGCTGGTGGTGCAGGCCGGGGAAGATGCGGTACGCCGCCCCTTCGAATGCATAGACGACATAATCACCGCGATGGATGCCCTTCGCCCGGTAGTCGACCACTGCGACCGTGTAGGGCAAGCTGGGGGTCACATTAAACAGAATCGGCAAGCGCGGGGTGGTATCGATAAACAGACGCACATAGGCGAGCGTCCAGATCACGACCAGCACCAGGTACAGATACCAGCGTCTGCGCGCATGCTGAAAAAAATCGCGGGTCACAGTTTCACCTTTTTTCTGAGCAATGGAGTGAGATCGATCAGCGTCGCGCGGCTGCCGATCACCGCCGTTTTGTCGACCACCAGGCATGCGCACTCTTGCGGCAATTGCGCCAACGCAGCAGCAAAGCGGGGGACGAATCGTTCAGCGTCAGATATCGCCTGCCGCCGTTCTATGTCGGTACGGCTGCTCGCCATGGCTTTAAAGACCTGTTCCTGCTTTGCATTGAAGACGTTCGCCACGTCGACGACCCCGATGACCAGCATCGGCCGCAGCACCAGCCGGTCATATGCCGCAATGCCGATCGCCACGAAGCAGGCCGATACGAAGATGTTGATCAGCATGATTCTCATTGGATTCCCCTGTCGGCCAGTACCCGGGCGATGGCCTCGTCGATGGAGTAGCCCTGGGCACGCAAGGCATCAATCGGCTTGTTATCGGCGAGTTTGTTCGAGAAAAGCAGCTGTGTGGCGGGATCAATGACCAGGCGTACGACGCCTTCACCGATCGGCGACGAGACATACATTTCCGCAAAGGCGCCGGCCTCGGTGCGTAGCGATTTAAGTAGCCGCTTTTTGGCCGCATCCATGACGATGCGCTTGTTGCTTTCCAGGATTTCAATCGACTCCGGCTTTTGCCGCAGCAAGAAAACCCAGTCGGAGCAGTTGAAAGCGGCTGTCATTTGCACCGAACCGTAATAGTCATCGGCGCCCTGCGTCGCGGTGCCCAGTGCACCACCGTATTTGCGCGCACGCCGGGCTGCTTCTTCCACCACGGCGGCCTTGACCGGGTCGTCTGCACCGATCTCTCCAAGCTGTTGCTTGAGTTCATCGATGATCAGGAGCTTCTTGCGATCGCGGTTCAGGTACATCTCGCCGGTGATCTGGTACATCAACAGGATATTGACGACGGCATGCAGATCTGGCTTGCGTTTGAGTTCTTCGTTTTCGATCACGACGAAGTCATTCGAAAAATCGACGTTATTCTTGCCCTCGAAGAATCGTTCGTATTGCCCGTCTTTCGAATACGGATTGAGCATGATGGCAAGATCGCGGATGCGGTCATCGCCTTTGATTTCGAGTTCAGCAATACTGCCGGTCTTGAATTCGTCGCGCAACGCGGTGATCGTCAGATCATTGCCGTAGGATTTCCATAGCTTCAGGAGGACCGTTGAAATGGCCTTATATTGCACTTCTTGCAATTGCTGACTCATGGAACACATCTTCGCCAGGGCGGGCAACAGCATATCGATGTCTTCGTGAATGTCATTGACCGCCGTAAACGGGTTCAAAATGATCTTCGAGCGGGGGCTGAACTCGACATGCGTGCCATTGGCTTTCTTGCACAGCTTCTCGAATGAGCGCCCGAGATCCAGCAGGCGCACTTGCGCACCGCCGGAACGGTATGACCAGGCTATCTCGTTGAGGGTGACGGACTTGCCGGATCCTGGGGCGCCGACGACGGCAAAATTGTAGTTGCCCAGGTCGTTGTCATACAGGTCCAGCGTCACGAGCTGGCCGCGGCGGCCGGCGAAGATGAGCGTTGGCGTGTCAGTTCCTCGCCATTCCGCCAGCAGGGGCGCGAGATGGATGGCGTTCGCCATGGATTTGCGCGTCACCCGCTTCATCTTCTTCATATCATTGTGGAATGCGGGCGTCAGGGTCATGGGCAAGCTCGCCAGCAGCGCCTGGCGGTGCATGTACACATCGGCGTTGAGTTCAAAGCCGCTGGCACGCCAGATGGCCTTGGCCGCTTCTGCCGCCGCCGTCGCCTCGGCGGGCGGCGAGAAAATGGCCAGCTGGTGGTACATCGAGACGAGGTTGCCGCCGACATCCATGGCATTGGCGACTGCACTCCAGTCTTCCTGCTTCTTCTGCACGTCCGGCATGATGGCCGCCATCTTGCTGCTGGCGTTCTGTGTCGCGCGGATATGGTTCGCCGTAATCAATGTCCGCGTCGTGTTCGTATCGAGGATGTGCACGCCCATGGTGAGCAGGAACGGCGCACGGTACTGCAGTGCCGGTTGCATGGCGTGGCCGATGAGCGCACCCATCTGCCAGAGGGGGAAACGTCCAGGAAACGATTTAATGGAGAAGAAGCGTGCTTCCACCTGCTGCGGCTTGCCTGCCTTCGAAAACCGGATGCCTTCGTTGGTCGGCTCCTGGACGGTATCGAAGTCCACAATCTGATCCCGCAATTCCCTACCCTCATCGTAGTTTATCCGTGGGATGAAACCATCTGTGAGCCGGTGTGGATTGGTGAACAGTGCGCACCAGTTGATTAAGTCGGCCGCTTCGCATACTTTGCTGGGTAAAGAGGCGGCGTCAAGGGTGCTTGCCATTGAGTCACGCAAACTGATGGCCGCTTCGCGCTGGCCGATATCATCGGGGCGTCCATCCGTCGTGACGCTCATCATCAGTCGAAAGTCGCGCAGCGTAAAATGAAATCCCTTCGTCAGGGATTTCTGGCTTCCGGCCAGCAGATGTTGCACGCGCTGGCGCGCCAACTGGCGATATAGATTGCTGTTCCGGGCCGGTCGGCCCCACTGCTGCGAGTTTTCATATTGATCCTCGTCTTCCATGCGCATGTTGGCATATTGGATCAGCGGGGCGCGGATGTCCGGCGAGCCAAACAGGTGAAATTGCACACCCGTGTTGGCGGGACAGTTGGTATACAGGCTTTGCAGCACTTCCACCATGCGCTCATCAGCGCCACCCTGGGGCATGAGTTCGAGCATGAAACCAAGCTGGTGATGGCGATTGATGAACAGCTGCTCGCTGTCGACATAGGGACCGTATGGTAGCCAGCTGGCAAACTGATCCTTGGCAAACTCCTCGCCTCGGCTTAAGCCAAACAGATCCCAGATGCCAGCGCCGATCCCTTCGCCAGCTTTTTCGGGCGTAAAAAATTTGAACATATTTGTCCTCTCTGCATCCAACACCGCTATGGGTTTGTTGCCGGCGCTTGAGACGGCGCGCCTTCTGGAACCGTCGTGACGGCCCCGATGGGAGGATCGGTCAGCGCTCCCGCTGGCGGCGAGGTTGGCCGTGTTTCGGCGCCGGAATTTGCCTGTGCTGAGGGAGACGCCGTCCCCGGAGATGACGCCTGCTGAGGTGTGGGCGGTTTCAGGGGCGCATAGGCATCACGGATCTGCCGCTGGGCATGGGCGATCTGCCACCGGCCTGGGTCTGTCTGTAGGTAGACAAAGGACTGATCGTGGAGATCATGGTCGCTGTCCTCCCACGGCTTGATCCACAGCCGCATGACGCGCGGCGGCGAGCGCAGTGCGGCGGGTTCGAACGCAGGCGGTCCCTGCATGGAACTGGCGCTGGAGGCCGCTTTGGCGATCGTGTACATGCTGCGCGGGGCTGCGCGTGGTGTTCCTTTTGTGGAAACCCCTTTGGCCGCCACGCCGCCGCCCGATGTCAACGAGTTGTAGTAATTGCCGGATACGGAATTGCACTGCACGCCTTCGGGCGCCTTGCAGGCATACTCGGACTTACCGCCCAGACCCGTCATGTCACCGCACCCGGCAAGAAGCGTCAGGCAAACCGCTGCGGCGGACAGGTTGTTGACGCGGAACGAATTCGATGGAATCAGCTGCATGATTACTCCTTGGGGTTCTTGCTGGCTTGGCGGCTGGAGGCGGCCTGCGCCAGACGGGCCTCGATCTCGCTGGCATTGATAAAGCCGGTTTCCCGTGCGCCGTCAGTGAAAAAAATGGTTGGCGTACCCTGCACGCCCAATTTGCTGGCCAGGGCCAGGTTGCGGTCGAGCGGATGGGCGCATTGGGCTGGTGCGCCCTGCCCGTCTAGCGCGCCGCTGACGGCGCTGCGCCAGGCAGCCAGGCGGTCGGCAGCACACCAGATGCGCAGAGGTAAAGCCTGGTCCTGGAATGGCACCATGAAGTTGTAGATGCGCAGGTTGGGGATATTCACCAGTTCAGGTTCGAGCTGGCGGCAATACGGGCAATGTGGATCGGTGAAGAGATACAGGACGCGTTCGCCCTTGCCCTGCGTGGAGACGATCGCATCGACCAACGGCAGCTGGCGTACATTGATCGCCGCTGCCGTCGGTGCTGCCGGGCTGGCGGCGTTGCTTCGCTGCTGCAGTTTCGGTTCGGTCAGGTCGCGCATGGCGCGCAGATCGACCAGGCGTCCAAAAATCATGTAGTCAGGGCGGGTATCGGCGACAAAGCCGACGTTCTCTCCCATCCACACCTCGAAGACGTGGGGGATCGGCGTCGCCGTGACCGTATCAAAGGCCGTGCCGGGATAGGTTCGCTTCAGCGCGGCGAGCAGTGTGTCCTCGGCCGTACTGGCGTGGGAGACAAAAGTGGCCGCGCAGGCAAGTGCGGCGAGGCCCAGTCTAGTCAGCTTCGTCATTGGGAACCTCCATCGTGCGCTCGGCAAGTCCGAGCTGATCCTGCCGGTCCGCGTCGCTGCGTGACATGGGCCGCGCGGGAATACGCACGCCACGGGTCAGCACCACGTCCACTTTGCGGCCCGCATGCACCTCGATGACGGGAAACGTCTGTTCGGCCAGCCGGATGTAATAGTTGGCCAGGTTGTTGAGCGCGCTTCCCATGCCGCTGCCAATGCCACGGCGGAACTGGTCGCCGGTGCCGCCGGTCGTCGTCGACAGGGTGCCAAACGGCGAAGTCGTAAATGAGCTGTTACCTTGTGCAAAACCCTGGCCGATGCCGCTGACGATCCCTGCGCGCAGTCCATTGGCCAGCAGCTGCCCCTGTTTGGAAACAAGCGTGCCGCGCAGCCCCAGGTTGCCATCCTCCCCAAAGATGTTGCCCTCGATCTTGACCTCGACCACCGAGCGATCGTAGCGGATGCAGGAGAGCACGTCGGTGCGCAGGTACGCACGTTCGGAACTGATGTCTCCATAGCCGGAGGCAACCACAAAGCATTCCTTGACGTCCGCACGGAACTGATTCGGCAGGATAGCGGCGGCTGAAATCTTGATGAGTGCCGGCAGCGGATTGCTTTGGGCCTGGCCGCCCGTCGGGGCATCGATCCCGCCGAGCAGTTCTCCCGGCAGGATGCCGACTGGGAGGAAGTCGTCCAGCGTGTTTACTGGTTTCACCACATTGCCCCCGGCCTCCTTGGCGGCCCCGGTGTTCCCGCTGGAGTCTGTCGCGGCGCCCAGAGACACGCGGATCATGGGGGCGGGCGTCTCCGGTGGCTCGTTTGGCCGCAGTACGCCGGTGTTGCCACTGGCTGCGTCGATGGCGGGTGGGCCTGGCGGCGCGTTGCCACCTAGTGGCGTGCCGGGAGGGTACTGCAACGGAGCGGCCACAGGTGGCTGTGGTGTTGGCGGCGTAACTGGCGCAGGCGGCGCTGGCGGGGGCCCTTGTTCTGCCGTGGCGGCGGTTTTTGCTTCCAGATCCGCCAGGCGCTTGAGCAAGGCTGCTTCGACGGCCTTGCGATCGCTGTTAATTTTGTCTTGCGCTTCCTTGTCACTATCATATTGGGCCAGCTTCTTGCCGGCATTGCCAACCCATTGATCTTCTGGCGAGATCTGGCCCGGCACCATCATGCTGGCATCATCCACATTGACGGTGGCGCGTTTGTCGGTCGACTTGGGAAGCTGCCGGGCGGGGCTGCCGGACTCGGAATAGGCCAGTACCGCCCACAAGACGCCAATGCAGGCTGTCACGATACCGGCGGCGGCCAGGTACTGCTGCTGCCTGGGCGTCAACCGTGCCGTGCAGGATTTCAATGTTTGCATGATGCGCATGGCGATTCACTCCCCTGCCCTGATGACATAAACCCGCGTGCTCTCGTTCGGACGCAAGTTAAGGTTGTCGATGGCGACGGCCAGGACATCGCCATCGTCGCGGTCAAATTCCTGTTCTGCGAGCACCAGCGGCGCGCCGCTGACATTGCTGAGTACATAGGTCTCGCCGATGAGGCCACGGCCTTCAAACTGGCGGATGAGCTTCATTTCCGCTTCCGCCCACAGCAGGCGCGCTTCGTCGCGCTCTTCCATCCGAACGTCGTCGGGCACCTGCTCGGAAGCCATGAACATCAGCATCGATTTCAGGGAGCGGATGAATGTGGCGGACCTCGCCGGCGCCGCGCCGACGGCATTGGCTGCCCTGGCCTGGCGCCTGGCCGACTTGTCCGAGATCACGATGGTGTCTGCGGGAACCTCCGCGCGGTTCAGGCGCAAGGTGTAGGTGGCCGTAGCGGAAGAGATAAACAGGTTGATCGGCTTGGCAGCAGTGCCCACCGGCTGAATATAGATCTCGCCTTTTGCCAGATCGCAGGCAAGCGACAGCTGGCCGCCGGGATTGACGGCCGTGCCGGCGCCTGGCGCTACGGGCAGGCTGGCATCGGCAGGTTTGGACGCACAGTTGCTGCTTGAATAAATGTTGCCGACGACGTCGATGATCTTGCTGCCCTCGATGCGGATGCGCGTCGGTTCATGTGCGGCGATGACCGCCTCGATGGTGGCGCCGTCCCTCACCTCTCTGGTCTGGTCGGCCCAAGCGGGAAGCTCAACGAGCCCCAGCAGCAGCCACGCCAATGGCAGTATCCGGTTTTCCATCTTTCAACTCCTTAAAATCTTTCAAATGCACGCGTGCGCCACGGAAGACGAAGTCCGCACGGTAGGTCTTGAGGTTGTCAGAGGTATTGGCCCCGTTCACCTGGGTTTTGAGGTAGCCGGTCATCGTGACCGATTGCGTTTCTTCGTCCGGCACCAGTTGCTGCATCTGGAAGTAGGTGCTGGCATTGAGCTTCTTCAGTCTTGCCGCCTCCAGATCCTGGCGGGTCTTGATGCTGCCGGCGTTCTCCGGCAGGCACCAGCTGAGCAGCATGTCCTTCTTCCATTCGATCGACTTCGGCGTGACGTCCAGCATCAGGTAGGCGATATAGCCGGACATCTGCACCAGATAGTCGTTGCTGGCCTTGCCGTCCTCGATCCAGAATGTTTTATTGATGGCCGGCGGCACAATGACAGTGCGCTCCGTGCCCACGATGCGGACAATGATGGTCAATGCCAGCATCAGGCAAACAGACAGGATGCCAATGGCCAGGCGCTGGTCAAATACGCGGCGCCGCAGGGCGGCCAGGTCATCCTGATAGGTTTCCAGTTTCACGGTGCTCTCCTTGGTCCTACCCGACCATCTTGCGGATATGCGAAGGCGGGGTCGAGCGCATGGACGTCAGCGGACTGACAGGCAGGTACCAGTACGCCCAGTGCAGGACAAAGGCCGGATGCTTGTCCGCTTTTTTGCGGCTGAGCCAGCGCGACACGGCGACGCCGGCGCAGACCGCGAGGAAAAATCCGAGTTTGCTGCTGGCCAGATAGCCGACAAAGATCGAAAGGAGGACGGGAAAGGCGACATCAAAGTCCCATAGGCCAATCTTCCATTGGTCGTCCAGCCGCCGGGGAATATAGGTATCGGCTTCCATGGCGTCCTCCTTTGCTCAATGTGCGGTGTCTGCGCCAGCCTGGTTCAGATCGTGGCGCCCATGATGGAGCCGCCGATGACCAGCCCGACCGCGCCGAAAATCGCCAAGCCGATGTAGAACAGCACCGGACTGAAGTTGCGCAGGGCGGACAGCGAGATCAGGGCCACCACGAAGCCGATGAAGCCGACCAGTGCTTTAACACCCGGGGCCAGTGCGGCCAGTTGCGTCAGTGCTGCCGTCAGCGGGCCGGTGATGCCGGTGAACGTGACGAGGTCGATGGCGGTAGCGGGGATCGCAGCGAGCAGGCCCAGGGTGATCAGGGTCAGCAGTGCCAGGACCTTTGCAGTAGTGGAGACGCGCAGGCCAAGCGGCCGCTTGCCATGTTGTTTGAAGGGGAGAACGGTGATGTATTGCAGGGTGTTCATGTGCATTCCAATCGTGATCGTGAAGAAAATTGCCTAAAACTGTCTGTGCGGGCGGCGAGGTGATGCGGCACGACGGCGTAGGGGGACCACGGACGGGGCATTGCCACACGATCTTGCCCGGCCGGCACGCTCCCCGTGCCGAAGTCAGGTTGATCAGGTGAGTTGGGGTTCTCATCTCTGCACCTGCCGAGGTGCGTCGGCGGTGAGGCTGAGCTCTACCCTCCGGTTGTTCTGGCGGCCCGTTTCGGTCGCATTGGCGGCGGCGTAACAGCAAGCGCCGCTGCTTTCCACCTCAAGTTGAACTGCAGGCACGTGCAGATGGCGGCGCAGATAGCGCTCGACCCTGGCCGCGCGCTGGTGTGCGATGGCATCGTTCAGGGCCGGCGTTCCGGTGTTGTCTGTTCTGCCAGCGATACGAATATGGGACGCTGGCTGCACCAGCGTGAGAAATTGCTGCAGAACGTGTTGGGCCGTTCTATCGAGGCGGGAAGAGCCCGGCGCAAAGTACACCGCAAGTTCGGTGACATCGGGCAAATCATGTTCGTTCGCCGCACCGGTTCCCACGGGTGTCCCAGCCATTGTCCGCTGAGTGCTGGCTGCGGCGATCAGGGCTTGCGGCACCTCTTCAATATGCGCATCCCGTCTTGCCAGCGTCTTGGACGTGCGCGTAGGGCAAGCTGGATCGATACACAGGCCGTAGCGTGCCTGTCTACCGTAGTGAAGCTGGGTGATGTGCTGCATGTGGGACCCAGGCGTGGCTGCGCGGGAAGGCTGTCCTGCAGGTTGTGGCTGGGTATGCACATTTTCGCAAGAGGCCATCAGCAAGCTGGCTGCAATCATTCCTGTGGCGGCTAGTGTGGCCTGAGCAATAGCGCGTCTCATGTCAGCCCCACCGCCACTAGTACTGGCTGCGTTGGGACGACCGATTCAGCTCGCACATTTTTCTGCGTCCGGTACTTACCCTGCGGCGTAGCGCGGCGTGCTGCCTGCGGCTTGGTGTTAGTGAGAAAGCCGTATACGCGCCACGCATAGCGGGTGCGCGTAGCCTGGCATTGGGCCGCATCCAGTTTGGTACACGAGGCGTTGTATGCACCGATCGCCTCCCAGGTATTGCCGTACCTTTGCAGCTTTTCCACGAGAATTCGGGAACCAGCATGAATGTTTTTACAGGGCTCATGCAGTTCTTGCTCGGTCACCCCCAAATTGCGTAGGACCCGTGGATTGGAATTGACGCCCATATAACCGATATCCACGGTACCGGTCTGGCGCAGATGGCGGCGATTGACTGCGTTCGGATCCAGTGACGATTCCGCTTGCGCAATCGCATACAGCAGCGGTGCCGGCACATGGTGGCGCACGGCGGCTTGTTCCCAGCAAGCCCAGGCCGAACCCGGACAAGCAACGAGGATCGCGATGACGCATGAAAGGTGTCGTTCCATGGCAAGGAGCAGGCATAAACCCGAAAGCGTTGATCCACCCGGCGCGCGCAGGCGCCAGACCATCAAAGGTGTACATCGGGTAAGCCTGGCATCAGCCTGGCAAGGTCACTTCGGGTCGCATATCCGTTTGCGATATGCCTTGCGATCTGCCTCTCATGGCAGGTGCGATACTGCCCGCTCGGCGATATTGCGCCGGGCCTGTTCAAATATTTTCTCTTGCGCCCCGTCTTCCTGCAAGGCCAGGGCGATGCACGCGGTCGTAAACTGTCCCAGGTCGAATCGGGGATGGGGATGCCGGTTCATTTCGGACTTCTGCAGCGCCAGCAACAATACATACTGTGCGCGCCAGATTTCCTCTTGTCGACGCGGCATGCATTGGTCGCGCAACACCAGCCTTGTATGCAAAAACGAAAAAATATGCTTCGCCGGTTCCGGCTGTACAAACACTCTTGCAATACAAGCACTAATCAGATCGGGATACCGCAATTTTGGCGAACAATTATGCTGATGGTTGAACAGCTGGTCGAGCTGATGAAATTCCTCCATCCAGACCAGGGTACCGATCGTCTCGTCACACCGCGAGGATGAGGCAGCAGAACGATGCGTAGCGGCCGTTTGAGCGGAAGATGAGGACGGCATCGAACGAAATTCAGTATTCATGGCGACTCGAAATCAGAAATGACTGCGTACGACATCATGCTAGCGCATCGCAACACCAATGTTTGTCCAAAAAGTCGCGCTTTTTGTGGACTATTTGGATTAACTCGGGCGCCCATCGGAGAGTAACGATAGTTGCGGAGCTGTTGCTTGTCGGCTCACGCATAGTGCACTGCTATTTGCCCTGCCAGCCACGCCACCCCACCCAACATAGCGGGCAACAGAAGCGGGGATAATTGAACAGGCAGCACACACGCTACTGCCAACAGACAAATCAGCAAGATCGCTACTCCCATCGCTGCCGCAAACCACTCTGGGTGCGGCCTGGCAAATTCCAGGCGTTTAATTCGCCTGCGCACTATCGCATCCACGATGCAGGCCATCATCAGGACCGCAAACGTCGGCCACCACTCCACAATGCCTGCTAGTCTGTACAGCGCCAGCATGGTCAGCGTATCGAGTGAGCGAAAATAGCTGCTCTGGAACAGCTGTGAGCGTACCCGCCCAAGGCTATTGGCGACAGGTTGTGCTACCGGATCCACCTGCACATCGTGGACGCGAATCGATGCCGGTTGAGCGTCCAATGCAGCTTGATACTCGAACAATCGACTCAACACGCGTCCTGCATATGGATTACCCCAGCAATCCGCACTGGCGATATGCTCCGCGCGGATCTGGGCGACAAATCGCTTCGGTGGAAACGCTGATGGCAGGTATAGCACCAGAATCAGCAGCACGCTCAGCGAGACGATAGCCGTCAACCGAATCAGCATGTCTCCCCCGAATCCTTCTCTTCAAAACAGACATCGTCCGCGCCTGGGTCGACCAGCGTAAACCGCCCCTTGTAGACATGTCCGCCCGAAACTGAAGCGAAGAACTGCAAATTGGGTAATTTACCCAGAAGCGATGGCGGGACTAATTCGTTGACCTCCTCGCTCAATTGGGTCGAATCGACAGCCGTAAAATCCGTGAAGTGGCCGTCTCTGGCCGTGTTATGCCCTACTTTCATGTTATGGATGGTGGTCTGCCCCAGAGTTTCATTGATGAACTCCTGAGTGGGCTGATCCTTGGTCCGGAAAGCGATGAGGTTATTCAGGTTCCCCAATGCCATGCGTGCCGCCTCCTGGCTGCCAAGGCGTTTGGCCAGATCGGCAATCGTCTGCATGGCGGCCGTGGTGTACAGCCCGCCCTCGGCACCTTTGTTCAATATCTCGATCAACGGTTGATTAATCACGTTCGATAACTCGTCCACAAACAGCGAAATGCGCCGCTCTCCTCCCAGGTTGTAGCGAATGCCTGAACGGGCCGCCAGGTCGGCCAGCGCCATGGCGCCGATGGCCGTCGCAACGGAAGGATCCGGTAATGAGTCCAGACACAGCAGCAGTATATGTCCCGCGCGCTCGATCTTTTCCAGATTCATGATCGGGCGCTGGTCATCGGCATCAAACGGATCCGGCGACAGGCTTTTGCCCAGGTCTCCGGAGGTCAGCATGGACAAGATCGGTAAAAGATTGGCGGTTATTTTCTGATAGTGCTCGCGGTTATGCTGAAACACCCGGACCTGTGAACTAACCACCGGATCACGCCGAGCTTCATGCACATGATGATCGTAATAAGTCACGTACGCCAACAGCTCCTGGCTCGCGGCTGGCGTTGGCGACTTGATCTGGCCTCTCCGCGCTTTATCAAGCAAGCGCACCATCTCGGGTGTACTACGCCACTGCATACCAAGAAGCTGTTCGTAAAAACGCTCGAGCGCCTGTTCCAGGATCGGCTCGACGCCTCCCTCAATATACTGCTTTAGTTTTTCCAAATTCGGGCGCTTCTCCAGTTGCACCATCCCTTGCACGACCACATTCACCGCGTCCCAACCAAATGCGCTGAACGTTCCGGCTGTGTCCGGTGGCATGATTGACTGAATCCGCGAAGCGACTTCAGTCGGCTTTTGCCAGTTGAACGTGAAGTCAAGACGCACACCCGTTTCCGGAAAAGCAGGATGAAACCACAGAAAACTGTCTGGCTCACGATACAGTTGACACGCCTTCATGACCAGTCGCTTGAGGCGACGTGAGTTTTTCGGATCAATAATAATGACGACATCGCCACGGCGGATGGCTTGAAAAATCAACCAACCAAGGCATACCCCTTTGCCGGACTGCGTCGTTCCGACCACCAAGGTTCCCCCTTCAAAGTTTTGCAGCGGCCGTATCAACAAGCGCTCTTCCGACTCGACGCCATGGATCCAGGGCAAGCCAATCTCTGCGTCGGATTGTGGGTTCGGCTGATATCCCAGAGCGCGTATGAGCCAGGGAGAAATGGTCATCGCGCGGTAATCGATCTTGATCAGCTCGTAAAGCCGCTGAGAGTGCAGTGGCAGCCAGATAAAACCCAGGCCAAATACGACCTGTTCAGGATCGCCTGTCCATTTGGCGAGCCGGGAAATGGGAACTATTTCCATGGCGCGGCCAGACAACGCGGCGCGAATACGCACAACACGCAGGGCTTGCTGGCAGCGAATCAAGGCAATGAGAATTGAAACAACAATGAGCGGAACGCCCGCACGCGGTGGTAAATGATCAGGTATTAGACAGTAAAAAATGGCGGCGGTGAGCATCCATGCCAGGGCGACGGCCCCCTCAACGGGACTACGCCATGGCATTTCATAATGTCGCAGCAACATGATCAACCTGCGTTCGAATTGATTGAGGTCTCCCCTGCTCCATCCAAGCCCTTGATGAATTGGCGAGCGATGACCATTCCTACCAGTTGCTTGCCGTGCAGGTTGTGATACTCAACAGGCTCGGTTCCTGCTGGCCCTGTGACCAGCATGTTGGCATCGGCAAGGGCGCGTAGCGCCATCTTCCCATCCGCCTGTCGCGCCGCGAAGACATCCAAGGGGACAAACAGGCCTGACGCCATGGGATAGCATGCCGGAGGCAAGGTCGTATCATTGAGAGTCTGCACGATCGCTTGCAGTATCTTGGCAACACCTGGATTCAATCGAATCGGTGCGCGTAACGAGTAGTTCCCGATTGCCGACTGAATTGGTTCAGTATGTTTGACCTTCTTTGCCTTTCCTTGGCGGCCATCTGTACGTGGTTCGATACCGGCACTCCCCGCAACTGCAGGGATGGGTGGGATGGTTGGCAGCGACAACTGACGATCGCTAACATCGGGCGGAGTCTCTGGGGCAACACATTCGCCCTGAACCTGGGAGGATGCCGCCTTCGCCTTATGTGGTTTAGTATCATTCTCCGTAGCTCGCACCTCGTCATGAGTGCAGTAGACAGCAATATCTTTGTCCAGCGCCACTGGTGACGGGTGCAATACAGCAAGGACACAACCTGGCGTCACCAACTTCAACGCCTCCAAGGGTTCGGGGGCACTTGGTGGCCGGATCGACCAAACACTCTCGTCCGAACTCATTGGCAGGATGATCCCGGCATCGCTCAAAATTTCCATGGCATCGACTGGCGAGGCCGGCAAGCCATACAATCCCTCGTCTTGCAGCAAGCTGAGTACGTCGCTGATACCGTTCGGCCACACCAGAAACAAACCATCCCGCCCAAGCCACATGCGGGACCGATCCGCATTGGGCACCCATCCCTGATGAGACTGCACCAACTCGCGCATCGCGTTCAGGAGAAACCTCGCAAGATAGGCTCTCGCCCGCGCCCGACATGCGGGCGCATCTGCGTCGCGCAAATCGCGGTGTATCACCAAAGTCGATGCGCGATTGACGAGATGATCAATGACATTATGATCTTGATACCTCACTTCACCACTGATCGCCGCAAACATGTGGGCGACGATCGTCGATCCGTCCTGGGTCAGGTAGGCCAACGTGTCGGTCGGCAGGATCATCGGTAGCGCGAACAACGACAGGGAGCGGCATTCCTGCCTGGCCTCCCCCCATTTGACAAACAGACGGCCAACCTCGTGTTTGTGGATCCATTCCCCGAGGGATGTCAGGTATGGTTGCCACACGGTTCCATGCGCGTCACTCACGACAACAGTGTCCAACGCGCGGTAGAGGTATGCGCATAGGCCTGCGGCGAAGGTGCCGAAGCGCCAGCGTGGCTCCAACTGTCGACGAGTAGAAATCGTCGCTCTGCCAGCAAAAATCTGCGAATCGGTCGCTTGTAATGCAAAGAACGCCGTCTCCAGCCCCAAGCGTGCTAAACCTCCTGGGCGAGCAAAGAAACTGTCCTGCGTCGCAGGCAATACGTTCACGTACGCGATGTACTTCCTGATGAGTGGAAGCATTTCCTTGGCAAAGGCATTCGCATCGCCGCCATAAGCCAATTTAATGCGCCCCAGGATATCCCGATTATCGTCCAAGATCGCATCGACACTACGGGGACGCATCCCGCCGTCACGCGTTTGAGCGGGTTGGGGCAGTAAACGTTGCGGACAGATGGGCGCGGCCTGCCGGCCGCGATCACATTGGCGATCGTGGCCAAGCCAACCCAGGTACTTGAGGATATTCACACCGGCCATAAGGATCACTCACTTGGCTAGGTGAACATTATGGCTATGCAGATCGACGTACGTCCAAGTGAAAGCCTGCCTTTCACTGCGATCATTCATCGACTGAATGACGAGGAATTCTAAGGTGCCCCCCTGCCAGCACTTGGCTGCCATCCATTCGTGTAGTCGATGCTAAGAGATCATGCCGGTCGCAGGTCCAGTAAATACTCCCAAAGTATTTCAGCTCTCAGCACGAACAAGACACCACTTACATGGCGAGGTCGCCGATAACCAGGCCCCCTCCTTTTAGCGAAGCTAAATGAACAGGAAGTTGAGCCGAGATAATAGATCAGAGCAGTTCGATCGGCATTACTGTAGCCACAATGACGCTGGCCGAGCGCGACGACGTATAGCAAATAAAGCCCGGTCTCATGTCAGGTAGTAAAAGCTTTTGAAATCATTTACAGCCAAGCAGTCGATTTCCCCAGGCAGGGCTTGGGTGCAGTAAGAACCGTTGTCGCTTGCCCGGTGTTCCATTTGGCAGTGCCGTTCTCCACTGGCCCCGCCTTCATTCCCGCGCCACGCATCTTGGCAACAATGTTTTTCTCGAAAGGCTGCGAGACGAATTGTTGCCTGCAACGGTCAGACCACTTTTCATGTTGACTAGGCACAGTGCCCGGCCCTCTCACCCAAAAAGCCGGCTCGTGGCCGGGGTTCGTGTTTCCTCGCTGGCCAGCATGGCGCTGGCCTTCGCAATGCACCAAGCCGTGTCGTGCGTGGCCGTAGGTGCTGCTGGACGTTTTCCGATCAGGGCGCGTTCACATCACCAGCGGCAAGCTGCTGGGCGTCCTGCACAATCTCGGACATCAAGTGCCGAGCACCTTCACCGGGTTCCAGCAAAGCGTATCCAGTGCCGCCGCACTCCGTGCATTTCGGTTCCTCTCCAATACAGCAGGGGCAAGGCGTTACGCCAGTCTGGTCCAACTGTTGCTTGACGAAGGTGGCCGCTGTGTGCGCCGCCGAGCTTGGCCCGGACAAATCGCCAAGCAGCTTGCTCGTGATGCCCCCCTTGCCGTCATCCGTCACCTCAATCATTACTGTCGCCATCTTCATATCCGCTCTTGAGGCGGCCTTTCAATTCGCCGGCTGCCGGCCGGTGCAGGCGCCACCAAGGCGCGATTTCCTACCCGTTCTTGGTGAAACTGACCGATGCTGGTTTCGACTCAAATCGACGCACTTGGTTAGCGCGCCAGTCCGGATCTATTGTGTTGAAGAATTCGAACAGCAACCATTTCGGGAGGTCTCGGAACTCCAAGCAGTCGGTGATCGTTCAACAGCGGCGGTTCTAGCCAGTCTAGGCTGGCAGAAATTCTATCTAAATGTCAACGTACCCGCATTTTTCAACACAATAGGCCGATAGCGGACGTGCTGAATGGCGCAGTGTGCGAGATTATTGCATTAATGACCAGCACACGGGATTGGGATGGGCATCAAACCCAATAGTAGATAGCCATGCATAACCATTAATACAGAACTACAAGAAAACTCTGAACAATCCATTCAACGACTAATTTTGCTTTACGGCCAGGCTCAGGTCAGGTTTGCCAGCAAAGCTCGATTGAATACGGGAATCAGTAGCATAGCGTTTGACGAGCTTGCAAAACACACACCCGGAGTAATCCGCCGACGTGTCCCCGAGTGCGATCAGATAACGACAACGGCACCGCGCACAGGTATGCAGAGCTAACTGCGCTGAATGTTGGGTCCAAATGCCCTCCACGCTCGCGATCAGCTCGAAAGCGCGGTCAAACGAGATGCTGGAACGGCCACTCCACCGCTCTCGATACATCTTGTAGGCGCAGACCATGGCCTTGCGTGCCGAGCAGGCATGTTCTGTGCGCAAGAACTGAAAAATACTGGCAATCAGTGACGCCTCAGCACGTTGCACCAGCGTCGCCATATGGTACCAATCCTGCGAACTGGGCCATCGGCCGCCGGTGGCCGCCCGGTCATTGTAGAAATACTCCCGCAGCAGTGATGCACTCAATCCGGTCAAGTAGGCGACGGTTTTCATCCGCGCACCGTGTTCGACGCAGGATTTAGCGAGCTGCAGGGCCTGAATGTGCCGCTCAGCATGTTCGTACGCCATACGTCACCTACGCCAAGCGCGCACGGGCCGCAGTGGCCTGGCCGGCACGCGATGGTCCGCGTGCTGCATCCTGATCCACAGCGCCGACCCTGCACAACGTCATGGCCAAAACGGGCGGTGTTTCAAGGAGAGTTTTAAAATTACCTATTGGCTTAAACAGGCTTTCATGCGACATGCTCGCGGCCAGCAGCTGCAATGAGTCCACGCTCATTGCAGCGAGCGTCTCGGCTGAGGCTGTGTCGAGGTGAAAGGTACAGCAAGTGGCCAGGGGATCATGCTTCAGACCCACCTGGATAGTGAGTAAGTAATTCAAGTTGAGGTACTGCACTTCCGTATATCGAATCGCGTCTTCCATGGTCCACCCCGCTTTGCCCCGCGACGGCGGGGCGTGGTCATTCATCCGGTTTCCGCTGTGCACATCTGCCAAGTCGGTCAACTGAATAGCGAAGTCATGGGTAAGAGGACTACGCACGAAGGCAATAGCACATTAAAAAAAGACTACTCCGCAAAATTTCAAAGGTCAATAGCAACTGCTAATCAAATCAAAATATTTATATGTACTTCGGCAAACTTTCACTGGAGGAAATCCGATTCTCGCTCTAAAATCAAGCTCAGCCCCATAAAAATACGCCTGTAACAACTGCTACAAATAATCTACAAACAAACAAAGGTCTCTCACTTTACCCCGGCCTGGAGACAAAAATCGTGACAATAAGCAATAACATCCCGCTTACCAGAGAGGCCGTGCGCGAACTTGACATTGATATCGTCCCTGGTGTGCGGCAACGGCTCATTGCAGAACTCGACAGACGGGGAATACATCCCGGTCAACGCGAGCACTTTCTGAGCCAGATTACCGGCCGAGCGCTGCAAACAGTGGCGCGCTGGATCGATGAAGAAAAACCTGGTCTGCCCGACCTGAAATCCCTCGCCATTGTCTGCCTGCAGTTCGACATGGATGCGAACTGGATCCTGGGATTGACATCGAATCGTCTCCCGTTCCCCAAGCAACAACTATCGCCGCGGGTTCAGGAACAGGTGTACGGTCATGAAGAACCCAGCTTTGACTGGATCGGTCACATGCTCGGGCAAACCGCATCGTTCACCGGCACCAATCAAGTAGGAGTAATGAAGGGAGATGACATGGCTCCGCTCATCCATGATGGCGCCCCATTTTTTTTTGATGCGACAGTCAATGAGGTGGAGGTCAACGGAATCTATGTATTGGATTACCAAGGAAGGCGCCTTGTGCGCCACATTGAAATCATCGTGGGAGAAGGCTTATTACTGCGTTGCGAAAACCAACGCTACAACTCAACTCTCGTAAAATTATCCAAAGCAATGCTTACCCTGACAATTTTAGGACGTGTAAAAGCAGCCATTAACATCAATCGTTTTTGACGAATCAAGACTCGCATCACGCTTCATTGAACAGAATTCCCCGGCAGCCAAGCTACCGGGGACCGCAATCGTCGTGGTGTTAGATTTCACGCCACGCTACTGTGCTTCAGCGACCTCGCTCCACTCCTTGAGCGAAAATTCGAGCATTTTTCCACCAAACTCCTCAAATTCAGTGGCGCGATCGTAGTTTTCCACTTCCTGCGAATACCCTGTCACCGCATTGAGCAATCCGTAACCATTGAGCTGCTGTTCGGCAATCAGGTGACGTAACACGCCGGCACGCTCCGCTTCGTTCAATACGAAGCGATTCGCCAACACCTCCACCGCCTTCACCGGATCGCCCGTCAATGTGATGCCCATGGTCTTGCGCATCTTGTCCGAGATCAGTTGAAAGGTGGTCTCCGACACCGCAGTCTGCACCATGTCCCGCGCCTTCAAAAAGATCGCGCGATCTTCGGCCTCCACGGTGTCATCTTGCAGAATAACGTCATCGCCGCACTCCAGCAAACGCCCAGCATGGTTTTTCCGCATCGAGCGCTCACAAGCGATCAACCCATTGCTGCATTTCAGGCGATAAATCAATGGGTCCACCCGCAGCCGCCCCACCCCGATCTCCGAGTTGCTGACCACGACGCCGGCCTGCAACACGTCTCCAGGCACGACCTCATGCGTCACCTCGGCAGTGACCACCTTCACATACATCTTGTTTTCTGTCAGCTCCACCGACTCAAAACGGGCACCCGGCAGTTTAAGCAAGATCGGTAAAATGCTGTGGGCCAAATCGATATTGTCGAGCCGACGGAAGCGCGACGACAAGAAGGCTCTGGCCCGCCCCGCCAAGGTGCGCACCATATAGCTATCTGTGGCATTAATTCTGAGCCACGCATTGATGTTTTCATCAAGCAGTTCGGTATCGAACGAACGCATACGCTTAAAATACGGCAACGGTATATCCAGTTTCTTTGCCAGCTGCGCGCAGGTGAAGTCGTTCATCCGGTATCGCTTCTTGCCAAAGGGTTCATCAATGACGAGATTGCACTGCCCTGCCGCTGTCGTCTCGCTCACCAGCTTCGTTGCCGGCACAATCATGTCTTTCTTAAGTGCAGCCTGCCGCTCTAGTTCGACGACGAGCTGTTCCAAAGGACGTCCTGTTTTCATCACAACCTCCATGAAAAAAGCGGGCGATGCAGCTCCCTGTCGGGAACGCATCCCCGCAGGGTCAAGCACGCGGAATGTACGCGATTCCACGTGGGCGCAGCATTGCGCCATCATGCGGCGACCAACCGGCCACCGCGCCAGATTCACTGTTTTGCTCTCTGCACCTCACGCCGCACGACAAGTGCGGTGTGAAATTTTCAATAACACTTCAGCCCAATCGGCGCCAGCCGACTTCGGCACAAACACCTCGGCCGATCGCCCTGTCCGCCGTGCATGGGATTTCAGGTAGCGACGCGCGAGGCTATAGGCTGCAGCCTGGCCATCAAAAAATGCATGCGCATCGTTGTCAGCGTAAATGCGCAGGCGTTTGACTGTTTCCGGAATCCATAGCTTTTCCAGGTTCCCGGCACTTACCCCCGCCCACACCGGCTGATGCGAACGTTTCATGACCGCCAGCGCTGTCTCGATGCCCTCACACACAGCCAATTCATCTGTGGATGGCGCCAGACGAATGGCAGCGCCATCGATGCCAGCGCAGAGTAACTTCTTGACTGCGCATTCGCGAGCCTTTTCGCCATTGCTTAAATAAGTCCGATGCAACGATACCGTGTGGCCACTCTTATCCTGCACACAGGCCACCATGGCCGGGTAGCGTCGCACCACAACGGGTTTACCCGTAACCAAATGACGCTCGTAGTAACCCAACGCAGGATGCATGCGCAGCGTCGACGGGTAGCGTTCCAGGTTCACGCCCCGGTTCCGCAGATACCTGTCCACCTCATCTCCGGGCATCACTGGCACCGTTTCTGCCAGAATCTTCCGAATCAGACCATCGCGTTCGGCACGTGAATCCTGTGCGAGCGAGATCGGTGGCCTTGGAGCACTCATACCCAGGTAGCTGTCTACCTTGCCAAGTGCATCAACAGCACTCAGTCCTAGGCAACCCATCAACAATTTGAATCCGCCACCGGCGCCGCAGCCACGGCAAACATAGTTGCCGTGGCCAAACTTATCCGTGTACTGAAACCGGTCGGTGCCGCCGCAATCACCCAAGGGACACGGCTGATTACGTTGGTTGAGCACTTTCGCATCCACGCCCAGCGCCAGCAGAATTTCCGTCCATCTTCCAAACGCACGCTGCTTGACTTGCTGAAAATGCGCGTTGAATTCTTCCTTATCTCTGCTCATGTCGCCCTCCCTATGTCAGTCCCTGAGAGGATTGCCTCGGCTCGAGGCATGCCACACGGCGTGTAAACAGCCACCCGTGATCCATGGCAACGCCAATCTCCCCAGACAGCAGTTCGTTTACGGTGAAGGACGTCGCTCTTCTCTCCGGACGCCCACGCTGTGGATCGACTTGAAAACCGCCCGGCACCAAGGACAAGCGTATTGACCGCAGCTCTTGACCGAGGTAAAAAACACGACCTGCCTTCCCCAGAACAATCTCGCTTTCCTTGATTCTGAAAGTCAACTCGTCGATGTCCCGCACCCGACAGAAGCGAACGGAAGGGAATGCAGCGGCAATGAATGCATCAAGCATGGCGCCCTCCTTTCGTACGTACCTGCCGTCCGGACTTACCGACATGCCCACGCAAGCAATCCTCATCTTTTGCTGCACCCAGCGATGTAAAAAGGTCGGATTGATGGAGCTTGATCTGCTCATTCATCCACTGCGGATTCTTGAATAAATTGTCGGAAATCCAGTCTGGCTTTGCCAGTACCGCCTGGCGGACCCACGCTGGGTAGTCCTGCAGCGAACTTAGAAACCAGCGGTACAACTGGGAACCAATCCAATCGCGCACTTCCTGCGCATCAACGGCACCAATGAACGGTAGATGCGACAACGGACTGCCACTCACCGCCTTCATGCAATTGACGAAGGAAAACGGCTGCGTATCCCGAACCGGATCCGTAAACACCCAACGGACCAGTTCAAACTTCTCATCCAATGGCGTGCGTGGATCGCTGAGCAAACTCACCTTGCGTAACAGCCACCAGTGCAATGCCACCAACTCCTCTTCTGAAAATTCAATCGCGTCATCATTCGTCGCGCTCGCGGATATCCTTTTTACGGGTTCGCGCGGCACGCCAGGATGGAAAGAAGTGTCCCTATCCTGGGGGACGCGACAATAGTTGATCTGATATCTGCTCATGATTGCCTCGCACAAGAAAATGGGACGAGGCAACTCCCTCTCGGGCCGCATCGTCCCGAAGGGGGAAATAGATCTTCCGGTTGCTACGACGCACCGGAACTTCAATTGACTGGCTTGATACTGTCGGCTGATGCCGTTTCGGCGGGATGCCAGCTACCGTCCTGAAAACGTATGTAAAATGTTTTGACGTGACTGCGCGGCACGCATGGCGCGTCAAAACACTCTCTTTACTCAGAAACACGGACGTCGGGCCTGGAAACAGGAGACTGTCCAATCGGTGCTGCGGCGCGCTGGGCGCAATTGAAAGGCTTGCCGGACGATGCAGGGCTAGCTACTGCGATGATGTAGTGACTTTAGGCCGCCCTCACCTGCCTGTCAACACAGGTTCGACGAAAAATGCCATCAGCAAATTGACCTGCGGTGGGAACCGCGGTTGTGTGCGAATCAATGCGGTTATCAGCCGCCCACACTCGCGAGCGCAGTACCCGCAAATACGCTTCCAAAGCTCCGTGCATTCCTCTTGAATCAGCATGATGGCGAGTACACCATGTCATGTAGCCCCATGGGCATTTTCGAGGACATCATCATGAACCACCCAGCTCCCACCCATTTGATCGTCACGCGTGATCACGGCGAAACCAACAGGAAGTTGCTGGCCAAGGAGGGCCCCGCCGATCTGACGCGTGTCGAATCTGCGAGCCGCAAGGTCAATATCACGCTCGCCAGCCCGGAGGGCAAGCGTTTGTACTTGCGATGCTTCTACGTCTCACAAGCGAATTTCCATTTTATTTCCGTCTTTGGCAGGATGAAACTACCAGCCGAGGATGTCGATAAAGTGGAACAGGAATTGCGCACCATGCTCGACGCGCGCATTGCCTTGGCCAACCAGCGTATCGTCGCTTTCGAGAAACTGTGCCATCAACATGGCATCACCGAACTGGCCAGCTATGACATCGAACCTCTCGCCGTTGAGGCCAAAGTCTTTTCCATGTTCGGCCGGCGATTACTGGAATTGATCAGCAAAGTCGACCAGCTCATGCCCATGCTCGAAACCTTGTGCATTGACGAGGCGCTCTCGACAAGCCAGCTCATCGCCGAAAAATCGCAGATCAAGAAAACCGTACGTGCAGTGACCGCAGCCACGCGCGCGCTGTCCCTGGGCCTGCTCAAACGTATCAATGCCCTGCCCGTATCCGATCGCAAATCCACCACAACGAACAGCCATCCATCCCCTGGAGAGGGATCCGCCATGCACACATCGTTCGACGGCGAACCTCAACAATCAGGCGCCCCAACGCCCAATACGCCCCCTGAGAGCGTTTTGAGTGATCCCGCTACGAAGGTGAGCGAAGAGGCGTCCGCGAGCCCCTGACAGGCTTTATAAGCCTTGCTGCCCGCATCGAGGATAGGAAGACGACAAACCACTGAGCCGGCACGGAGGAAGCCATGTGCATAAAAATGATGCTCTGCAGTGAACTGCCTGTGACCCAGGCATGGTGTATCGCTGCGATGGAAACCGCGTTTGGGCCAGCCTATCGCGTGGCCCCAGGGACCGACTGTATGTCTCCCCTGGACACGCCCCTGGTACAAAACGGCATTGCAATGATCGTGATCGAGCAGGTATCGAGGTTCGCCCCGAAGGATGTCCAGCAACTGATCAAGTGGTGCCATGCCCATGACAAGGCTCTGCTGGTGTGCGGAGCGTTGTCTGAGGAAGAGCGGGAAATCTACGGATTAAGCCATTGCATCGCGATTGACATCACTGCCCTACACGCGCCGGTGTGTATTCACTGGACATCCTGCGCCGGCACGCTCCAGCTGTTCGAAGAAATGTTCATACCTACGCTGAAAACCGTCCAG
Source organism: Janthinobacterium sp. JC611 (assembly GCF_018682595.1). Lineage (NCBI taxonomy): Bacteria > Pseudomonadati > Pseudomonadota > Betaproteobacteria > Burkholderiales > Oxalobacteraceae > Janthinobacterium > Janthinobacterium sp. JC611. The sequence continues at coordinate 61,894 of NZ_JAFLJN010000037.1, forward strand.
CGGACCGCCCATCTCTACTGTTCCGGGCTACGCTGCCAGCACCATCGTCGTAGAGAGGCAACAGGTACTCAGCGGATACAGACACCTCACAAGGGACCGGAGCGCAGGAAAAGTCCCATAGGCCATTCGCATGCCAACGCTTTCCCACATGACCGCTACCAATCGGCTATACGCCACTGACGGCCGCCACGACAGCATCGCTCAATTGCCGTGAAATACCACCAAAATATGCCGGCTTTCAACTTGATGCCCACGATCAGCGCAGCCACCATGGCTCAGGATCATCCGTCATCGGTCATGGAGACAGTTCATCATGAAATACAATCACCCTTCGAACCAATCGCCCTTTGCCCCCTCGGTGTATCCAGCCTTTGGTCAGCGGGCAATTATCGGCGGCATCAAGCGCCAGCGTCAGGCTGCTCAGAAAGCCAGCCGATCAACCCGCGCAGCACGGACGCTTACCGAGAGCGACCTCAGGATACCTGGCCGGGTCCTCATTAAACGCCGCCAGCTTTTACAAAAAGTGCCGCTGTGCGAGCGCACCATCCTAAACCTCGAAAAACGAGGAAAATTTCCCCGGCGCTTTTGTATTACCTCGCGCCTGGTCGCGTGGGATCTCAAGGAAGTGGATGCCTGGATCGCAGAACAGCAAACGGCAGCACGCCTGCCCGGTACTCCGCAGGCACAGCCACTGTCGCGCAGCCCGTCTAAATGATCTTTTAATCTTTCCGCTTTGCCCAGACGTCGATCATGTCTGCCCACTCCTGCAGCATGGTTCGGCGCTGCACCGAATACTCAGCCTTGTTGTACACGGCTCGCACGCCCCTCTGCTCGTGGGCAAGACATTTTTCGATCCAATCGGTGTTGTAGCCGGCTTCGTGCAGCAGGGTCGATGCTGTTCGCCGCAAATCGTGCGGCGAAAAATCGGCCAGTTGTTTCCCACAGTCTCGTGCCGTGGCGCAGACTGACACCAGGATGCGATTGAGCGAAGCACCATTCATCGGCACATCAGGGTCATATCGCGATGGCAAAATATAATCGGATGTGCCAGCACAGGTACGCAACGCAACGAACATATCCAGCGCTTGGCGCGACAGATAGACATTGTGGGGGTTGCGGCGTTTCATACGTCGGGCCGGAATAGTCCATAGAGCATCGGTAAAGTTCACCTCACTCCATGTTGCGTCCGTCAGTTCGGATTTGCGCACCATGGTGAGCAATAATAATTTGCAAGCCAGACGCAAGGTCGGCGCGCACTGCACGTATTCGATATGTTCGTAGAACAGCGCGATCTCTTCGGCCCCCAACGCGCGGTCGCGCGGCTCAAATACGGCAATGGATGAGGGAGCGACCAGATCCGCAGGGTTGATGATCTGTTGTCCTTGTTGTTCCGCATACTTGAAGACCAGTTTGACGATATCGCGCGCGTGCACGGCCGTCGCAGGGGCGCCACGTGCGAGGATGGTGTCGCATACGGAACGTAGCTCGTTGTGCGTTATTTCATGCAGCAAGAGACTGCCAAATGGGCGCTTCAGATCGCGTTCATACACCGAGCGCCGCATATCCCGCGTCGATTCTGCCATTTTGTACTTGAGCAGCCATTGTTCAGCCCAGGCACCGAACCGGCCACCAGCTGCGGCCTGCGTCCGCACCTGCGCTTTGAGGCGAGCCGGTGACTTTCCTTCTGACAACTCCTTTTTAGCCTCGCTTAGCCGGGCTCTCGCCTCCTGCAGACTCAAACCCGAAGTGCCATACTGGCCGAGTACCAGCGTTTCCTGTCGGCCATGTACGCGGTAATTATAGCGAAACGACACGGTGCCACTTTTAAGCACAAGAGCGTAAAGTCCATCGCGGTCAGGCACCTTATATGCCTTATCGGCAGGCTTAAGATTTTTCAGCTTGGTGTCAGTGAGCATGATCCACCCTTTCGGTACCATCACGTTAGCAACGTCACTTCATAATATCTCACCAAATCAAATACTTATACAAAAAAAACCTATTCACTCAAGGTGAAATCGAGGGCAAATCGGGGGGAGTAAAAGGGATTTGATACCATCAGCGTGACATCTCTTCACCAAAGAAAAAATATCTTTTACAATCAGTCACTTAGATCAAAAAATACCATCAAAATACCATCTATGGCGACCTGTGCCCATGATGGTACGAGTACCCCTCCGGCAAATGCACGCTTGCGATACCACGAAAACTACCATCAAAAAAAACCGCTTGACGCTGCCATATGATGCTTGCGTTTGCCAGACAAAATAAAAAAAGCCCCTGAAAAATCAGGGGCTTAGCTGCTTCATTGACCCGGCGTTACCTTACGGTGCCGGACGGGAGATTATTCCCACTCGATGGTCGCCGGCGGCTTGCCCGAGATATCGTAGACGACGCGGTTGATGCCGCGCACTTCATTGATGATGCGGTTGGAGACCTTGCCCAGCAAGCTGTGCGGCAGGTGCGCCCAGTGTGCCGTCATGAAGTCCTGCGTCTGCACGGCGCGCAGGGCCACCACGTATTCGTAGGTGCGGCCGTCGCCCATCACGCCTACCGACTTGACGGGCAGGAACACAGCGAACGCCTGGCTCGTCGCTTCGTACCAGTTCGCTGGCAGCGCGTCCGGATCGACGGCCTGGCCGGCGACGAATTCGTACGGCGTGTTGCGCAGTTCTTCGATGAAGATGGCGTCGGCGCGGCGCAGCAGGTCTGCATAGTCCTTCTTGACTTCGCCGAGGATGCGCACGCCCAGGCCCGGACCCGGGAATGGGTGACGGTAGACCATGTCATGCGGCAAGCCCAGGGCCACGCCCAGCTTGCGCACTTCGTCCTTGAACAGTTCGCGCAAGGGTTCGAGCAGCTTGAGCTTCATGGTGTCCGGCAAGCCGCCCACGTTGTGGTGGCTCTTGATCGTCTGACCCTTTTTACCCTTGCCGGCCGATTCGATCACGTCCGGATAGATCGTGCCTTGCGCCAGCCATTTGGCGTTGACCAGCTTGCCCGACTCGACCTGGAACACTTCAACGAATTCGCGGCCGATGATCTTGCGCTTCTGCTCCGGGTCGGTGACGCCGGCCAGGTGGCCCATGAACTGCTCTTCCGCATCGATGCGGATGACTTTCACGCCCAGGTTCTTGGCGAACATGTCCATCACCATCTTGCCCTCGTCCAGGCGCAGCAGGCCGTGGTCGACGAAGACGCAGGTCAGCTGGTCGCCGATGGCGCGGTGGATCAGGGCTGCGGCGACGGAGGAATCGACGCCGCCGGACAGGCCCAGGATGACCTCATCCGTGCCCACTTGCGCGCGGATCTTTTCCACCGCTTCGCTGATGTAGTCGGGCATGTTCCAGTCCGACTTGCAGCCGCAGATTTCATGCACGAAACGGCCGATGATGGCCTTGCCCTGCACCGTGTGCGTCACTTCCGGATGGAATTGCACGCCGTAGAACTGGCGCTCTTCGTCGGCCATGGCGGCGATCGGGCAGCTCGGGGTGTTGCCCATCAATTTGAAGCCTGGCGGCATTTCCAGCACCTTGTCGCCATGGCTCATCCACACTTTCAGCATGCCGTGGCCTTCGTCGGTGACGAAGTCGGCGATGCCGTTGAGCAACTTGGTGTGGCTGCGGGCGCGCACTTCGGCGTAGCCGAATTCGCGCACCAGGCCGTTTTCCACCTTGCCGCCCAGCTGGGCCGCCATGGTTTGCATGCCGTAGCAGATGCCCAGCACGGGCACGCCCAGCTCGAACACGGCTTGCGGCGCGCGCGGCGAATCGCCGTCCAGGGTGGAATTGTGGCTGCCCGACAGGATCACGCCGGCGGCGCCATAGTTGCGCACGAATTCGTCGCTGACGTCATACGGGAAGACTTCGGAAAACACGCCGGAATCGCGCACGCGGCGGGCGATCAACTGGGTGACTTGGGAACCGAAATCGAGAATGAGGATTTTAGAATGCATGATGGGGACTTTATCTGTGGTCATTACAAAACCGGCGCACTGGGCGCCGGTCTGGTCTGTCGCTACTTACTCGGAACGGTAATTCGGCGCTTCCTTGGTAATCTGCACATCATGGACATGCGATTCGCGCATGCCGGCCGAGGTGATTTCCACGAATTCCGCTTTTTCACGCAATTCGTCGATGGTGGCGCAACCGCAGTAACCCATCGATTGACGCACGCCGCCCACCAGCTGGAAGATGATCGCCAGCACGCTGCCCTTGTAGGCGACGCGGCCTTCGATACCTTCAGGCACGAACTTGTCGGCCTTCATGGTGGCATCCTGGAAGTAACGGTCAGCCGAACCATCGGACATCGCGCCCAGCGAACCCATGCCGCGGTACGATTTGTAGCTGCGGCCCTGGTACAGGATCACTTCGCCCGGTGCTTCTTCCGTACCGGCAAACATGGAACCCATCATGACGGTCGAGGCGCCAGCGGCCAGTGCCTTGGAAATATCGCCCGAGAAGCGGATACCGCCGTCGGCGATACATGGCACGCCCGTGCCGGCCAAAGCTTCGGCCACGTTCGAGATGGCCGTGATTTGCGGCACGCCCACACCGGCGACGATGCGCGTGGTGCAGATCGAGCCAGGACCGATGCCGACCTTGACGGCATCGGCGCCGTATTCCACCAGCGCCTTGGCGGCGGCGGCGGTGGCGATGTTGCCGCCAATCACTTCCACTTGCGGGTACTTGGTCTTGATCCAGCGTACGCGGTCGAGGATGCCTTGCGAGTGGCCGTGGGCCGTATCGACCACCAGCACGTCGACACCGGCGGCGACCAGCAGGTCGATGCGCTCTTCATCCTTGGCGCCGACGCCGACGGCGGCGCCGACCAGCAGCTTGCCCTGGCTGTCTTTCGACGCGAACGGGTGGGAAGTCGACTTCTGGATATCCTTGACGGTGATCAGGCCGCGCAATTCGAAGGCGTCGTTGACGACCAGCACGCGCTCGAGGCGGTGCTTGTTCATCAGGCGCTTGGCTTCGGCCGTATCGGCATCTTCCTTGACGACCACGAGTTTTTCGCGCGGGGTCATCTTGGCGGAGGCTTCCGCGTCGAGTTCCTTTTCAAAGCGCAAATCGCGGTTGGTGATGATGCCGACCACTTCCTTGCCCTTGACGACAGGGAAGCCGCTGATACCGTATTGTTCCGTCAGCGCGATCACATCGCGGATTTTCATTTCCGGCGGAATCGTGATCGGATCACGCAGCACGCCAGCTTCGAAACGCTTCACGCGGGCCACTTCACGCGCCTGGTCCTTCGGATTCAAATTCTTGTGGATGATGCCGATGCCGCCTTCCTGGGCCATCGCGATCGCCAGACGGGCTTCCGTCACCGTATCCATGGCTGCGGACAGCAAGGGAATATTCAGGGTGATATTGCGGGTCAGGCGAGTTTTGAGGGACGTGTCGGCGGGCAGAACGTTGGAGTAGGCTGGGACGAGCAGCACGTCATCGAATGTGAGTGCTTTTTGAAGTAGACGCATAGCATTTCCTATTGGCGCAAAAGCAGATTATACAGAAATTCTTGATTCTTGTCTTAAACATTCTCCCCCCTGTAGACATAGAGTGCAGGCCATTCTTGTTTCTATGGAATGGTCTGGAAAAGTCTGCGTTTTCGCCCAAATTTCGCCCGGACATTTGCCCACATAGCTGCCCCTCATGACCTTAAATGAAACTGCACAAGATCAACGGAGACGAGGCCCAACATACTGGAAAGCACACCCCGCCTATGAGCATATTACCAAAGGAAAAATTACAATGAAGCATGTGCTGGGCGCCCTCCTCTTGCAGATACTGCTCAGCTGTGCCGCGGGCGGGATTGCCGAAAGCCGCGGCAGTGATCTGATGGGGCTGGACAGCTTCACCCTCGCTGCACGTTACGGCACCCCCGCCACCTACCAGCATCGGGGCGAGTACTCGCAGCTAATATACAGGAGCGAGGCAACTGGCCGCAAAGTCATCGTGTTGGTCGATCAGGCCGGGCACGTGGTCGGCTGGGCATCGTCAGGTGCCCCCCCTGCTGCAGCGCCGGGAAAAATGGACACGCAGAGCCAGAACTTGAAGCAGTGACGGACCGATTAACAGTCTTTGGCGTTGCCGGAAAGACTTTCAGGTACTGGACTGCACAAGTTGCCCCAACCCCGAAAAGCGATCAGTGGGGGCTATGCCTTGGATCACTTCAACGCCATGCTCAGGACTTGGGATTCGGCTGCCCCGCAATCGCAGCGATGAAGGATGCTACGGCCGGGCGCGCCACGAACACATCGACCGGGTAGGATGCGCCATACACCGGCGAGTGGTCGCCTTCCAGCGCGGTCTTAGGTGTGCCATTCGCGGGAAAAGTGTAGATCCCGAACTCGACTTCCGACGACCCCGAGGCTCCTTTCCAAAGCTCGTCGGAATATTCGAAACAGCAGGCGCCCAAGAACGTACTGCCGGCTGCCTTCGCCAATGGAAGAATCGTCGAGAACTGATCGTAGAGATTGTCGGCCTGGGTGCTTTTGCCACCGTTGGCGTTGCTCCACCCAAGTTCGCCGTAGAACCAGTACATGCCGGGGAATGCCGCTGCAAACGCCGAGTTGTAGGTCGTCAGTTGGGCACCAGTCTGGTAGGAGTTGACCGACGCGATGAAACGCGTCGCTGGAATCCCTGCCGTGCTGAAGGCATCGCTAAGCGCCTGGATTGCATACTGCCCCATTATCGCATTGGTGGCCGGGTTAGCCTGCGAAATACTGGTGTTGACCGGGTAGATCGCAGTTGTGACCGGGCTGGTGAACGGCAACACATTTGCAATGGGAATGCCGAGGCTCGCCTCCGCAGCAATAATAAGACTTGCGATCATCGCGATATCCTGCGCCTCGCAATAGCCATAGGCACCGTTATTGCTATTATCGTATTCATTGCCGATTGCCCACATCACCACCGGTCCGGCGGTAATATTGTTCGCATAGACTTCGGTGACGATCCAGGTGATCCAAGACGCCAGCTGCGTGCTGGGCAATGGTCCCGCCGGATTAGGGTTTTGGGTCCGGTTGCTGTAGGCGGTGCCTGTAAAGAAATTGCTAATCGGGACGATGACGGTCAGGCCGGCGTTCGCCGCGGCGGTGAGAAACGACTTGTGATCGCGCATCCAATACCCGTTCGGCGCCGGCACACTCCAGTTATACATTTTGATCGTATTGCAACCGAAGCCCGCGATCGTTCCAAGATCATGGCGTGCATCCGAGCTCCAAAGCTCCTGGAAATCCGCATTGGCGAAATCGGTATCTCCATACTTGGTCGGCGCCGGCAAGCCATTGTAGTCCGAAGGCGCAGGTTCCCAGTTCATGCCGATCATCGGTTGCGGGAGTGTGCTGATGACGATCAGATTCCATTGACTCTGCGCAGAGGTCGACGCCGTTGAAACGTAGACGAGGGGGCCCGCCGGGCCACCGGAGGCATTGGACAAAAGATAGCTGGAGTGTTTCTGGAGCGATAGCTGGGAGCTGGTGGCGTCGTAGTTCCACTGCTGAAAGTATCCACTCGCGCCCTTTTCTGCAAGAGTCACGGCGGCGCCATTCTGGAGTTGGTCGTTTGCAATGCTCAGACAGAGGTCTGCCGAAGAAGAGCTCAGGATGAGATGGCCATCTTTCGTCAGCTCCCAGCCTTGTAGATCGGACGCCCCCGGATTCAGCAGCGCGATCGTTGAACCTACAGCTTCCTGTGCGGCCGTCACGACGCCACCGGCGATGTTGCCTATGTAGAAGTTAAACATATGCGGCTCCATGTTGTTGATACATCCGATATGGACTGAAAGGCAATTCAGGCGCATGAGCAGGACGGTATCGTTTCATCGCGCCACGAAAACTGGTCATGACTAGTCGCCTGGCCACCAACTGCCCTTGAGCATAACGAATTACCCAGTGAGGAAAATCACGCATTGTCACATGTTGATGCGAAAGTCCAATTCAGGGCGAAAGAAGACGGTCGAAGCTTATTGGCGGCCCGAAATAGCCGCCTCGAACGCCCCCTTCATATTTCCGCCCTCGAAGCAAGTCTCGCGCCAGCGCGAAGACTATCTCACTCTTCTTAAGCGCTGGCACCTGTCTACCGAACTCTTTGGAACAGTCCGGCCGGCTCAGCCGCCCTATCCCAGCTGTAATGATCAATTCTTTTCGTTCAACCGCCCTGCCAGCGCCGCCCACGCTGTACTGGATACCGGTTGTATCCATCTGGAAACGCCCGAACACGCGGCGGATGTCAGGGTGGCCATTCAGGCTCAAGATGGCCTTGCCCTTCAGCCTGGCCATCAGCTCAGCCATCTTCTCGTATTGCTCGAACTCAAAGTCCACACCATAGCCAGCCGTCTCCCAGTACGGCAGGTCCAGGTAAAACAACGTGTGCGGCGGTCGTAGCGCTCCATGCACTTGTGCCAGTCCAGGTTCTCGATGTAAGGGCCAAAGAGGCGCAGGTGCGCGGCCGACAGGCTCTCCTTGATGCGCAGCAGGTTGAGCGGCGGTGCCGTGGTCGCCGTGCCCCGGCTCTGCCCGTCGACCTTGCCGCCGAAGGCATGCTGCTGCAGGTAGAGGAAACGGGCGACACGCTGCAGGTCCGTCAGGGTATGCGGAGGCGTGTCCTGCAGCCACCTGAACACCTAGTGGCTCGACAGCGCCCATTTGAACTGACGCACGAAAAAAATGGCGCGCCAGGCAGCGTCGCGCAACCGCCCCGCCCGCTCAGCCCTTCGCCGGCTTGCCGCCGGCACGGCGCCGGCGCGCCTCCTTCGGGTCCGCTTGCAAGGGACGGTAGACTTCCACCCGGTCATGCTCGCGCAATACGGTATCGAGCGGCTTGCGCTTGCCATAGATGCCGACCATGCTGATGGCCAGGTCGATGCCGGGGATTTTCTGCAGCAAGCCGCTCCGCATCACCGCCTGCTCGATGGTCGTGCCCGCAGGCACGCGCAGGGACCGCAGGAACGCGCTGTCCGGCAGCGCGTAGCAAACCTGTACCGCGATGTCCGCTTCAGCCATACACCGTCTCCGCGCGCTTGCAGAAGGAATCGACCATGCTGTTGGCGATCATGCCGAAGACGGGGCCGATGATCTGTTCGAGCACGCGGCTGGAAAACTCATAGTGCAGGTCCAGTTCGATCTTGCACGCATCTTCGCGCAGGGCCTTGAAGGTCCACACGCCGTCGAGGGTCTTGAAAGGGCCGTCCACCAGCTTCATCTTGATGGAAGTCGGCGGCACGTTCTCGTTGGACGTGGTGAAGCTTTGGCGCACGCCGTGGTAATGTATGCCCACGCTGGCGACAACCGTATCCTCGCCCCGCTCGCGAACCTCGACCGCACCGCACCAGGGCAGGAATTTGGGATAATCCTCCACCGCCGCCACCAGCGCGAACATCTGTTCGGCGCTGTAGCCGAGAAAAACTGATTTATGTACTACTGCCATTGAAGAACCATTTGCTATGATGTTGGATACATTTGATTTTATCGCGCTTGCGCGAGACAGTAGTTTAACCGACCCGCGCACATTTACCATCTCATGACCATAGCAGACAACAGAAAAGCCTTCCACGACTACTTTATCGAGGATCGCTACGAAGCCGGCATCGTGCTGGAAGGCTGGGAAGTCAAAGCCATCCGCGACGCCCGCGTACAAATCAAGGAAGCCTACGTCGTCGTCCGCGGCGATGAACTCTTCCTGTTCGGCGCGCATATCAGCGCCCTGCCGACCGCCTCCACCCATATCCATCCGGAAGCCGTGCGCACGCGCAAGCTGCTGCTGCACCGCGCGGAAATGGATAAACTGATCGGCAAGGTGGAACGCTCCGGCTATACGCTGGTGCCGCTCAACCTGCACTACAAGGGCGGCCGCGTGAAATGCGAAATCGGCCTGGCCAAGGGCAAGAAGCAGCACGACAAGCGGGCGGCGGAACGCGACCGCGACGGCGCGCGCGAAGTGCAGGCGGCAATGAAGTCGCACCGCCGCTGATCCGGCACCACGCGCAGCATGCTGCGCCGATACCTTCCAGCCCGGCTATATGCCGGGTTTTATTTTGCCGGCGCCGGCGGCAAATGGAAAAGCACGGCGCGACGGAATAAAACAGGGAAAAGAAGAGAGGCTGCGGAAATAAGACGGGTATTGGTGAAAATACCGTGGAGATAAGCGAATGAATCAGCTTTGCCTGTCTGGCCAAAGACGATAATGCAGGAAAGTTCCGGATGCTTGCATGCTGCCTTGTACTACACCTGTACCACTCCACAGGACAAGCATCCGAATGAACGGTTATTTAAACCTTCAGGATCATACCTTCAGCAGATCACGCGACTTGCCCGAATCGGTCCACTCTTTGACCCATTTCGGTTGACGGCCACGGCCAGTCCATTGCTGCGTCGCATCATCCGGATTGCGATAGCGTACCGCGACGGTGCCGGTTTTAGCGCGGATACCCGTACCAACCAGGTCTTTGACGGAAACGCCCACGCTCTGGGCGATGGCCAGGATTTGCTCGCGCGCCTTGGACAGATCGTCCTGTTCGCGTTTCTTCATTTGCTTCTTGATGTCGTCCTGCAAGGTGCGCAGTTCGGACAGGGATAAGCTGGACAGATCCATGATATTTCCTTGTGTGAGTTGAAAAATATAACTGAACAGTTAAATTCTATCCAATTGTAACGCGACTGAGGTGATTTTTCTTGAGATTTGATTGTTTTTTACAATTCTTTTACCAAAAAACCCGCCCCCCCCGGCTTTCAAGCACTGCAATCCTTCAACCACGAGGAACGGACATCGCGCATGAACTGCCTGTGCAAGCGCCTCTGCTTTGTGCGGCTGCGATTCAATACAGCACCATTGGAAGTATTTATTTTGCAGTATTTTTTGTTTCATTGCAATTTATAGTAATTACAAATGGCAATTCGAAACATACATGGGAGCAATACTATCGCCAATTATGCAGCTGCTCCCCAAACATCATGCAAGTATAGGGCGCGGATATCGGTACAATCATCGCCACGCATCCGCAGCAGATGCCACTTCATTCAAATAGATAAACGTCACACGACGGCATATAATCCAGAAAGTTCGCACAGCATAGCATAAAGAAAAGATTTTCAACGTTACCGATTCACGCGCGGATACGCGAGCCCTGCCGCCGGTATATATTCGGGCAGCGCAAATGAAAACTGCCCGCGTTACGGCGGGCAGTATTGACGACAAACTTGCTATGCGTTTGCTATTCACCAGGCAATCAAGGAATCGCCACGCCGCCTTTCGGCTTCTGCGTTTTCACCACCTGCATTGCCGTGGCGATCAAACCACTCATATCACCCAGATTGGCCGGCACGATAATCGAGTTATTTGTTTTCGCCAATTGCGCGAACGCGCCCACATATTGCTCGGCCACTTTCAGGTTGACGGCATCTTCTCCGCCCGGTTCGCGAATGGCGGCGCCCACCTGGCGCAGCGCTTCCGCACTGGCCTGCGCCAGCGCGACGATGGCCGTGGCCTGGCCTTCTGCACGGTTGATCGATGCCTGCTTCTCGCCCTCCGAGCGGGCGATGGCCGCTTCGCGCTCGCCGCTGGCGATATTGATCTGCTCCTGCTTGCGCCCTTCCGAGGCGGCAATCAGCGCGCGCTTTTCGCGCTCGGCCGTAATCTGTGCCTGCATCGCATGCAGGATTTCCTTGGGCGGCGTCAAATCCTTGATTTCATAGCGCAATACCTTGACGCCCCAATTCGCCGCTGATTCATCGATGGCATTCACGATCGCCGTATTGATATGGTCGCGTTCTTCAAATGTCTTGTCGAGTTCCATTTTACCGATCACCGAACGCAAAGTCGTTTGCGCCAGTTGCGTAATGGCGGCAATATAATTCGACGAGCCATACGATGCACGCATGGCGTCGGTAATCTGGAAATACAGAATGCCATCGACCTGCAATTGCGTATTGTCGCGCGTAATGCATACCTGCGGCGGCACGTCGAGCGGAATCTCCTTGAGCACGTGCTTGTAGGCGATGCGGTCGACAAAAGGCACGACAATATTCAGGCCCGGACCCAGTACCGCATGGAATTTACCCAGACGCTCCACCACCCAGGCATGCTGCTGCGGCACCACATTGACCGTCTTGAAGACAAATACCAATGCCAGCAACAACAAGATCAGCGACACGCTTCCAATGCTTACTTCCATAATCTACTCTCCAGGTTATCCAACGATCAAACGGCTGCCACGCACGGCACGAATGGTGTAATGACCGGCCTGCGTATCGCTGCCGGGAATCAGTTCCACATCCCACAAGGCGCCACGGTACATGACGCGCGCCGCGCCATCGACCCAATGCGCGACCGCCACGCTTTGGCCGATATCGAGATTCACATTCGGATCCTGCGCCGCATCGCGCCGCGCCGCCTTGCCAAAACGGCTGCGCCGCAATAACAGCGTGGCCGCCACGCCGACAATGGCCGCCGTCAGGGCTTGCCAACCGCCATTGCCGCCCGCCAGCGCCACCAATCCTCCGGCACTGATGCCGATGGCGATCATCAGCAAATAGAACGTGCCTGTAAACAATTCCAGGATCAATACCGCACCAGCCGCCACAAACCAGCCTACCCATTCAGCCATGATGCCTCCATCTTTGCGAATCCGAAAATAAAAAACCCCGCAGCCTATATAAGCGACGGGGTTTAATGTGCTGTACTGCCTGATATTATTCTTGCCAAACACCTATATACAGCCAGTCTAACGCAATTCCTGATGGCGTCAATAGCCGGGGGCGAATTAACGCCGCCAGTTTATTCTTCCAGCAGGCTGCGCAGCATCCACGCCGTCTTTTCATGCAAATCCAGGCGCTGCGTGATCAGGTCGGCCGTCGGCTGGTCATTGGCTTTTTCCAGCAGCGGGAACAAGCGGCGCGCCGTGCGCGCGGTCGCTTCCTGTGCCGACACCAGATGGCTGACCATGTCCAGCGCCGGCGGTACGCCGTCGATTTCCTTGATCGAGGCCAGCTTGACGAATTCCTTGTAGGTGCCCGGCGCCGGATAGCCGAGGGCGCGGATGCGCTCGGCGATCAGGTCCAGCGCGGCCCACTGCTCCGTGTATTGCGTCATGAACATCAGGTGCAGGGTGTTGAACATCGGGCCCTTGACGTTCCAGTGAAAATTGTGGGTCATCAAGTACAAGGTGTAGCTGTCGGCCAGCAGGCCGGACAGGCCTTCCGCGATCTTCGCGCGGTCCGCCTCGGAAATGCCGATGTCGATCTTTGCCACTTTGCTCGGTTTCTTGCTTGCCATGAGAACTCCCGTTTCAATGTATTGGTGGAATCATTTTAGCTGATCTGGCGCAAGCCCACCCAATGCAGCCGTGCGCGCCATGGCAAGCATAAAAAAAACCCGCTGCCGGGTGAGCGGCAGCGGGTTTTCAGAGGGCGATACAGCTGCTTACGCTTTCAGCGCGGCGAGCTTCTGCCAGGTGTCGATCACCGAGTCAGGATTGAGGGACATCGATTCGATGCCCTGCTCCATCAACCAGACGGCGAAGTCCGGATGGTCGGAAGGCCCCTGGCCGCAGATGCCGATGTACTTGCCGCGCGCCAGGCAAGCCTTGATGGCCAGGGCCAGCAGGGCTTTCACGGCAGGATCGCGCTCGTCGAAGTCGGCGGCCAGCAATTCCATGCCGGAATCGCGGTCCAGACCCAGGGTCAGCTGGGTCAGATCGTTCGAACCGATCGAGAAACCGTCGAAATGGTCGAGGAACTGGTCGGCCAGGATGGCGTTCGACGGCACTTCGCACATCATGATGACGCGCAGGTCGTTCTCGCCGCGCTTCAAGCCGTTTTTCGCCAGCAAGTCGATGACTTTCTCGGCCTGGCCCAGGGTGCGCACGAATGGCACCATGATTTCCACGTTCGTCAGGCCCATGTCATTGCGCACGCGCTTCATCGCTTCGCATTCCATGTTGAACGCTTCGGAGAAGTCGGCCGACAGGTAGCGCGCCGCGCCGCGGAAGCCCAGCATCGGGTTTTCCTCGTCCGGCTCGTAGCGCGAACCGCCGATCAGCTTCTTGTACTCGTTCGACTTGAAGTCGGACAGGCGCACGATGACTTTTTTCGGCCAGAACGCGGCGGCGATGGTGGCGATGCCTTCGGCCAGCTTGTCGATGTAGAACGCCTTCGGCGAGGCATGACCGCGCGCCACCGATTCCACGGCCTTCTTCAGGTCGGCGTCGATGTTCGGGTATTCCAGGATCGCGCGCGGATGCACGCCAATATTGTTATTGATGATGAATTCCAGGCGCGCCAGACCCACGCCCGCATTCGGCACGGACTGGAAGTCGAACGCCAGCTGCGGATTGCCCACGTTGAGCATGATCTTGGTGTCGAGCTTAGGCAATTCGCCGCGCGACACTTCCGACACTTCCGTTTCCAGCAGGCCATCGTAGATCTTGCCTTCATCGCCTTCGGAGCACACCACGGTGACGAAGGTGCCGTCTTTCAGCACGTCGGTCGCGTCGCCGCAGCCGACGACGGCCGGCACGCCCAGTTCACGCGCGATAATTGCCGCGTGGCAGGTACGGCCGCCACGGTTGGTGACGATGGCCGACGCGCGCTTCATGACCGGTTCCCAGTTCGGGTCCGTCATGTCGGCAACGAGCACGTCGCCTGGCTGCACGCGTTCCATGTCGGCCGGGTCGTGGATCACGCGCACGGGGCCGGCGCCGATCTTCTGGCCGATGGCGCGGCCGGACGTCAGCACGGTGCCCGTGCTTTTCAGCTTGAAGCGTTCCTGCACGTCGGTCGCCTTTTGCTGCGACTTGACGGTTTCAGGACGCGCCTGCAGGATGTACAGCTTGCCGTCGCGGCCATCCTTGCCCCACTCGATGTCCATCGGACGGCCGTAGTGGCTTTCGATGATGACGGCGTATTTGGCCAGTTCCACCACTTCGCTGTCGTTCAGCGAGTAGCGGTTGCGCATTTCGACGGGCACGTCGACGGTTTTCACGGAACGGCCGGCTTTCGCTTCGTTCGTGAATTCCATCTTCAGCAGCTTCGAGCCGATATTGCGGCGGATCACGGGCGACTTGCCCTTTTCCAGCATCGGCTTGTGCACGTAGAATTCGTCGGGATTGACGGCGCCCTGCACCACGGTTTCGCCCAGGCCATAGCTGGAAGTGACGAAGACCACGTCCTTGAAGCCCGATTCCGTATCGATGGTGAACATCACGCCGGCCGCGCCCAGGTCGGAACGCACCATGCGCTGCACGCCGGCCGACAAGGCCACTTCAGCGTGCGTAAAGCCCTTGTGCACGCGATACGAGATGGCGCGGTCGTTGTACAGCGACGCGAATACCTGTTTCATGGCCTCGAGCACGTTGTCGATGCCGACCACGTTCAGGAAAGTTTCTTGCTGACCAGCAAAAGACGCATCCGGCAAGTCTTCCGCCGTGGCGGAGGAACGCACGGCAAACGACATTTCGGTGTCGGAATCGGCCACCAGCCTGGCGTAGAACTGGTCGATTTCAGCGGCCAGGCGCGGCTGGAATGGGGTTTCCACGATCCATTGACGGATCTCGGCACCGGCTTGCGCCAGCGCGCGCACGTCATCGATGTTCAGCCCTTCGAGGCGCTGGGCGATGCGTTCGGCCAGCGGCAGGCCGCCGTTGGCGCTATACGACAGGAAGTCGCGGAAAGCCTGCGCCGTGGTGGCAAAGCCACCGGGCACGCGCACGCCGGCTTCCGCCAGCTGGCTGATCATTTCGCCCAGGGAGGCGTTCTTGCCGCCGACGGATTCGACATCCGTCATGCGCAAATGCTCGAACGAGGCGACATACACCGCGTCCTTGTCTTCCTGCTGTTGCGATACTGCGTTGGTCATAATGACACCCTTACTGATGATAGAAATCTTTACGCGCGGCGCACAGACTGTCTTCTTGTTATTCTTGGCGTCGTGCAGCACAATCATACCGTTGCAGCCATTTTACCTTGTGCGGCGCAAATTGACGACGCACAATCTTGATCCGAAAACCCATGACACAAGAACCACGCCCTCCTCTGCCGTCCGCGGCCCGCACCGTCTTCTTCGTTTCCGACGGCACCGGCATCACCGCCGAGACGTTCGGCCACTCGGTGCTGACGCAGTTCGATCTGCGCTTCCGGCAGATCCGCCTGCCCTTCATCGACACCATGGACAAGGCCTATGAGGCGGCGCGCAAGATCAACGAAGCCTTCGCCAGCGACGGCCAGCGCCCGATCATTTTCTCCACCCTGGTGAAGAACGACCTGTCGGCCGTGATCCGCAAGTCCAGCGGCATGCACATGGACCTGATCCAGACCTTCGTCGCCCCGCTGGAACAGGAGCTGGGCGTGATGTCGACCCATACCATCGGGCGCTCGCACAACATCGTCGACAGCGAGGAATACAAGAACCGCATCGAGGCGATCAACTATTCGCTGGCGCACGACGATGGCCAGTCGCACAAGAACCTGTCCTCGGCCGATGTCATTCTGGTGGGTGTTTCGCGCTCTGGCAAGACCCCGACCAGCCTGTATCTGGCCATGCAATACGGCATCAAGGCGGCCAATTATCCGCTGATTCCCGACGATTTCGAGCGCGACAAGCTGCCCTCGGCCCTGCTGGAATTTAAGAATAAAATTTTTGGATTAAGCATTACGCCCGAACGTTTGTCGGAAATACGCAACGAAAGACGCGCTGGAAGCAAGTATGCGGCCATCGAAAATTGCCGTTACGAGGTCAACGAGGCGGAAAAAATGATGAAACGCGAAGGTATCCGCTGGCTCTCGTCGACCACCAAGTCGATCGAAGAGATCTCCACGACGATCCTCCAGGAAATCAAGCCGAACCGCCGCGAATACTAGAACGCTGGACCAAACCTGCCGCGCCTCGGTTTTGTCAGGCGTTCGTTTCGCTCGAAAGCACCGTCAGCGCGGCGACCAGCTGATCGAGTTCGCTGGTCTGGGTCGTGATGGCCAGCGTGGCGCGCACGACGTCGGTATCGCCGATATTGCGCTCCACCGTGAAGATGCCAAAGCGCTGCAGCAAGGCTTGCTGCAGCGCGCGTGCGTCCATGCCGTCGACGGCAAAGGCCACCAGCGCCGTGCCGCGCCTGGCGTCGAGCGGGGACAACATGCGCACGCCGGGCAGTTGCGCGGCGCGGCTGACCCAGTAATCGCGCAGCCAGGCCAGGCGCTCCCGCTTGGCCGGCGTGCCGCCCAGGCGGTCATGGAAGTCCAGCGCGGCAGGCGCGGCCAGGATGGCGCCGATCGGCGGCATGCCCATGTGCAGGCGGCCGCGGATATCATCCACGGCATAATCCTCGTCGCCCAAATGCGGCTCGATCTTGTGCAGCTGCGAGGCGCGGATATACACGACACCGAGTCCGGCCGGCGCCCCCAGCCATTTGTGCAGATTGAAACCGGCGAAATCGACGCCCATGGCCTGCACGTCCACGTCGACCTGCCCCAGCGCATGGGCGCTGTCGAGCAGCACGTCGATGCCGTGTGCGCGCGCCAGCGCCATGATCTCCCGCACCGGCAGTTGCTGGCCGTTGGCCGGCGTCACCTGCGACAGCAGCAGCAATTTGGGGTGGACGGCCTGGCGCATGGCTTGCGCGTAACGGGCGACGATCTCGTCATCGCTGATGGGCAGGCCCAATGTGACTTGCGTACTGGTGACGCCACGGCGTTGCGCCAGCCAGCGCATGGCCGTGCGCATGGCCGGATAGTCGAGATTACTCCACAGCACGGTATCACCGGGCACCAGGCCGTGGTATTGCGCGATCAGCAGCTGCATGGACTCGGTGCCGCTGCGGGTCAGCAATATCTCGTGCGGCTGCGCCTGGATCAGCGCGGCGACGCGCTGGCGCAGGATGTCCACATGCGTGCGCGTGAATTCGCCGCGCACGAAAGGACTCAGCTGTTCATTCGTGTAGCGCACGGCCTGCTCGAAGGCCGCTTGCACGGGCGCGGCCATGGCGCCGAAATAGCCATGCTCGAGATTGACGATGGCGTCCGGCGGCGCGGGATACAAGGCGGCCACCTGGCGCCACCAGGCTTCGTCACGTGCGGCGCCGTCGGCCAGCGGAGGGATGGACATGGCTACCCTGTTCAAGCCTGGCCCTGGCGCAGCTGCTCGAAGAAGCAGACGGCGGCGCAGGCGGCCACGTTCAGCGATTCGATCTGGCCCAGGTGGGGAATGACCACCTGGTGCGTCGCCATCGACAGCAGGTCGTCGGCCACGCCCTGCCCTTCATGGCCGAACAGCCAGGCGACCGGTTGGCGCAGGTCGACGTCATACAGCTGCTGCGTGGCGTAGCCGCTGGTGGCGAGCGTCGCCACTTTCGCGTCGGCGACCAGCGCCGCGAGGTCGACGTTTTCAAAGATGTCGAGCACGAAGTGCGCGCCCATCGCCGCGCGCAGCACTTTCGGCGACCAGCAGAATGCCGTGCCGGCGCTGCAGTACACCTGCGTGATGCCTGCGGCCGCCGCGCTGCGCAGGATGGAGCCCACGTTGCCCGGGTCTTGCAGGTTATCGAGCAGCACGGCCGACACGCTCAGCGGCTGCGTGACGGCCCGTTCCGGCGTCTCGATGAGGAACATCACGCCCACGCCGTGCTCGACCTGGCTGACCGCGTTGTACAGCGCGTCGGGCAAGCCCAGTACGTGCGCGCGCTGGCTTTCCAGCTGGCCGACGATGTCCGCCACTTCCGGATTGCGCAAGGCGCTTTCGCTGACGATGCACTGCTCCGGCATGCCGCGCAGCTGCAGGTAGGATTGGCACAGGTGCACGCCATCGAGCAGGGTGCGGCCCGACTTGCGGCGCGCCTGCGAACTGCCCGCCAGTTTCAGCAGCTCCTTGTATTGCGCATTGTCGCGCGAGGTGATCGTCTTCATGCCACCACCTCCTGTCCGCCAAACAGGGCGATCACCTTGCGCACGGGGGCGAACGAGCGGCGGTGCACGGGCGAGGCGCCGTGCAGGTGCAGGCGCTCCAGGTGCAATTTGGTGCCATAGCCCTTGTGCTGGTCGAAGCAGTATTCGGGATAGGCCGCATGCAGGTGCACCAGGGCCGCGTCGCGCGCCGTCTTGGCCAGGATCGAGGCGGCGGAAATCGCATCGACCTTGTCGTCGCCGCCGATGATGGCCATGCCGCGTATCGGCATCACGGGACAGCGGTTGCCGTCTATCAGGGCCAGGGTCGGCACGGTCGCCAGCGCCTCGACGGCGCGGCGCATGGCCAGCATCGACGCCTGCAGAATGTTCAGGCGGTCGATTTCCTCTTCCGACGCTTCGGCGATGGCCCAGGCCAGGGCCTTGGCCTTGATCTGCGGCGCCAGCAGGTCGCGCCTGGCTTCGGTGAGTTTCTTCGAATCGCGCAAGCCGTCGATGGGCTGGTTCGGGTCGAGGATCACGGCGGCGGCGAACACGGGGCCGGCCAGCGGACCGCGGCCTGCCTCGTCGACGCCGCAGACGATTTCATCGAGCGAGAATGGCAAGTCGTCAAACAGGCCGGGATAGATATTTTTCACGTTGAATCTTTGGTTGGTACTGCGGTTGTAGCGGTGAGCGGGAGTTACTTGCGGTTCGCGGCGATGACTTGCATGACGGCGTTGGCGCTGTCGCGCGCGCTGTCGCGCAGCAGGCTGTGGTGCATGTCCGTGAAGCGCTGCACCAGGCGCAGGCGGCCGGGCACGTCGCTCAGCTGCTGCCACATGGCCTCGGCCAGCGCTTGCGGGCTGGCCGCGTTTTGCAGCAGCTCGGGCACCAGGTAGTCGCGCGCCAGGATGTTCGGCAAACCGATCCACGGCTGGTAGCCCATGTGGCGCATGATTTCCCACGAGGCGCGCATCATCTTGTAGGCGATGACCATGGGCTTCTTGTACAGCGCCACTTCCAGCGAGGCCGTGCCCGACGCCACCAGCACCGCGTCGGCGGCGCAGATGGCCGTGTGCGAGCCGCCATCGGTGAGCATGATCTCGACGTCCTGCAAGCCCGCTTCGCGGATCAGCTGCAGGAAGTACTGGCGCTGCTTTTCGCCGGCCATGGGCGCGACGAAGCGCAAGGAGCGGTCGCGCGCCAGCAGCAATTTGCAGGCGGCCACGAACGCCACCGCATTGTATTTGAGTTCCCCCATGCGGCTGCCCGGCATCAGGGTCACGACGTTGGCGTCTTCGGGCAGGCCGAGGGTGCGGCGCGCGGCCGCTTCGTCGGGCTGCAGGGGGATCATTTCGGCCAGCGGATGGCCGACATAGGTGACGGGCACGCCCGCCTTGCGGTAGATCTCTTCCTCGAACGGGAAGATCACCAGCATGTGCGAGACGGCCTTGATGATTTTCTTGATGCGGCCACCGCGCCAGGCCCAGATCTGCGGCCCGATGTAATGCACGGTGGGGATGCCGCCTTCCTTGAGCTGCCGCTCCAGTCCCAGATTGAAGCCCGGATAGTCGGCGCCGATGAAGACGGCGGGACGCTCCGCCAGCAGCTGGTCGCGCAGCGCGTTCTGGATGCCCTTGATCTCGCGGTAGCGGGGAATGATCTCGAACAGGCCGCGCACGGTCAGCTTGTCGAGCGGCCAGTCGGATACAAACCCCTGCTTGGCCATGTGCTCGCCGCCGATGCCGTGGAAGCGCGTGCCGGGCAGCTGCGGCACGAGGCCGGACAGCAGCCGGCTGGCCAGCAGGTCGCCCGACACCTCGCCGGCGACAATGGCGACGTTGGCGACCGGCAGGCCGCTGGCGTGGTCAGCGGACGATGCCACGCGACGCCACGCCCAAAAATTCACGCATGGCGCGAATGTGCTGCGCCACCTCGGGCGACGACGCCGCCTCTTCCTCGAACAGGGCCGCCTTGGATTCCTCCAGGGTCAGTCCCGAGCGGTAGATGAGTTTATACGCGGTGCGGATGCCGTTGATCTGCTCGCGCGTAAAGCCGCGGCGTTTCAAGCCCTCGATATTGACGCCGTGTGCCTGCGCCGGATTGCCGTTCAGGAGCACGAAGGGCGGCACGTCCTGCGTCAGGCTGGTGCTCATGCCGACGAAGGCGTGCGCGCCGATCTTGCAAAACTGGTGCACGTTGGCGAAACCGCTCATGATGACCCAGTCGCCGATCTCCACGTGGCCCGCCAGCTGGGCGTTGTTCGAGAAGATGGTGTTGTTGCCCACCAGGCAGTCGTGCGCCAGGTGCACATACGCCGAAATCCAGTTGTCGTTGCCCAGGCGCGTCACGCCGCCACCTTGCACGGTGCCCGTGTTGAAGGTGCAGAACTCGCGGATGGTGTTGCGGTCGCCGATTTCCAGGCGCGTCGCCTCGCCCGCCCATTTCTTGTCCTGCGGCTGCGCGCCGATGGAGGAAAACTGGAACAGGTGGTTGTCGCTGCCGATCGTCGTATGGCCGTCGATGACCACGTGCGGGCCGACCTTGGTGCCGGCGCCAATGCGCACGTGCGGACCGATGATGGTGTACGGACCCACCTCGACCGAACTGTCGAGCTCGGCCTTCGGGTCGATCACCGCCGTTGAGTGGATGGCCGCCATCACTGCCCCGCTGGCTGGCTCGCAGACTGGCTCGCATCCTGCGCGCTGCGGATGGTGCACATCAGTTCGGCTTCCACCGCCAGCTTGCCGTCGACCGTACCGACGGCCTTGTATTTCCAGATGCCGCGCGAGACGCGCAGGATTTCCACGTCCATCTTCAGCTGGTCGCCCGGTTCGACGGGACGCTTGAAGCGCGCATTGTCGATGCCGACGAAGTACACCACAGAATTCTCGTCCGGTTTCACGCCCATCGACAGGAACGACAGCAAGGCCGCCGTCTGCGCCAGCGCTTCGATCATCAGCACGCCGGGCATGACCGGCTTGTGCGGGAAATGGCCCTGGAAGAACTCTTCATTGACCGTCACGTTCTTGATGGCGGTGATGGTCTTGTCCGCTTCCCAGTCCAGCACGCGGTCAACCAGCAGCAGCGGGTAGCGGTGCGGCAGCAGCGATTTGATGGCGAGGATGTCGAGGGTCTTTTTTTCAGTAGTCATTTTTCGTCTTGCGTGGTCAGTGTTTTAATTGTTTTTTCAAGCGCGCGGATCTTCTCGCGCATGCTTGACAGGTTGCGCACGATGGCGGCGCTCTTTTCCCAGTCGGCGTTCTTGGCCAGCGGATAAAAGCCCGTGTACTGGCCAGGCTCCGCGATCGAACGCGAAACCATGCTGCCCGAGCCAACGTGGACGCGGTCGGCGATGGTCAGGTGGCCCAGCACCATGGCGGCGCCGCCAAAGGTGCAGTACTTGCCGATGACGGCGCTGCCGGCCACGCCGACGCAGCCGGCCATGGCCGTGTGCGCGCCGATGTGGCAGTTGTGGCCGATCTGGATCTGGTTATCGAGCTTGACGCCATCTTCGATGATGGTGTCGGCCAGCGCGCCGCGGTCGATGGTGGTGTTGGCGCCGATATCGACATCGTCACCGATCACCACCCTGCCCGTCTGCGGAATCTTGATGTACACGCCGCCTTCGTTGGCGAAGCCGAATCCGTCGGTGCCGATCACGGCGCCCGAATGGATGATGCCGCGCTGGCCGATCACGCAGCGCGCGTGGAACGTCACGTTGGCGAACAGCTGGGTGCCGGCGCCGATGACGGCGTCGCGCCCCACCACGCAGCCGGCGCCGATCACGCAGCCGGCGCCAATCACGGCGCCCGCTTCGATCACCGCATGCACGCCGACGGAGGCGCTGGCGTCGACCTGCGCG
Source organism: Janthinobacterium sp. JC611 (assembly GCF_018682595.1). Taxonomy (NCBI): domain Bacteria; kingdom Pseudomonadati; phylum Pseudomonadota; class Betaproteobacteria; order Burkholderiales; family Oxalobacteraceae; genus Janthinobacterium; species Janthinobacterium sp. JC611. The sequence goes on from NZ_JAFLJN010000037.1 coordinate 84,627, forward strand.
CTGGCGTCGACGAAGGCGCCCGGATGGATGCCGAGCGGCGCCTTGATCTCGTGCAGGGCGGCGAAATACTGCGCCGCGCGCGCGAAATACACATAGGGGTTCGGAGTGACGATGCGCGCGCCGGCGTAGTCGCCGCCGATCAGCGCATCGTCGGCCGGCGTGAGGATCAGCGCGGCGGCGCCGCTCTGCGCGGCCTGCGCGCGGAACTTGCTATTGCTGAGAAAGCTGATGTGCGAAGCGCCGGCGTCGGCCAGCGGTGCGATGCCTGTGACTTCCAGGTTGGGATCGCCCGCCAACTGCCCGCCGAAGCGTTCGACCAATTCTCCTAGTCGAGTGCCCATCTATTTAACCTTTATTTTGTTGCTGTTACTTATCCAGCGCCTTCAGAACCTTGTCGGTAATGTCGATGCGCGGGCTGGCCCACAAGGCTTCCTGCAGCACGATGTCATAGCCTTCGATATGCGCCATCTGCTGGATGATGGTGTTGGCTTTTTCCGCGATGGCGCTGCGCTCTTCGTTCGTGCGCTGGCTCAGGTCTTCGCGGAACTCGCGCTGGCGGCGCTGCAGTTCCTTGTCCAGCTCGAAAAATTCGCGCTGGCGCTTGGCGCGCTCCGCCTCGCTCAGGGTCGGCATGTCCTTTTCCAGGGCTTCGTTGGCGACCTTGAAACGGGCCGCCAGTTCCTGCACGGCTTTTTCGCGCGAGCGGAACTCCTCGGCCAGCTTGGCGCTGGCCAGCTTGGCCAGCCTCGATTCGTTATAAATACGTTCGCTGCTGATCCAGGCGATCTTCGACTCCTGAGCCTGCGCCTGCACCGGCAACAGCGAACTCCAGCACAATGCGATCACGGCAAGGGTCTTGGGCAGGGTAGCGGATGCGGTGTTCATGATACTCCATGGTCAAAAAGTAAAAGCAGTCGCCCCGATTCAGATGGCCGGTCAGAAACCGGTGCCCATCTGGAACTGGAAGCGCTCCAGGCGGTCCGTCGGCTTGGCGTTCAACGGCTTGGCATAGCTCAGCTTGAGCGGGCCCACCGGTGAAATCCAGCTGATGCCCAAGCCAGCAGAATAGCGCAATTGCGAGATCCGCATTTTTTCGCCTTCCTGGTAGACCTGGCCGCCGTCAAGGAAACCGAACCAGCGCAAGCTGCGGTCATTGCCCGAACCGGGGAATGGCATCTGCAGTTCCGCGTTACCGATCAGGCGCGAGGCGCCGCCCAGGGCATCGTTGGTGCTCGGTTCGACCGCGCCCAGCGAGGAACTCAGGTAGCCGCGCACCGAACCGATGCCGCCGCCGTAGAAGTTCTTGAAGACCGGATACACGTGCTTGCCGATGCCATGGCCGTAATCGATCTCGCCTTTCAGCGCCAGGGTGACCTTGCTGAACAGCGGACGGAAATACTGGTGCTCATAGATGGCACGGAAGTATTTCTGGTCGCCGATCAGGTCCGCCTCCAGGTTGACGCGCTGGTAACGGCCGATCGATGGCGTCAGGGCGCTGTCGCGGCTGTCGCGCTGCCATGCCGCCGTCAGCGGGATGGAATTGGTGGTGGCCGAACCGATACCGTCGGACGGGCCGCCATTGTCGATCACGTACTGCTTGAAGCGGATCGGGCTGGTGATGTCGGTCTCGATGCGCGAACGCTCGGCGCCGATGCCGAAGAAGACGGTGTCGACTTCCGAGAACGGCACGCCGAAACTGACGCGGCCGCCGGTCTGCTTGATCTTGTAGCTGCCGATGTTCAGCGCCGGCGGTTCCGTCGTGCGCAGGTAGACTTCAAAGCTGCGCGAAATGCCGTCGTCCGTGTAGTACGGATTGGTTTGCGAAAACGCGATCGTGCGGCTGTAATGGCTGGTATTGAGTTCAATGCCGACCGTGTTGCCGCTACCGGCAAAGTTGGCCTGCGAAATCGAGGCCGACAGGGTGAATTTTTCCGATTGCGAGAAGGCGCCGCCGATCAGGAAGTTGCCGGTCGGTTTTTCCACCACCGTCACGTTGACGTCGACCTGGTCGGTCGTGCCCTGCGCTTCCGGCGTGTCGATGGTCACGTCCTTGAAATAGCCCAGGCGGTCGACACGGTCGCGCGACAGCTTGATCTTGTTGCTGTCGTACCAGGACGATTCAAACTGGCGGAATTCGCGGCGGATGACTTCATCGCGCGTGGTGGTATTGCCGGCGATATTCATGTGGCGCACGTACACGCGCTTGCCCGGATCGATGAAGAAGGTGAAACCGACTTCATGCTTTTCACGGTTGATTTCCGGATTGGCGTTGACGTTGGCAAAGGCGTAGCCGAACGTGGCCAGGCGGTCCTGGATGCGCTTGTTCGTCGCCGTCAGGCGCGCGCCCGAATAGATCTCGCCTTCGCGCATCAGGTTCAGCGCTTTCAGCTCCTCTTCGCGGCCAAACATCTCGCCTTCGAACTTGGTGCCGGCGATCTTGTACTTCTCGCCTTCGGTGATATTGATCGTCAGGTAAATGTCTTTTTTATCGGGCGTGATCGACACTTGCGTCGAGTCGACCTGCATCTCGATATAGCCGCGGTCCAGGTAGTAGGACTTGAGCGCCTCGATGTCGCCCGTCAGCTTGGTCTTCGAATACTGGTCGGCCTTGGTATACCAGCTGAACCAGCCGCCCGTGTTCAGGGCCAGCTGCTCGCGCAGTTCCTTGTCGGTGAAGGCCTTGTTGCCGACGATGTTGATCTGCTTGATGCGGGCCACGTCGCCCTCGTCGACGGCGAACACCACGTTGACGCGGTTGCGCTCGATCGGCGTGACGGTGGTCGTGATCTTCACGCCGTACAGGCCATGCGACAGGTACTGGCGCTTGAGTTCCTGTTCCGCGCGGTCAACGGATGCCTTGTCGAAAATCTTGGCTTCACCCACGCCGATTTCCTTCAATGCCTTGACCAGCACATCCTTCTCAAATTCCTTGGTGCCCGTGAATTGCACGCTCGCGATGGCCGGACGTTCCTCGACCAGCACCACCAGCACGTCGCCATCGGCTTCCAGGCGCACATCCTTGAACATGCCCGTCGCATACAGGGCCTTGATGGCGGCAACGCTCTTCTCGTCGGAGAACGTCTCGCCGACGCGCACCGGCAGGTAGGCAAAGACGGTGCCCGCTTCGGTACGCTGGATCCCTTCGACCCGGATGTCCTTGACAGTAAATGGCTGGACGGCCAGCGCATGGCCGGAACAGATGGCCATGACGGCGGCGCCGATCAGGCTGCGGCGAAAGGAAGGCAAGGCAAAACGAGCAGAATGTAATTTCATTGGGGTTATTCAATGGGTAAATCAATGGACAACATACACAAAAGATTGCTTGTGCGACTCACGCAATGGCATCAACCACCGCCCTAATTCAGCAATCGCAACACGTCATTAAAGACGGCAAGCACCATCAAGGTCAGCAACAAACCGATCCCCAGGCGCTGGGCAATCTCGCCTACGCGCTCCGGCAAGGGGCGTCCGGTCAAAACTTCCAGCGAATAATACAGCAAATGCCCGCCATCCAGAACAGGAATGGGTAGCAAATTCATCACGCCCAGACTGATACTGATGAAGGCGATGAAGCTCAGGTAGCTTACCAGGCCGATGCGCGCCGTCTGGCCCGCGTAATCGGCGATGGTAATGGGTCCCGTCACATTCTTCAGCGAAACCTGGCCGGTGATCATCTTGCCCAGCATTTTCAGGCTCATGACGCTGGTATCCCAGACCTTGGCGGACGCCTTGCCCACGGCGGAGAACGGTCCGGAGGCCACGGTGATCATATCCGGCACCTGTCCCAGCTTTGCCTGTATCTTACCAACTGTTACAGCTCCCTGCGGCCCGGCGCCCGCTACGGCTTCCGGCGTAATCGCCAGGGTCAGATCCTGGCCCTGGCGCAACAGCTGCAACTGCAAGGTCCGGCCCGGCGCCTGGCTCAGGGTGGCGATGACGGCCGCCACGTCGTGCACGGGCCGTTCGTCGATGGCGAGGATTTCATCGCCCTTTTGCAGGCCCGCGCGCGCGGCGGTGCCATCGGGCATGATTTCCATCAAGGTGGGCGCGGAACGGGCCAGGGTCAGGCCCAGCTTGCCCAGCACGTCGCCTTCCAGGTCCGCCTCCGTCAGGCTGGCCGTCGGCAAGGTCGCTTCCTGCTGGCCGCGGTCGGGACGGCGCACTTCGATGCGGGCCGGCTGCTTGTCGAGGGTGGCCTGGATCAGCTCCCAGCGCAGCTCGGACCAGCTGGCGACGGCCTTGCCATTGACCGCTTCAACGGTATCGCCGCTGCGCAAGCCGGCCGCATGGGCGGCCGTCTGCTCGGCCACGGGACCGAGCTTGCTCGACGGCTCTTCGATGCCGTGCATGAACAGGCCCGCGTACAGCACGATGGCGACGAGGAAATTGGCCAGCGGACCGGCGGCCACGATGGCGATGCGGCGCCAGACGCTCTGGCGCGTGAATTCGCGGCGCAATTCGCTTTCCGGCAAATCACTGAGGTCTTGCGCGCGGCCGTCGAGCATGCTCACATAGCCGCCCAGCGGCAGCGCGGAAATCGCCCATTCCGTCTGGTCCTTGCCAAACTTGCGCGAATACACCACTTTTCCCATGCCGATCGAGAAACGCAGCACTTTCACGCCGCACCAGCGCGCCACCAGATAGTGGCCCAGCTCGTGCAGGGTGATCAGCGAGCCCAGCGCGACGATAAACGCCAGCAAGGTGGTAATCAGGGTCATGCGGCCAGCCTGTGGGCGATGTACGCGTGCGCGGCCACCCGGGCCAGGCGGTCCTGCTCCATCACGGCTTCGATGCTCGACGCGGCGCCGTGCGGCACCGTCTCGATCACGTGGGCGATGACGCGGTCGATCTGGCGGAAGCCGATCTGCCCGTCGAGGAAGGCTTGCACGGCCACTTCATTGGCCGCGTTCAGCAAGGCCGGCGCCGTGCCACCCGCGCGCAGGGCGTCGAAGGCCAGCGCCAGGCAGGGGAAACGGCGGAAATCGGGACGTTCGAACTGCAGCGTGGCCACTTGCGCCAGATCCAGTTGCGCCACGCCGGAAGCGATGCGCCGCGGATAAGCCAGCGCATGCGCGATCGGCGTGCGCATGTCCGGATTGCCCAGCTGGGCCAGCACGGAACCGTCGATGTACGACACCATCGAATGGATCACGCTTTGCGGGTGGATCAGCACTTCGATCTGCTCCGCCGGCGCGCCGAACAGCCAGTGCGCCTCGATCACTTCCAGGCCCTTGTTCATCATGGTGGCCGAATCGACGGAAATCTTGCGCCCCATGGCCCAGGTCGGATGCTTGCAGGCCTGGTCCGGCGTGACCGTGTCGAGCGTCTCGACGTCGCGCGTGAGGAAGGGACCGCCCGACGCCGTCAGCACGATCTTTGCCACGCCGGCGGCGCCCGGCGCGCGGCCATGGGCGTGCGGCATGCATTGGAAGATGGCGTTGTGTTCGCTATCGATGGGCAACAGCACGGCGCCGTTGTCATGCACGGCGTCGATGAACAGCTGGCCGGACATGACCAGCGCCTCTTTATTGGCCAGCAATACTTTCTTGCCAGCGCGTGCCGCCGCCAGAGTGGGCGCCAGGCCGGCCGCGCCGACGATGGCCGCCATCACGCCCGTCACCTGCGGCGCGCTGGCGATGGCGCACAGGGCTTCGACGCCGTACTCGACCTGCGTATCGACGCCCTGCCCGCGCAGCAAGCGCGTCAGCTCAAGGGCGGCGTCCGCCGTGCCGACGACGGCGCGCTGGGGACGGAATTGCAGGCACTGGGCGGCCAGTTCGGCCACACGGCTGTGTGCGCTCAGCGCATACACGCTGTAGTGCTCCGGATGACGCGCGAGCACGTCCAGGGTGGACACGCCGATCGAGCCGGTCGCGCCAAGGATGGTGATGTATTGCATGAGTTTCCTTAAAGCCAGCCGGCCACGAGGGCGGCAAATGGCAGGACCGGGATCAACGCGTCGATACGGTCGAGTACACCGCCATGACCAGGCAGCAGCTTGCTGCTGTCCTTGATGCCGGCGCGGCGCTTCAATTGGGATTCGAACAGGTCGCCGACGATGCTGGCGGCGACGATCAGCAGCAGCACCAGCAAGGCCACCAGCCACCCGCGGCGCAATTGCAGCTGCACGGCAAAGGTGTCTTGCAGGACCGGCAGCGATGGCGCGGCCACGATGGTGATGGCGGCGACGACGAGCACGGCGATGCCGCCGCCGATGGCGCCTTCCCAGGATTTACCTGGGGAAATACTTGGCGCCAGCTTGCGCTTGCCGAAAGCCTTGCCCGAGAAATAGGCGCCGATATCGGCGATCCACACGAGGGCCATGACGGACAGCAGGTACAAGGGACTATGCAGGAACAGGGCGATGATGGCGACGAAGCAGCCGACGATGGTCACCGGATACACCAGGCTGAGCAAGGTATTGCCCAGGCCTTCGGTCGGTGGCAAGCCCGTCGCCAGCGAAGGCACGAAGCGGATCAGCCAGATGGCCACGCACAGGGCGAACCAGAAATTGAGCTGCGCCATGCCGTTACCGACAAAAAACGTATACGCGAAGGCGGCAGTCCAGACGGCGGCAATCAGGAGCGCGTGGCGATTTTTGAAAATGCGGAAGCTTTCCCAGACGGCGGCGCCGAAGAACGCCGTGGCGATCACGGCGAAAGCGGGGAAATAATTCAGATACAGAACCGGCAGCAAGACCGCCAACAAGACCAGGGCGGTGATTATCCGTGTTTTCAGCATCAGTTTGTCTTTTCAGTTAATTGCGCGCTGGTACGGCCAAAGCGCCGTTCGCGCTGCTGGTAAGACGCGATTGCCGCGTCGAGGCACTCGGCATTGAAGTCGGGCCAGAAAGTCTCGGTAAAAAACAACTCAGTGTACGCCAGTTGCCACAGGAGGAAATTGGAAATGCGTTGCTCGCCGCCCGTGCGGATGAACAGGTCGGGCTCGGGTGCGTAGGCCATAGCCAGGTAAGGCGCCAGTTGCTCTTCCGTGTAGGCGTGCGCGGCGCTCTGGCCGTCGACTGCCGCCGCGGCCGTCATTTTATTGACTGCCTGCATGATGTCCCAGCGGCCGCCATAGTTGGCGCAGATGGACACCGTCAGGCGCGTGTTGTTCGCCGTCTTGCGCTCCGCATTGGCGATCAGGCTCTGCAGCTGCTCATTGAAGCGCGACAGGTCGCCCACCACCTTCAGGCGGATGTCATTCGCATGCATCTTGACCACTTCGCGTTCCAGCATGGTAACGAACAGGCGCATCAGCATCGACACCTCTTCTTCCGGGCGGCGCCAGTTTTCCGAACTGAAGGCAAACAGGGTCAGGTATTCGACGCCCCGGTCGAGGCAAGTCTCGACGACGCCGCGCACGGCGTCAGCGCCCTTGACGTGGCCAGCCACGCGGGGCAGGAAGCGCTTGGTTGCCCAGCGGCCATTGCCATCCATAATGATTGCCACATGGCGCGGCACCGTGCCCACCTCAGGTACTGCCGTTGTCGAACTCGAATAGATCATGAAAACACGAATGCCAAAAATAAAAGATAGCTATTATGCGCCAAATAGCACTGCCCGGAAAAGCCATGCTCTCCCGGGCAGCGTCAAAAGAACTGGGAACTAGACCGTCAGCACTTCTTTTTCTTTGTCGACCACCATCTTGTCGATGTCGGCGATGAACTTGTCCGTCAGCTTCTGCACTTCTTCCGACGAGCGGCGCTCATCGTCCTCGGAGCAGGCTTTTTCCTTGACCAGCTTCTTCAGCGACTCGTTCGCATCGCGGCGAATGTTACGCACGGCAATCTTCGCGTCTTCCGCTTCGCTCTTGACCAGCTTGACCATTTCCTTGCGGCGCTCTTCCGTCAGCGGCGGCGTCGGAACGCGGATCAGGTCGCCCTGTGCCGATGGGTTCAGGCCCAGGTCGGCGTCGCGGATGGCTTTTTCGATGGTGTTGGCCATCTTCTTTTCGTACGGCTGCACACCGATGGTGCGCGCGTCGATCAGGGTCACGTTGGCGACCTGGGTCAGCGCCGTCGGCGAACCGTAGTACTCGACCATCACGTGGTCCAGGATACCCGTATGGGCGCGGCCGGTACGCACTTTAGCCAGGTCGGCCCGCAGTGTTTCCAGCGACTTCGTCATGCGTTCCTGGGTATTCTTTTTAACGTCAGCTAAGGACATACGCCCTCCTATATCTTGATAATAAATGGATATTACAATTCAATTGCAGTGCAAATGTTCGCGCTGCCGGGAGAATTGAAAGCCGCCCGGGGTATCCTGGATGGCCTCCACCTCTCCTTAAACGTGTACTAACGTGCCTTCGTCTTCACCGAGAATCACGCGCATCAGCGCGCCTGGCTTGGTGATCGAAAACACTTTGATTGGCAGTTTCTGGTCGCGGCACAGGGCGAATGCGGTGGCATCCATCACCTGCAGGTGCTTGGCGATGGCGTCGTCGAACGTAATCGTGTGGAACAGGGTCGCGTTCGGATCCTTCTTCGGATCGGCCGTGTAGACGCCGTCGACCTTGGTGGCCTTCAGGACGATCTCGGCGCTGATCTCGGAACCACGCAGGGCGGCTGCCGTGTCGGTGGTGAAGAACGGATTGCCGGTGCCGGCGGCGAAGACGACCACTTTACCTTCTTCCAGGTATTGCAGGGCTTTCGGGCGGACGTAGGGCTCGACCACTTGCTCGATGCCGATGGCCGACATGACGCGCGCGGTAATGCCAACGTGGCGCATGGCGTCGGCCAGGGCCAGTGCATTCATCACCGTGGCGAGCATGCCCATGTAGTCGGCGGTGGCACGGTCCATGCCTTGCGCGCCGGGCGCGACGCCGCGGAAAATATTGCCGCCGCCAATCACGATTGCCAGTTCCACACCCAACTTCGCCACCTCGGCCACATCGGCCACCATGCGCTCGATCGTGGCGCGGTTGATGCCGTAGGGATCATCACCCATCAGGGCTTCGCCGGACAACTTGAGGAGGACGCGCTTGTAGGCTGGTTTTGACATGAGCTGGGGCTCCATAAATGAGGTTATTCGAGTATGACATGGCGCAGCGCCTTGCAGCGCCGGACAGGCGGGAGGAAGCTGCCCATGCCGCCGCCCGGCACGACAGGTGCGGGCGGGCCAAAAAAACGGGCCTCTCGGCCCGCTTTACTTACGCTCCCTGGGAGGCAGCCATCTGTGCTGCGACTTCTGCTGCGAAGTCGTCCTGCTTCTTCTCGATGCCCTCGCCTACTACGTACATGGCGAAGCCTTTGACGGTGGTGTTAGCCGCCTTCAGCATTTGCTCAACCGACAGCTTGTCGTTTTTCACGAAAGCCTGGTTCAGCAGGGAAACTTCTTTCAGGAACTTCTGTACGGAACCTTCCAGGCGCTTGGCCAGGATTTCCGGCGATTGCGCTGGCTTGCCTTCGGCGGCCGCTTTGGCTGCGTCTTCTTCGGCTTTCAGTTGTGCAACCGAACGCTCTTTTTCGATCAGTTCCGCCGGAACTTGCTCCGACGACAGCGACACTGGCTTCATGGCAGCGATGTGCATGGCCACGTCTTTGCCCACTTGCTCATCGGCGCCGTCGAATTCGACGATCACGCCAATGCGCGAGCCGTGCAGGTACGAAGCCAGCTTGGCGCTGGTTTCGAAACGCTGGAAGCGGCGGATGGTCATGTTTTCGCCGATTTTGCCGATCAGGGCAGCGCGCACGTCTTCCAGGGTCTTGCCATCGAGTGGCAGGGCCAGCAAGGCAGCGACGTCAGCCGGGTTGTGTTCTGCCACCAGACGGGCAGCGTTGTTGGCCAGTGCCAGGAAATCGTCGTTTTTCGCAACGAAGTCGGTTTCCGAGTTTACTTCGACCAGCGCGCCTACGCCATTGGCGATGTAGGTTGCCACGACGCCTTCTGCGGTAATGCGTGCCGATGCTTTCGATGCCTTGCCGCCCAGTTTGACGCGCAGGATCTCTTCCGCACGCGCCATGTCGCCTTCGGCTTCGGTCAGTGCTTTTTTGCATTCCATCATTGGTGCGTCGGTTTTGCCGCGCAATTCGCCTACCATCGCTGCTGTAATCGCTGCCATGTGTTTCTCCTGATTCGGTGAGTCGATAGTCGCGGCCGGGCATGCATGCCTCGCCAGCGGTCTCTATCGTTTTTTTGTTAAAAAAAAGGGGGAGCTGCTGCCACCCCTTTTCCCTTACTGCTGTGCTTACAAACGGCTATCCTGCGATAGCCTGGCCATTAAGCCTGTTCGTTTACTTCGACGAATTCGTCGCCAGCGGCTGCTTTAACCATTTCAACAACTTCGTTACCGGCAGCTGCACGGCCTTCGATGATTGCGTCAGCAACACCGCGAGCGTACAACATGATGGCTTTCGAGGAGTCATCGTTACCTGGGATCACGAAGTTCACGCCTTCCGGGGAGTGGTTGGTATCGACAACGCCGATGACCGGGATACCCAGTTTGGCCGCTTCGGTGATCGCGCCTTTGTGGTAACCGACGTCCACAACGAAGATTGCGTCAGGAATGCCGCCCATGTCCTTGATGCCGCCGATCGATTTTTGCAGCTTGATCATTTCGCGGGAGAACATCAGCGCTTCTTTTTTCGACAGCTTCTCGATCGAACCGTCTTCGATCATCACTTCCATGTCTTTCAGACGCTTGATCGAGGTTTTGATCGTTTTGAAGTTGGTCAGCATGCCGCCCAACCAACGTTGATCAACGAAAGGCACGCCAGCGCGTTGTGCTTCAGCAGCGATGATTTCGCGCGCTTGACGCTTGGTGCCAACCATCAGGATGGTGCCACGGTTTGCAGCCAGTTGACGCACGTGCTTCATTGCGTCCTGGTACATCGCCATGGTTTTTTCCAGGTTGATGATGTGGATCTTGTTGCGATGGCCGAAGATGAACGGTGCCATTTTTGGATTCCAAAAACGGGTTTGGTGACCAAAGTGGACACCGGCTTCCAGCATTTCGCGCATTGTTACGGACATTATTAACTCCAGGGTTGGGTCTGGAATCCGATCAGTCACCATACAGGCACCCTTGTCGACCGGATTCGCGTGTTTATATAAATTAAAGACACTGTTTTACTGCATTGCTTAAAAGAGAATTCAAGCAACCCGGGATTCTACACCGAAATACCCATTCCATCAAGTCCACGGCGCAAATCGCGCGCGCGGTGACGGCAAGCGTTGCACCATACTGGTGCAACGCATATCGGCCATGGGTTTTCCCGCAAAAATCGCCTGCCTGCCATAGGATGGGGGCGGCGGATACAGGGCGCCTCGTTTATAATTTCGACATATTTGCAGACTTTTCCTCCGACACTGGGATTTGTCTGTGCTTTTTACCCGAACATCCTGCAGATTGCGAATTACACCATGTCCACCATCCGTATCAATACCGCCGCCGACATCGAAGGCATGCGCATTGCCGGCAAACTCGGCGCCGAAGTGCTCGACTACATCACCCCCTTCGTCAAGGTCGGCGTCACGACCGGCGAACTGGACCGCCTGTGCCACGAATACATGGTCAACGTGCAAGGCACCATCCCTGCCCCGCTGAACTATTGCCCGCCCGGCTACACGCCCTACCCGAAAGCCATCTGCACCTCCGTCAACGACGTCATCTGCCATGGCATCCCCGGCGACAAGGTCCTCAAGAGCGGCGACTCCGTCAACCTCGACATCACCGTCATCAAGGATGGCTACCACGGCGACAACAGCCGCATGTTCCTCGTCGGCACGCCGACCATCCTGGCCAAGCGCCTGTCGGAAATCACCTATGAATGCATGTGGCTGGGGATCGACCAGATCAAGCCTGGCGCCCACCTGGGCGACATCGGCCACGCCATCCAGCAGCACGCGGAAAAGGCCGGCTACAGCGTGGTGCGCGAATTCTGCGGCCACGGCATCGGCAAGGTCTTCCATGAAGAACCGCAGGTATTGCATTACGGCAAACCTGGCACCCTGGAACGCCTGGAAGCGGGCATGATCTTCACCGTCGAGCCGATGATCAATTCGGGCCGCCGCGAAATCCGCGAAATGAACGATGGCTGGACCATCAAGACCAAGGACCGCAGCCTGTCGGCGCAATGGGAACACACGGTGCTGGTGACGGAAACGGGCTATGAAGTGCTGACCGTCTCGCCCGGCATGCCGCCACCGCCCGCCTTCATCGGCAATAAAGCCTGATAAGCCTGGGCGATCAAGCCCGCCCCCACCCGACCCACCGCCACCCAGGGCCCAGATGAAAAAGCAAGTTCGGGAACAGCTGAAGCAGCAACTGAAAGCCGACCGCCAGGTCGTCATTGCGGCCTTCCAGGCCGACGGCAAGCCTGAAAAACTGTTGCGCAGCCTGCGCCACAGCGTCGACGGCGTGCTGGCGCGCGCCTGGCAGGAAGCGGGCTTGCCGCCCGGCACGGCCCTGGTGGGCGTGGGCGGCTATGGCCGCGGCGAACTGTTTCCGTATTCCGACGTCGACCTGCTGATCCTGCTGCAACAGGCGCCGGATGCGGCGACGCAGGAAAAACTCGAGGAACTGGTGCAACTGCTGTGGGACCTGGGCCTGGAAATCGGCCACAGCATCCGCACGGTCGATGAGTGCCTGGTCGAATCGAAGGCCGACATCACCGTGCAAACGAGCTTGCTCGAAGCGCGCCTCGTGTGCGGCAACGCCGACCTGTTCGCGCAATTGCAGCAGCGCTATGACGCGGCCATGGACCCGCAGGCGTTTTTCCAGGCGAAAACGGCGGAAATGCGCCAGAGACACGCCAAATACGAAGACACGGCCTTCAGCCTGGAACCGAATTGCAAGGAAAGCCCGGGCGGCCTGCGCGACTTGCAGGTCATTTTGTGGGTGGCCAAGGCGGCCGGCCTGGCGAACTCGTGGCGCACCCTGGCCACGGGCGGCCTGATCACCTTGACGGAAGCGCGCCAGCTGATGGAAAAAGAGCGCGCCTTCAAGGATATCCGCGTGCGCCTGCACCTGCATGCGGGACGGCGCGAAGACCGCCTCGTGTTCGACGTGCAGACGGCCATCGCCGAATCGCTGGGCCTGCAAGCGACGGGCAGCGGGCCGCACATGCGCCGCGCCAGCGAATTCCTCATGCAGCGTTATTACTGGGCCGCCAAGACGGTGACCCAGCTCAACACGATTCTGCTGCAAAACATCGAGGCGCGACTGTTTCCGCAAGACGACGTGGCCTTGCCCATCAACGAACGCTTCAATGAAGTCAACAGCCTGATCGACATCAGCGCCGACGACACGTTCGAGCAATACCCGTCGGCCATGCTGGAAATTTTCGTCCTGATGACGGAGCGCCCGGCCCTGAAGGGCATGACTTCGCGCGCCACGCGGGCCCTGTGGCACGCGCGCTTCAAGATCGACGCCGCCTTCCGCCAGGACCCCGTCAACCGCGCCCTGTTCCTGCGCATCATGCAAGCGCCCGTGGGCATCATCCATGCGCTGCGGCGCATGAACGAGATGAGCATCCTGGGGCGCTACCTGCCGAATTTCCGCCGCATCGTGGGCCAGATGCAGCACGACCTGTTCCACGTATACACGGTCGACCAGCACATTCTGATGGTGGTGCGCAACATGCGCCGCTTCACGATGAGCGAGCACGCGCACGAATACCCGTTCTGCAGCCAGCTGATGGCCGATTTCTCGCAATCGTGGCTGCTGTACGTGGCGGCCCTGTTCCACGACATCGCCAAGGGCCGCGGCGGCGACCACTCGAAGCTGGGCGTGGCCGACGCCACCCAGTTCTGCCAGGACCACGGCCTGTCGGAAGAAGACACGGAACTGGTGGCTTTCTTGGTGGAAAATCACCTGACCATGTCGCAAGTGGCGCAAAAGCAAGATTTGTCCGATCCCGACGTCGTCGCCGCCTTTGCGAAAGTGGTCAAGGACGAGCGCCACCTGACGGGCTTGTACCTGCTGACGGTGGCCGACATCCGCGGCACCAGCCCGAAGGTGTGGAATGCCTGGAAGGGCAAGTTGCTGGAAGACTTGTACAAGATCACCCTGCGCGTGCTGGGCGGCGAGCCGCACACGGCCGACCGCGAGCTGAAGAACCGCCAGCAGGAAGCGCTGGCCACCCTGCGCCTGTACGGCTTGCCGCCGGACGCGCATCTGAAGCTGTGGCAGCAGCTGGACGTGGCGTATTTCCTGCGCCACGACGCTTCCGACATCGCTTGGCAGACGCGCTCGCTGTATGACAAGCTCGACAGCAAGTTGCCGGTGGTAAAATGCCGGCTGGCGCCCATCGGCGAAGGCTTGCAGGTGGCCGTGTACATTCCCGACCAGCCCGACCTGTTCGCGCGCATCTGCAGCTATTTCGACCGCAAGAATTTCAGCATCCTCGACGCGAAGATCCACACGACGAAAAATGGCTATGCGCTCGACACCTTCCTCGTCACGGAGCAGAACTTCGCCAAGAGCTATCGCGACATCATCAGCCTGATCGAGCATGAGCTGGGCGAGCTGCTGCAGTCGCAAACGCCGCTGCCGCCGCCGGGCAAGGGGCGGCTGTCGCGCCTGTCGCGCACCTTCCCCTTCCAGCCGACCGTGGATTTGCGGCCCGATGAAAAGGGCCAGTACTATTTGCTGTCGGTGGCCGCCAACGACCGCACGGGCCTGCTGTATGCGATCGCCAACGTGCTGACCAAGTACCGCATCAACTTGCACACGGCCAAGATCATGACCCTGGGCGAGCGGGTCGAAGACGTCTTCCTCGTCGACGGCCCCGCGCTCAACAACGCCCGCAACCAGATATTGCTGGAAACCGATTTACTCGATGCGCTGAAAGTGTAAGCTTTGCGCGCAGCGCCTACCCCTACTGAAACTGAAACAACATGACCGAAGAATTATTACGCTTGTCCAAACGCATGTCCGAACTGGGCCTGTGCTCCCGCCGCGAAGCCGATGAATGGATCGCGCGCGGCTGGGTCCGTGTGGATGGCAAGGTGGTGTCCGAACTGGGCAGCAAGGTCACCCCCAGCCAGCGCGTCACCGTGGAGCGCCAGGCGGCGGCCGAGCAATCGAAGCGCGTCACCGTGCTGATCAACAAACCCGTCGGCTACGTCAGCGGCCAGGCCGAAGACGGCTACACGCCCGCCGTGGCCCTCATCAAGGCGGAAAACCGCTGGGCGGAAGACCGCAGCCCGGAACAGTTCCACCCCACGCAGCTGCGCAGCCTGGTGGCGGCCGGCCGCCTGGACATCGATTCCGTCGGCTTGCTGGTGCTGACCCAGGATGGCCGCGTGGCCAAGCAGCTGATCGGCCACGATACCGATATCGACAAGGAATACCTGGTGCGCGTCAGCTACACCAAGGGCGGCACCTTGCCCGACAGCGAGCTGAAAAAGCTCAACCACGGCCTGTGGCTCGACGGCAAGCCGCTGCTGCCGGCCAAGGTGCGCTGGCAAAATGAAGACCAGCTGAGCTTTACCCTGCGCGAAGGCAAGAAACGCCAGATCCGCCGCATGTGCGAAGCCGTGGGCCTGAAAGTGCTGGGTCTGAAACGCGTGCGCATCGGCAAGGTCAAGCTGGGTGACTTGCCGACCGGTCAATGGCGTTACCTGAGCGCGGACGAACAATTTTAAGCGACGGCATCAAGGTGGCATGCCGCGCGGCGTGCCATTCCGCATAAGCAACAGGAATATAGTGATACAAAAACAATTATTGTGATTTACTTAGTAAATATTGCTTTAAACCTATACACTATTCCCCATCAGAATAAAAGAGATACGCTGTCGTGAACGATCCCATCCCCAATCCCCTGCGCAAAGGCGCGCCCAGCCTGGCTGACGTGGCCGAGCCGATGGCCCCCGGCACCAAGCCGCACCATATGAGCGATCCGTGGGATATCGGCGAAACCCTGTGCAGCCTGGCTGACAACGGCGACGCCATCTCCATCTACCCGGCGGGCGGCGAAGAGGTCATCCTGGGGCGCATCCTGTCCGTCGACGATGACTTGCCGCAATTCGTGCTGGAACTCAATGAAGGCGCGACCCTGCCGCCTGGTGGCGCCACGTTTGTGTCCTGGGTGCAAAGTGCCAAACTGCAATTTACCATCAATGGCGAATGGGAAGCGTATCCCGAACGGCCGAACGTTTACCTGACCAACTTCCCCAGCCATTGCCTGGTGCTGGAACGGCGCGAATCGGCACGCCTGGAAACGCCGCTGGGCGTGTACTACCTGGCCGCCTTCGTGCTCGAGGGGCGTCCGTATGAATTGCAACTGTATGATTTCTCGGCCGGCGGCATCGGCATGCGCGCCCATCCGCGCGACACGGTCGGCCTGTACGTCGGACGCAAACTGTCGCGCGTGCGCCTGGAACTGGGGCCAAACAAGGTCATGATCGCCGACCTGGAAATCCGCCTGTCGCGCACCTTCCGCTCCTTCCTGCTGGGCGAGCAAGTGCAGATCGGCTGCCGCTTCCTGAACCTGACGGAAGCCATGCAGGATGAGCTGAAGGCCTTGCTCGATAACCTGGGCAGCAGCCGCAAGGTGCGCTAGGTTCGCAGCTTTGCCTCAGGCATAAAAAATGGCCGCCCAGCTGATGCTGCGCGGCCATTTTTTGTACTCATTCACTGCTACCGCCAGCAACATTTGGGGTCTGACCCGCCGGGTCTGACCCCAGGTGAAGCAGCAATTAATCGTCGTCGTTTGGGTCGAGATCGGGAAACATGACTTCCGTGTAGCCGAACTGCGTAAAATCAACGATACGCATCGGATACAAAATGCCGTGCAAATGGTCGACTTCATGCTGCACCACGCGGGCGTGGAAACCGTCGCAGTCGCGGCTGATGGGCTGGCCGAACTGGTCCACGCCTTCATAGTGCAGCTCGCTCCAGCGCGGCACGCTGCCACGCAGGCCGGGCACGGACAGGCAGCCTTCGAAACCCTCTTCCTTGCGTTCCGACAAAGGCGTCAGCACCGGGTTGATCAGCACGGTTTCCGGCACTTGCGGCGCATCGGGATAGCGCAGGTTCTGCTTGAAGCCGTAGATCACCAGCTGCAGGTTGACGCCGATCTGCGGCGCCGCCAGGCCAGCGCCGTTGGCGGCGTGCATGGTGTCGAACATGTCGGCGATCAAGGCATGCAATTCGGGCGTATCGAATTCATGCACGGGCTCTGCCATGCGCAGCAGGCGCGGATCGCCCATCTTGAGGATTTCACGTACCGTCATTTTGTGTCCAGTGCCGATTGCAGTTCTTGCAGGTAAGTACGGAAGGCCGCCCCCGTTTCCGGATGTTTCATGCCCATCGCCGTCGTTGCCTTCAGATAACCAAGCTTGGAGCCGCAGTCATAACGCTGCCCCTGATAGCGGTAAGCCAGCACGCGCTCTTCGCGCATCAGGGCGGCGATGCCGTCCGTCAACTGGATTTCGCCGCCGGCGCCCGTACCGATATTTTCCAGGTGGCCGAAGATGCGGCTGGTCAGCACATAGCGGCCCACCACGGCCAGGGTCGACGGCGCCTCTTCGGGCGCGGGCTTTTCCACGATGGCCGAGACCAGTTCCAGGTCGGGCTGATAATTCCTTGCCGACACGATACCGTACTGCTTGGTTTCCGCGCGCGGCACGTCCTGCACCGCCAGCAGCGAGCAATTTTCATACTGGAAGACATCGGTCATCTGCGCCAGCACGGGGCGCACGCCCTCTTCCACATCCATGAAATCGTCGGCCAGCAGCACGGCGAACGGCTCGTCGCCGATCACGGGACGGGCGCACAGCACGGCGTGGCCCAGGCCCAGCGGCGACGACTGGCGAATGTAGATGCAATTAATGTGCTTGGGAATCACGTTTTGCACCATGTCGAGCAACTGGCGCTTGCCGGCCGCCTCCAGTTCCGACTCCAGCTCGTAGGCCGTATCGAAATGGTCTTCGATGGCGCGCTTGTTGCGCCCCGTGATGAAGATCATTTCCGTGATGCCCGCCGCCACGGCTTCTTCCACCGCGTACTGGATCAGCGGCTTGTCGACGATGGGCAACATTTCCTTCGGTTGCGCCTTGGTCGCTGGCAAGAAACGGCTGCCCAGGCCGGCGACGGGAAAGACTGCTTTTCTGATTTTTTTCATGGGTCTTCTGTAATGTGTTGAATGATTAGTCTTGCGCGAGCAAGGCCAGCAAACCGGCCTCGTCAAGGATGGCCACGCCCAGTTCCTGCGCCTTGGCCAGCTTGCTGCCGGCGTCCGCACCGGCCACGACATAAGCTGTCTTCTTCGACACGGAGCCGCTGACCTTGCCACCGGCCGCCTCGATCAGCTCCGCGGCCTCGTCGCGGCTCATGTTGGGCAAGGTACCAGTCAAGACGAAGGTCTTGCCGTCCAGCGTACCGCCAGTGGCTGGCATTTCAGGCAATTGTGACAGTAATTCATTTCGCAGGGCATCCAGTTGAGCAAGCAGCAGGACATTGTTCTCATCGGCCAGCCATTGCGCCAGCGCTTCAGCGACGGCGGCGGGCAAGCCCGCGTGGAAACTGGCGCCTTGCGCCGCCAGGCTGGCCAGGGTCACGCCCCGCTCCACCAGCTGCTTGCTGCGCGGTTCCGTCAGCTTCGGAATGCCGATGGCCGCCAGCAGCGTCGCTTGCTCCAGCTGCGCGCGCAGCTTGGCGCTGGGCGCATGTTCGCCCTGGGGCGCGACACCCGCGTCCAGCAAAGCCTGCAACGCCTGCTGGTTCTTTTCTTCGGCAAAGAAATCGGCAATCGAGTCCGCCACCGTGCCGCCGATATCGGGCAGCACGCGCAGCAGGGCCGCCGGCGCGCGGCGCACGTAGTCGAGGCTGCCGAGCCACTCGGCCAGGGTCTTGGCCGTCGACTCGCCCACGTGGCGGATGCCCAGCGCAAACAGGAAACGTTCGAGCGGCGGACGCTTGCTGGCCGCTATGCCGGCCAGCAGATTTTCCGCCCATTTGGTGGGAATCTTGCCTTGTTGCACTGTCTCCGGCGTCGAACCGTCGCGCTCGTCGGCTCGCACTTTCATTTCCAGCAATTTGTCCAGGGTCAGGCTGTACAGGTCAGCCAGGCCATGCACGTATTCCAGTTCGACCAGGGTATCAATATAACGTTCCCCCAGGCCTTCGATATCCATCATGCGGCGGCCCGCGAAATGGCGGAGCGCTTCCTTGCGCTGCGCCGAGCAGAACAGGCCACCCGAGCAGCGGGCGATCGCCTCGCCCTCTTCGCGCACCACGTGGGAATCGCAGACGGGACAGCGCTCCAGCATCTTGAACGGCGGCGGCGCCGGTTCCGGGCGCCGCTCCAGCACCACGGACAGCACTTCGGGAATCACGTCGCCGGCGCGGCGCACGACGACCGTATCGCCCACGCGCACATCCTTGCGCAGCACTTCGTCCGCATTGTGCAAGGTGGCGTTGGTGACCGTCACGCCGCCCACGGACACGGGCGCCAGGCGCGCCACGGGTGTCATGGCGCCCGTGCGGCCGACCTGGATGTCGATGCCCAGCACCTGGGTCAGCGCCTCTTCGGCGGGAAACTTGTGCGCCAGCGCAAAACGCGGCGCGCGCGAGACAAAGCCCAGCTCCTGCTGGTCTTGCGTCGCGTTCACCTTGTAGACGACGCCGTCGATTTCATACGGCAAGGCGGGGCGGCGCGCGCCGATATCGGCGTAGTAGGCCAGCAAGCCCTGCGCGCCCTGCACCACACGGCGTTCCTTCGACACGGGGATGCCCAGGGTGTCGTACCAGTCCAGCAGGGCCGAATGCGACACCGGCATGGCCGCGCCATCGAGGGCGCCGATGCCGTACGCATAGAAACGCAGCTTGCGCTGGGCCGTGATGCGCGAATCGAGCTGGCGCAGGCTGCCGGCCGCCGCGTTGCGCGGGTTGGCGAATTCCTTCTGGCCCGCCTCGCGCTGGCGTTCGTTCAAACGGGCAAAATCGGCCTTGAACATCATCACTTCGCCGCGCACGTCGAGCACGGCCGGAATCCTCTCGCCCTGCAGGCGCAAAGGGATGCCGGCAATGGTGCGGATATTCGCCGTCACGTCCTCGCCCGTGGCGCCGTCGCCGCGCGTGGCCGCCTGCACGAACAGGCCGTGTTCGTAGCGCAGGTTGATGGCCAGGCCGTCGAATTTCACTTCGGCGGCGTAATCGACTTCGGCACCGTCAAGGTCCAGGCCTTCGCGTACGCGGCGGTCGAAGTTGACGATATCGTCATCGGTGAAACCATTGTTCAGCGACAGCATCGGCACCGTGTGCGTGACTTGCTCGAATTGCGGCAGCGGCGCCGCGCCCACGCGCAAGGTGGGCGAATCGGGCTGCAGTAACTCGGGATGGGCCGCTTCCAGCGCCTGCAGTTCGACGAACAGCTTGTCGTATT
The DNA here is from genome assembly GCF_018682595.1 of Janthinobacterium sp. JC611. NCBI lineage: Bacteria > Pseudomonadati > Pseudomonadota > Betaproteobacteria > Burkholderiales > Oxalobacteraceae > Janthinobacterium > Janthinobacterium sp. JC611. Next base: position 104,959 of record NZ_JAFLJN010000037.1, read on the forward strand.
CGGCGTCGGGGATGGTGGGATTGTCGAGCACGTGGTAGGCGTGCAGATGCCGATTGAGTTCGGCCGTGAGTGCCAGGACGCGCTGGGCGGCATTCCGCTGGGCGGCGTCCTGGTGGATCGGATCAGTCATTGTTGCGGGATTCTTCAGCTAAATAAACGCAGGGCGCGGGTGGATCCGGCCGGAATGTCGGCCGCGTCCATTTCCTGGTAAAACTCTTGCACCTGGCCGGCGATCTCGGCCAGCGCCGCGTCCGACAGGGCCTGGTTGTAATCGTCGACGATGGTGGCGTCGAGGCGGCCCACCAGTGCCTTGGCGCAAGCGACCATGGCGCCGAAACCGTCGCGCGCCGGCGCCACGCACGGCACGTCCAGCAGCAGGGTCAGGCGCGGCGTCGTTTCCTCGGCCAGGGTGACATTCGTCGACAGCGAGAACAGATGGCCGCCTTCGCCGTCAGGCATGACGAAACGGCCGTCCGGACGCACGTCGAAGCCCTGCTTTTCCAGCGCGAACAGCAAGGTGGAAATGGCCCATGGCGCGCCATTCGTGTGCAGGTTCACGCCCAGCTGGGCGTCGTGGCCGGCAACGAAGCGGTGCAGATTGCGCGCTTCGGCCATCACTTCCATCATGTCGGGCACTTCCGGCTCGGCGCCGATCTCGTCGGCGACGCCGCGCAGGCGCGTGACCAGTTCCGAGTATTCCAGTTCGTTCAAGGCCGTGCTGCGACTGGCCAGCTGCACCCCGCCCTGCATCTTGGTGTAAACACCGCCATGCGTGATCGGTTCCCAGTCGCCATTCACGTGCAAGCCGATGAAGTGGACGGGCTTGTTGCCCACCAGGCGCAGGGTTTGCAGCACGGGCAGGATCTTGTCGCCGCGCACGGGCGCTTCCAGCGACAGGGGCAGCAGGCAATCGATCAGCGGGTCGACCAGGCTGGTCGCCTGTTCGCTGGCCGCGCTGACTTCCGGCTGCGCCGGCGCTGCAGGAGCGGCAGGAACGGCGGGAGCCGCTTCCACAGCGGCATCACCCAATGACGGTTCCGCATGCACGGGCGCGTCCGGCACCACGGCCGCGGGCGGTGCGCCGAACGACGGTTCGGCCTTGGCGGCGGGCGCCGCATCGAAGCGCGGTTCCTGGCGCAGCACGGGTTCCTGGGCTTCCATCGCGGGGGCGTCGCCCTCGCGCATCAGCACGTCATCGTGGTCGGTGGAAAAGGCGCGCTCGACGCTTTTCTTGGCCTTGTATTCCTGCCATTTGTTGTACGAAAAAACGCCGACGATAAAGACGCCGCCGGCGCCGAACAAGGTAATTTGAAGGTCTGTCATGCTGCTTGTGCCTCGGTTGCAAAATTTGCGGCGGACTCCATGTCCACCGCCACGATGCGCGATACGCCCTGCTCCTGCATCGTCACACCGATCAATTGATGGGCCATTTCCATCGCAATCTTGTTATGCGAAATGAAAAGGAATTGGGTCTGGTCGGACATGCGCTTGACCATGCGGCAGAAGCGTTCCGTGTTCGAATCGTCCAGCGGCGCATCGACTTCGTCGAGCAGGCAGAACGGCGCCGGGTTCAGGCGGAACATGGAAAACACCAATGCGGTCGCGGTCAGCGCCTTCTCTCCACCGGACAACAGGTGGATGGTGGCATTTTTCTTGCCGGGAGGCTGCGCCATGACTTGTACACCGGAATCGAGAATCTCGTCGCCCGTCATGGTCAGTTTCGCCTGGCCGCCGCCGAACAGGATCGGGAACAGCTCGGAAAAGTGATGGTTGACCTTGTCGAACGTATCTTGCAGCAAGTCGCGCGTTTCCTTGTCGATCTTGTGGATCGCGTCTTCCAGGGTGTTGATCGCCTCCGTCAGGTCGGCATTCTGGGCGTCGAGGAAATTCTTGCGCTCGGAAGCCTGCGCCAGTTCGTCCAGCGCGGCCAGGTTGACGGCGCCCAGCGCGGTGATGGCATTCGTCAGGCGCGTCACTTCGCCCTGCAGATACGAGGGGCGCATGTCCGGATGCAATTTCTCCGTCAAGGCGGCCTCGTCGGCGCCCGATTCCAGCAATTGCTGGGCGAATTGCTCCTGGTTCAGGCGCGCGGCCTGTTCCTTGAGCTGCATTTCCATGATCTTGTCGCGCTGCGGCTGCAAGCTGCGTTCCGATTGCGTGCGCGCATCTTCCGACAGGCGCAGCTGCTGCGTAATCTGATCGAGTTCGTGGCGCGCATCGGCCAGCGCCCGCTCCTGCGTCGTGCGGCGCTCGAGCAAGTCCTGCAAGCCGTCGGCGGCCGCGCCGCTTTCCAGGTTGGCCAGTTCCAGTTCGCCCGCCTGCAGGCTGGCCGTCACTTGCTGCGCCTGCGTGCTGGCCGTGGCGATATTGCGGCGCAATTCCTCGATCTTCGCGCGGTGGGCTTTTTCCGCGTATTCCGTATCCTTGGCGGCCCGCTCCAGGTCGCGCAAGGCTTCGCGCGCCTCGGCCAGGCGCTGTTCCTTCTGCAGGAAGTCCGTGTGGCCGTCTTCGTGCGCTTCCTGCAGGTTGCCCAGTTCCATGTCCAGCTGTTCGAATTTCTCTTCCGATTCCAGCTTGGTCTGCATCTGTTCCGCTTCCTGGGCGGCAATTTCCGCCAGGTCGGCGCCGATCTGCGTGCTGCGCTGGTTGAAGCGCGCTTCGACCTCGGACAGTTTCACCACGTCCAGTTGCAGAGTATGCACGGACGACGTCAGCTGCTGTATGCGCAGGCGCAAGTCCGACAGGTTGCGCGTCAAGGTAGCGACAGCCGCGTCGGCCCGCACGGAACGGGCGCGCGCCTCTTCGGCCAGCAATTGCTGTGCGCGCAACTGCTTGCCGATATTCTCGATTTCCTGCTGACGGCCCAGCATGCCTTCCTGCTCGGAGTCGGCCGCATAGAAGCGCACGCTGGTGGCCGTGACCACGTGACCAAGCCGCGTGACGAAATAGCCGCCCGGCGGCAATTTGCCGCGTTCGGCCAGCGCCTCGGCCGCGTCTTCCACGGCATAGGCGTTGTACAGCCAATCCTGCAGCAAGCCGCGCAAGCCAGGATCATTCAGTTTGAGCAAGTTCAAGAACGGCTTCAAGCCAGCCACTTCCGGCTGCGGCAGCGGCGCCGCGGTGGACGGCGCGTACAGGGCCAGCTTGGCCGGCGGAGAGTCGGCAAAGAAGGCCTTGGCCCAGTCGATATTCGACAGTTGCAGGGCCGACGTGCGCTCGCGCAAGATCGATTCCATGGCCGCTTCCCAGCCCGCTTCGATCTGCAGCTTTTGCCACAGGCGCGGCAAGGTGTCGAGCTCGTGCTTTTTCAGCCACGGCTGGACCTTGCCTTGCGTCTGCACGCGTTCCTGTAATTGTTTTAAAGCGGAAAGACGCGCTTCCAGCTGGGCATTCGCCGCCGTCTCGGCATTGACCTGCGCCTGGGCCTCCCTCCGTTCCTGCTCCAGCTTCGGTTGCTGTTCCAGCGCTTCTTCCAGGTAAAAACCCTGCTCTTCCAGCGCTTGCTGCTTTTCTTCCAGCTGCAGTTTCAGGTTTTCCAGGTGGCTGCTGTCGGGCAGACTGAGGTTGTTCTTTTCCTGCTGCAGGCGCTCGCGGCGCGTCAACAGGCTGGCCAGGATGTTCGAGGCGTTGCGCTGGTGCGCCGATTCCAGTTCCAGCTGCTGCTGCGCCTGCATGATGCGGGCGCGCGATTCCGTGCTCTTGTTCTGCGCGGCGCGCCAGGCGGCGTCCAGCTCGGGCAATTGCTCGCCCTTCTGCTCGGCCATCATTTGCGATTGTTCCACCTTGGCGGCCAATTCCTCGAGGTGGAATTCCGCCTCTTCGATCTGTTCCTGGTATTCGCCGCCCTGGCTGGTCCACTGGTCGCGCTGGGCCGTCAGGCTCGCCAGCTGCGCCTGCAGGCGGGCGCGCGATTCGATGACGAACTTGATCTGCGCTTCCAGGCTGCCGATTTCCGCATTCGTCTGGTACAGATGGCCTTGCGCCGTATGCAGGCGGTCGCCCACGGCAAAGTGCGCCTGGCGCATCTGTTCGAGCGTCAATTCCACGTTGCGCAGCTTGGCCGTCTGCTCTTCCAGGTCCGTCTGCGCCTGTTCCACTTCGCGGAAATAGCGCGTCTGCTCGTTTTGCGCCTCGTTCTTGCGCAGCAGCCACAGCAGTTTCTGTTTTTCTTCCTGGTCCGCCTGCAAGGCGTGGAAACGGGTGGCCACGGCCGCCTGCGCTTCCAGCTTTTCCAGGTTGGCATTGAGTTCGCGCAAGATGTCTTCCACGCGCAGCAAGTTCTCGCGCGTGTCCTGCAGGCGGTTTTCCGTCTCGCGGCGGCGTTCCTTGTATTTGGAGACACCGGCCGCCTCTTCCAGGAAGACGCGCAATTCTTCGGGACGCGATTCGATGATGCGCGAAATCATGCCCTGGCCGATGATGGCGTAGGCGCGCGGCCCCAGGCCGGTGCCAAGGAAAATATCCTGGATGTCGCGCCGGCGCACGGGCTGGCCATTGATGTAATAGGTGGACGTGCCGTCGCGCGTCAGGGTGCGCTTGACGGCGATCTCGGCGTACTGGCCCCACTGGCCGGACGCCTTGCCATCGTTATTGTCGAACACCAGTTCCACGGAAGCGCGCCCGGCGGGCTTGCGGTGCGTGGAACCGTTGAAAATGACGTCCTGCATCGACTCGCCGCGCAATTCCGACGCTTTCGATTCGCCCAGCACCCAGCGCACGGCGTCGATGATGTTCGACTTGCCGCAGCCATTCGGCCCGACCACGCCCACGAGCTGGCCTGGCACCTGAAAATTGGTGGGATCGACGAAAGACTTAAATCCCGACAACTTGATGGAAGAGAGACGCACGTGTTTTAGAGTTCCTGGCCTATGCTGGCGTTGTGTTGTGGGTGAACCCGGCTCATATTCAGTTCAGATGCACCATCGCGACGGCTGTCTGGTCACTCACTGCAAAAAAGTGGTTCATCATACCATTTCCTGATGCTTTTCTGGCCAAAAAACAGCAGCGTCAAGTGCCGGCTGGCAGCAGCTTAACGGGCTGGACGGCCATCCTGCGCCAGTTTCCAGTCGGCGCGGGAAAAAACACGCTCATGACCGGACAGGACCAGCGCCAGTTTTTGCAGCCACTGCTCGGTCGGCATGGGTTCGGCCTTGAAGCTGAGCACGACCATCAGCATGAGGCTGGCCAGGGCCAGCGCATGGCTGACGGCAAAGTTGACGGCGCCGCGGGCAGTCCACATGAAACCCAGCGCCAGCGCCAGGCCCAGCACGCAACCGCTGACGGCTTCCGACACGCTGTGCGCATGCACGACCACGCGGGAAATGGCCACCAGCACGGCAAAGGCCACGCCCACGAGCACGCCCGCATGGCGCCAGCGCGGCGCGGCCCGCTGCAACAGCACATACATCAGCACGGGGAACACGGCGCCGGCGCGCATGGCGTGGCCGCTGAAACCCGTAAAGTCGAGCGCGCTGCTGCCCACGCCCCAGCTCATGAAGGCCAGCTTCGACAGCACCACGAGGAGCAGGCCGCCGCCGTACCACAAGCTCCAGCTGAGCACCAGGCGCCACTGGCGCGACACCAACAGCCACAGGGCAATCGCCACGCCAGCCGGCCCCATCACGGACATGTCGGCCGCAAAAGAAATCCCATTCCACCAAGTCATCGTACATGCGCTTATTTCATGATCAGTGTGCACTATGCCACGACTGCGCCCTGTTCCGCGCGGCTTTTGCTGTGCTGCAGCGAAGAATTACATTCGATTACAAAATTTCCGCGCAAACCATCCACCCCACCGGCGCCTGAGCGTCAGATATTCGTCAGGCGCTGGCCCTTGGGCAGCGCAAAATCGCGGATCGATTCGATCAGGCCCACTTCCAGCGCCTGGTCGGCCGTCAGGTGCAGGTCGGAATACGCGTGCACCTGCCACTGCTCTTCCGTCAGGCTGACATGGCCGCGCAGGATGCGCTCGGTGCGCATGTCGTCGGCGCGCAAGCCTTCGACGATGATGCTGAGCGCATCGGGACGCGAGCCGGGCGACGCTGTCGCATGCGACTTGTGCACCATGAAGCGGGCCGTATCGCTGGCATGGCGGTGCCGCCCCGCCAGGAACAGGGTGACGGCGATGGACGCCACGGCGCCCGCGTTATAGGTGATGATGTCGAGCGGCAACTTGCTGAGGAAGTTGTACAGACAGATGCCATCGCTGACATAGCCGCCGTTGGACTGGATCAGGATGTGCGCGGTGGTGAGCTTGTCTGCCGTGATATCGGCCGCGGCATTGAAGACGCGCCGCACCATGTCACTGTTGACGTCGCCCGAGAGGGTAAAGTAGCCGTGCCGCCCGCCGTTGTTTTGTGTCTCGTGCTGTGTCTCGCTCTGAGTCTCGTTTTGTGTCGTGTTCATGGCAGCCACCCGCAAGAAAGCCAGGACTTCATCATAGCGCATTCCCGCACGGCGGGGCGCCCACTTGCGCCGTGCCAGCCCTGCTCCCAGCCCCGCAAAACGGGGCGTTTGCGGCGATTTGGCAACGTCTTTACAGATTGACAGAAACACCCCGCTGGCATATATTCCTCCCACTTGATCGGGAGAGGGCAACCCAGCGTTGCCGCCGAAGGGGCACTACCCAAAAACTCTCAGGCAAAAGGACCGATCGGGCGGACTGAAGCTGTTGCTTTGGCGACAACTCAGCTCAACTCTGGAGAGCGGCCGCGGCTATTGCCGGCGGCCCACCGAAGGGGCGCACGGGGCAAGCCCCCGTAATCTCTCAGGTACAAAGGACAGGGGGGTCAGTGATCACGCTGGAAAGCCGTGTTTGGCTATTCTATGTTTTGTTAACTCCCCCTTACCTTCGTCCCGAGGAATCCATGACGCTCAAAGCGACCCCACTCAACACCGCCCACCGTGCCCTCGGCGCCCGCATGGTCGATTTCGGCGGCTGGGACATGCCCGTCAACTACGGCTCGCAAATTGAAGAACACAACGCCGTGCGCGGCGACGCCGGCATGTTCGACGTGTCGCATATGTGCGTGGTCGATATCGAAGGCCCGAATGTGCGCGCCTTCCTGCGCGGCCTGCTGGCCAATAACGTCGACAAGCTGCAAGTGTCGGGCAAGGCGCTGTACTCGTGCATGCTCAATGCCGAAGGCACCGTCATCGATGACCTGATCGTCTACTTCTTCAATGAAAACTGGTTCCGCCTCGTCGTCAACGCCGGCACGGCGGAAAAAGACGTGGCCTGGATGCAGCAGCAAAACACGGCCAGCAACAGCGGCCTGACGATCACCCAGCGCCGCGACGGCAACGGCGCCATGGCCCTGGTGGCCGTGCAAGGCCCGAACGCGCGCGCCAAGGTCTGGCAAGTGCTGCCGGAAACACAGGCCGCCTCCGAAGCCATCAAGCCATTCAACGTCGTCATCGTCAAGGACACGCCATTCGGCGAAGTCATGCTGGCGCGCACCGGCTACACGGGCGAGGACGGCTTTGAAATCGGCGTGGCCGCCACCCAGGTGGAAGCGCTGTGGAACGCATTGATCGCCGCGGGCGTCAAGCCGGCCGGCCTGGGCGCGCGCGACACCCTGCGCCTGGAAGCGGGCATGAATCTGTACGGCCAGGACATGGACGAAAGCGTCAACCCGCTCGACGCGGGCCTGGCGTGGACCATCGACCTGGTCAGCGAACGCGATTTCATCGGCAAGGCGGCCCTGCTGGCCAAGGGCCAGAACGCGCAATTCGTGGGACTGATCCTGCGCGAAAAAGGCGGCGTGCTGCGCGCCCATCAAAAAGTCATCATCGCCGGCAGCGACGCCACGGGCGAAATCACCAGCGGCACCTTCAGCCCGACCATGCAGGAAGCAATCGCCCTGGCGCGCGTGCCGAACGGCGTGGCCGTGGGCGACACCGTGCACGTGGAAATCCGCGGCAAACAGCTGGCCGCTTCCGTCGTCAAGCTGCCTTTCGTGCGTAACGGTAAAATCCTGGCTGCGTAAGCGTTTAGCGATAGAGAGCCACCGCCCGCAAGACCGTACAACCATAATCAATAACGAACACTTACCATCTGGAGCCACACATGAACATTCCTGCAGACCTGAAGTACACCACCTCCCACGAATGGGTACGCCTTGAAGGCGACGGCACGATCACCGTCGGCATCACCGAATACGCGCAGGACGCGCTGGGCGACATCGTCTTCGTCGAACTGCCAAGCGTGGGCAATACCTATGGCGCCGGCGACGACGCCGCCGTGGTGGAATCGGTCAAGGCAGCGAGCGACATCTACGCGCCGATCGGCGGCGAAGTCGTGGCCGTCAACGACGACGTGGTCAACGCGCCGGAATCGATCAACGCCGACGCCTACGCCAACTGGCTGTTCAAGATCAAGCCAGCCGACGTGTCGGCCCTGGACGGCTTGCTCGACGCCGCCGCCTATGGCGCGACCACCAGCGCCTGATCGCGTTTGACTCACGGGCCGCGCTTGCGGCCCGTTTGCTTTTTTCCAGCAGCGCCCGCGCGCCGCCTCCCGGTTTTTCAGTCTTTTTTGGCCTCTATATCATGACCCGCACCAGCCTGACCCAACTCGAAGCACGCGATGCCTTCATCGCCCGCCACATCGGCCCTTCCGCCACCGAACAGCAAGCCATGCTGGCGACCCTCGGCTATCCATCGCGCGCCGCGCTGATCGACGCCCTGGTCCCGGCCAACATCCGCAACAAGGGCGCCCTGCCCCTGGGCGCGTATTCGCAGCCGATGCCGGAACAGGAAGCGCTGTCGCGCCTGAAAGCCATCGCCGGCAAGAACCAGGTGCTCAAATCCCTGATCGGCCAGGGCTACTACAACACGTTTACGCCTGGCGTCGTGCTGCGCAACATCTTTGAAAACCCGGCCTGGTACACGGCGTACACGCCTTACCAGCCAGAGATTTCGCAAGGCCGCCTGGAAGCGATCCTGAACTTCCAGCAAGTGATCACCGACCTGACTGGCATGGGTATCTCGAACGCCTCGATGCTGGACGAAGGCACGGCCGCCGCCGAGGCGATGACATTGATCCAGCGCGTGGGCAAGTCGAAATCGAACGTGCTGTATGTCGCCAACGACGTGCTGCCGCAAACCCTGGAAGTGGTGCAGACGCGCGCCCAGCCGATCGGCATCGAGGTACGCACGTTCGATCCGGCTGAAATCGAATCGCTGGACGCCTGCTTCGGCGTGCTGCTGCAGTACCCTGGCGTGAACGGTGTCGTGCGCGACTACCGCGCCGGCGTGGAAAAACTGCACGCGAACGGCGCCATGGTCATCGTCGCGGCCGACCTGCTGGCCCTGACCATGCTCACGCCACCGGGCGAATGGGGCGCCGACGTCGTCGTCGGCAACAGCCAGCGCTTCGGCGTGCCGCTCGGTTTCGGCGGCCCGCACGCGGGCTATCTGTCCACGCGCGATGAATTCAAGCGCAATATGTCGGGCCGCCTGGTGGGCGTCACCGTCGATGCGCAAGGCAACAAGGCCTATCGTTTGGCCCTGCAAACGCGCGAACAGCATATCCGCCGCGAAAAAGCCACCTCGAACATCTGCACGGCGCAAGTGCTGCTGGCCGTGATGGCCTCGATGTACGCCGTCTACCACGGCCCGGCCGGCCTGCTGCAGATCGCCCGGCGCGTGCACCGTTTCACGGGCGTGCTGGCCGCCAACCTGAAGACCCTCGGCTATGGCGTCGTCAATGCGACTTACTTCGACACCCTGACCATCAACGTCGCCGATGCGGCGCAGCTGCACGCGACGGCCATGCACCACGGCGTCAACCTGCGCAAGATCGACAACACCCACGTCGGCGTGTCGCTCGACGAAACCACCACGCGCGACGATATCGCGCTGCTGTGGAAGGTGTTCGCGCACGGACTGGCCAACGCGCCTGCCGCGCCGGACCTGGACGCCGTCGAAGCCAATGTGACCAGCGCGCTGCCGGCCAGCCTGGCGCGCGAAAGCGCCTACCTGACCCACCCCGTCTTCAACAGCTACCACTCGGAACACGAAATGCTGCGCTACCTGCGCAGCCTGGCCGACAAGGACCTGGCGCTGGACCGCACCATGATCCCGCTCGGTTCGTGCACCATGAAGCTGAACGCGACGTCCGAGATGATCCCCGTCACCTGGCCCGAGTTCTCGAACATCCACCCGTTCGCGCCGGACGCGCAAACGGTGGGCTACCGCGAAATGATCGCGCAGCTGGAAGAGATGCTGTGCGCATTGACGGGCTACGCGGCCGTCTCGCTGCAGCCGAACGCCGGCTCGCAGGGCGAATACGCGGGTCTGCTGGTGATCAAGGCCTACCACGAGTCGCGCGGCGAAGGCCACCGCAACATCTGCCTGATTCCATCGTCGGCGCACGGCACCAACCCCGCATCGGCCAATATGGTCGGCATGCAGGTGGTCGTCACCAGCTGCGACGCCAACGGCAACGTGGACCTGGCCGACCTGAAGGCGAAAGCGGAAAAACACAGCGCCAACCTGGCTTGCGTGATGGTCACCTATCCATCCACCCACGGCGTGTTTGAAGAAGGCATCCAGGAACTGTGCGAGATCATCCACTCGCACGGCGGCCAGGTCTACATCGACGGCGCCAACATGAACGCGCTGGTCGGCGTGGCCGCTCCCGGCTCGTTTGGCGGCGACGTATCGCACCTGAACCTGCACAAGACCTTCTGCATTCCGCACGGCGGCGGCGGACCGGGCGTCGGCCCGATCGGCGTGGGCGCGCACCTGGCGAAATTCCTGCCGAACCAGCGTTCCTCGGGCTACCAGCGCGACGTTGCCGGCATCGGCGCCGTCAGCGCCGCGCCATTCGGCTCGGCCAGCATCCTGCCGATTTCGTGGATGTACATCGCCATGATGGGCGCAGAGGGCTTGACGGCAGCCACCGAGACGGCGATCCTGGCGGCGAACTACATCGCGCGCCGCCTGGCGCCGCACTACCCGGTGCTGTACTCGGGCCACGACGGCCTGGTCGCGCACGAGTGCATCCTGGACCTGCGCCCGATCACGGACGCCACCGGCATCAGCAACGAAGACGTGGCCAAGCGTTTGATGGACTTCGGTTTCCATGCGCCGACCATGAGCTTCCCCGTGCCGGGCACCTTGATGATCGAGCCGACGGAAAGCGAATCGAAAGTGGAGATCGACCGCTTCATCGACGCCATGATCGCCATCCGCGCGGAAATCGCCAAGGTCGCCAGCGGTGAATTCGACCACGACGACAACCCGTTGAAAAACGCGCCGCACACGGCGCAGGTGCTGATGTCGGACAACTGGGAACGCAAGTACAGCCGCGAAATCGCCGCCTACCCGGTCGCTTCCCTGCGCCAGCGTAAATACTGGCCACCGGTCGGCCGCGCCGACAACGTGTACGGCGACCGCAACCTGTTCTGCGGTTGCGCGCCTATCAGCTCCTATGAAGAAGAGTAAACCTGATTTGCCCGGCTAGCCGCGCAAGAGGAAAACAGAACGGCAGGCCGCAAGGTCTGCCGTTTTTTCATGCGCCGCCTTATATCGCCAGCAAGACCGCGCCCGGCAATCCCAGCACGGTGCCCAGCACCGTCAGCAACGCGACATCGCGCCGCTCGCAGCGGGCGCGGTGCGAACTCCAGGCGGCGAACAACAGGGCCGCGGCCACGCCGCTGAGCGAAATGCCCACTTCTGTCATGTCAATTCTCCCGTCATTGTTTCTTTCTTCATTGCTCTCATCCTTTTCAAATGATTGAACAAGCTACCTACCGGTAGGAAGTAAGTGTACAATAAAAAACACGGTGGCGTCCATGCCCCGTTTTTTTGCCGACACGAAGGAATCGCAATGCAGCAGCAAACCCCTCTCCCCGCCGCCAGTCTCGGGCTGGCCGCTTCCCTGGCTCTGGTGGCCGTGCTCGGCCCGGCCGGCATCGACATGTACCTCGCATCCATGCCCGCCATGGCGCGCGAGCTGCACACCTCGTATGCGAACGTGCAGCTGAGCCTGACCGTCTTCCTGCTGGCCCTGGGCGGCGGGCAACTGCTGTGCGGCCCGCTCACCGACATGCTGGGCCGGCGCCGTCCGCTGCTGGCAGGCATCGCCGTGTACATCGTCGCGGCCGTGTGGGCGGCGCAGGCGGATCAACTGGCCACCCTGCTGCTGGCGCGCACCCTGCAGGGCCTGGGCGCGGCGCTGACCCTGGTCGTGGTGATGAGCATGGTGCGCGACGTGGCCGATGGCGTGCAGGCGGCGCAGCTGTTTGCCCTCTTGATGACCATCGTCGGCCTGGCGCCCGTGCTGGCGCCGGCCGTGGGCGGCTTGCTCGACGCGCATTATGGCTGGCGCGCCGTGATGCTGGCCCTGGCCGCGCTGGGCGGCGTCACCTTGCTCAATAGCGCCTTGTTGCTGCCGGAAACGCTGCCACCCGCGCGCCGGGTCTCGCCGCGCGGCATGCACCGCACGTATGCGCGCATCGCGCTGGAGCGCGCCTTCCTGCTGCCCGCGCTGGCCCTGTCGGCCACCTTCTTCTTCCTGTTCGCGTATATCGGCGGCGCGTCGCTCGTCTACCAGCGCGATTTCGGCCTGTCCGCCGGCACCTTCGGCCTCGTCTTCGGCGCCACGGGCGTGGCCGTGCTGCTGGGCGCCATGGCCAGCGGGCGTCTGGTGGAAAGGCACGGCGTGGCGCGCCTCTGCGTGACGGGCAGCATGGCCATGCTGGGCGGCGCCGCGCTGGCCCTGCTGGGCGCCTGGGCGGGAGCGGGCATCGCCGCCGTCGTGCCGGGCATGTTCCTCGCCCTGTTTGGCCTGGGCATCGCGGAAGCGGCGCTGATGGCCATGGCCATGGGTTCGCAGCAGCGCGCACTCGGCTCCACGGCCGCGCTGCTGGGCGCCATCCAGATGACCTTGTCGTCCCTGGCCACGCCGCTGGCGGCCAGCCTGTCCGAATGGGGGCCCTTGCCCTGGCTGCTGTTCTTGACCGTGGCCGGCCTGCTGGTATCATGGCTGACCCTGGCCACTGCGCGCGTCCATCCGGCACCCGCCAGCAGCCTGGGAGCGCACTGACGCCTCACCCACTCTCACCCCATGATGAAAAAACGCTCGGCCTCGGCCGATAACATCTGTGCCATCGCCGTCGTGCACTTTTCCGAACACGGCTACGACGCTTCGTCCCTCAGCGACATCGCCGCGCAGGCGGGCATGCGCAAGGCGTCGCTGTATTCCCACTTCACCGGCAAGGACGCCCTCTTCCTCGACGTGTTTGCCGACGCGCTGGCCGAAGAGCAAGCCTTCATGGACAGCTGCTTCGCCGACGAAGCGGTGCTGGCCACGCCCGGAGGCCAGCAGGCCGGCGCCCTGTACTGCGAGCGCATGGCGCAGCGCTATGCCGATTCGGCCCATTTGCGCTTCCTGCTGCGCACCGCATACTTGCCGCCCGCGCCCCTGCGCGTGGAAGTCGGCACGGGCTACGAAGCACTGCTGGCGCAACTGCAGCGTCATTACGTGCAGAGCCTGGCCCGTCTCGCGCCCACGTTATCGCCGCAGCGCATCGACCTGTACGCGCAAGCCTACCTGGGCATCGTCGACAGCCTGCACGTGGAGCTGATCTACGCGGGCGGCGCCGCACTGCAGCAGCGCCATGCGGCGCTATGGCAGATTCTTGCCGATTCGCTGGCGATGGCGGCGCAACCTGGCTGAGCATGCGGTCTGCAACAGGTAAATTACACTTTGGAAACCTAAGATTTCTTCAGTTGACACGCTTGCAGTCCATCCATAAGATGCCCTCATTATTCATTTACGGAGTCCCACGTGGGTACTTGTTCTAGTGACAGTAGCCGATCTTGTATCGGTGATTGCCTCGGCAGCTAAGCAGCAAGCAACGCGGAATTCCGTTTCCTCCGTGCCTTGCTGAGCAAGGTGCGGTGTCTCGCGCGGCCAGTCTGGCCGCACGCCTCCTCCCCCTTTCCGATCGCGACCGGCTACTGACCCGGATTGCCCGCCAGCACGATTGTGTGTTGGCGGAACGCAAGTCTTGCCTGCGGCTGCGCCGCCCGTCAACACCTCGTCGTGAAAGGAAGAGCATGAATCTCTTCACCCGCCTGTTCGAATCGTTCCTGCGCAAGCGCCATACGGCCGGCAACTTCCGCCGCCGCGCCATGCCATTGGAAAACAGCACGGCCCGTCCCGTGCCCGACCACCTGGCGCGCCAGCTGCTGGCCGCCGCCCATGAAGACCTCGATAGCGCCCTGAACCGCCTGCACACGCGCCTGGAAGGCTTGCGCGATGCCGAAGCGCAAGTGATCGGCGCGCAGACGGGGCCGAACGAGGTCGAGCATGAAAAACCGCTGGCCTGGTACCAGCACCTGTGGCTGTGCTACAAGAATCCGTTCAACCTGCTGCTGACCGTGCTGGCCATCGTTTCCTACCTGACCGAAGACCCGAAAGCGACCATCGTCATCGGCACCATGGTGATTTTGTCGACCCTGCTGCGCTTCGTGCAGGAAGGCCGCTCGAACCGGGCCGCCGAGCGCCTGAAAGCCATGGTCAGCAATACGGCCACCGTGCTGCGCAATGGCCAGCAGGTCGAGCTGCCGATCCGCCAGCTGGTGCAGGGCGACCTCATCGTGCTGTCGGCCGGCGACATGATCCCCGCCGACTGCCGCCTGCTGTCCGCGAAAGACCTGTTCGTCAGCCAGGCCGCCATGACGGGCGAATCCTTGCCAGTGGAAAAGATGGCCGAGCTGGCCGACGGCGTGGGCCGCGACCCGATGGAACTGGCCAATCTGCTGTTCATGGGCACCAACGTGATCTCGGGCGCCGCCACGGCGCTGGTGCTGGCCACCGGCAACCGCACGTATTTCGGCACCATCGCCACGCGCGTGACGGCCACCGAGCGCACGCCCACCGCGTTCGAGGCGGGCGTCAACAGCGTCAGCTGGCTCTTGATCCGCTTCGCCCTCGTGATGGCGCCGCTGGTGTTCCTGATCAACGGCTGGACCAAGGGCGACTGGATGGAAGCGTTCCTCTTCGCCCTGTCCGTGGCGGTCGGCCTGACGCCGGAAATGCTGCCCATGATCGTCACCAGCACCCTGGCCAAGGGCGCCGTGAAACTGTCGAAAAAGAAAGTCGTCGTGAAACGCCTGGACGCCATCCAGAACTTCGGCGCCATGGACGTGCTGTGCACGGACAAGACAGGCACCTTGACGCAGGACAAGATCGTGCTCGAACGCCATACCGACGTGTTCGGCCAACCGTCCGACGAAGTGCTGCAATTCGCCTACCTGAACAGCCACTACCAGACGGGCTTGAAAAACCTGCTGGACCGCGCCGTGCTCGACCATGTGGAATTGCAGACGGAAATGCAACTGGCCCGCGATTACGTGAAAGTCGATGAAATCCCGTTTGATTTCGTGCGCCGCCGCATGTCCGTCGTCGTCTCCGAAAAGAATGACCACCATGAACTGATCTGCAAGGGCGCCGTCGAGGAAATCCTCGCCGCCTGCAGCCACCTTCGCCTGGGCGGCGTGAATATTCCGCTCGACGCCGCCCTGCTGGACAAGGTGCTGGACACCACGCATGGCTTGAATGCGGAAGGCTTAAGAGTGGTGGCCGTGGCCGTCAAGGAAGTGCCGCCGCATAAAACCGTGTACGGCGTGGCCGATGAAACGGCACTGACCCTGATCGGTTATGTCGCTTTCCTCGATCCGCCGAAGGAGTCGACGGCGCCGGCCCTGCGCGCGCTGGCGGAACATGGCGTGACCGTGAAAGTGTTGACGGGCGACAACCACCTGGTAACGGCGAAGATTTGCCGCGAAGTGGGCCTGGCCGTGCACGGCGTGCTGCAAGGCCCGCAACTGGACGACATGGACGACGCCACCCTGGCCCGCGCGGCCGAAGACAACACCGTGTTTGCCAAGCTCAGCCCCCTGCACAAGGAGCGCCTCGTGCGCGCCCTGCGCGGCAACGGCCACATCGTCGGCTTCATGGGCGACGGCATCAACGACGCGCCCGCCCTGCGCGCGGCCGACATCGGCATTTCCGTCGATTCGGCCGTCGATATCGCCAAGGAAGCGGCCGACATCATCCTGCTGGAAAAGAGCCTGATGGTGCTGGAAGAAGGTGTGCTGGAAGGCCGCCGCACCTTCAGCAACATGCTGAAATATATCCGCATGACGGCCAGCTCGAACTTCGGCAATGTGTTTTCCGTGCTGGTGGCCAGCGCCTTTTTACCGTTCTTGCCCATGCTGCCGCTGCACTTGCTGGTGCAAAACCTGCTGTATGACGTGTCGCAGATCGCCATCCCGTTCGACAATGTCGACGCCGAACTGATCCAGCAACCGCTGAGCTGGAACCCGCGCGACATCGGCCGCTTCATGGTGTTTTTCGGGCCCATCAGCTCGATCTTCGACATCAGCACGTTTATTTTGATGTGGCATGTGTTCGGCGCGAATACGCCTGAGCAGCAGACCCTGTTCCAGTCCGGCTGGTTCGTCGTGGGGCTGTTGACGCAAACCCTGATCGTGCACCTGATCCGCACGCCCAGGCTGCCCTTCATCGACAGCATCGCCTCCGTGCCCCTGCTGGTGGCCACCACCGCCATCATGGCCGTGGGCGTGTTCTTGCCGATGGGTCCGCTGGCAAGCTACTTCAAGCTGCAAGCCTTGCCCTTGGGCTACTTCCCCTGGCTGCTGGGCATCCTCGTCTGCTACACCCTGCTGACGACCTTGATGAAACGCTACTATCTGCGCAAATTCGGCTGGCAATAGTATGATGGGCCGCTCTTTCCTCTACACAAGGCGCGCATGAGCGGCTCCCCTACTTCAAAACGCACGCTGGCCCTGTTGCTGTCGGCCCTCGTGTTTCCCGGCACCGGGCATTTCTTATTAAAACGCCAGGCGCGCGGCTGCCTCTTCCTCGTGCCCGCCCTCGCTGCGCTGGCGCTCGTATTGCGCCAGATCATGGCACGCTTGGACCAAATAATGGCACAGATCGACAGCGGCGCCCTGCCCCTCGACGTGCAGCTGATCATGGAAAAGGTCGATGCGCTCTCCGCCAACGACGGCCCCGCCATGACGGTGGCCGTGGGTGTGCTGGTGGCGTGCTGGATCGGCAGCCTGATCGATACCTGGCTGATCAAGCCATGACGGCGGAAGCGCAGGCGCGCAAACTGCGCAAGGAGGCCAAGATGCAGGCGCGCCGCGCGCAACTGGCGCTGAGCCGCCAGGACCACGGCGGCCCGCTGGCCTGGCGCGGCTGGTTCGACGGCTCCGCCCACCCGAACCCGGGCAAGCTGGGCATAGGCGCCCTGCTGCTGGGACCGGACGGCGAGCGCATCGAAGTGAGCGAGGCGGCCGGTTATGGCAGCAGCAGCGATGCGGAATATGCGGCCCTGACGGCCGTGCTGCGGGCGGCGCTGGGCGTGCGGCCGGTACAGCTCTTGCTGTACGGTGACAGCCAGGTGGTGATCAATGACGTGCTGGGAACGACGCCGGCCGGCGCCAAGGGGCTGGAAGTACAAAGGGCCACCGTGGTGGCCCTGTTACAACAATTTCCTGACGTCAGCCTGCGCTGGCTACCGCGCCACCGCAATGGCGAGGCGGACCGGCTGTCGCAGCTGGCGATCGCCGGCTCGGTCGAGAAAGATTAAGCGGCGCGGCCGATCTGCAAGGCAGGCTTGACTTCCTTGCTTGCAGGACGTGTTACACCTTTCAAACCGCTGACCGTGGCCTGATGGCCACTCAGTTTAAACACGCTGACCACTTGCGCCAGGTTATGTGCCTGGTGCTGCATCGATTCGGCGGCCGCCGCCGACTCTTCCACCAGGGCCGCATTTTGTTGCGTCACGGCATCCATCTGGCCAATGGCGCGGTTGATCTCGTCGATGCCCACGCTTTGTTCGCTGCTGGCCGCGGTGATTTCCGTGATGATGTCGCTCACGCGCTGCACGCTGTCGACGATGTCGTTCATGGTCGAACCGGCCTGCGCCACCAGCATGCTGCCCGCGTTGACTTGCTCCACCGACGCGCCGATCAGGGTCTTGATCTCTTTCGCGGCCGAAGCGGAACGCTGGGCCAGGTTGCGCACCTCGGACGCCACGACGGCGAAGCCGCGGCCCTGCTCGCCCGCACGCGCCGCTTCCACGGCCGCATTCAGGGCCAGGATATTCGTCTGGAAGGCGATGCCGTCGATCACGCTGATGATATCGACGATCTTGTTCGACGACGCATTGATCGATTCCATCGTGCCCACCACCTGCGCCACGACTTCGCCGCCCTTGACGGCCACTTGCGCCGCCGAGGCCGCCAACTGATTCGCCTGGCGCGCATTGTCCGCATTCTGTTTCACGGTGGAAGTCAGCTCTTCCATCGACGACGCCGTCTCTTCCAGCGAGCCGGCCTGCTCTTCCGTACGGGAAGACAGGTCCTGGTTGCCGGCGGCAATTTCCGTCGACGAGGTGGCGATGCTGTCCGTGCCCGTGCGCACTTCGCTGACGATGTTGAGCAGGCTGCTGTTCATGTCCTTCAACGCTTGCAGCAATTGACCCGTTTCATCCCTGGCGCCGGCGTCGATCTGCGCCGTCAAGTCGCCATCGGCCACCTTGCGGGCGATCTCCACGGCCGTGCGCAGGGGACGCACGATGCCCATCGTCAACAGCCAGGCACAGACGACGCCAAAGCCCAGCGCCAGCAGTGCCAGGGTCAGCAGCAAGTTGCGGCTCGTCTTGGCGACGGCGTCGATCTCGCGCGCCGTCTTGTCGATGCTGGCGCGCTGGTGCTGCAGCATGTCATTGACCACTTTCAGGTATTTCGTCGAGCCGGGCACGAAGATGCCCTGGAACGCTTGCTCCGCTTCGGCCTCGTGTCCATCCGCCTTCAGCTTCGACACTTGCGCGCGCGAGTCGAGGTAGACCTTGCGCTGCTCGCTCACCAGGCGGAACAGTTCCTTTTCTTCCGGGCTGGAAATCAAGGCTTCGATTTTCTTTTGCAATTCGCCCGAGACGACGGACGATTGCTTGGCCTCTTCCGCAAAATACGCGCCCAGTGTCGTGTCGCTGCTGCGCGCGATGGCCGTGGTGCGGCGCACGCCGCTGTCGATCTTCGCGTACCAATCGGAAATATAGCGTTCCTTCGCCAGCGGCAATTCCATCATGGTGCGCGTGGCCATGGCGACGTCGTGCAAGCGCCACACGCTGATGCCCGTGATGAGCATGGAAAACAGCAAGATCACGGCAAAACCCAGGCCGAGGCGCACACCAATACTGACGTTTCTTAACAAATTCATGTGAATATCCTAAAAAAGCGGAACCAGACTATATAAAAAGGGAATAGCGAAGGGGACAGCGGCTGCACGAGGCAGCCGCGACGGCATCAGCGCGTGCCGATGCGCAAGGCCGTTTGCGGCGCAGCCGGGCGTTTCAAGCCGCCGGCGCCTGCCTGCTGGCCATTCAATTTAAACACGCTGACGACCTGCGCCAGCTTGTGCGCCTGGTGCTGCATCGATTCGGCGGCCGCCGCCGACTCTTCCACCAGGGCCGCATTTTGTTGCGTCACGGCATCCATCTGGCCGATGGCGCGGTTGATCTCGTCGATACCCACGCTTTGCTCGCTGCTGGCCGCCGTGATTTCCGTGATGATGTCGCTCACGCGCTGCACGCTGTCGACGATGTCGTTCATGGTCGAACCGGCTTGCGCCACCAGCATGCTGCCCGCATTGACTTGTTCCACGGAAGCGCCGATCAGGGTCTTGATCTCTTTCGCGGCGCTGGCCGAACGCTGGGCCAGGTTGCGCACTTCGGACGCCACGACGGCAAAGCCACGGCCCTGCTCGCCCGCACGCGCCGCTTCCACGGCCGCGTTCAAGGCCAAAATGTTCGTCTGGAAGGCGATGCCGTCGATCACGCTGATGATGTCGACGATCTTGTTCGACGACGCATTGATCGATTCCATCGTGCCCACCACCTGCGCCACGACTTCGCCGCCCTTGACGGCCACTTGCGCCGCCGAGGCCGCCAACTGATTCGCCTGGCGCGCATTGTCCGCATTCTGCTTCACGGTGGAAGTCAGCTCTTCCATCGAGGACGCCGTCTCTTCCAGGGAACCGGCCTGCTCTTCCGTACGGGAAGACAGGTCCTGGTTGCCGGCGGCAATCTGCGTCGACGACGTGGCGATGCTGTCCGTGCCGCCACGCACTTCGCCGACGATGTTGAGCAAACTCGTGTTCATGTCCTTCAGCGCGAGTAAAAGCTGCCCGGTTTCATCCCTGGCGCTGGCGTCGATCTGCGCCGTCAAGTCGCCATCGGCCACCTTGCGGGCGATGTCCACGGCCGTGCGCAGGGGGCGCACGATGCCCATCGTCAAGACCCAGGCGCAGACGACGCCAAAAGCCAGCGCCAGCGCGGCCAGCGCCAACATCAGGTTGCGGCTGGTATTGGCGACGGCGTCGATCTCGCGCGCCGTCTTGTCGATCGTGGCGCGCTGGTGCTCCAGCAAGTCCGAGACCATCTTCTGGTATTTCGCGGCGGCCGGCACGAACGTCTTTTCAAACACCTCGTTGGCGGCCTCGACCTGCGCTTCGCCCTTCAGCTTGTAGACCTGGTCGCGCGAGCCGATGTACACCTTGCGCTGCTCCAGCAAACCGGCGAACATGGCTTTTTCCTCGGGCTTGTCGATCAGCGCCTCGATTTTCTTTTGCAGCTCCGCCGAGCTGGACGACGAGACTTTCGATTCTTCGGCGAAATAGCCACTGAGCGACGTGTCGCTGCTGCGGGCAATGGCGATGGTGCGGCGTACGGCGCTGTCGATGCGGCCATACCAGTCGGAAATATAGCGTTCCTTGGCCAGCGGTTGCTCCATCATGACGCGCGTGGCGCTGGCCACGTCGTGCAGGCGCCAGACGCTGATGCCCGTAATGAGCATGGAAAACAGCAAAATCACGGCAAAACCGAGTCCGAGGCGGACACCGATGCTGACGTTGCGTAATACATTCATGTGACTATCCTAAAGAGCCTGACGCCATGGCGACAAGCTGGCAGTTTCGCGCTGCTGCTGGCTGGCTGACGTGGCGAAACGGGCGTAAAAAGTGAAACTCAAGTGAAACTGGCGCACGGTTCGGCTGAACCGTGCGCCAGGAAATGCGCTAGCGTGCGCCTTGCAGAAAAAGCAAACAATGCTTGGGGTCAATTGTTTCCTACAAACTTGGCCGACTGACCTTCCGCAAGAATTTAAGCAGCCAATTTTTCGATCAAGCCCATGTCGGCGCTGGACATCAGCTGGTCGATATCGACCAGAATCAGCATGCGCTCGTCAATGGTGCCCAGGCCGATCACGTATTCCGTGTTGATCGAACGGCCCATGTCCGGCGCCGGCTTGATCTGTTCCGGCATCAGGGTGGTGACGTCGGAGACGCGGTCGACGACCATGCCGACGACGCGGTTGCCGATATTGAGGATGATGACGACGGTAAACTGGTCATAGCTGGGCGTGCCCAGGTTGAATTTGATGCGCATGTCGACGATGGGCACGATGATGCCGCGCAGGTTGACCACGCCCTTGACGAACTCGGGCGCGTTGGCGATGCGGGTCGGCGTTTCATAGCTGCGGATTTCGCTGACTTTCTGGATGTCGATGCCATACTCTTCCTGGCCCAGGGTAAAGGCCAGGTATTCGGCAGCCTTGGCAACGGTTGCGCCGGTGTCGCTGGAATTGGTGTTCATGATAATCCTTTCGTTAACTCGCCTGGGGCGCAGACCAAGGCACGCTGCGCGCTAGCCTTGGACGTGACGGGCCATACATGATGGAACGGCCGCCACTGGTATGTTGTGCAAATACTTTCTCGCAATTAGCTTATGCCTCTAATTTCCGTGCGGCAATGTTACCCCATGTAAATTTTACATGCACTAAAAAAGAGCGATCAGCTGACTGGATCTTTCCAAGAATGCAAGTTGTGTGGTGAATACGGCACGCAGCAGTGCCAGGCTTGCCACCGCACGCGGCGGCGTTTTATGCCACACTGGCGGCCCCTGCTTTTTACGACCTTGCACCATGCACTCTTTGCTTTCTCAATGGCAGCCACGCCTGCTGGCGCTGGCCACGGCCGGCCTGGGCGATGACGGCGCCCACGACCTCAACCACCTGCACCGTGTCTGGCGCAATGCCTGTGTCCTGCTGCAGGAGCATGTGCAGGCGGACGCCCTCACCGTGATGGCCGCCTGCTATCTGCACGACCTGGTCAACTTGCCGAAAAACCATCCCGAGCGCCACCTGGCCTCGCGCCAGGCGGCCGCGCTGGCTTGCCGCCAGCTGGCGGAACTGGATTTTCCACCAGAGAAACTGGCCGGCGTGGCCCACGCCATCGAGACGCACAGTTTTTCCGCCAACCTGCCGCCGCACACGATCGAAGCGCAAATCGTGCAGGATGCCGACCGCATCGACGCGCTGGGCGCCGTGGGGCTGGCGCGCCTGTTTTACACGGCCGCGCGCATGGAGAGCGCGCTGGCGCATGGCAGCGATCCGCTGGCCCAGCATCGCGAACTCGACGACAAGGCGTATGCGCTCGACCATATCGTCACCAAGCTCGACAAACTGCCCGGCAAGATGCAGACGGCGGCCGGCCGCGCCCTGGCCGAACAGCGGCTGGCCGTGCTGACGGATTTCCGCGCCGCCTTTGCCGACGAATGGGGCATTGCGCACTGACATGGGTGGCGATAGCCAGCATGGCCCATGCTGTCTATAATGCAAGCCTCAGCTATCGCGCCGCGCGCCAGCAGGAACCTGCAACGCGCCGGCGCTTTGCCAACGCGCCGAAAGCATGCATGTCCGATAAAACCAGCCCCGACAGCCTATCCCCGTCCGCCGCCGCGCCCGCGCGCGCCGGCAACCTCAATTTCATCCTCGTCTGCGTCTTCATCGACATGCTGGGCATCGGCCTGGTGGTGCCCGTGCTGCCCATCCTGATCGGCGACTTTGTCGGCGGCAAGGATGAGCAAGCGTTCTGGTACGGCATCATGGCGGCCGTGTTCGGCTTGCTGCAATTCATCTTCATGCCCATGCTGGGCGCCATCAGCGACCGCGTGGGACGTCGTCCCGTGCTGCTGTACTCGATGGCCGGCATGGGCATCAACTTCCTCGCCACGGGCTGGGCGCCGAACCTGGCCTGCCTGTTCATCGGCCGCATCATCGGCGGCGTCTCGTCGGCCAGCATGTCGGTCGCGTCCGCTTACGCTTCCGACGTTTCCACGCCCGACAACCGCGCCAAGAGTTTCGGCAAGATCGGCGCCGCCTTTGGCCTGGGCTTCATTTGCGGGCCCATGCTGGGCGGACTGCTGGGCGAGATCAATCTGCACCTGCCGTTTTACGTGGCGGCGGGCCTGTCGGCGGCCAATTTCATCTACGGCTATTTCTGCGTGCCCGAATCGCTGCGGCCCGGCCCCCGCGCGCCCTTCACCCTGGCGCGCATCAATCCGTTTGCCGCCCTGCTGAAGCTGGTGCGCCGCGTGGAAATCCGCGGCCTGGTGCTGGCCTTCGGCCTGATGACGTTCGCGCAAATGATGCTCAACACCACCTGGGTGCTGTACACGCATTTCCGCTTCGACTGGACGCCGCGCCAGAACGGCATCGCCCTGTTCTGCGTGGGCCTGTGCGCGGCCGTCGTGCAGGCAGGCTTGCTGGGCATACTCATCAAGCGTTTTGGCGAAGTGCGGCTGTCCTTGCTGGGCATGGCGTCGGGCGCCCTCACCTATTTGCTGTACGGCCTGGCGACGCAGGGCTGGATGATGTATGCGCTGATCCTGTGCAACCTGCTGGCCTTCGCCGCCGGACCGGCCCTGCAAGGCATCATCTCGAAGTCATCGAACGCCAGCGAACAGGGCGAACTGATGGGTTCCCTGCAATCGATCAGCAGCCTGGGCATTATCATCATGCCTTTGCTCGGCAGCATGATCCTCGGTGAAGTGAGCCATTTGCCGCCGCAGGACTGGCGCATCGGCAGCACCTTCTTCCTGTGCGCCATCATGCAAACCCTGGGCATCGTGGTGGCCTGGCGCTACTTCAAGGCGCAACGCCAGACAAGACTTGCGGTTTCCACCACAAAGTAGTCGGCAGGATAATATTGCATTTGAGAAATAAATAGGCGAGAATGGGATAATCAAGCGGACGTTGCCAACGCCCGCGATACGATGGTGAGCAAGGATGGGTATGACTGACTTTTATTCCAGCGCCTGGCGCCGAAGCGTGGCCATGCTGGCGCTGGCGCTGCCGTCGCTGGCGGGCGCACAATGCTCGCGCGACATCCAGGTACCCGTCTCGGCCATCGGCGCCAGCGTGGTGGTCACTGGCGCCACCATCAGCGGCATCTATCCCGACTTGCTGCGCAGCATGGGCGCCAAGCTGGGCTGCAATTTCATCTTCACGGCCGTGCCCCGTGCGCGCCTGGAAGCGATGTTCGAGGCGGGCAAGGCAGACTTGCTGATCCCGGCCAGCAGCACCTTGCGGCGCGACCAGCACGGCCTGTTCATTCCCATGCTGGGCAGCCGTCCGCTGCTGATTTCGCTGCAGGGCGCGCGCGCGCCCATCAACACCATGCAGGAATTGATCGAGCGGCGCGAATTGCGCGTGGCGCTCGTGCGCGGCTACGACTATGGCGCACCGTACCAGGCGCTGGCGAAGGAGCTGAGCAGCCAGGGACGCCTGTTCTACGAAGTCGACGCGCTGTCCGTGGCGCGCCTGATGCAAAGCGGCTTCATCGATGCCACCATCATGGCGCCCACCATCCTGGCCGGCGTGGCGCAGAACGATGCGCGCGTGTATGGCCTGGCCGACCGCCTGCGCCTGGAAGCCTTGCCGGAATTACCATGGGGCATGAGCGGCGTCTACCTGTCGCGCAAGTCGCTCACGGCGGAAGACCAGGCGACCCTGCGCGACCTGCTGGACAAGGCGGGCCGCTCGGGCAACGTGATGGAAGCCTTCCAGCGCCATCACCGCCAGGAATTGCTCTCGCTCAGCATCCGTCCGCGCTAAGGCTTGCATGTCCGGTTTTGTCGTCGCCGTCGTCCTGTTCGCCGCCCTGTTGCACGCCAGCTGGAACGCCATCGTCAAGTCGGGCAAGGATACCTTTCTCAGCACGGTACTCGTCTGCGTGGGCGCGGCCCTGATCTCGCTGGCCGTCTTGCCCTTTGTCGATGCTCCCGCGCCCGCCAGCTGGCCCTGGCTGGCCGCCTCGGCCGTGGCGCAGCTGGCCTATTACTCGCTGCTGGCGGCCGCCTACAAGGCGGGCGACATGAGCCATGCCTACCCCCTGATGCGCGGCAGCGCGCCGCTCATCGTGGCGCTGGCCAGCTGGCCGCTGATCGGCGAGCGGCTGTCTTCCATGCAGATGGGCGCCGTCGCCTGCATCTGCGCCGGCATCTTCGCGCTGTATTTCGCCGCGCGCCCGCCCGCCACGCCCGCCGCGCGGAAAAACACGGGACGCGCCACGGCATTCGCGCTGGGCAACGCCTGCGTCATCGCCAGCTATACCTTGATCGACGGCATCGGCGTGCGCCTGTCCGGCGCGCCTGCCGCCTACACCATGTGGATTTTTGTCTTGAACGGTACGGGGCTATTGCTGTGGACGCTGCTGCGCCGCCCCGCCGACCTGCTTGCGTATGCGCAAACGCAATGGCGGCTGGCCGCCATCGGCGGTGTCGGCACCCTCGCCTCGTATGGGCTGGCCCTGTGGGCCATGACGCAGGCAAGCGTGGCCGCCATCGCGGCCCTGCGCGAAACGTCGATTTTATTCGCCATCGCCATCGCGGCCCTGTTCCTGCGCGAAAAAATCAGCCCCCGCCGCTACCTGGCCATCGGCCTGATCGCGGCGGGGGCAGTGCTCATGCGGGCCGCCTAGCGCGCGTCGAGCGGCGCCATCGGCAACTCGATCGCGCTGGCCGCCCCTGTCGCGTGGTACACGCGCTGCGTGGCCTTTCTATAATGGCTTGGGTCGGCCAGGAAGATGTTCGGCACGTAGTTTTGCGGGTTGCGGTCGTACAGGGGGAACCAGCTCGACTGCACTTGCACGGCGATGCGGTGGCCGGGCAGGAAGACGTGATTCGCGTTCGGCAAAGCGAAGCGGTAGCGCTCCACCTTGCCCGCCGGTATAGGCGTCGGG
Source organism: Janthinobacterium sp. JC611 (assembly GCF_018682595.1). Lineage (NCBI taxonomy): Bacteria > Pseudomonadati > Pseudomonadota > Betaproteobacteria > Burkholderiales > Oxalobacteraceae > Janthinobacterium > Janthinobacterium sp. JC611. Next base: position 131,087 of record NZ_JAFLJN010000037.1, read on the forward strand.
TGCTCGAAGCTGTCGCGGTAGCGCCCGCGGAAGATATCCATCGCCACGCCCAGCTGATACCCGCCCATGGCCGGCTGCGACGGCACTTCATCCGGATACACGTCGATCAGTTTCACCACCCAGTCGGCATCCGTGCCGCTGGTGGAGGCGAACAGGTTGACCACCGGTGCGCCGGCGATCCGCACGGCCGTTTTCAAGGGCTCGGAAACATAGCTGAGCACGTCCGTGCGGTCACTGTAGCCGCGCTGGTCGCTGACCAGCCATGGCTTCCACTGATCGCCATCGCCGAGGCGCACGGGACGAGGCACGAACGGCACGGGTTTCGCGGGATCGGCCACGTATTCATCGAAGGCGCCTTCCGCCGCATCCGCAGCGCCCGATGGCGCCGCAAAGCCCAGCCTGGAACCGTCCTGCAGGTAGATCGGCGTCAGCCTGGTGTCGCAGGTCTCGCAGGCCAGCGGCCATTGCCGCAGGCGCTGCCACTGGTTCGTGCCGCTCTGGTACGACACCACGGGCGCCGTGTTCGCCTCCGGCGCGCCATCCTTCAGGTATTGGTTGAGGAACGGCTGCATGACTTTTTCACGGAACTGGCGCGCCGTATCGCCGTCGAATTTCAAGGCGCCCAGGCTGGAACCGTCATAGTTGACGCCGCTATGGCGCCACGGGCCGATGGCCAGGTAATTGAGGTTGTTGCGCTTGTCGCGTCCCTCCATCGCCGCATAGGTGGCGTAGGGGCCATAAATGTCTTCCTGGTCCCACTGCCCCACCACGTGCATGGTCGGCACGATCAAGGGGCGTTTCGCGAGGATTTTATCCAGCGCCTGTTCCTGCCAGTAACTGTCGTAGGCCGGGTGTTCGAACAGCTTTTTCGTGTAGGTCAGCTTGTCGATGCCGAATTTCTTCGCGTAATCCCCGGCCGAGCCGATGCGCAAATACGCCTCGTAATCGTCATAGACGCCCAGCGCGGGCGCTTCGCCGTTGCCGCGCACGCTCGTCTGCCACGCCAGGTAAGACAGGCTCGGCATGCGGAAGGCGCCGTTATGGAACCAGTCGTCGCCGCGCCAGCCATCGACCATGGCGCTCATGGGAATGGCCACCTTCAGCGCCGGATGCGGGTCGACCAGGGCCATCAGCACCGTATGTCCCTCGTACGAGGAACCCAGCATGCCCACCTTGCCATTGCTTTCCGGAATATTCTTCACGAGCCAGTCGATCGTGTCCCACGCATCCGTGACGTTGTCGACCTTGGTATGGTTGAGCGGGCCGCGCACCGGGCGCGTCATCACATAGTCGCCTTCCGATCCATGCTTGCCGCGCACGTCCTGGAAGACGCGGATATAGCCATTCTCCACCAGGGTGTCGTCGCCTTGCGGCAAGGTGGCCAGCATGCTGGGGCTGCTCGCGCGCTGGGCGCGGCGGGCCGCATTGTACGGCGTGCGCGTGAGCATGATCGGCGCTTTTTGCGCGTCTTTCGGTACGACGATCACCGTGTACAGCTTGACGCCGTCGCGCATGGGGATCATCACCACGCGCTTGACGTAGTCATTCATGTCGGGCATCACCAGCTTGGCGCCGATATCGGGCGCCATCGGCGGCGTTTGCGCCATCGCGGGCGCAGCAAACAGGGAACTCACAAGCAGGGCCAGGCCGGTGAGCCGGACGGGGGACGACACGCGCATACTGTTCTCCAATGATTCATGCCACGCAAAAGTGGCCGAACGGCAATAGTACCCGGAAAGCAAGTTCCGCAATAGGCCAGCTGCTGACGCGGCGCAGCAGATAAATCCGGGCGCAACTTGACAGAACGCGCACGAACTGCAACCATAACGCCATGAAATTTATCCCGTCACAACACGCCTGCTTGAATTGGTGGTCCCGCTCACTTTCGCGCGGCCACTGCATAGTGATGTGAATTTGATCCACGCCGCCTCGATCGGTGGCGTAACAGGCTCAGCCTGGATCATCCCCGATGCAGGCGGCTCAAAAGGAAACTTGATGAGCTTGCCTAACACTCCCGATACCCCCGACACCGAGAATACCCCGGCCGCGCCGCTGTCGGCTGCCGCCATCGCCTCGCAATCCGTGATCCTGACGGGCGACCGCCCCACCGGCCCCTTGCACCTGGGCCACTACGTGGGCAGCCTGCGCGACCGCGTCGCCTACCAGAACAGCTACAAGCAATTCATCATGCTGGCCGACGCCCAGGCGCTGACGGACAATATGGATGACATCGACAAGGTGCACCGCAACGTGGTCGAAGTGGCGCTCGACTACCTGGCCGTCGGCATCGACCCGAGCAAGACCACGGTCTTCATCCAGTCGCAAATCCCGGAACTGGCCGAGCTGACCTTTTACTACCTGAACATCGTCACCGTGGCGCGCCTCGAGCGCAACCCCACCGTCAAGGAAGAAATCCGTTTGCGCGGCTTCGAACGCGATATCCCGGCCGGCTTTTTGACCTACCCTGCCAGCCAGGCGGCCGACATCACGGCCTTCAAAGCCGGCGTGGTGCCCGTGGGCGAAGACCAGATCCCGATGATCGAGCAGACGAATGAAATCGTGCGCCGCTTCAACCGCATGTACAACCGCGAAGTGCTGATGGAATGCAAGGCGCTGGTGCCGGACATCGGCCGCCTGCCCGGCATCGACGGCAAGGCGAAGATGAGCAAGTCGCTGGGCAACACCATCAACCTGGGCGCGACCGCCGCCGAAATCACGGCCGCCGTGAAAAAAGTCTATACCGACCCGCTGCACCTGCGCGTGGAAGACCCGGGCCACCTGGAAGGCAACATCGCGTTTACCTACCTCGATGCGTTCGACCCGGAAAAAGCGGCGCTGGCCGACATGAAAGCCCATTACGTGCGCGGCGGCCTGGGCGACAGCATCGTCAAGAAGCGCCTGGACGTGGTCTTGCAGGAAATGCTGGCGCCGATCCGCGCCCGCCGCGAAGAGTTCGCCAAGGACAAGGGCCAGGTCATCCAGATGCTGAAGGAAGGCACCTTCAAGGCACGCGAAGTGGCGGCCCGCACGGCCGATGAAGTCAAGTCGGCGCTGGGCCTCAATTACTTCTGATCGCCAGCAGCAATAGCAAACTGATATAGCAAACTGATGCGCCCAGGCGGAGTCGGGTAAAATCCCGCTTTCGCCTGGGCGCAATTCGTTTGTCACCGTGGCATCAGCAATCCGTAGAGAGACACCGCGCCATGACCGATACCCCTGTCGAACAACTGCTGCAGCAGCATTTTTCCATCGATGCGCTGCAACAAGCCCCCGCCCCACTGCGGCAGGCGCTGGGCATGCTGGGCGGCTGGCTGGCCGCCGAACGCGACACGCCGTACCCGCACACGCCGTATGCGGAACTGCTGACGCAACTGTCCGATACCCGCCTGCCCGCGCACGGCATGGCCGTGGCGGATTTCCTGCAAGAACTCGACACCACGGTGCTGGCCAATACGGCCCAGCTGAACCATCCGCAATACATCGGCCACATGACGCAAGCCCTGCCCTGGATCAGCGTGCTGGCCGAAGCGTTTACTGCCACCCTGAACCAGAACCAGGTCAAGATCGAGACGGCGTACGTGTCGACCCTGATCGAAAAGCAGATCCTCGGCTGGCTGCACCGCCAGGTGTACCAGTTGCCGGACGCCGTCTACACGCAGGCCATGGCCGCCACCAGCGGCGCGCTGGGCAATGTCGTCAATGGCGGCACCATGGGCAATCTGACGGCGCTGGCGGTGGCCTTGGAGAAACAATTACCCGGCACGCGCAAGCGCGGTTTGTTTGCCGCCATGCAGGAATCCGCTTATGCGGGGCTGGCCGTGATCGGCTCGGCCCGCAGCCACTATTCCGTGAAAAAGGCGCTGGCGACCCTGGGCCTCGGTGAAAACGCCTTGCACCTGGTGGCCGTCGACCGCGACAACCGCATCGACGTCGCCGCGCTGGAAGCGACGATTGCCGATTTGAAATTGCGCAAGATCAAGGTCGTCGCCATGATCGGCATCGCCGGCACGACGGAAACGGGCGCCATCGACCCGCTGGCCGCCATGGCGGCCATTGCCGCGCGGGAAAGCATCTGGTTCCATGTGGACGCGGCCTGGGGCGGAGCGCTGTTGATCGCGGAACAGTACCGCGCGCTGTACGACGGGATTGCCCTGGCCGACTCCGTCGTCATCGACGGGCATAAACTGCTGTGGGTGCCGATGGCGCAAAGCATGGTGCTGTTCAAGGACGGCGCCAGCCTGAACTTGCTGAAACATAACGCCAACTACATCTTGCGCGACAACTCGGGCGACCTGGGCCAGACATCGCTGGAAGGCTCGCGCCGCTTCGACGCCTTGAAACTGTGGACCTCGTTCAAGGTGCTCGGTGTGTCCGGCTACACGACCTTGCTGCGCCAGGCGGCCACCTTGTCCGGCCAGTTGCAGCAGCTCTTGGCCGACCAGCAGGACTTTGAGCTCGTCACGCGCTCCGACACCTTCATTCTGACCTACCGCTACGTGCCCGCGCACTTGCGCCAGCGCATGGAAGCCTTGCTGGCCAGCGAGCAGGTGGACGCGGCGACCGAGCTGAACAAGCAGCTGAACACGCTCAACGCCAAGCTGCAAAACCGGCAAAAGGCGCAGGGCCACAGCTTTGTGTCGCGCACTGTGCTCGAATCGACGCGCTACCCCGGCCCGACCAACGTGTTGCGCGTGGTCATGACGAATGTCAAGACGCGCCCGCACCACCTGCGCGCCATCCTGGCCGAGCAGCGCGCCATCGGCCAGGCGCTGGTGGCCGAGCTGGGCCTGTAAGGAAACACCCAACCGTCAACCTGGACTGGATGCACTATGCACCGCCTCAGCGCCCTCGCCGATCTGTTGAAGCATCTGTTGAAATGGCTGCTGCTCGCGGCCATCGTGGCCGCGCTGGCAGGGTCGGCCTCGGCCGGCTTCCTGTTCGCCCTGGACTGGGCCACGCGCACGCGCCTGGCGCACGCCTGGCTGATCTGGCTGCTGCCCGTGGCGGGCTTTGCCGTCGGCTGGCTGTATCTGCGCTACGGCAGCAGTGTCGAAGGCGGCGCGAACCTGCTCATCGATGAAATCCACGACCCGAAAAAAATCATCCCCCTGCGCATGGCGCCGCTGGTGCTGGGCGGCACCGTCATCTCGCATGTGTTCGGCGCCTCGGTCGGGCGCGAAGGCACGGCCGTGCAGATGGGCGGCGCGCTGGCCGACCAGCTCACGCGCATGTTTCGATTGAATAATGAAGACCGCCGCATCATCCTGATGGCCGGCATCAGCGCCGGCTTCGCCTCCGTCTTCGGCACGCCGCTGGCGGGCGCCCTCTTCGGCCTGGAAGTGCTGGCCATCGGCCGCCTGCGCTATGAAGCCATGCTGCCCTGCCTGGCTGCTGCCGTCATCGCCGACCAGGTGGGCCTGCTGTGGGGCGTCCAGCATACGCATTACGCCGTGCCGCTGATTCCCGCCCTTTCAACCTGGACCTTGTGCGCCATGGTGATCGCCGGCGTGCTGTTCGGCATCACGGGCAAAGTATTCGCGCAAGCCACGCACGGCTTGAGCGGCTGGATGAAACGCAAGATCGCCTACGCCCCGCTGCGCCCGCTGGCCGGCGGTCTCATCGTCGCGCTTGCCGTATGGCTGCTGGGCACGGACAGGTATATCGGCCTGGGCATTCCCACCATCGTCGAGGCCCTGCAAGGGCCGCTGCCCGCGTATGACTTCCTCGGCAAGATGGCGTTCACCATCGTTTCACTCGGCACGGGCTTCAAGGGCGGCGAAGTGACGCCCTTGTTCTTCATCGGCGCCACCCTGGGCAATGCGCTGGGTCCGCTGCTGCACCAGCCCGTCACCCTGCTGGCCGCCATCGGTTTTGTTGCCGTGTTTGCGGGCGCCGCCAACACGCCCATCGCCTCGACCCTGATGGCGATGGAACTGTTCGGCGCCGAGATCGGTGTGTACGCGGCCATCGCCTGCGTCGTGGCCTATCTGTTTTCCGGCCACGCGGGCATTTACCGGGCGCAGCGGGGTGGGCACGCCAAGCGCGCGGCCAACAAGGATTCAGCAGACACATGACACAGAATATCTACGACAACGACGCCTTCTTCACGGCCTACAGCCAGCTGCCGCGCTCAATCGGCGGCCTCGACAGCGCGCCCGAATGGCCAGCCCTGCGCGCCATGCTGCCCGCGCTGCAAGGGAAACAAGTGCTGGATCTGGGCTGCGGCTATGGCTGGTTCTGCCGCTGGGCTGCCGAGGCTGGCGCGACATCCGTGCTGGGCGTGGACGTGTCGGAAAAGATGCTGGCGCAGGCGCGCGCCATGGGCGAGCATCTGGCCGCCAGCTATGCCCGGCTGGACCTGGAACAACTGGCCTTGCCACCCGCCAGCTACGATCTCGTCTACAGCTCGCTGGCCTTCCACTACATCGCCGGCTTTGACGCCCTGCTGGCCGCCATCCGCCACGGCCTGAAGCCGGGCGGCAAGCTGGTGTTTTCCATCGAGCACCCGATCTTCATGGCCCCGCGCCAGCCCGGCTGGCTGACGGATGCGCAAGGCCGCAAACACTGGCCCGTCGACAGTTACCAGCAGCAAGGCCCGCGCGTGTCGGACTGGCTGGCGCCCGGCGTGATCAAACAGCACCGCACGCTCGGCACGACCATCAATGCGCTGCTGCAAACGGGTTTCCAGCTGGACCATGTGGAAGAATGGGGTCCCAGCGAAGAGCAAGTCGCCCTGCAGCCGGCCCTGGCGGAAGAGCGCGAACGGCCGATGCTGCTCCTCATCGGCTGCGGCCTGGCGTAGGCTCCCTCAGCTGGCCACGTTGCGCGTAAAGCGCAAGGTGGATGTGCCAACGTTGACATAGCTGTACGCTTGCGCGCTGCTGAACACAAAGAAATCGCCCGTGGCCAGCGTTCTCGTCCCGGCCTCCAGCTGCAACTGCAGCTCTCCTTCCAGCACATACAGCATTTCGCTGAAGCCGGCCGGGTCAGGCTCGGCATCGTAGCGCTCGCCCGGCGCCAGTATCCACGACCATAGCTCCACTTGGCGGCTGGCGGGCGCCGCCCCCAGCAGCACGGCCTGGCTCGCTTGCGATACGCTTTGCCACATCAGCACGCGCAAGCTGTCGTGCGGCTGCCGCGGCGGCTGGACCAGGTCGACGAAGGCCACGTTCAAGGCGGCGGCCACGTGGTCGAGGTTGGCCAGGCTGATGTTGGTGCCGCCCGCCTCGACGCCGTTGACCATGCGCCGGCTCAGGCCCGACTTGCGCGCCAGCTCATCCTGGCTGAGGCCGGCGGCCAGGCGCAAGCGCCGCAGATTTTTAGCCAGGTGTTCCAGCACGCCACCGGCCTCGACTTGACTGCGCAATATATTGCTCCTATTATGATGGGAAATATTTTGCTCATAGCATAGCTCCCCATGAAAACACACGCAAGTCCCCTGCCCGCCCTCGGCATGCCCGAACTGGCCCTGATCGCCATCACCTTCATCTGGGGCGGCACTTTTCTCGTGGTGCAACATGCCATGACGGTCAGCGGGCCGCTGGCCTTTGTCGCCGCCCGCTTTGCCGTGGCCGCCAGCATCGGCGCCCTGATTTGCCGGGGCCAGTTGCGCCAGCTGACGAAGGCGGAGTTGCTGACGGGCATGGCCATCGGCGTGAGCATCTTCGGCGGCTATGCGCTGCAAACCTATGGCTTGATGTATATCACGAGCAGCAAGTCCGCTTTCATCACGGCCTTTTATGTGCCCATCGTCCCGCTGGTGCAATGGCTGGTCTTCAAGCAGCGGCCCCACCTTGCCATGTGGGCGGCCGTCGTGCTGGCCTTCATCGGCTTGCTGCTGCTCACGGGCACGGATGGCTTGAGCATGGGTTTTGGCACGGGTGAGCTGATCACGGCCGTGGGCGCCATCGCGATCGCCCTGGAAATCATCCTCATCAGCCGCGTCTCGCCGCAGCTGAACATCCTGCGCGTGACTATCGTGCAGCTGGCCACGGCGTCCCTGATCGCCCTGCTGCTGATGCCCGTCATGGGCGAAGCACCGCCAGCCCTGAGCAAGACGTTCATCTTCAGCGTGCTGGCCCTGGGCTGCGCCAGCGCCTTGATTCAATATGTGATGAACTGGGCGCAAAAGCGCATTTCCGCCACCAAGGCCACCTTGATCTATGCGGGCGAGCCCGTGTGGGCGGGCGTGATCGGGCGCATTGCCGGTGAACGCCTGCCCGCGCTGGCCATCGTAGGAGGGATATTGATCATCGCTGCTGGCATCCTCAGCGAGTGGCGGCCGAAGCGCCTGCGCGCCGATGGCAAGGCCATCGCGCCATCAGATTAAGCCTCGGCCCGCCGCAGCACCACGTCCCCCTGCACGGCCAGCGGCACGGCCCTGGCCCAGCGGTTCGACGACAGCGAAAACGTCAGCGCGCGCACCTGGTGGTACCAGCCGGCGGGCACGTACAGCATGTCGCCCGGCTCGACGATGCATTCGATCATGGTCGCCTGGCGCGCCAGGGGAAACCGCTCGAAATCGGGTGCTTCCGGGTCGAAAGGCGAACCGAACAGGATGGCGTTCGCTTCGCTGGGGTAGAGGAATGCGTCGTGGTGCGGCGGCGATAACATGATGCGCTTGCGGCCCCACACTTGGGCGAAGATATTGTCGTCGTAATCGCAATGCAAGGGTGTCACCGTGCCGGCCGGCCCCACCCAGAAACGCGGCGGGCCCATCTTGTCGAAATACGTGGGCCAGTGGCACAAACGGTTCAGCTCACGCAATTCCAGGTTGCCCAGGTACGGCGGCAACGCGTACTTGCCCTCCGCCACCAGGTCCAGGTATTGCCCCATTGACATATCCTGCATGGCGCGGTCGGCCGCGAACGCCGTGTTGATGTAGTCGCCCACCCGCGCGCGCACGGGCACGTGGCTGAACTGTTCGCGCAAGACGTCCGGCTCCAGCCGGGACAAGGGCCAGCGTTGCACCAGCCCGCGCATCAGGAATGGCAAGCCCAGCGCGGCGCGTGCGCGGAAGGCGGCGGCATCCAGCATGGCCAGGCGCGGCACCTCGGTGATGGCGGGCAAGTCACGCGCCGCCTGCTTGATGGCTACGCGCATGGCGTCGATGGAGGTAACGCCGCGCACCTGCGCATCCTTGGCTGCGCGCGCCAGCTTGCGCGCCAAGGCCGCTTCAGGCGAACTGAATTCAGCCGGCGGCCTGGGCGGCAGCGCGCGCGGCGATGGGGGGGCGGCCGCAAGCGGGAGCGGCACTTCTTTTTCTACGGACATAAACCTTCTTTGCGATCAAGGCGTCGCGCGGCATGGCGCGACAGTGCGCCATTTTAAGCCAGCAAGGCCCGTGCAGCACGCATGAGAGATTCCCTACGACGCATCGATACCTGGCAAAACCGTCGCGAGCGGCAGTGATTTGTGGCTAAGAAGCGCAACCGTACTCCAGTACGGTGAGCATCGCAGGCCGCAAAGCGCGACGCGCAGCAGGTTTGGTCAGGTGTCCTCAGACAGGCGTCTTGAAGATCGGATCGACGATGAACTGCTGCGCCTTGATGCGCAAGGTGCGCTCTTCGTCCAGTTCGGCACGCGTTTCGCCCAGCTCTTCGCGTTCCGCTTCCAGTTCCAGGCGCGCGGCCGCCAGTTCCGTTTCCACGCGCGTCAGGCTTTCCAGCTTCAGCTGGGCCTGGATCAGTTCGGCGCGCGCCGCTTCGGCGGCCTCTTCCAGGCGGGGGATGCCTTCGAGCTTGAATTGCGCCTTGGCCAGGTCCATGCGCGCCTGCTCGGCCGCCTCTTCCAGGCGCGGCAAGCCTTCCAGGCGCAGCTGCGCCTTGGCCAGGTCCGTGCGGGCCTGATTCGCCACTTGCCGCTCGCGTTCAAGTTCCTCGCGCAAGGTTTCCAGCTCGCCGGCCTGCTGGTCGAGCAACTCTTGCTGGCGCTCGTTCTCGCTGGCCAGGTCCATCAATTCCTGTTGATTGTCGTTCATCTCGGCTTCATGCGCGCTGTGGCTGGCGCTTAATTCCTGTCCTACATAATCGAGGATGGCTTGCTGCAGCACGGGCGACAGCTCGGCGGCGGCGGCGATCTGGCGCTGCGCGCCCGCCTTGCGGCGCTGCAAGAGCTTGCTGATGGTGCCCAGGCAGGCGCCATTGCCCAGCCTTTCGCGCAAGGCGCGCACCGTGATGGCCTGGCCTTCGCCCGCCATCGCATCCATTGCCGCATTGATCTGTTCCGCGCTTGTTTTTGCCATGTCGTCTACTCTTGAATGTTGCCCAGGGCAATCTTGCCCAGGGGCATTATCTTATGCCAGCGGCGGCAAAGCGTAAAGTATTTCTCAATAGAAATTGCTATTGCACAACGAAACCTTGTGCAAACATGCGGCATCGCGCGTTTTACTCTTCCAGCAAACCATTTTCCGTCAGCATATCCTGCACCAGTTCCAGGCGCAGTACGGGATTGTCCTGGCTCAGCAAAAGCTGTTTCTGCATGGCACTCAGCGACAGCAGCTCGCACCAGCGGTTCGCCACCCAGCCACACTCGTCGAGCCGGTATGGCGGCTGCAAGGGCATTTGTTCGGGTGGAATCTTTTGCTCCTGCAAGGTGCGGATCAGCGCGCCGAGCGCGTCGGCCACGTTCTGCTGCTCTTGCGGGATGGGGATGGTTTTATCGGGTGGCAAGGTTTCGATGCGCGCCATCCACAAGCCGTGCTTCATCTGTTCGCTGGAAACGATGTGAAAGCGCTGCTGGCCCATGCATTTGATTTGCAGCAAGCCCGACAGGGGGGCGGCCCAGTCGACGATGCGCGCCAGGGTGCCCACGGGCGCCAGGGTTTCCTGCTGGCCAGGCTTGCGCACTTCCGCACCGTCCAGCAACTGCACCACGCCGAACGGCTGCTCGCCCGTGATGCACTGACGTATCATGTCCAGATAGCGTACCTCGAATATCTGCAGGGGCAGATAGCCATCGGGATACAGCACCGTATTGAGCGGGAACAAAGGTATCGGGGTCATACGCGCATGATGGCACGAATGGCATATCCGTGCTGCGCGCCTTGCCCTGCCTGGCCAACTTCGCCGATTATTTGTAGAAGCGGCGTTTTTTCGCCCGCTCGGCCGCCTTCGGCGCCAGCACCTTCACGGCCTTCTTCTGGATCGTGCCGCCGGCGGACGTGCCCGGCACGCGGTGCTCGGCCTCGAAACCCGGCTCCTCGTTGCGTTTCAGGGTTTGCCGCGTCAGCGCTTCCACGGCCGACAGCAGTTCCACCTCGTCGGCGCAGACGAGCGAGATCGCCTCGCCCGAGGCGCCCGCGCGGCCCGTGCGGCCGATGCGGTGAATGTAATCTTCCGCCACGGTGGGCAAGTCGAAATTGACGACGACGGGCAATTGGTCGATATCGAGGCCACGGGCGGCCACGTCGGTGGCCACCAGCACCTGCACCTCGGCAGATTTGAAACGGGCCAGCGCGCGCAGGCGGTTTGGCTGGGTCTTGTCGCCATGAATCGCATCGGCGCGCACACCCTTCTCCAGCAAGGTATGCACCAGCAACTCGACACCCTTGCGCGTCTTGACGAAGACCAGGACCTGGCCCCAGCGCTTTTTCTTCAACAGGTGCAAAAACAGTTCCGGCTTGCGTTTCTTGTCGCACACGATGACCGACTGTTTCACGGCCTTGACGGTGCTGTTGCGCGCGCTGACCTCCACCGAGACGGGATCCTTCAACATGGTTTTCGCCATGGCGCGGATGGCGTCCGAGAAGGTGGCCGAGAACAGCAGCGTCTGGCGCTGCTTGGGCATGCTCATCAGCAACAAGTCCAGCTCGCGCTCGAAGCCCAGGTCCAGCATGCGGTCCGCCTCGTCCAGCACCAGGGTCTGCACCTGCTCGAACTTGACGGCGCCCTGCGTCTGCAAGTCCAGCAGGCGGCCCGGCGTGGCCACCAGCACGTCGAGGCCCTTGCGCAGCTTGCTGACCTGCGGCTCGATGGGCACGCCGCCATAGGCGACAAAGCTGCGCAGCGGCAAGTTGCCGCCATAGCTGCGGAAGCTGGCATAGACTTGCTCGGCCAGTTCGCGCGTGGGCACGAGCACCAGCACGCGCACGCACTGGGGCGCCACCACGCCTTCCAAAATCAGGCGCTGCAGCAACGGCACGGCAAAGCCGGCCGTCTTGCCCGTGCCCGTCTGGGCGGCGGCCATCAGGTCGCGCCCGGCAAGCACGGCAGGAATCGCCTGCGCCTGCACGGGCGTGGGCTTGGCATAGCCGAGCTCATCGAGTTTGCGGACCAGGGGATCGATCAGGCCGAGGGAGGAAAACGTCATGGGGAAGGCAATCTTGGCAAATGAAAAGGTGGCGCGCACGGAGGGGCCGTGCGCGCGATTGCCGAGATTATAGGCCAGCGGGGATGCCGGCCGGGGTTTTCAGCACGAAAACATCACGATCAGAACTTCATTTCCAGGGTCGCGCGCGCCTGCGGCGAACTGGGCGAAATGCTGTTGCGCTGTATCGTGCCGCTGGCGTCCGCATAGATGGTGTCGCTTTCGAAGTCTTGCGCCAGCAAGTTCGACACGGCCAGGCGCAGCTGGTTCTTCGCATCGAATTTCCACAGCGCATAAATGTCGAGGTCGCGCCGCGGCGAGGTGTACGCGCTCTGGCGCTCGGTGATGCGCACCGGGCCGCCATTGCGGAAATTAAAACTGCCGCCCGTGGTCAGCACGCCATCGGGCGTCTTGTAGTCGAGGCCGAAGTTGCCGCTGACGGGCGTTTGCTGGTCGAGCCGGTTGTCCGGCCCCGGCACCTGCTCCACCTGCGACCAGTTGCGGCTGATGCTGGCGCGCAAGTCGATGGCGGGCACGGGCGCGGCCAGCACGGCGCGCAGCGGAAACTTCGCTTCCAGTTCCAGTGTCTGCGTATTCGCGCGGCCATCGTTGACGGGCGTGGACACCCAGCGGTCATTGATGAACAGCAAGCCCTGGCGCGTGTAGCCATCGATGCGGCGGGCCGAGGCGCGCGCGCTGAGCAAGGCGCCTTCGGCCCAGTAGTGCTCGTACGAGGCGTCGATGCCCAGCGCCAGCTCCGGCTTCAAATACGGATTGCCTTCGCGGTCGGGGTCCGTCTGGCTGTTGTTGGTCGAGGTATTGCGGCGTGGAATCAGGCTCGACGTGGGCTGCGCCTTGTAGGTGCGCGTCAGGGCCAGGCGTACCTGGTCGCCCTTGGTATCAGGCAACTTCCACAGGGTTTGCAGCAGCGGACTCCACACGCTGGTGCGCTGATTCACTTCGTCATAGGTGTCGCCCGCGCTGCGCGTGTCGATGCCTTCCCAGCGCACGCCCGCATACATCGACCAGCGCGGGCTGATTTCCCAGTCGTCCTGCACAAACAGGGCCAGGCGCTCGATGGTGGCGTCGAAACCTTCGTCGCTGTTGACGGGCGCGCGTGTACCCGACGCGCCCAAGGCCGCTTCGCGCTGCCGGCGCGTTTCCTCGCGCTGCGTATAGGCGCCATCCCAGCCCATGGACAAGGCGTGGCCGGGCAGCAAGGGCGTGGAATACTTGCCGGTCGAACTGACGCCGTTTTCCGTCGCCTTCACGCCCACCTTGCGCTCGAGCGCCAGGCCGCGCCCATCGATAAAGCCTTGCTGCAGGCTGTCGGACGTGTTGCGGGCGGCCGAGGCGCCCACTTTCAATTCCAGCCGGGCACCGCCAGCCAGCTTGTGCATCCACGTCAAGTCGCTGCGGCCGAAGGCATTGTGGTTGCTGGAGCTGCCCGTGTTGCTGTCGTAGTCGGGGCGCAAGCCCTGCTCTGTTTCCGCGCGGCTGACGTTGCGGTGGTTCGAGCGCCCGCCGTTGAAAAAGAATTGCGCCGTCACGTTGTCGCCATTGGCCAGCACCCAGTTCAGGCGCGGCGACAGGTTGATGCCTTCCGGCCGGCCATCGCCCGTGCCGTTCGTGCGACGCAGCAGGTTTTGCCGGCCATCGGGCGCGTAGCCCAGTTCCAGGCCGGGATTGTCGTAATGGTAGTCATAGCGGAACAGCGAGCCGGCCAGCGAATACGAGAAATTGCCATCGCGGTCGGACAGCTGCACATTGACGCTGGGCGAAAAGCTCACGTCGCTGCCCTGCACGCCCAGCTTGAGTTCGCGCTGCGCCGTCTTGACGGCCTTTTTCAGCACCACGTTGATGGTGCCGGCGATCGACTGCGTGCTGTATTCGGCGCTGGCCGCGTGCAAAATCTCGATGCGTTCGATCACGTCGGGCGACAGGGTGTCGAGCGAAAAGCCGGCCGGCGCCCGTTCGCCATTGAGCAATATCTGCGTGTAGCCGCTGCCCAGCCCGCGCATGCGGATTTCGCCGCCCGAACGCCCGGCCGCGCCGGACACGGTAATGCCGGGCAGGCGCTTGAGCACGTCGGTGACATTCGTGTCGCCATACTTGAGGATTTCCTCGCTGCCCACGACCATCTTGCTGGCTGTATCGTCGCGGCGCGGATCGTAGCCGCTGCCCTTGACTTCGACGGTTTGCATGGTGGGCGCGGCGGATTTTTCGGCCTTCTCGGCCTTCAGCGGCGCAGCGGCGGCGTCGGCAGCGGGCGTTTCGGATTGCTGGGCCTGGGCATTCCAGGCAAGTAAAACGGCGGAACAAAGGACGGTAAGGCGAAGGCAACGGCGTGGCATCATGACCTGGCTAAAAAAAGTTGGCTGAATAAAAATGGCTAAAAGCTAAAAAACAGGCCGCCGTATTGTGCTGCAATTTTTTCCGAGTGGCACAGTTTCCTGAAAATATTTCCTACAGCAAATTAAATTCGGCGGCCGGCTGCCATATGCGCCCTTGCATACGGTGCATATCATTGCGCGCCACATCGCCGCTATAATGCGTTTTCATCATTGTTCCCATCACCCCGTCAAAGGCTTCCCATCGTGTCTGACCGTCTTGCCGTTTTGCCTCAATACCTGCTGCCCAAGGGAGCGTTGACCAATTTTGCCGGCCGGATCGCCGGCGCCAAGGGCGGCGCCATGACCACGCGTTTGATCCGCTGGTTCGTCGGCCGCTACAACGTCAACATGGATGAGGCGCTGGACCCGGACATCACGCACTACACGAGCTTCAACGATTTCTTCACGCGCGCGCTGCGCCCCGATGCGCGTCCGCTGGCCAAGGCCGACTACGTCTGCCCCGTCGATGGCCGCATCAGCCAGTTCGGCACGATCGACAAGGACCAGATCTTCCAGGCCAAGGGCCACCATTTCAGCACCACGGCCCTGGTGGGCGGCGACGCGGCCCTGGCGGCGCAGTTCGAACATGGCAGCTTCGCCAACCTGTACCTGAGCCCGCGCGACTACCACCGCATCCACATGCCGTGCGACGGCCGCTTGACGCGCATGATTTATGTTCCCGGCGAACTGTTTTCCGTCAACCCGACGACGGCGCGCGGCATTCCCGGCCTGTTCGCCCGCAACGAGCGCGTCGTCTGCGTGTTCGACACGGCCAACGGCCCCTTCGTCATGACCCTGGTCGGCGCCACCATCGTCGGCAGCATGGCCACCGTCTGGCACGGCGTCGTCAACCCGCCCCGCACGGGTGATATCCGCGACTGGAGCTATGCCAACGACAACGTCGTGCTCAAGCAAGGCGAAGAACTGGGCCGCTTCCTGCTCGGCTCCACCGTCGTCATGCTGTTCCCCAAAGACACCGTGGCATTCAATGCCGGCTGGCAGCCGGCCGGCCCCGTGCAGCTGGGCGAAGTCATGGGCAACGTGCCCAAGTAAAGTATCTGGACGCGCGCCTACACGGGCGCGTCGGTCCGATACATCTCTTCCATCAAATCGAGAAACGCGCGCGTCTTGGCCGGCATCAAGCGCCGACCGGGAAACACGGCCCAGCCCGTGACCAGCGGGAAACTCCACTCCGGCAGCACGCGTACCAATTCCCCCGTCGCCACGTAGGCCTTGGCGAAGCGGTCCGTGCTGGCCGCGATGCCCACGCCAGTGCACGCCATGCGCACCAGCAATTCCGGCGAGTTCGCCAGCAGGCGCACAGGCAAGTCCCGTTCCCACGTCGTCTTGCCGCGGATCAAAGTCCAGTGCACGAGACCATGCACGGCGCGTGGCAAGCTCAATAAATCGTGGCCGTACAGATCGTCGGGATGCTCGGGCAAGCCGTGCACGCTCGTGTATTGCGGCGAGGCATACAGAGCCAGGGTGCTGAAAGCCACGCGGCGCGCGGACAGGCTGGCGTCGTCGGGCAAGTTGCCCATGCGGATGGCCAGGTCGAAGTTCTCTTCCAGTAAATCCACGCGGCGCGCCGACAAGTCCAGTTCCAGCGAAATGGCCGGATAGCGGCGCACGAATTCGGCCAGCACCTGGCGCATCAGCGCATCGCCGAAATCGGCCGGCATGGACATGCGCAGCAAGCCGCTGGGTCCCGCCTGGCGGTGCTGCGCCAGCGCGCCGGCCGCCTCCGTTTCTTCCACCACCTTGCGCGCATGCTCGAGCAGGCTGGCGCCAAACTCCGTCAGCGCCAGCTTGCGCGTGGTGCGCAGCAGCAGCCGTTCGCCCAATTTCGCTTCCAGCTGCGAAATGCGCCGCGACAGGGTCGACTTGGGCAAGTCCACGCGCACGGCGGCGCGCGAGAAACTGCCGCATTCGACGACGCGGGCAAACAGCAGCAAATCTCCGGGATCGATATCCATATATTCCCTTTACACTCGATTGTTCCATCAGTGGATTAATGTTATCCATTTTAACGGCTTCCGGATGTTTTTTGGAATTGCTATAGTTCATCCATCGCAACACACCTGACAACGGAGAAAACAAGATGAACATCCTGCAAATCAATTCCAGCGCCCGCAGCACCGGTTCCGCCTCGACCCGCCTGGCTGACGCCATCGTCGCCCGCGTGCAAGCGGCCAACCCACAAGCAAGCCTGGTGCGCCGCGACCTGGCCGCCGCGCCGCACCCGGTGCTCGACGAGCCGACCCTGCAAGCGCTGTTCACGCCGGCCGACAAGCGCACGCCGGAGCAAGCGGCCCGCATCGCCCTGGACGATGCGCTGATTGCGCAGGTGCAAGCGGCTGACGTCATCGTCATCGGCGCGCCGATGTACAACTTCGGAATCACCGTGCAACTGAAAAGCTGGTTCGATGCGATTGCCCGCGCCAACGTCACCTTCAAGTACACGGAAAACGGCCCCGTTGGCCTCTTGACCGGCAAGAAAGTCTATGTGGGCCTGTCCCGCGGCGGCTTGCACCGCGACAGCGCCAACGATAGCCAGGTGCCTTACCTGAACACCATGTTCGGCTTCCTGGGCCTGACCGACGTGCAATACGTGTATTCGGAAGGCATGGGCATGGGCCCGGAAGCCGTGGCCAAGGCGCAAGCGCAGGCGGACGCCGAGATCAACGCCATCCTGGTGTAATCACAGTAGTGAAAAGGGGCGGCGCAGTGGCGCCGTCCTGGCCTAGAGGAGAGAACAATGAGCGATATCACCACCGTCAACAAGCCACGCGCCGTCGAGCGCGTGATCGCCGGCCAGGCCGTCATGGATGGCGCCGGCGTGAAAATCAACCGCGTGCTGACGCAGCAGTTGCAGCGCCGCCTCGACCCGTTCTTGATGCTCGACAACTTCGCCAGCGACCAGCCGAACGACTATATCGCCGGCTTCCCCGAGCATCCGCACCGCGGCTTCGAGACCGTGTCGTACATGATCACGGGGCGCATGCGCCACAAGGACAGTGCGGGCCACGAAGGCTTGCTGACGTCGGGCGGCGTGCAATGGATGACGGCCGGCAGCGGCGTGATCCACTCGGAAATGCCGGAGCAGGAAGCCGGCGTGATGGAAGGTTTCCAGCTGTGGTTGAACCTGCCCGCGCGCGACAAGATGCGCACGCCGTGGTACCGCGATTTCACGAGCGAGGAAATCCCCCGCTACACGACGGACGCGGGCGTGGCCGTGCAAGTGATCGCCGGCCAGAGCCATGGCGTGACGGGCGCCGTGCAGCGCGAACTGACGGAACCGCTGTACCTCGACATCGACTTGCCGGCCGGCGCCAGCTTCGAGCAGCCCTTGCCGCCAGGCCATAACGCTTTCCTCTACACCTTCCGTGGCGAAGTGCAGGTCGACGGCAAGGCCGTGCCGGCCCTGCGCATGGCGATCTTCGCCAACACGCCGGGCAGCGACGGCGTGCGCATTGAGGCGCCGCAAGGCGGCCGCGTGATCCTCGTCGCCGGCCAGCCCTTGAACGAGCCGATCGCACAATATGGCCCGTTTGTCATGAATACCCAGGCGGAAGTGTTCCAGGCCGTGCAGGACTTCCGCGAAGGGAAGTTTGGCGAGACGGCGACGCAGTAAGTTTGTTTGCCTTGCTAAAAAACCTGCAGCGCCTCCGGGCCTGCGGGTTTTTTTGTCGTGCCGACTACCTTGTTGCTTTTCAATTACACTGACGGCAACCTCATTCCCTAAAGCACTCCATGTCCCAGATGCACGACTCCACCGAACACGACGCCACCCATTTGCACGCCCACAGGAAAGGCGACGCCGCGCACACCCATTCCTTCGAGGGGCGCAGCCAGAGCATCCTCGCGTGGGCGCTGGGCCTGACCCTGTCGTTTGCCGGCATCGAGGTGGTCGCTGGTTTCCTGTCCAATTCGCTGGCTCTGATTTCCGACGCGGGCCACATGGTGACGGACGCGGCCGCGCTGGGCCTGGCCCTGCTGGCGCAACTCATCGCGCGCCGCCCGCCTTCGCCGCGCCACTCGTTCGGCTTTGGCCGCGCCGAGGCGCTGGCCGCCTTCGTCAACGGCCTGGCCATGCTGTGCGTGGTGGGCTGGATCTGCTATGAAGCCGTGCTGCGCTTTTCCGCCCCGCAACCCGTCAAGGGCGGCATGGTCTTCATCGTCGCCTTCATCGGCCTGGCGATCAACGTGGTGGTGGCGTGGGTCTTGTCGAAGGACAAGCAAAGCGTGAACACGCGCGCCGCCCTCGTGCACGTGATGGGCGACTTGCTCGGTTCAGTCGCCGCCATCGTCGCCGGCGCCGTGATTTACTTTACGGGCTGGATGCAGATCGACCCGCTGCTGTCCGTGCTGGTCTCGCTGCTGATTCTGAAGTCGACGTTTGGCGTGCTGCGCGAGTCCTACCACTTCCTGATGGAAGGCGTGCCCATGCACATCGACTACATCCAGGTGGGTGCGGACGTGGAACAGGTGGACGGCGTGATTTCCGTGCACGACCTGCACGTGTGGGACATGTCGCCGGGCCAGCCGGCCCTGATCGGCCACGTGGAAATTCAACACCTCGACCAGTGGCCGAAGGTCTTGCGCGCGATCAAGAAGATGCTGTTGGCCAAGCATGGCATCGACCACATCACCTTGCAGCCGGAGACGGCCACGATGGCGGGGCTGCATGCGAGCGACAAGACGCATTGACAGGGAGACGTGGGAATCCGGGCCGGATTCCCACGGATAAGCTAACTTCTTCTTGCCTCAAGCACGCCACTGACGTCCTTGATCACATTCAGCGCTTTTAACAGCTGCGCCGTCGAACTGATCTCGGCCGTAAACGTCATGCGGGCCTGGCCCTTGGCGCTTTGGGTGTTGACACCGATCACGTTGATCTTTTCGCGCGAGAAGATTTCGGAGATGTCGCGCAGCAAGCCCTGGCGGTCGCCGGCGAGAATGAAGATGTCGACCGGGTACACGGTGTCGTGCCCGCCCGTGCTGCCCCACTCCGTGAAGATCACGCGCTCGGGCGCCTTGGCGCGCATTTCCTCGAAATTCTTGCAGGTGGCGCGGTGGATCGAGACGCCCTTGCCGCGCGTCACGAAACCGACGATGCTGTCCGGCGGCGCCGGCTTGCAGCACTTGGCCAGCACCGTCATCAAGCCTTCCGTCCCCACCACCAGCACGCCGGACTTGGCGCCCTGCTCCACGCTGGAAGCGCGGCTCTTGCCGACGAGGACCGCGTCTTCCGGCACCACCACTTCGCCATTGTCGTGCAGCGCCTGCTCCACATGGCGCAGGCTGAATTCATCCTTGCCCACCGACAAGAACAGTTCGTCGACTTTCGCAAAGCCCAGCTTTTGCGCCAGCGCTTCCAGGTTGACGGCCGTCTTGCCTTCGCGCTGCAAGGACTTTTCCACCAGCGCGCGGCCGTGGGCCAGGGTTTCCTGCATGTCGATGGCGTGGAACCAGGCGCGGATCTTCGAGCGCGTGCGCGTGCTGACGGCGTAGCCGGCGCTGAGCCAGTCGCGCGACGGCCCGGCCGTGCCCGGCGCGCCCTTGGCCGTGATGATTTCGCAGGTCTGGCCGTTTTTCAGCTGGGTATTTAAGGGCACCATGATGCCGTCGACCTTGGCGCCGCGGCAGCGGTGGCCCACGTCCGTATGCAGGTGATATGCAAAATCGACGGGCGTGGCGCCCACGGGCAATTCCAGCACGCGCGCCTGCGGCGTCATGACGAAGATGCGGTCGTCCAGGGCGGCGGACTTGAGCTTTTCCACCCATTCGCGCTGGATTTCTTCCTGGCCCACGACGGCGTCCGCCACCTCGGTCTTCCAGGCCAGCAGCTGGCGCAACCAGGCGATCTTTTCGTCGTATTTCTGGCCGGCAAAGTTCGAGCCGCCCTCTTCCTTGTAGCGCCAGTGCGCGGCCACGCCGTATTCGGCAAAGCTGTGCATTTCATTCGTGCGGATTTGCACTTCCAGCGGACGGCCATCCTCGGCCGTCACCACCGTGTGCAGCGACTGATAGCCATTGGGTTTCGGCCGCGAAATGTAATCGTCAAATTCTTTCGGGATGGGGGTCCAGATATTGTGGACCACGCCCAGCACCGTGTAGCAAGTTTTCACGTCGGCAACGATGACGCGGAAGGCGCGCACGTCGTACAGGGCCGTGAAGTCCAGCTCCTTGCCGCGCATCTTGTTCCAGATGCTGTAAATGTGTTTCGGGCGGCCAAACACTTCGGCCTGGATGCCGGCCGAAGCCAGTTCCGTCTGCAGGCGCAGGATCGCCGAGGAAACAAAACCCTCGCGCATCATGCGCTTTTCTTCCAGCATCTTGGCGATGCGTTTGTACGCTTCCGGTTCGATGAAGCGGAACGACAGGTCTTCCAGTTCCCACTTCAACTGCCAGATGCCGAGGCGGTTGGCCAGCGGCGCGTACAGGTCCAAGGTTTCCTTGCCGTATTCATAGGTCATTTCGTTGAACAGCTTTAATTCAGCGAAATAGCGCAAGGTGGTGACGCAGGCGGCCAGGCGCACCAGCACGACGCGCATGTCGGAAGCCATCGCCAGCAACATCTTGCGCAAGGTTTCCACCTGGGCTACGGCTTGCTGCGCCGCATTCTTGCCACGCCCGCCAGCGCTGCCGTGCTGCGCCTGGGTCAGCGCGCGCAAGCGGATCAGCTGGCGCACGCCTGTCGCCAGGTCGCATACCTGCTTGCCGAAGCGCGGCTCGATATCGGCCGCCGTGTCCGGGGCCAACAGGGTCAGCTCGAACATCAGGCCGGCGATGCGCGTTTCCGCATCGCTGCGCAGGAAAGCAAGGGTGGTGGCCACGCCGATAGCGAACTCCAGCGCGGAGCGGCCGGCAAAGGTTTGCTTGTCGCCATAGGCTTCGGTGGCATACGCGAGCGCATCGAGCACGCGCGCGCTGTCCGGCGCACTCAAGCCCTCTACCAGTTGTTCCGAGGTGACGCTATTCGGGGCCGAGATGGAAACCATGTGATACCTTCAACTTATTAACGTGATGACTTAGCGTTCTGCGGCGATGATGACGATTTCAACCAGGCATGCCGGATTGGCCAGTTTCGCTTCCACCGTGGCGCGCGGCGGCGTGTGGCCTGATGCGACCCAGTCGTCCCACACTTCATTCATGCCGTCGAAATCCTTCATGTCGGCGATGTAGATCTGGCACGACAGGATGCACGTCTTGTCGCTGCCCGCTTCCATCAGCAAACGGTCGACGTGACCGAGCACTTCGCGCGTCTGGCCGACGATGCCTTGCGTGGTGTCTTCGGCGATCTGGCCGGCCAGATAGATGGTGTTGTTGTGTATCGCTACTTCGGAGAGGCGTTTGCCTACGTGCAGTCGTGTAATTTCCATGCTTTTACCTTCGGTTGTTTCAAAATCTGTACAGCGTTACTGATTATTATTTGCCCAGCAAAAACTTGCGGGCGATGGCGATCTGGTCGTCGTGGACGAAGGTGGGCGCATGGCCCACGCCGGCGATTTCCACCAGTTCCGCCTTCGGACCACGGCCCAGCATGCGCGTGGCCGTCTCGTGCGACAGCAGATCGGATTCCGATCCGCGCACCAGCAAGGTGGGGCAGCGCACGGCGTCATACGCGGCCCACAGCATGGCTTCGTCGCTGGCCGCCGATTCCGGCGTGGCCGAGCGGAACGGCATGGCCAGACCCATATCGTAGTGGCGGCGCCAGTGGCCGTCCTTGTCTTGCCGCAACACATCGACCGCCAGTTTATGCCATTCTGCGTCCGTGTGCGGGCCGAAGCTGGCGGACACGTCGCGCACAAACCTGGCGCCCTGCTCGAACGTTTCGAAACGCAGGTCCTGGCCGATGTAGTCGCCGATGCGCTGCAAGGCTTCCGGCGCCAGGGTCGGACCGATATCGTTCAGCACCAGCTTGCTGATCGGGCTGTTCGGCAACGATGCCAGGCCCAGGCCGATCAAGCCGCCCATCGAGGTGCCGAACCAGTCCACCGTCTGGCGCTCGCCGTTGGCCAGCACGCGCGCCAGCAGGGTCACCATGTCGCTCACATATTGCGGCACGCGGTAAAACTGCGGGTTGGCCAGCCAGCCCGAGCGCCCGCGCCCGACCACGTCGGGGCAGATCACGCGGTAATCGCTGGCCATGGCGCGCGCCAGGCTGTCGAAGTCGTCGGCCACGCGCGTCACGCCGTGCGCGCAGACGAGCACGTTCGGATTGTCCGCCGCGCCCCACTCCTTGTACGACATGGTGTGCAAGCCTGCGGGGGAGATACATTGCACTGACTTGATGCTCGCTTCGATCATGCGATTTCCTTATTCGATATAAAAAGAGCACCGCTTCCTGCCTGCCATGGGGTGTCCCGCGCGCGACGCTACGGCAGTGTAGCGCAGCGCGGGCAATGCTCCAAGCGCACGGCTGAAATGCTGCGCCGCAACACGTCCAGCATGGCGCAATACCCGATATAGCGAAAATGCATATCTGCGGTTATCCACAATTGAGCCAGCCCAGCAATGGGCGGATGATCGCAGCATCAACCCGCAAGAGGAGACCACTCGTGAAAAAACCATTCTATAAAATCCTGTACGTACAGGTGCTGTTCGCCATCGTGGCTGGCGTGCTGCTGGGGGTGTTCTACCCCTCGAACGCCGTCGACATGAAACCATTGGGCGACGGCTTTATCAAACTGATCAAGATGATCATCGCCCCGGTGATCTTCTGTACCGTGGTCTCCGGCATTGCCGGCATGCAGGACGTCAAGAAAATCGGCCGCGTCGGCGGCAAGGCGCTGCTGTACTTCGAAGTGGTCTCCACCTTCGCGCTGGCCATCGGCTTGCTGGTTGCTAACATCCTGAAACCGGGCGCCGGCTTCAACGCCGACCCGGCTCACCTGGACGCCAAGTCGATCGCGCAATACACGCACGCCGAAGGCATGAGCACCGTCGACTTCGTGATGAACATCATCCCGAAGACCTTCGTCGACGCCTTCGCCAAGGGCGACATCCTGCAAGTGCTGTTGATCGCCATCCTGTTCGGCTTCTCGCTGTCCCTGCTGGGCGAACGCGGCCGTCCCGTCACCAAGCTGATCGACGAGCTGTCGCATGCCATCTTCGGCATGGTCAACATCATCATGAAAGTCGCTCCGATCGGCGCGTTCGGCGCGATGGCCTTTACCATCGGTAAATATGGCCTGGCTTCGCTGATTCCGCTGGCGAAACTGATGGGTTCGTTCTACCTGACCTGCTTCCTGTTCGTCTTCGTCGTGCTGGGCCTGATCGCCAAGTACACGGGCTTCTCCATCGGCCGCTTCTTGCTGTACATCAAGGAAGAACTGCTGATCGTGCTGGGCACGAGCTCGTCGGAATCGGCGCTGCCGGCGCTGATGAAGAAACTCGAGCGCCTGGGCTGCTCGAAACCGGTGGTCGGCCTGGTCGTGCCTACCGGCTATTCGTTCAACCTGGATGGCACCAACATCTACATGACCATGGCGGCCCTGTTCGTGGCGCAAGCCACCAACACGGAACTGACCATCTGGCAGGAACTGACCATCCTCGGCGTGGCGATGCTGACCTCGAAAGGCGCCTCCGGCATCACGGGCGCCGGCTTCATCACCCTGGCGGCCACCCTGGCCGTGGTGCCGACCATCCCCGTGGCCGGCATGGCGCTGATCCTGGGCATCGACCGCTTCATGAGCGAATGCCGCGCGCTGACCAATTTCGTGGGCAATGGCGTGGCCACCATCGTCGTGTCGAAATGGGAAAAGGAACTGGACATGGACAAGCTGCATAGCGAACTGGCCCATCCGACCCATCCAACCGACGATGCCTATGTCGCCCCGAGCGTGAATATCGTCAAGTAAGCGAGACATCATCCTGAAAAGCCCCGCGGAGCGATCCGCGGGGCTTTTTGCATTGCGCGCAGCCTTCGCGCCATCATCAACAAATGGTAAATCATCCATCAATATTTCATTGGATGATCAATGAATGAAAAACCTTTACAGTACTGTCACCTGTTAGCCGCCAGGCTCGCGCATAATGACATTGCGTTAATGCAAGCCTGACACCGAAGCATCCACCTTTTGAATGGAGTCCCTCATGTCCCTCTCGCCCGCCTTCTACGCCACCTGGAGCCCACGCCTGCTGGGCCTGCTGCGCATCATCCTCGGCTTCCTCTTCCTGCAACACGGCACGGCAAAACTGTTCGGCGCGCCGCACGTGGCCATGTTCGACGGCTTGCAACTGCTGTCCGTGATGGGCGCGGCCGGCGTCATCGAACTCGTCGGCGGGGTCTTGCTGCTGGTGGGCCTGTTCACGCGCCCCGTCGCCTTCATCCTGTCGGGCCAGATGGCGGCCGCCTATTTCATGGCGCACGCGCCAGGCGGCTTTCTGCCCATCCTGAACGGCGGCGAAATGGCCGTCATGTACTGCTTCACCTTCCTGTACTTCGCGGCGGCGGGCGCCGGCGCCTATAGCCTGGACGGCTTGCGCGGCAAGGCCGGCGCATAAAAAAAAGGCGGACATCGCTGTCCGCCCTTTGATTCAAGCAACGAGCCGTTTATACGGCGGAGACGTCCAGTTCCGCGCCCGTGGCTGCCTGCACCTGTTCCTTGGTCACGCCCGGCGCCAGTTCCACCAGCTTCAAGCCGTTTTCCGTCACATCGATGACGCCCAGGTCGCTGATGATGACGTCGACCACGCCCACGCCCGTCAGCGGCAGGTCGCACTGTTTCAACAGCTTGTGCGACGTCGTGCCATCCTTGGCCGTGGCCACGTGTTCCATCAGCACGACGACTCTCTTGACGCCGGCGACGAGGTCCATCGCGCCGCCCATGCCCTTGACCATCTTGCCTGGAATCATCCAGTTCGCCAGGTCGCCCTTTTCCGACACTTGCATGGCGCCCAGGATGGCCAGGTTGATCTTGCCACCGCGGATCATGCCGAAGGAATCGGCCGAGCTGAAGTAGGCGGCGCCCGGCAAGGCCGTCACCGTCTGCTTGCCCGCGTTGATCAGGTCGGCATCGACCTCATCGTCCGTGGGGAACGGGCCGATGCCCAGCAAGCCGTTTTCCGACTGCAGGAATACCTCGATGTTCTCCGGCACATAGTTCGCCACCAAGGTCGGCAAGCCGATGCCCAGGTTCACATAAAAGCCATCCTGCAATTCTTTCGCCGCGCGCGCGGCCATCTCATCACGTGTCCAAGCCATCATAATCTCCGTATTCTTTTTTATGCTTCAGTGCGCACGGTGCGCTGCTCGATGCGTTTTTCCGGGTGCGCGTTGACCACGATGCGGTGCACGAAGATGCTCGGCGTATGCACCTGGTCCGGGTCGATCTCGCCCACTTCGACGAGTTTTTCCACTTCGACGATGGTGATCTTGCCGGCCATGGCCACGTTCGGGTTGAAATTGCGCGCCGTCTTGCGGTAAACCAAATTGCCGGCGCGGTCGGCCATGTAGGCTTTCACCAGCGCCACGTCGGCCACCAGGCTGCGTTCCATCACGTATTGCTCGCCGTCGAATTCGCGCAGTTCCTTGCCGTCCGCGACGATGGTGCCCACGCCCGTCTTGGTGAAGAAGGCGGGAATGCCGGCGCCGCCGGCGCGCAGTTTCTCGGCCAGGGTGCCTTGCGGCGTGAATTCCAGCTCCAGTTCGCCAGCCAGGTACTGGCGCGCGAATTCCTTGTTTTCTCCCACATAGGAGGCGATCATTTTCTTGATCTGCCGCGTAGTGAGCAACTGGCCCAGGCCGAAGCCGTCGACGCCGGCGTTGTTGGAAATGGCCGTCAGGCCCGTCACGCCCGAATCGCGCAAGGCGCCGATCAAGGCTTCGGGTATGCCGCACAGGCCAAAGCCGCCGACGGCGATGGTCTGGCCATCTTGGACGATACCGGCCAGCGCCGAGGCGGCGTCAGGATAAACTTTATTCATGGGTGTCCCTCTATCTTTTGTTAAGCTTAGCGCTGGAGTCCATGACTCAGGCAGCGACTCAGCATAAAATACGCGAGTGGAAAGTACAATACCGTAGAACTACCGGCGCCGTGCCGGCCATCCCCCTGTGAGAGTGATACGTATCAGATGAACGCCGCGTCAGCCATCGATTATGAAAGCATCTTCCTGCACGCGCCCGTGGGCATGTGCATGTCGGAAAACCGTATCATGCGCAGCTGCAACGAAGCGCTGGCGGCCATGTTCGGCTATGCGCGCGCCCAGCTGGACGACCAGTCGTTCGAAGTACTCTACCCCACGCACGACGAATTCCTGCGCACGGGTGACCGCATCATCCCCATCATGAACGCCAGGGGCCGCTATTCGGACGAGCGCATCATGCGCCGCAGCAATGGGGAATTGTTCTGGTGCCACGTCACGGGCCACGCCATGCTGCCGAACGAACCGCTGGGAGCGGGCATCTGGACGTTCGAGGACGTCAGCGAGAAGCGTCCCGTGACGGCGGAGCTGACCCCGCGCGAGCGCGAAATCGCCGCCCTGCTGGTGGAGGGCAAGACGAGCAAGGTCATCGCCCGCCAGATCGACCTCAGCCCCCGCACGGTGGAGATGCACCGTGCCAAGCTGATGCGCAAGTTCGCCGCATCGACTTCGTCCGAGCTGGTGCACAAGCTGGTGGGACTGCAGCTGCAGCGCTAGGGACGGGCTCAAAGCGAACAGCAAACGTTGCCCACAGGAAAAATACAAGTTATGATGAAGAGTCAGCAAACCCTGCCTCTCAGGCTTGCCTATTCAAGTCGTTCCAATGAAAAAAATTTCCGTTCCCTCGACCGCCATCCTCGATCAACTGTCTGGCCCCGTTTTCAATCCCGACATCTTCCGCAAGGCAGGCGTATTTATCATGCGCAATGCGATCCCTGCGGATGCGATTGAGCAATGGCAAGCAAGCTGGCTTGAATTCCAGGCAACGCAGCTGCAGGAAAGCCGCGATGTGAACCAGGCCAATCCTGTTGCACTATCAGAACAGTTGCCGCCACCACTGGCGACCATGTACCGGCACCCTGTTTTCGCGGAAACCATGCGGCCAGTACTGGGCGAGCATATCGCACTGTACAACCATCGCTTTGTCATCAAGGATCGCTTCAGCACGGGCAAGGTGTTCTTGCATCAAGACAGTTGCTACCATGTGGGCAACCTCAATAAATGCAGCCTGTTCGTGCCGCTCAGCAAGGCAAACCGCGACAATGGCGGCATGACATTCCATGTCGGCTCGCATCAACTCGGTTTTCTCGGCGATGCCGGTGAAATCAACCCGGAGAAATTCGACGTGCAGTGGCCCACGGTCACGCCGGAACTACAGCCGGGCGATTTTGTCATCATGCACAGTTCCCTGTGGCACGAATCCGGCCCGAACACCTCCGGCATCGACCGCATCCTGGCCGATACCATCGTGCAGGCGGCCGATGACCCCACGGGCAAGGAACTGCTGTGCGGTGAATGGCAGACGGACATCTTCTATTCGCCCGTGAACTACATCCGCTATTTCGTCAATTCGCGCGTCCTCAAAATTATCAAGTATGAAAAAGAGCGTGCCGAGGCCCTGCACACGGGGTATTGACGCGCCACCTGACCGCATTCCCCCCCTTCCCTCAATACCCTCTTTAAAGTTGACAATATGCCATCCACAAGTGCTCATGCATGCCCGATTTGCCATGGCCCGATGCAGGCGGTCACGAATGCCTCCTGTGCGATGCATGCCAGCCTGTTGCATCCAGCCACCGAGCTGGCACAATATCTGTGCCAGGATTGCGGGCATGGCCGGCTGACACACAGCATTCCCGCCGAGGTACTGTACAACTCGAATGTCGCCATTCCAACCGATCACTCGGCCGGAGACGTGCGCTTTGCCTTCATACAAAATGCGGCCGACTTGACGCAGGTCAATGGCACGATTGTGGAATTTGGCGGTGGCCCCGGCGAACTGGCTGAGCAGGCCCGGCAGGCGCTGGGGCGCCCGCGTGCGACCGTCATGGACTTTGTCGACCGCGTCGCCTTCCCCTCGCTTGATTTCATGAAAATGGATTTGAATGTGGATGGCGCCAGGATCGCGCAACGGCTGGAAGAGCAGTTGCATGACAAAAACCTGTTCCTGCTGTCCCACGTCGTCGAGCACCTGAACGATCCCCGCGCGCTGCTGCAGGAACTTCACCGCTTCAGCAACAGCCTGGTCTACATCGAAGTGCCCGATTTTGGCACGGCACATCCGGCCAGCACCCTCAAATTCTCATTGAATTGCCTGGAACACTACCACTATTTTACCGACCGCTCCCTGCTGGACATGGTGCACAAGGCGGGTTTCCGCGTCATTGCCTTCGAAACCCAGGGCGCGCCGCGCATGCCGGCCATACGCGTGCTGTGCACTCCCCGTCCACAGCTGAGCAATGCCGTACTGAACTACAACGACCATTTCGATGTCATTGCGGAGCGGCTGCGGCAAAAAATATTGTCCGCGCCAAAAGACCAGGAAATCTGGTGCTGGGGGCTGTCCGCATTCATGGCCGAAGCGCTGGACAAGCTGGGGGCCGAACGCCATCGCGTGAAAGGTATCCTGGATACTCGCTATCCGGGCGCGGACTTCCTGGGGATACCGGTCCAGCGCGAAGCTGCCGCACGGGCTGATGCAGCGCCGCCACAAAACATCTTGCTGGTGTGCGGCTCCACTTACTCGGCAGTACAGGCAATTATCCAGGCCAAAGCCCACGCGAGCTATCCGGACGCCGAGTTCTTTACCGTATCAATTGATTAAACAAGCAACTGCGATGGGCGGCTCAGGCAACGACGCCGCCCATCGCACGATCAGAAAGTGCTCATGCCGCCATCGGCGGAGATGATGGCGCCATTGATGAAATGCGAATCCTCGCCCGCCAGCAACAGCAGCAGGCCGTCGAGGTCTTCCGGCTTGCCCGGGCGTTTATTGGGCAGCATCTCGATCAATTTCTTGCCCTGCTCGGTGGCGAAATAATCTTCATTGATTTCCGTGGAAATGTAGCCGGGGCAGATGGCGTTGGTGTTGATGCCATACTTGCCCCACTCCACGGCCATGGCGCGCGTCATGTGCACCATGCCCGCCTTGCTCATGCAATACACGCCGATCTGCGGCAGCACCTGCAAGCCCGCCATCGAGGCGATGTTGATGATGCGGTGCTGTTTCTTCGGGTCGCCCTTGGCGCGCGCGATCATGCGCTTGGCCGTCTGCTGGGCCACGAAGAAGGAGCCGCGCAGGTTGGTGTCCATCACGAACGAGTAATCTTCGGGCGTGACGTCGACCAGGCGTTGCGTGGTGGAGACACCGGAATTGTTGACGAGGATGTCGATGGGGCCCGCTTCCGTTTCCGCATGCGCGATGGCCGACTTGATGCTGGCGAAGTCGGTCACGTCGAGCGACACCACGTGCGCGGCGCCGCCGTCCGCTTCGATTTCGGCGCGCAATTCCTTCAGGCGTTCGGTGCGGCGCGACGCCAGCACGACTTGCGCGCCGGCCTGGGCCAGCACTTTCGCAAAGCGCGCGCCGAGGCCGCTCGATGCGCCGGTAATCAGGGCAATCTTGCCCTCGAAATTGACTTCTATGCCCACGAGCTACTCCTGTTTTATTTTAGACAACACTTTACGCCGTGCCTATGGCAATCGGGCACATTCCCCCGCAGCGCACTCGAGCAAAAGTAAACGCCATCATTACACAAAATGGCCGGATTTAGATTGCGGCGAGGGGCAATGTCACGCAAAATGGCGCCAAAGTTGCAATCCTCGTCAAAAACAAGCACACTCGTGCTTAAATTTCCCCGATGATGCTTTATTCCCTATCCTTGCTACCTAATTGAGTGACTAACAATCGAGACCATGACACAGCCTAATAACTTAGTTGAACAGTACGGACCGCGCGAGACCATGGAGTATGACGTGGTGATCGTCGGCGGTGGCCCCGCAGGCTTGGCGGCGGCGATCCGCCTGAAGCAGCTGGCCGCTGAAAAGAACCAGGAAGTGTCCGTCTGCGTGCTGGAAAAAGGCGGCGAACTGGGCGCGCATATCCTGTCGGGCGCCATCATGGACCCGAAAGCGCTGACGGAACTGATTCCGAACTGGAAAGAACTGGGCGCGCCCCTGAACACCGAGGTGACGGAAGACCGTATCCTGTTCCTGACCGAAACGAAAGCCTATAAAACGCCAGGCTTCGCCGTGCCGGCCTGCTTTGAAAACCACGGCAACTACATCGTCTCCTTGGGCAATGTGGTGCGCTGGATGGGCCAGCAGGCGGAAAACCTGGGCGTGGAAATCTTCCCCGGCTTCCCTGCCGCGGAAATCCTCTACAACGATGGCGGTTCCGTGAAAGGCGTGGCGACCGGCAACATGGGCGTCAAGCGCGACGGCGAGCCGGGCCCGGACTTCCAGCTGGGCATGGAATTGCACGCCAAGTACACCCTGTTCGCCGAAGGCGCGCGCGGCCACCTGGGCAAGCAATTGATGGCCAAGTATGACTTGAACGCCGGCAAGGACCCGCAATCGTACGGCATCGGCATCAAGGAATTGTGGGAAATCGACCCGGCCCAGCACAAGCCGGGCCTGGTGATCCACTCGAGCGGCTGGCCTCTCGACACGAAAACCTATGGCGGCTCCTTCCTGTACCACCTGGAAAATAACCAGGTGATGGTCGGCTATGTCGTCGGCCTGAACTACGAAAACCCCTACCTGTCGCCGTACGAGGAATTCCAGCGCTACAAGACGCATCCGGAAATCCGCAAGTTCTTCGAAGGCGGCAAGCGCATCTCGTACGGCGCGCGGGCGATCGCGGCCGGCGGCCTGCAATCGTTGCCGAAACTGGTGTTCGCCGGCGGCGCGCTGATCGGCTGCGATGCGGGCTTCCTGAACATGAGCCGCATCAAGGGCAGCCACGCGGCCATCAAGAGCGGCATGCTGGCGGCGGACGCGGCCTTCGGCGCGCTGGGCGAACAGCGCCAGCACGACGAACTGACGAGCTACCCTGTCGCCTTCGAACAATCGTGGCTGCATGAAGAGCTGCACGTGGCGCGCAACGTCAAGCCCTGGCTGTCGAAAGGTTTGTACCTGGGCAGCCTGATGACGGGCATCGACCAGCTGATCTTCCGCGGCAAGGCGCCGTGGACCCTGCACCACTCGCATGGCGACCATGAATGCCTGAAACCGGCGGCCCAGTCGAAAAAGATCGTGTATCCGAAACCGGATGGCAAGCTGACCTTCGACAAGATGTCGTCCGTGTTCATTTCGAACACGAACCATGCGGAAGACCAGCCTATCCACCTGACGCTGAAGAACGCCAGCGTGCCCGTCGACGTCAACCTGGCCACGTATGCGGGTCCGGAAGCGCGTTACTGTCCCGCCGGCGTGTACGAATTCGTGAAAAACGACGACGGCGCCGAACGCCTGCAGATCAATGCGCAAAACTGCGTGCACTGCAAGACCTGCGACATCAAGGACCCGACGCAGAACATCGTGTGGGTGACACCGGAAGGCGGCGGCGGGCCGAACTATCCGAATATGTAAGCTCGGCCCCGATGCATGGCGGCCACGTCGCCAGCTGGCAGGAAGACAGCGCGCTCCCCCACGGTAGCGCGCTGTTTTTTATTAAAAACATCATATTCCTCCGCGCTTTGACCGGGCAGCAACACCAAGTTTGCATTACGACAGCGTTCCTGGATAAATTCCACCCGGAAAGTTTCTCAGAAGCACTTCAAGCAGTTACAATTCCCTCTGCTAATTATTTCGCCTTCCCCCCGCCCATGAACGCAAACGCCCTCCCAGCAGTTCCCCTCGACGCCGAATTGCAACAGGCAATTATCGAACACCAGGCTGGCCGTTATGCCGAGGCGGAAGAGCTTTACCTGGCGATTTTGCAGGTACAGCCGTATCACGCCATTGCCAACCACAATATGGGCTTGCTAGCGGGACAGGTCGGGCAATACCAGGCCGGCTTGCCGTATCTGCACAAGGCGCTATCCGTCAACCCCGATGAAGGTCAGTTCTGGCTGTCGTATGCGGATGGCTTGCTCAAGGCAGGCGAACGCGAACAGGCGCTGGAGATCGTCA
Organism: Janthinobacterium sp. JC611; assembly: GCF_018682595.1. Lineage (NCBI taxonomy): Bacteria > Pseudomonadati > Pseudomonadota > Betaproteobacteria > Burkholderiales > Oxalobacteraceae > Janthinobacterium > Janthinobacterium sp. JC611. Next base: position 163,852 of record NZ_JAFLJN010000037.1, read on the forward strand.
CGGCAGCCATCGCGCGCGGCCTCGACAACGAACAATCGCAGGGCTTGCGCAGCCGCATCGAAACGGCTATCGCAAGTACGCCGACAGCGCAGGAAACGCAGCACGTCATTGATCTGTATCAAGCCGGCCACCATGCCGAGCTGGAAGCGGCCAGCCACGTCCTGACGCAGCGCTACCCCGACTCGGACTTTGCCTGGAGCGTCCTGGGCACCGCCCTGCAATTACAGGGCAAGGATGCCTTCGAAGCCCTGCAAAAGACCGCGCAACTGGCACCCAACGATGCCGAAGCGCATGGCAACCTAGGCACCGCCTGGCAAGCACGGGGCATGTACGAGCAAGCGGTCGACAGCTATACGCAGGCACTGGAATTGAATCCGGACTTTGTCGAGGCGCATGGCAACCTGGCGGCGGCGCTGCAGGCGCAAGGCAAGCTGGAGCAGGCCGAACAGGCATACCGGCGAGCGCTGGCGCTGCGTCCCGACTACGCCAAAGGCCATTTCAATCTCGGCAATACTTTGCACGCGATGCAGCGCAGCGCCGAAGCTGTCGGCTGCTATCAGCGCGCGCTGGCCTTGCTGCCGGGCGACGCGGAGATCTATCTGAACCTGGGCAATGCCCAGCAAGAGCTGCAGCAATGGCAGGCGGCCATCGTCAGCTACCGGGCCGTGCTGCAACTGGCGCCGCAGACCACGGCGGCGCATGCCAATTTGGCCGCGGCGCTGCACGAGGCCGAAGACTACGCGGGCGCCGTGGCAAGCTACCGGCGCGCCATCGCATTGCATGGCGGCGACGCCAAGCTGCACAACAACCTGGGACGCGCCCTGCAGTCACTGGACCAGACGGAGGAAGCCATCGCCGCATATGCACAGGCGATCGCGCTCGATGGCGATTTCACCCAGGCGCTGAGCAATCTGGGTTTGCTTCAATGCAAACAAAAGAATTATGCGGCGGCGCTTGAGCACTGTGCTCGCGTACTGCAACTGCAGCCCGGAGATGCGCAAGCCAGTATCCAGCTCGCCATCGTCCATGGCGCGGCCGAGGACAAGGACAATGCGCTGAAGTATTTCCAGCAAGCCACCGAGTTGGCGCCCAACAGCACCGAGACACACAGGCAACTGGCGGACTACTACAACACCATCAAGCGTTTTGATGCGGCCGTTGCCGCCTACAACCGCGTGCTAGAACTGGATCCCGATAATAGCGAAGCGCATAACCATGTCGGCGTCGCACTGCAGGAGCTGAGGCGCTACGACGAAGCCAGTGCGGCCTATGCGCGGGCGCTCGAACTGGACCCGAAAAATATGTCGGCGCTGTGCAACCGGGGCTCGGCGCACCAGGCTCAGCAACAACTGGAGCAAGCCAGGCAGTCATACCTAGCGGCCCTCGACATCGACCCGCAATTCGCACGCGGTCACTTTGCGTTAGGCAATTGCTATGTGCTCATGAACGATAGACTGAAAGCGCTGGAATGCTACGAGCGGGTGCTGGAGCTCCAGCCCGACTATCGCGACGCCTACGTCAATATCAGTGCCACCTTGAGCAATATCGGCCGCATAGACGAAGCGCTTGCGGCCTGCCGCAAGGGTCTCGATCTCTGTCCGCTGTGGGAAACCCTGTTCAGCAACTACCTGTTCCTGCTGTCGCATAGCGCCGACATCGATGCCGAGACGCTGTTTGCCGAACACCGGCGCTTTAGCGATACGTTCGAGAAGCACATCGCCGAGACGCGCAGCGGGCATGAGAATACCCGCGATCCGCTGCGCACGCTGAAAGTCGGCTTTGTCTCGGGCGACCTGCATAACCATCCGATACCGCATTTCCTCATTCCCATACTGGAAAACCTCGTCGATGGCGTCAAGCTGTCACTGCATGCCTACCATAACAATGCGCAAAACGACGACGTTACGCAACGCCTGCGCGAACTGATTCCCCACTGGCGCCAAGTGGAGCACCTGTCCGACCCGGACCTGGCGCAGCTGATCCGCGACGATGGCATCGACATCCTGATCGACCTGTCCGGCCACACGGGCAAGAACCGCCTGCTGATGTTTGCCGCCAAGCCAGCGCCGCTCCAGGCGAGCTGGATCGGCTATCCGCTCACCACGGGCCTGGAAGCGATGGATTACTATCTGAGCGATCCATTCTTTTCGCCGCCCGGCAAATTCGACAGCCAGTTCACTGAAAAACTGCTGCTGCTACCTGCCTGCGCACCGTTTCTGCCATCGCAATATGCGCCCGGCATCGAGCCCGCGCCCGCGCTGAGCAATGGATACCTCACCTTCGGCAGCTTCAATCGTTTGAGCAAAATCAACCGGCAGGTAGTCGCGCGCTGGTCCAGGCTGCTGCGCGCACTGCCCGATTCCCGCATGCTGCTCGCCGCCATGCCCACGTCGGCGGCGCCGGCGCAGCTAAGGGACTGGTTCAACGAAGAAGGCATTGCGCCGGAGCGGCTCACCTTTGAAGGCCGCACCGGCATGAGCCAGTTCATGGCCATGCACCACCGCGTCGACCTGTGCCTCGACACCTTCCCGTATGGCGGCGGCACGACCACCTTCCACGCACTGTGGATGGGCGTGCCGACGCTCACCGTGGCAGGGCCGACGTTGCCCAGCTGCGCCGGCACGTCCATCCTGCGCCAGGTCGAGCTGGAAGAGTTCATCGCCACCGATGACGACGATTTCGTACGCAAGGGCGTGGCCATCGCGGCCAATCCCTTGCTGCTGGGCGCGTACCGCCTCAGCGTGCGGCACCGCTTGGAACGTTCGACCATGGGCAAGCCGAAACTGATCGCTGAAGGATTCGAGAACGCCATGCGCATCGCCTGGCAACGCTGGTGCGATGGTTTGCCACCAGTGTCGTTCGAAGCCCCCGTGGCCGTGCCCAACCCGCCGATCGGATTATGATGAGCAATCAACAAAACAAGCCGGTCTATGTGACCCAGCCCCTGCTGCCACCGCTGGAAGACTTCCTGCCGTATCTGCAGACGATTTGGGACAACAAGATCCTGACCAATGGTGGCCCCTTCCACCAGCAACTGGAACAGGCGCTGTGCGACTACCTGGGCGTCAAACACATCTGCCTGTTCGCCAATGGCACGCTGGCCTTGATGACGGCCTTGCAGGCGCTGCGCATCAACGGTGAAGTCATCACGACGCCGTATTCGTTTGTCGCCACCGCTCATTCATTGCTGTGGAATAACATCAAACCTGTCTTTGCCGACATCGAGCCGCACAGCCTGAATCTCGATCCGGGCAAAATCGAGGCAGCCATCACGCCGCAGACCACCGCCATCATGCCCGTGCACTGCTACGGCCGGCCGTGCGACATCGAAGCCATCGAGAAAATCGCCGACAACTACAACCTGAAGGTGATCTACGATGCGGCGCATGCGTTCGGCGTGCGCCACCGCGGCGGCAGCGTGCTCAATCACGGCGACCTGTCCGTCATCAGCTTTCACGCCACGAAGATCTTCAACACCTTCGAAGGTGGCGCCATCGTCTGCCCTGACGCCAAGACCAAGCAGCGCATCGACCACCTGAAAAACTTCGGCTTCGTCGATGAAGTCACGGTCGTGGCCGCCGGCATCAATGGCAAGATGAGCGAGATCAATGCCGCCTTCGGCTTGCTGCAGCTCAAGGGCATCGACGGCGCGCGCCAGAAGCGCAAGGCCATCGATGCACATTATCGCCAGCAGCTGGCCGGCATCGACGGCATCACCTGCGTGCAGCAAGGCGAAGGCGAGGCGGCCAACCACGCCTATTTCCCGATCCTGGTCGGCCCCGATTACCCGCTGTCGCGCGATGCCCTGTTCCAGCTGCTGCGCGACCAGGAAATCTACGCGCGCCGCTACTTTTACCCATTGATCAGCGACTTTCCGATGTACCGCGGGATGCCGTCTGCAGCGCATGGCAACCTGCCAGTGGCGCGACTGGCAGCATCGCAAGTGATCTGCCTGCCGATCTATCCGGACCTGGAGATGGCAAGCGTGGACGCCATTATTGCCATGATCGCCGCCCCCGCACGGGAACAAGAACTGATACGGAACGTCGCCTGATGAACATTTCCACCGAAACCAATTTTTCCGGTGTGACGGAAAACCATCCGTGGTCGGCCCAATTCACGGTACTGGGCTACGACGATGGCGCCATCAGCACCTTGCCCCACCAATTTTTCCGCGACTGGCTGGACCAGGAACCGACAAGCGGGCACTTCTACATCGGACGCGGCTCCGGTTTTGGCATCGGTTCGCTGGTGAAATACGACAGCGGGCGGCAAAGCCTGTGCGTGGGACGGTACGTGGCCGGTGGTTCACGCCTGCGCTTCCTGCTCAATGGCCAGCACGAGATGCGCACGATCTCGACATACATGCTGTCGATCCTCGGCGGCGGCTTGAAAAATGCGCCACAGCCGCAGTATGCCGATACGGTGATCAAGAACGATATCTGGATCGGCGACGAAGTGATGGTGCTGGGCGGCAGCGTGATCGAAAACGGCTGCGTCATCGGCGCCCGTTCGCTGTTGCCACCGAATTTCCGCTCAGAACCCTATGGAATTTATGCCGGCTCGCCGGCGCGCCTGATACGCTACCGTTTCACGGAAAAAGTGCGCGCCGCACTGCTGGAACTTGCCTGGTGGGAAATGCCACTGACCTGGGTACGCGACAACAATGCCATGTTCCTGGAAGATATGTGCACGGACGAGGCAAAGGCCCTGCTGATCATCGACATCCTGAAAAACAGCCGCCAGCAATGGGAACAAGCGCACGGCCAGGCATCCGCCTGAAGATAGCCAGCTTCGCCTTTCCATCCTGACGCCACCGACACCTGACCCAACGGCCACGCATGCAGAACCACGCCCAACTTACCGCCATCGCCTATCACCTGCCGCAGGCCACCTTGACCAACGACGCCCTAGCGCAGGAATTGGGTGAGTGGTCGGCGCAAAAGATTTTCGACAAGACCGGCATCGCCGAGCGGCATATCGCCGCAGCCGATGAAACGGCAAGCGACCTGGCCTTCCATGCGGCAGAAAAGCTGTTCAGCGAGCATGCTATCGAGCGCGACGGTATCGACTTCCTGATCCTGTGCACGCAGGCGCCCGACCATTTTCTGCCCAGCAGCGCCTGCGTCCTGCAGCAGCGCCTTCGCCTGCCCACCTCGTGCGGCGCACTGGACATCAACCTCGGCTGCTCTGGCTACGTGTATGCGCTGGCGATGGCCAAGGGCCTGATCGAAGCCGGCATCCGCAAGCAGGTGCTGATCCTGACGGCCGATACATATTCCAAGTTCATCAACCCGCGCGACCGCAGCGTGCGCACCCTATTTGGCGATGCGGCGGCGGCCAGCCTGGTGTCCGGCGGCGCAACGCAGCAGGGATTGGGGCCTTTCGTGCTGGGCACGGACGGCAGCGGCGCGAAGAATCTGATCGTCCCGGCCGGCGCCATGCGCCTGCCGCGCAGCGCGGCCACGGCGGTGGAAAGCGAAGATGCCTCGGGCAACTGGCGCAGCCAGGACGACCTGTTCATGGACGGCGCCGAGATCGTCCAGTTCACACTGGGCGCGGTGCCGCGTACAATGCAGGAATTGCTCGATGCCGCAGGAAAGACGCTGGATGATATCGACCACGTGATCTTCCATCAGGCAAATAAATTCATGCTCGACGCCTTGCGCCGCAAGATCCGCATCCCGGAAGCCAAATTCGTGATTGAAATCGATACCGTCGGCAATACCGTCTCCTCGACCATACCGATTGCCATCGCGCGGGCGCGCCAGTCGGGCCGCATCCGTCCTGGCGACACCGCCCTGCTGCTGGGCTTTGGCGTCGGCTATTCGTGGGGCGGCACCTTGGCGCATCTGTAGCGCTGCCAGGCCATCCATGGACGCCCCCCTGCTCACTGACCAGTTATTTATTCCGAAAGAAATGATTATGCAAGAATTTTTCAACGGCATGGCCGACATCTTGGAAATCGACGCCGACAAGATCGGGCCGCAACTGAACCTGGGCGACTACGCCTGGGATTCGCTGGCCATCATTTCCACCATCGCGCTGGTCGATGACCTGTTCGACCAGATGCTCGATGGCCAGGCCCTGGCGCAGTGCGTCACCCTGGCCGACGTACTGGCATTGATCACCGTCAAGGCCTGAACATGTCCAGCCTGCGCCTCGCTTCGGGCTTGCCGTTTACCTCCGCACACCTGGCCTTGCGCGGCGTCGTCTGCGCCTTGCCGCGCACGGAAATTCATAATGCCGCGTTCGAGGAGCGCTTTGGCGCCGCCGGCGTGGCCGACGTAAGCAAGATGATCGGCGTGCAGTCGCGCCGACGCGCGCCGGAAGGACAAACCACGGCCGACCTGTGCCAGGCGGCGGCGGAAACCCTGCTGGCAGACCTGGGCTGGGAACGCGACAGTGTCGATGCGCTGATTTTCATCTCGCAGACACCCGACTATGTGCTGCCGGCCACGGCCTGCGCGCTACACGGCCGCCTGGGCCTGCACAAGGCTTGCGTGGCGTTCGACGTCAACCTGGGTTGCTCCGCCTACGCCTACGGCCTGTGGCTGGCGTCGAAAATGCTCGATGGCCAGGCCATCGGGCGCGTGCTGTTACTGGTAGGCGACACCATCAGCAAGACGGTCGACGACAGCGACCGCGCCACGGCACTGCTGTTTGGCGACGCGGGCACGGCCAGCGCGCTGGAATTCGACCCCGCGGCAGCGGCCAGCTACTTCATCCTGGGCAGCGACGGCAGCGGCGAGCGCCACTTGATGATGGCCGCCAGCGCCTGCCGCCCCTACCTGGGCGACGATGCGCGCCTGGCGCAGCGCGATGCGGCCAAGCTGTACATGGATGGCGGCGAAATCTTCAATTTCACGCTGAAGAACATCCCGCCGCTGGTGGCCGACCTGCTGCATTTTTCCGGACGCGACGCGGAACAGATCGATGCTTTCCTGTTCCATCAGGCCAATACCTTCATGCTCAAGCACATCATCAAGAAAACCAAGCTGCCGCCCGAGCGGGCGCCCATCAATATGGACCGCTACGGCAATACCTCGAGCGCCTCGATTCCATTGCTGATCTGCACCAGCCTCGGAGAGCAGGCGCACGGCAAGAACGTGGCCATGTTCGGCTTCGGCGTCGGCTATTCCTGGTCGGCCGCCATGCTGCATCTCGGCTCGCTGCGCGTCAACCGCCTGATAGAAATCTGATCCCATGATATTTACTTCCGACATGCTCGCTGGCCAGCGCATTCTTGTCACCGGCGCCTCGTCCGGCATCGGCCGCGATACGGCACTGCTGCTGGCGCGCTGTGGCGCCCAGTTGCTGATCACGGGCCGAGATGCGCAGCGCCTGGAGCAAACTTTGCAGGCCCTGCCCGGCGACGGCCACCTGGCTGAAACGCTGACGCTCGATGGCGGCGACCACATCGTCGACTTCATGAAGCGGGTCAGTGCAGACCGGCCCTTTTCCGGCCTCTTCCACGCCGCAGGCGTGGAACTGCTGCGTCCCGTCAAGCTATCGAAATCACAACAGTTTGACGACGTCTTCGAGTCCAGCGTGAAAACCGCACTGGCATTAGGCCGCGCGGCCGCGCTGCGCGGCGTGATGCGCGATGGCGCGGCGCTGCTGTTCATGTCCTCGGTGGCAGGTCAGAGCGGCCAATCCGGCATGAGTGTCTATTCGGCGGCCAAAGCCGCCATTGACGGCCTGGTGCGCGCGCTGGCCGTGGAACTGGCGTCGCGCGCGATGCGCGTCAACAGCATTGCCTCCGGCGCCGTCGCCACTGAAATGCATGCGCGCCTGACGCGCGGCCTGCCCGATGAAGCGATGCAAGCCTATCAGCTGCGCCATCCGCTGGGCTTTGGCAGCAGCGACGATATCGCGCAAACGGCGGCCTTCCTGCTGTCCCCGGCGGGACGCTGGGTCAGCGGCGCCACCTGGGCCGTCGACGGCGGCTACCTGGCACGCTGACGCGCCACGCCCATCCGTCCGATCACCTACTGGAAATCGCATGAAAAATATCATCGTCGTCGGCGCCGGCCGCTTTGCCCGTGAACTGCTGTGCTGGCTGGAAGACAGTCTCGATCCGGCCAGCGAGCGCATCGTTGGCTTGCTGGACGACACCATGCCAGCCATGCCCGCGCTGGACGCCCACTATGCCTACCCCGTGCTCGGCAGCATCAGCGACTATGAGCCGGCGTCCGACGACGCGCTGCTGCTGGCGATCGGCGCACCGCAAGCCAAGCTGCGTATCGCGGAGGAACTGGCGGCGCGCGGCGCGCGCTTCCACACACTGGTCCACCCGAGCGCCATCGTGGCCCGCACGGCCCGCCTGGGCCAAGGCGCCGTCATCTGTCCATTCGCCCTGGTCTCGGCCGGCAGCGACGTGGGGGATTTCGTCACCATCAACAGCTACTCCAGCGTCGGCCATGACGCCGTGCTAGGCAAGGGCTGCACGCTCAGTTCGCACGTGGACATCACGGGCGCCGTGCGCCTGGGCGCGGCCGTCATGGTGGGATCGGGCGCCTCCATCCTGCCGCGCGTCGCCATCGGCGAGCGCGCCACCGTCGGCGCCGGCGCAGTGGTGATGCGCCGCGTTGCCGATGGCGCCACCGTGTATGCCCAACCGGCCAAGACCTTATGAATGCCATGCAACAAGCACAACAACTACGCGACGGTTTCTGGCACCTGCTGTGCCATCGCAGCGAACTGCCATCCAGCGGCGACTATCTCAAACTGGAATGGCTGGGCGAGGAAGTGGTCGTATATAACGACCAGGGCAATCTGCTCGCCTTCGACAATCTGTGCCCGCACCGCGGCACGCGTTTTTTCACCGAGACACACGGCAACGCGCCGCTGGTCTGCCCCTACCATGGCTGGTCCTACCGCGCTGGCACCATGCATATCCCATGCCGCGAACGGTATGCGCAAGCCGACCTGGAGAACGCAAAGCTGTATACCCTGCAACTGGACTGGTGTGCCGACTTCCTGTTCGCCGCGCCAGCGCCACGCATGACGCTGGACGAGCAGTTGGGCGACACCTACGCGCTGCTGGCCGATATCTCCTTCAATATCGCGGGGCGCAGCGACCTCAACGCCTATACCTACGAATGCGACTGGCGCCTCGCGCTGGAAAATGCGCTGGAACCGCTGCACGTGCCCTTCGTCCATCCGGAATCGCTGGCCGAATTGCAGCTTGGCGATGGCAGCAATCAGTTTACGCCGTGGACCTCCGTGTGGCAGGCGGAACTGGGCAACGCGCCCATGGCAAAAAAATTACGTTCCATCAAACGCCTGTTCCAGCTAGACCAGCAATACGAAGGTTATCAGAGCCTGTACCTGTTTCCATTTACCATGCTCTCGTCGACCTATTCGTATTCCTATTCGCTGCAACACTTCTTCCCGTCCGCGCAGCCATGGCGCACGCACTTTTCCAGCCGCCTGCTCAATGGCGCCGCCAGTGCATCCAGTGCGGCCGCGCTGCAAGGCTTTTTCGATTCCAGCGCGCGCATGAACCGCCAGGTATTTGAGGAGGATCATGCCATCTGCAAACGCATCGCCAAAGATGCGGCCGACAACCCCCGCTTTGGCATACTGTCCAGCGACGAAGAGAAAATTGCCCACTTCCGCGCTTGCCTTCTTGCCGCCAGCAACTAGGCCGCAGTACTGGGGGCATGCCCCCTTCCTGTGGCAAGGCCGAAAAACAATTCAAAATTTTTCCTCAAAGCATTTAATTAAGGTGTCGGTGCGGTCGTCTTGTACTGGTAGGAGCAGCTAAAAGTCGCTCCTCACCGCAACCACCCAATTAGGAATGACACCATGCTGAGCCTTCACACCAACGCTGCCTCCCTGTCGGCACAAAATTCGATCACCAACACCCAGTCCAAACTGTCGACTTCGATGACGCGCCTGTCCACCGGCTTCCGCATCAACTCGGCCATGGACGATGCTGCCGGCCTGCAAATCGCCACCCGCCTGAAAGCACAAACCAGCGGCATGACCGTTGCGATGAACAACACGCAAAACAGCACCTCGCTGCTGCAAACGGCTGAAGGCGCATTCGCCGAAGTGACCAACATGCTGGTGCGCATGAAAGACTTGGCGACCCAGGCAGCCGATGCTTCGTCGACCGCCAACGACAAGACCGCCATGCAAGCGGAATACAATGCACTGGGCCAGGAACTGTACAACGTGATGACCAACACCACGTTCGGCGGCACCAAGCTGCTGGGCAACGGCACCGCCGGCTCGGGCGCCACCCTGTCGGCGTCGATGACGTTCCAGATCGGCGCCAGCTCGACGGAAAAAATGAGCTTTGACGTCTCCGCCAATCTGAGCGCGCTGAATACGGCCCTGGGCGGCCTGAGCACGAATTTCTCCTCGGCAGGCACGACGACTTCCTCGGAACTGACGACTTCCGCCAACACCACCATCGGCCTGCTGGCTGACGCCATCGACAGCGTCAGCACCGTGCGTTCGGCACTGGGCGCGACGGCCAACCGTCTGGACCACGTCAACACCAACTTGTCGAACATCGCCACCAACACCAAAGCCGCTACCGGCCGCATCATGGACACCGACTTCGCCACCGAAAGCTCGAACATGACGTCGTCGCAAATGCTGCTGCAAGCTGGCACCGCGATGCTGAAACAAAGCAACAGCATGTCCTCGATGGTCATGTCCCTGCTGCAATAATATGGACTTGGCCCCCTGCGGCCATTCCATCGAAGCCAGACTGCGGTCTGGCTTTTTTTTCGTACGCACCTTGCGCAGGCATGCCGCAACACCGGCCGGACAGGCCGGCGGAGCAAGAAATACCATTTATTTTAAAAAATTTCCTTAAAGCATTTAATCAAGGTGGCGGCACGGTCGTCTTGTACTGGTAGGAGCAGATAAACCGTCGCTCCTCACCGCAACCACCCAATTAGGAATGACACCATGCTGAGTCTTCACACCAACGCTGCCTCCCTGTCGGCACAAAATTCGATCACGAACACCCAGTCCAAACTGTCGACTTCGATGACGCGCCTCTCGACCGGCTTCCGTATCAACTCGGCCATGGACGACGCTGCCGGCCTGCAAATCGCCACCCGCCTGAAAGCACAAACCAGCGGCATGACCGTTGCGATGAACAACACGCAAAACAGCACCTCGCTGCTGCAAACGGCTGAAGGCGCATTCGCCGAAGTGACCAACATGCTGGTGCGCATGAAAGACTTGGCGACCCAGGCAGCCGATGCCTCGTCGACCGCCAACGACAAGACCGCCATGCAAGCTGAATACAACGCATTGGGCCAGGAACTGTACAACGTGATGACCAACACCACGTTCGGCGGCACCAAGCTGCTGGGCGACGGTTCGGCAGCTACGGCTGGCACGCTGTCGGCATCGATGACGTTCCAGATCGGCGCCAGCTCGACCGAAAAAATGAGCTTCGACGTTTCCGGCAACCTGACCTCGCTGAACGCTGCCCTGACCGGCCTGAGCACAAACTTCGCCGCAGCCGCATCGACCGGCGCCACGGAACTGACCGCTTCCGCCAACGCCACCATCGGCAAGCTGGCCGCCGCCATCGACAGCGTCAGCACCGTGCGTTCGGCACTGGGCGCGACGGCTAACCGTCTGGACCACGTCAACACCAACTTGTCGAACATCGCCACCAACACCAAAGCCGCTACCGGCCGCATCATGGACACCGACTTCGCCACCGAAAGCTCGAACATGACGTCGTCGCAAATGCTGCTGCAAGCTGGCACCGCGATGCTGAAACAAAGCAACAGCATGTCCTCGATGGTCATGTCCCTGCTGCAATAATAGGAACTCGGCCGCTTGCGGCCAGCCTCTCGAAGCCAGACTCCGGTCTGGCTTTTTTTTCGCCTGCAATCGCAGGCCTTCCTTGCATGTTGAACTAAATTGCCGTCACATTTAACGATGTTGCCGGCATAGTCGCCTATACAAGGTAGAACACCGAACAATCGTCCACTGGAGCCGCCGCGTGCTGAGCATTCATACCAATACTGCCGCACTGTCAGCCCAGCGGGCCATGGGCTGGGCACAGCAAATGCTGTCGACGTCGATGACGCGCCTCGCCACCGGTTTTCGCATCAACTCGGCCATGGATGATGCGGCCGGCTTGCAGATCGCCACCAGGCTGAGCGCCCAGACCAGCGGCATGGCAGTAGCCATGCGCAACACGCAGAACAGCACTTCCCTGCTGCAAACGGCCGAAGGCGCATTTGGCGAAGTCACCGCCATGCTGGTGCGCATGAAGGACCTGGCCACCCAGGCAGCGGACGCCTCGTCGAACCAGAAGGACCGCGACGCCATGCAGGGCGAATACGATGCGCTGGGCGCCGAACTGTACAACGTGATGACGAATACCCGCTATGGCGGCACTTTATTGCTGGGCAACGGCAGCGCCGGCCAAGGCACCTTGTCGCAGGCGATGACGTTCCAGATCGGCGCCACCGGCAGCGAGACCATGCAGTTCAACGTGGCGGGCGACATGGCCGGCCTCGATGCGGCGCTGCGGGCGATCTCCGTCAATTTCGCACCGGGCGCCACGGCCGGCAGCGAATTTGCCAGCAACGGCAGCGCCAACGGCATGATCGACCTGCTGGCGGCGGCCGTCGACAAGGTCGGCAGCCTGCGCTCGGCGCTGGGCGCCACCGCGAACCGGCTCGGCCACATCTACAATAACCTGTCCAACATGGTCACCAACACCAGGACCGCCATCGGCCGCATCATGGATGTCGATTACGCGGCCGAAAGCGCCAACATGACCTCGGCGCAAATGCTGCTGCAGGCCAGCACGGCCATGCTCAAGCAAAGCCAGAGCATGAGCAAGCTGATTCTCTCTCTACTACAATAGTTACCGGCAGGGCGCGATGGCGGATCGGATTAATATGGACCAGCAGGAAACAATGGCATGGCGATAGACCGCATTTCATCGGGCAACCCGGTGCCCCTGATTACCCAGCGCTTCGACGTCAGCCCCGCCACGCCGATGGTGCCGGGCGTGGTACAGCCGCTGGTGCCCATCGGCCCCTACATGGCGCCCGCGCCGGACGCCGGCACCCTGCCCGCCCAGCTGCAACAGCAGGGGCAGGACAGCCTGGCGTCCCTCATCAAGCCGAATGCCGACGGCACGGGCGGCGCCATGCCGCGCGACAGCAGCGCCATGCAGGTCAATCAGCTGTTCTTCACGCGCCAGCTGGTCTGGCAGCCGCCCGACGCGGCGCAGCTGGCCGCCTCGTGGCGCGTGATGGTCAAGACGTATGGCGAGCAATATGCGGCCCTGCAGGAACAGGCGCGCGGCCAGCACGTGCCGGGCAGCCTCTTCATGGCCGAGCAGCAACCGGCCCTGCTGCGCGAAGGCGCTCGCCCTCCACTGACGGTCGACAGCGAAGCGTGGCGCTTCGCCGTGTATGGCTGGGGCGGTCAACGCCTGCTGCTGCGCGTGCTGGCCAGCGACGAGGAAGACGAGGCAACGCCCAGGCGGCGCGGCAAGGTGGCGCTGCGCGTCGAACTGATCATCATCGGCATCGGCCGGGTCGTGATCCAGATGGAGCCGGCCGGCGACGGCGTGCTGCTGGAGCTGGCCGCCGACGAGGAAGCCGCATCGCGCCATGTGCGCCTGGCCCTGCCCGAGATCGCCGGCGCCGTGCGGCGCGCCGGCCTGCGCGTGGTGCGCTGCCGCCTGAACCGCCAGCTGCACGCGCAGCGCGTGCATGGCAATTACCCGATGCAGGCGGGCGCCGCCTCGCTGTCGCTGGCCCTGTTCCGCGCCATGGCCGAAGTGGCGCTGCTGCTGACGCAGCCGGAAGCGGAAGCGGCGGCCGACCCCGACGCGCCCGCGGCCCCCGCGGCAGAAGCCGAAGAGGAAACCATCGCCGTTTCGAAGGAAGTGGCGGCGCCGCTCGCTTACGACTATGGCGACGACGAAGACACGGCGCAAGGCGGCACCGTGCTGCTGCTGGCCGACGGCCAGGAGCACGAGCTGCTGCCGCCCATCGACGAGCAGGATTGACGCGGCAAGATTGATACTGCATAAAGAAAACGGCGCCCGCAGCGCCGTTTTCATTTCACCGTACTACCCCACCGTGCCGATGATGCTCACTTCGCGGTTCTCCGGGATTTCGTTGTACGACAGCACGTGCAGGCCCGGCGCGAACAGGCGCGCATAGCGGGCCAGCAACGGGCGGATCTGCGGCAGCACCAGCAGCAGCGGCGGCGTGGCTTGCTGCTTCATCTGCTCGCGCGCCACCGGCATGTTCACTTGCAGCTGCGACAGCAGGTGCGGATCGATCGGATAGTTATCCAGCGTCACCTTGCCCGCCTGGCGCGCCTGGTTCAGCGAACCGAGCAGCATGTTTTCCAGCTCGCCGCCCAGGTTGAATGCCTGCATTTCCATCTTCTGGCCGAACAGGCCGCTGACGATCTGGCGCCGCAGCGCACAGCGCACTTCGGCGGCCAGCAGGATCGGGTCCTTGGTCGTTTCCGAGCTGTCGAGCAAGGTGGTGGCGATGGGCACGATATCCTTCAGCGACACATTTTCCGCCAGCAAGACGCGGAACACGCGCAGCAACTGCGTGTGCGTGAGCGCCTTGTCCAGCGCGCCGGCCAGCTTCGGCGACAGGGCCGTCAGGCGTTCCATCATGTTCGACACGTCTTCGTGGCGGAACAGTTCCGGCAAGTATTCGCGCACCATCTTCGACAAGTGCGTGGCAATCACGCTGGGCGCCTCGATGACCTGGTAACCGAGGCCCAGCGCATGCGCCTTTTCACTCGGCTCGATCCACGTGACGGGCATGCCGTAGGCCGGCTCGATGCCGGGAATGCCGTCCAGCTGGCCATACACGTTCGGCGACGGGATCGCCATCAGCCGGTCGGCCTGCACTTCCGCCTGCGCCACCACGGTGCCCGACAGCACGATGGCGTACTGCGACGGCTTCAGGGCCAGGTCGTCGCGCACGCCGATATTCGGCAGCAGCAAGCCCATGGCCTCGGACAGGCTCTGGCGCACGCCCTTGACGCGCTTGGTCAACGGTTCGCCTTGCGTCTTGTCGACCATGCCGACCAGCTTGTAGCCGAGCATCACCATCAGCGGCTGCACGGCGGGCAATTGCTGCCACTCCAGCTCGGCCGGGCGCTCGTCGCGCAAGGCCGCCTCGATGGCCGCCATGCCGGCCGCGTCGGGCCCCTTCACGCGCTTGGTCAGGCGCCAGGCCACGAAGGCCAGCACGGCCGCAAAGGTCATGAACATGAACCACGGCATGCCCGGGATCAAGGCCAGCGCCACCATCATGCCGGCCGCGCTGAAGATCACCGTTGGCGAGGTCAGCACCTGGCCAGCCACCTGCTGTTCGAAGTCGCCCGAATCGCTGATGCGCGTGACCAGGATGGCGGCGGCGGCCGACAGCAGCAGCGCCGGAATCTGCGCCACCAGGCCATCGCCGATGGTCAGCAATGCGTACTGGCGGAAGGCGTCGCCGAACGACAGGTCGTGCATCAGCGAGCCGATGGCCACGCCGCCCACCATATTGATGATCAGGATCAGGATACTGGCGACGGCGTCGCCGCGCACGAACTTCGAGGCGCCGTCCATGGCGCCGTAGAAATCCGCCTCGGCGGCCACGTCCTTGCGGCGGATCTGGGCTTTTTCCTGGTTGATCAGACCGGCGTTCAGGTCGGCGTCGATGGCCATCTGCTTGCCCGGCAAGGCATCGAGGGTAAAGCGCGCGGACACTTCGGAAATACGCTCGGCGCCCTTGGTGACGACGGCGAAGTTGATGATCATCAAGATCACGAAGACCACGATACCGACGACGAAGTTACCACCAATCACGACGTTACCAAACGCCTCGATCACCTTACCGGCCGCGTCCGCGCCCGTATGGCCGTGCAGCAGCACCACGCGCGTCGATGCCACGTTGAGGGTCAGCCTGAGCATGGTGGTGGCCAGGATCACCGTCGGGAAGACGGAGAAATCGAGCGGCCGCTTGGCCGAGACGCTGACGAGGATGACGATCAGTGCCAGCACGATATTGAAAGTGAACAAGATATCGAGCAGCACCGGTGGCAGCGGCAGGATGATCATCGCCAGGATCACCAGCAGGAACAGCGGCGTGGCGAACTTGTGGCGGCGCATTTCAGCAACCACGCGGTTCAGGAAATTCATGAAGGTACTACCTCGCTCAAATGAGATGGCACGACCACCTCGGTGGGAAATGGGGGCTGGGCGGCACGCTGCCCAGTACGGAATGCTTTCAGCTGGAGTATGTAGTTGAGCACCTGCGACACGGCCTGGTACAGCTGCACGGGAATCTGCTGCTGCACCTGGCTGGTGTTGTAGATGGCGCGCGCCAGCGGCGGCAACTCCAGCGTTTCAATATCGTGTTCCTTCGCCACTTGGCGGATGTACAGCGCCATCTCGTCGACGCCCTTGGCGACGACGAACGGCGCCTCGGCGCGGTCCTGGTCATATTTGAGCGCGACGGCGTAATGCTCGGGATTGACGATCACCACGTCGGCGTCCGGCACGGTCTTGCGCACGCTGCGCCGGCCGATCTGCTGCTGCAACTGGCGGATGCGCTGGCGCACTTCGGGGCGGCCTTCGCTGCTCTTGTGCTCTTCCTTGACATCCTGCTTGCTCATGCGCTGGTTACGGGCAAAGAAAAACGCCTGCGCCGGCACGTCGATGATGGCAAACAGGACGAAGACGGAAATGAGCGCCATCAGGCCGTCGAGCATCAGCGCCGAGCCATCGAGCATGGCTTGCTGCAGGGGCCGGTGTTGCAAGTCCACGTACTGCGTCAGGCTGGCGCGGCTCACGTGCACGAGCACCATGCCCAGCACGGCGGCCTTGGCGATGGACAGGCCGAATTCAAACGCATGCTTGGGCGCGAACAGGCGCCCCAGGTTCTTGGCCGGGCTCAGGCGCTCCATCTTCGGCATCCAGTTCTTCGTGCTGATGACCCAGCCGCCAGGGATCAATGAGCCGAGCACCACAAACAGGGGCACGCAGAACAGCGGCACGATCATCTTGATCAGCAAGCCCACCGACGTCGTGAACGCCATCGACATGGCATTGTCCAGCGCGCCCTTGCTGTCGAGCGGCATGAAGGCCATGGCGAACAGCTCGCGAAAGCTTTGCAGGTAGCCCGGCAGCAGGTAAATGAAGACCTTCATGCTGATCAGGATGCCCAGCGCCGTCGACAGGTCGCGCGAACGCACCACCTGCCCTTCCTGGCGCGACTTCTTCAGCTTTTGCTGTGACGCCTTTTCTGTCTTGTCGCCCGTGCTGCTATCCGCCATGGGCCACCCCTTTCCGCACGTGCCCGACAAGCGTAGCGAGCAAGTTCAATGCCGGGTTGAGTAGCGCAGCTGTACGGAGGTACAGCGAGCAACGGATGCCCGGAAGTGGACTGCGCAGTAGCTTGTTGGCACGTGCGCTATCCATGGGCCACCCGCATCTGTTCGGCGATCATGTCGAGCACGCGATTGGTCATGGCGACATAGTGTTCCGGGATGAAGCGCACGATCTGGATCAGCATCAAGAGGCCGAACATGGTGATCATGGAAAAACCCAGCGAAAACAGGTTCAGCGACGGCGCCACCCGGTTCAGGAAGCCGAAACCCAGCTGCACCACCATGGTGGAAAAGACGATGGGCAAGGCCAGCAGCATGGCGGCGGCGAAGATCCACGCCACGTTATACGCCACCGTCTGCAGCAACATCGGCCCGTAGCCCTGCCCCACCGGCCAGGCCGTGAAACTGGCGCCGATCACGCCCGTCAGCACGAGGTGGCCGTCGATGGCGAAAAACACGATCATGCACATGATGGTCAGCAGCCCCGAGATCACGTCCGACGAGGTGCCGTTGAGCGGATCGTTCATGACGGCCATGGAAAAGCCCACCTGGCTCGACACCAGGTAACCGAGCACCGACATGACGGACATGGCGAAGTGGAAGGCCAGGCCCAGGATGAAGCCGATGATGGCCTGCTCCAGGGTGGCGACGGCGGCGTGCAGGGAAAACGGATCGATCTTCAGCAACTCCTGCGACACGCCCGACGCCTGCATCACGGGCAGCATCAGGATCGCCAGCACCAGCGACAGCAGCACCCGCACGGGGACGGGCACCATCGCGTCGCCGATCACGGGCGAGGCGCTGAGCATGGCCAGGATGCGGCAGAACGGCCACCACACGGCCAGCAGAAACGGCAGCACCTGATTGAAGATCTGATCCATGGCGCGCGGCGCTATCCGACCAGGGTGGCGGCGCGCTGAAAAATGGACACGCAATAATCCATCAGGTAACCGGCCATCCAGCGTCCGGCCAGGATCAGGGCCAGCAAGGTGACCAGCAGGCGCGGCAGGAAACTCATGGTCTGTTCATTGATCGAGGTGGCCGCCTGCACCAGCGCGACCAGCAAGCCCATGAGCAAACCGGGCACGACCAGGATCACCACCAGCAGCATCACGACATGCAGCGCTTCGATGATCAGGTCGACGGCGACTTCAGGGGTAAACATCGGTCAATATCCCTGTATGCTGGTAACCAAGGTGTTGACGGTCAGGGTCCAGCCATCGACCAGCACGAACAGCAACAGCTTGAACGGCAGCGAGATGACGAGCGGCGACAGCATCATCATGCCCATGGCCATCAGCACGGACGCCACCACCAGGTCGATGATGAGGAAGGGGATGAACAGCATGCAGCCGATCTGGAACGCCGTCTTGAGTTCGGACAAGACAAACGCCGCCAGCTTGACCGTGAAACTGTGGTCTTGCGGGCGCATGCTGGACGGCTCGCCGGCCAGGTGCGCGATCTGCGCCAGCGCGGCCTTGCTCGTCTGGGCCAGCATGAAGCGCGAAATCGGCACTTCGGCGATCTTCAGCGCTTCCTGCATGCCGATCTGGTCGCGGTCGTAAGGCACGAACGCTTCCTTCCACACCTGGTCGCCGATGGGGCGCATGACCAGCAAGGTGAGGATCAGGGCGATGCCCGTGACGATGCGGTTGGGCAAACCCTGCTGCAGGCCCAGGGCCTGGCGCAGCAGGGACAGCACGATGACGAAGCGGGTAAAGCTGGTCATCATCATGACCATCACGGGCAGCAGCCCGAGCAGGGTCATGACGACCAGGATCTGCATCTTCACCGACAGGTCGGTCTTCGCGCCCGGCACCACGCCGGACAGCAGGTCCTGCGCGCCGGCGGCGTTGCAGCACAGCATCAGAACGGGAACAGCCAGCGCGGCGGCCAGCGCGCCGCGGCGCCGGCTCAAACCGGGTACCGCCAGCTTCATGCTGTCATCAGGTCGAGATTGAGGCCGTCGAGGTCGATGACTTTCAGGCCATAGTTCTCGCCGGCCACCACCACTTCGGCACGGCCGATCGGCGTGCCGTTGACCTTGATCACCAGCGGTTCGCCGGCCAGCATGTCGAGTTCGATCACGCTTTCCGGGCCGATGGCCATCAACTCTTCCAGCGATATGCGGGCCGAGCCCACTTCCAGGGTCAGGGTGACGGGAATCTTGCGCATCATCTGCGGAATGTCGCGCCGCGCGCGGCCGCTGGCCACTTCGGACACGTCGCCCTGGTCGATGATCATGTCATCGCCCAGGTCTTCCAGCAGGGTTTCGCTCTGGTTGGTATCGGTCATATTCATATTATTCGACATCTTCAAAGGAGGTTAAACAGAGCTTGCCCTTGTGTTCGGAAACAGCAGCTGTAAATAAACGGGAATCGTCGAGCATGACGTCGGTACGGCTGAGGCTAACGGGAATCACGTCGCCCACGCGCAGGTCGAACAAGGCGCCCAGTTGCACCTGTTTGCTGACGAGCCGGCCTTCCAGCGTCACTTGCAAACGCGACGCCAGCGGGCGCACGCTGCCACGCAAGGCTTTCTTCGCCTGCGCGCGCTCGGGCAGCAGCCCGCGCAACACGTCGGCCATCAGGCGCTTGTCCAGCGAGAACCAGAACTGACCGCTCTGCCCCGCTTCGACGTCGCTCAGCGCCACGGTGACGATCCAGCTGCCGCGCGCCGGATGCACGCCCGACTGCGCGGCGACCTCGGCACTGGTGTCGATGTCGCTGCTCTTGCCCAGGGTTTGCAGGTTCTTGTGGACGCGGGCGAACAAACTGTTCACCAACTGTTGTCCAAGCACCACAGCGAGGCGCTCCTCCGTGGCGGTCACGCGCACCTGCGCCGGATCGGGCAGCGCCCCCTTGGCGCCGGCACTACCATAGCGATAGTTCAGCACGCTCAAGAGTATCTGCCGTTCGAGGGCAAAGCCCGTCTGGCCGGCCGGCGTGGAAAAACTCAGCCAGCGGTTCACGCTGTCTTCGTTCTCCACGCGCGACAAGGTCACGGCATCGATCTGGAAGTTGCCCCAGTAGCGACGACTCATCGGCTGGCGCAAGGCCACGGCCAGGTCGTCGCGTAGCTGGGCGCCGAATACATGCAGCAAATGAACAGGACGTCCAAGCAGACAGGAATCGAGGACTTGATGGCGCACAGTTTGATCTGTCTTGGTAATGATTGTCATGTAGTGGTCATGTCGGTATTGCGGTGGCAGAACAAATTATACGGATCGCCCGAAATTAAATACAGCGTCATCTTGCCCTGGCGAACTGGTCCGCAAGCAAACGATTGCGCATCGTATCGCATGCTAGATGACTACGGTGCTGAACAATACATGAAAAAGCCAAATATTGCCATGTATCAATATTCCTTGAGGCAATCCTCTCTTTACTTTATAGTTGCCTACAGGTAAGCTTATGGCGACCAAATGTCGATTTGCAGTGCGCCATTCCGCTTACCTGATTCCGGTTTTATGGCAGTTTCCAGTTCTTCTTATTGCCATCAGCAGAAACCATTATCAGATAAATATTAGTTGTCATGGCCATGTAAATCACGTCGGCATGGGTTTGCCGGGGTTGTTTGAATCTGCTTGAGCGGATGGTGTGGCAACTGATAAAACTGATGGGCCCTGCACATCGGGCCGGGCACGATGGCATTGAATCTAATGTCTGCCGGAATGGCAACACCAGTAATTCTGATTGATACGTCACCGCATATTGAAAGTAGAGGGCACGATGAGCAACGAACTCGCAGGTCTGATCAAGGCCGATCTGGCAGCACTGAGCAATGACGCGCGCGCCCTGGGCGCCAGCATCGCGCCGGCCGCCCAGTTCGGCGCACCGGAAGCATCCGGCTTCTCCTTCGCGCAAAGCATGCAAGACGCCATCGGCAAGGTCAACGGCGATGACCGCCTGGCCGCGCAAAAAATGAGCGACGTCGACAGCGGCAAGAGCGACGACATGGTCGGCGCCATGCTGGCCAGCCAGGAAGCGAGCCTGTCCTTCTCCATGTTGATGCAAGTGCGCAACAAAGTCATGGGCGCCGTCGACGAACTCATCAAACTGCCTCTGTAATCTTCACGTCCTGATCCACGCCCAGCCTCCCAGCGAAAGTTACCCCAAGTGATTACCACCATGAAGTCCGCATTTGCGCGCTGGCGCCCTGGCGCCCAGCCCGCCATCCCGCCCGCCCTGCTGAAAAACCTGGTTCCCATCGTCGTGCTGGCCATCGGCATCACCGCCATGGTGACCATGTATGCCTGGCGCGACCAGGCCAACTACAAGCCGGTGTTTGGCGCGCGCGAAAAAGTGGCCGTGACGGACATGATGGCCACGCTGGACGCCGAGCACATCCCCTACCGCCTGCATCCGGACAGCGGCCAGGTGCTGGTGCCCGACGCCATGTTGGGCAAGGTGCGCATGCTGCTCGCCTCGAAGGGCGTGACGGCGCAACTGCCGGCCGGCCTGGAACTGATGGACAAGAATGACCCGCTGGGTGTGTCCCAGTTCGTGCAGGACGTGCGCTTCCGCCGCGGCCTGGAAGGCGAACTGGCGCAAAGCATCATGACGATGGACGCGATCGCTTCGGCGCGCGTCCATCTGTCGATTGCCAAGTCGACGTCGTTCGTCGCCAGCGACGGCGACAAATCGTCCGCCTCGATCGTGGTGGCGCTGAAACCGGGCCGCACCCTGGCGCCGGAACAGATCGCCGCCGTCATCAACATGGTGGCCGGCAGCGTCGCCAGCCTGGCGCCCACGCGCGTGAGCCTGGTCGACCAGGGCGGCAACCTGCTGTCCGCGCACGTCGACCTGACGGACGGCTTCGATGCCTCGGCCGCCGGCAATGAAGGCGCCAAGCGCTTCCAGGATGAGATCCGCCGCAACGTCACGGGCTTGCTCGGTCCCGTCATCGGCGAAGACAACTTCAAGCTCAGCGTGACGGCCGCCGTGAACAACGACCGCGTGGACGAAACGCTGGAAAAATACGGCGAAGCCCCGAAAGTGACGAGCGAAGCGATGCGCGAAGAACAGGAACGCAACCGCACCGTGGCCGGCATCCCGGGCAGCCTGTCGAACCGTCCGCCGGCGGCCGCCGTGCCGGCACCGACCGACGCCGCCGGCGCCGCCCCTGCCGATGGCGCGCCGAAGCCGTCCGACGACGGCACGGCCCGCAAGAACGCCACCACGCGCCAGTACGCCTACGACCGCAGCATCACGCAGATCAAGCGCAGCCGTGGCCGCCTGGAAAAACTCAGCGTCGCCGTCGTCCTCAACAGCGCCGCCGCACCGAATCCGAAAACCGGCTGGACTCCTGCCGAACTGGGCAATATTGAAAAAATGCTCAACAGCGGCCTCGGCATCAACGCCCAGCGCGGCGACAGCCTGAGCCTGACGGCGCTGCCCTTCCCGGCCAAGCCGCCCGTGGCGCAGTGGTGGGAAGAGCGCGACACCGTCGTCGATTTCAGCAGCTGGCTGCTGTACGCCCTGGGCGCCGTGCTCGGCTACTTCCTGATCCTGCGTCCGCTGCTGCGCCTGTTGACCACGCGCCTGGCGCCGCCGACGCTGAAACAGCTCGACCCGGCCCTGGCACTGGGCGGCAGCAACGCCGCCGGCGCGAATGGCGCGGCCGTTGCCGGCGCGCCTGCCCTGGGCGTGAATGGCACACCGCTGGCGCTCGAAGGCGAAGCCGCCGCCGGCGGCAGCATGCCGGTCGTGCCGCTGCTGGAAAATTATGACTTGCCGCCACCCGGCTCGGCGGTCGACGTGATGGTCGACCACCTGAAAGTGCTGGCGGAAAAAGAACCCGAGCGTGTCGCCGAAGTCGTCAAACAATGGATGCAGAAAAATGGCCGAACTCAACAACAATAATTTCCCTGACGACGCAGAAGTCGAGAGCGTCAATCTGAGCCCTGTGGAACAGGCCGCCATCGTGCTGCTGAGCATCGGCGAAGAACAGGCGGCCAATGTGCTGCGCTGCCTGTCGCGTGAAGAATTGCTGGAAGTCACGCAGGTGATGTCGCGCATGAGCGGCATCAAGGTCGAATCCGTGAAAACGGCCATGCAGACCTTCTTCGACGACTACCGCCAGCAAAGCGGCGTGCACGGCGCCTCGCGCAGCTACCTGAAGCGCTCGCTGGACATGGCGCTGGGCAGCGATATCGCAAATAGCGTGCTGAACAACATTTACGGCGACGCGATCCGCCCGAAAATGGCGCGCCTGCAGTGGGCCTCGCCAAAATGGCTGGCCGAATACATCGTCAACGAGCACGTGCAGATGCAAGCCGTGTTCCTGGCCTTTTTGCCGCCCGCGCTGGCCGGCCAGATCCTCGACGCCCTGCCCGTCGAAGGCCGCGACCTGGTCTTGCTGAACCTGGCGCGCCTGGACGAGATCGACCGCGACCTGCTGGTCGAGCTCGACGAACTGGTGGGCCGCTGCCTGGGTACGCTCGACACGCAGAGCACCAGCGTGGAAGGCATCCGCCAGGCCGCCGAGATCCTCAACCGCATGCCGGGCAACCGCGCCGCGCTGGTCGAGCTGCTGCGCGCGCACGACCCGGAAGTGGTCTCGGAAATCGAACTGAGCATGTACGACTTCCTGATCCTCGCCACGCAGAGCGACGTCACGCTCACGCGCATCCTGGAAGACGTGCCGATGGAACAGTGGGCCATCGCCCTCAAGGGCGCGGAACCGTCGATCCGCGAAGCCGTGCTGAAAACCATGCCGCGCCGCCAGGCGCAGAGCTTCGAGGACATGATGCGCCGCTCCGGCCCCGTGCCATTGAGCCGCATCGAACAGACGCGCCAGGAAATCATGGCCACCGTCAAGGGTCTCGCCGATGCGGGCGAGATCGAAGTGCAATTGTTTGCCGAAGCGGTGATCGAATGAAACACTTCCGCTCGTATCGTTTCCCGCCGCTGTCGCAATTCATCGCCGCCGGCCAGCGCGCCTCCAACGAGGATGCCGATGGCCAGTGGCAGGCGTCCGTCTCGGAAGGCTTCGAGCAGGGCCAGCGCGACGGCTACGAAGTGGGCCTGGTGCAAGGCCAGCAGGACGGCTACGACGCCGGACGCAGCGATGGCGTGGCGCAGGGCCGCGAAGAAGGCCGCAATGAAACCCTGGTGGCGCTGGACCGCCTGGCGCGCCCCGTCGACGCCATTTTGCGCGACCTGAAAAAAGTGCGCGCCGATTACCGCGAAGCGCAGCGCAAGGAAGTGGTCGACCTGGTGGCCAAGGTGGCGCGCCAGGTGATCCGCGCCGAACTGGCGCTGCAGCCGGTGCAATTGCTGGCCCTGGTCGACGAGACCCTGGCCTCGATGCCGCCCACGCGCGAGGAAATCGACGTCTTCCTCAATCCGGAAGAATTGAAACGCATCAGCGAGCTCGATCCGAAACGCGCCAAGCGCTGGAACCTGATCGCCGACGCGCGCCTCGACGCGGGCGAATGCCGCATCAAGGCGGGCGACAATGAAGTCGACGCGGGCTGCCACCAGCGCCTGTCGGCTTGCATGGAACAAGTCAGCAGCCACCTGGCGCTGGCCGCCGAACACGCGGACCAGGGCGCGCCTGCATGATCGCCGACACGCTGCGCAGCTTCGAGATCGGCGACATTCCGGTCGCGACACCCACCGGCCGCCTGGTCGGCGCTTCCGGCCTGCTGCTGGAAAGCGCCGGCTGCCGCCTGCACACGGGCCAGCGTTGTCAGATTGAAACTGTGAACGGCGAATGGCTCGATGCGCAAGTCGTGGGTTTTCGCGAAAAACTCTCCTACCTGATGCCGTTCAAGAAGGCCACGGGCCTGACCACGGGCGCGCGCGTCCTGCCCCTGCCCGACAAGGCCAGCCTGCAGATCGGCCCGTCGTGGCTGGGCCGCATGGTCAATGGCCTGGGCGAACCGATCGACGACCTGGGCCGCCTCGGCGGCGAACACGTCCTGGAAGTGACGCCGCCGAAGATCAATCCCCTGAAGAAACAACCGGTGGTCGAGCCGCTGGACGTGGGCGTGCGGGCCATCAACAGCATGCTGACCCTGGGCAAGGGCCAGCGCGTGGGCCTGATGGCCGGCTCCGGCGTGGGCAAGAGCGTGCTGCTGGGTCTGATCACGCGCCAGACGGTGGCCGACGTGGTCGTCGTCGGCCTGATCGGCGAACGGGGCCGTGAAGTGCGCGAATTCGTGGAAAAGTCGCTGGGCGCCGAAGGCTTGAAAAAGGCCGTGCTGGTGATCGCGCCCGCCGATGAATCGCCCCTGATGCGCATCATGGCCACCGAGTTATGCCATTCGATCGCCGCGCATTACCGCGACCAGGGCAAGCACGTGCTGCTGCTGGTCGATTCGCTGACGCGCTACGCGATGGCCTTGCGCGAAGTGGCGCTGGCCTTGGGCGAGCCGCCGGCCACGCGCGGCTACCCGCCGTCCGTGTTTTCGAACCTGCCGCAGCTGGTGGAAAGCGCCGGCAATGGCGCCCACCCGGAAGGCAGCATGAGCGCCATCTACACGGTGCTGGCCGAAGGCGACGACCAGCAGGACCCGGTGGTCGACACGGCGCGCGCGATTCTCGACGGCCACATCGTGCTCACGCGCGAACTGGCCGAGCGGGGCCACTACCCCGCCATCGACATCGCCGCCTCGATCAGCCGCTGCATGGCGCAGGTGATCACGCCCACCCACATGCAGGCGGCGCGCGCGCTGAAGGCGTCGATGGCGCGCCACGCGCGCGTGCGCGACCTGATCCCGCTGGGCGCCTACGTGCCCGGCGCCGACCCGATCACCGACCGCGCCGTCCAGCTGCACGCGCCCATCGAAGCCTTCCTGTGCCAGGGCACCAAGGAAGAGGCGCCGATGGGACCGTGCATCGAACAACTTGAACAGATCATGGCCTAGGAGCATACGTGAGCGACGCGCATACCATCCGCAACCTGACCACCCTGGTCGGCCTGCGCAGCACCGAAGTGGAACGCCTGCAGAGTGACATGGCGGCGCAGACGGCCGTGCGCGAGCGCTACCAGAAAAACCTGGAGCGCCTGACGGGTCTGTACACGGATAGCGGCCCCAGCGGCGCCCTGCCCCTGGCCCTGTCCGTCAACTGCGGCAACTTCAAGCAAGCCGTGATGCAGATGGCCGACCAGCACCGTACCGATTTGCATTTGCACGAAGCCAACATGGCCGTTTCGCAACGCGCCCTGAATACGGCCTGGGCCAAGCGCGAGGTGCTGGACCAGGTGCTGACGCAAAAACAGAAACATGTTGCAAATGAGCAACAACGTGTCGATGCCAAGCGGCAAGACGAGCTGGCGACCCAATTCTGGTTCCGCGGGCAGGTAAAATGAGGTTTGTGTAAGTTTCTTTCAGGAAAACTTCACGAAACGGGAATGGGGGTCGCCTTGTACCGGTATATCCCTTTATTCAGGAGTCTGGCATGGCAAACGCAATTACCGCACCACGATACGATCCGCTCGTCACAGCAGAACAACTGGCTACCAAATCGGTGGCGGCGCAAAAAGCAGCCCTGGCGGCTCAGACCACGCTTGCCAACAATACCACTAGCGCGCTGAGCAACCTGAAATCGGCCATCTCGGCATTCCAGCTGGCGATGACGAACATGACGTCCAGCAAGTCCGTGCTGAGCCAGTCCGCCACCTTCAGCAACACCGCGTATGGCACGGCCACGGCCGGCATCAAGGCGGCGCCGGGCAGCTACGCGTTCTTTGTAGAACAACTGGCCACGGCCAGCCAGACTTCGTACGGCGGCTTGAGCAGCACTACGCCCGCCAACGGCGGCAACATGACCATCCGCATCGGCGATCCGCTGGCCGCTGTCACCGCCGACAACGCCTTCGACATCGACCTGGCCGCCGCCAACAAGGATGGCGACGCCTACCTGACGCCACAGGAACTCGCCGCCGCCATCAATGGCAACAGCAAGAATAACGCGCGCGTCACCGCTTCCGTCATCAATATCGGCAACCAGGCGCAACTGGTGCTGACGTCGAATCTCACCGGCGTCGCCAATGCCGTCTCGATCGACACGGGCAGCGTGACGGATCCGACGCTGCAGACAGCGTTGCAGAGCGACAAGAAGACCCTCGTGGCGCCCAAGGATGCCATCGTCTGGCTGGGCGCGCAGGGTTCCGGCACCAAGATCACCCAGGCGTCGAATACCTTCACCAACGTGCCCGACGTGAAAATGACGTTCACCAAGGCCATGACGGCCGGCGAGAATCCGATGACCGTGACCGTCGGCACCGACAGCGCCGGCACCATTGCCAATGTGCAGGCTTTCGTCGATGCCTACAACAAGCTGAAAAGCGTGATGGATGGCCTGGCCAGCCCCGGCAATCCGGAGAAAAATATCGCCGCCGGCATCTTTGCCCACGACTCCGGCCTGAACGCCCTGCGCAGCAGCATGGGCGACGCCTTGCGCCTGACCGTCGACGGCGTGTCGCTGGTGGCGTATGGCATTACCGCCCAGCGCGACGGCACGATCAGCCTGAATACCGCCAAGCTGACGGCCAAGCTGGCGGACAATCCTGGCGGCCTGGACAAACTGTTCGGCAATAACAGCCTGTCGGCGCCTGCCGGCGTGCTCGGCGGCCTGGACAAGGTGCTGGGCCAGTGGAGCAATGTCACCAAAGGCCAGATCACCCAACGCATGGCAGCGACGGACAAGTTGCAGAAAAGCCTGGCCAAGAGCAGCGAACGCCTGACCACGCAATACAACACGGCGTACAGCCGTTTCCTGGATCAATATTCCCGCCTGCAGGTATTGCAGGAGCAAATGATCCGGAATTCCGACATGTTCGATGCCATGTTTAATAACAGCAAATCCTAAGGCGCACGTGCCCGCCGCGCCGCCACAGTTAACATAGCGAGAAAATAATCATGTTGAACAATGAAGCTTACGGCAGCTACCACGCCGTCAACCTGGACTCCCAGACCGCCCGTGCCACACCGGTCGAGCTGGTACTGGTGCTGACGGACGGCCTGCTGGAAGAACTGGCGCGCGCGCGCGGGCATATCGTGGGCAAGCGCTACGAACAAAAGGCCATCAGCCTGGATAAATGCACGCAGATCATCAACGGTCTGTCGAGCTCGCTCGATTTCGACAATGGCGGCGAAGTGGTGGTCAACCTGGCGCGCCTGTACGACTACTGCGTGGCGCGCCTGTACACGGCCGGCATCAAGCTCGACCCGACCCTGATCGACGAAGTGACGACCTTGATGACCACCATCAAGCGCGGCTGGGTGGGCGTGCAGGCCAACAATGCCTAGGCGCGCCGCGCTGCAGCAGCTGAGCCGGCAACTGAGCGCGGCCATCGCGCAGCCGGACTGGGACGCGATGGAGAAACTCTCGGCCAGCCTGGCGAAAAACATCCCGCTGCTGGCCGAACGGGGCGCATGGAATGCGCTGGAACAAACAGAATTGTTGCAATTGCGCAAAATTCACGCGCAAGCGGTTAAAATTTGCTCTGAGGAAAAAGAACGCCTGGGCTTACACCTGGGTGCATTACAGGCAAATAAGGAAGGTTGGGTCGCCTACGCCGCGCTCGGCGAATACGACTCGGACGGGAATCAAGCATGATCATGAACTTCAACACGGCGCCGGCCGCTCCGGCACCCGCGGCATCCGCAGCGACGCCAGCGACGTCAGCGCCACTTCAGACGGCCACTTTGCCCGGCACGCCAGGCTATGCCAGCTATGCCGCCGCGCCCTCCGCCCTGCCCCTGTTTGCGCAGGTGCTCGACGTGACCGCCGTGGAAACGGCCGACGCCGGCACGCCCGCGCCCGCCAAGGACGGCGACAGCGACAGCCAGGCCGACAGCGGCCTGCCGGCCATGGCCGCGCCCGTCATCGGCTTGCCGGTGACGATGCTGCCGCCAACGGACGCGGCCGCAGCCGAGGCACGCGCCGCCGCCCAGGCGCAAGCACAGACACCGGTGCAGGCGAACGTGGCGCAAGCCAACCCGGCACTCAACATCAGCCTGCATCCCGCGGCCGTCACCCTCACCGCGTCAGCGCCGGCGACGGCGCCAGCGCCAGGGCGCGACACGCGCGAACCGCTGGCCGCCGCCAACCCGGCGACGCTTGTCAAAGGCGGCGCGCCGGCACAGCCGTTCGAAGCGCTGCCGCAGCAAGCCGCGCCGGCGACGGCCGCCGCCGCGCCTGCCGCGCGCGAAGGCGAACGCGGCACCGCGGCGCCGGCCCCCGCCACGCCCAACCTGGGCTTGACGGGCGCGGTCGGCAATACGGCCACGGCGGCGCCGAACGGCGACACCATCAAGCTCAACGGCCCTGCCCAGCAATGGCAGGAACCGCTGCGCGAAGCGCTGGGCGAACGCCTGCAGACGCAGATCGGCCGCAACAGCGAACACGCGACGATCCGCCTCGACCCGCCCATGCTGGGCCGCATTGACATTTCCATCCGTCACACGGCCGGCGCGCTGCAGGTGAACGTCACGGCGTCGAACTCGGAAGTATTGCGCCAGTTGCAAGGCATCGGCGACAACATGCGCAACGACCTGGCGCAGCGCCAGTACACCGAGGTGGCCGTGAATATCAGCGCCACGCCGCGCAGCCCCGCCGCGCAGGCGTTTGCCGAAGGCGATGCGCGCGGCCAGCGCCAACCTGGACGCCAGCAGGACGATGCCGAGCCGGGCCGCGCCCTGTCCGACGGCAGCCCTGCCGCTACCACTTACGCCATGCATGAGCGAGAGATTGCCTGATGAATATGA
This sequence comes from Janthinobacterium sp. JC611, assembly GCF_018682595.1. Lineage (NCBI taxonomy): Bacteria > Pseudomonadati > Pseudomonadota > Betaproteobacteria > Burkholderiales > Oxalobacteraceae > Janthinobacterium > Janthinobacterium sp. JC611. Next base: position 193,940 of record NZ_JAFLJN010000037.1, read on the forward strand.
AAATGAAACTGATAGGCGGCTTTGTCGCCGTGGCCGTCCTGGCCGCCGGCGCGGCTGGCGGCGCCATGTGGTACCTGGCCAAGCCGGTTGCCGGCCATGCCGAGGTCGCCGAAGCAAAAACCCCGCCGCCCGCCACGGGCAAGAAGGCGCGCAAGTTCCTCACCCTGGACAAGGTCATCGTGATGCTGCGCCGCGGCCCCGGCGAAGGTGAAACGCACTACCTGTCGGCCGACCTGGTGATCGCCACCACCGAGGAAAAGGAAAAGCTGACCAAGGACCACTTGCCGCTGATGCGCTCGATCGCCGTCAGCACCCTGTCGAGCTTCCCGATGGACAAGGCGCAGACCATGACGGTGGAGCAATTCGCCGAACAGATCAACAAGGCCTTCAATGTCAGCTACGAGCGCGAACAGATGGAAAAACCGTTCACCGAAGTCATGGTCGGCAAGCTGATCATTGAATAAGCCAACACGCCAGCCGACCTAGTGGGAGATCCCTTGGCCTATGTAGAGCAATACCAGGAAGCCTATGGCGCCGGCGACTATGCCGCCGCCAGCGCTTGCGCGGCCGTGCTCAGCGTTGCTGAAGAGCAACAACATCTGGTGGCGTACTCCCCTCTGGTGAAACGCATCGTGCGCCAGCTCAATTCGCAGGTGTCGGGCGCCATCGACCGCGACGACATGGAACAGATTGGCCTGATGGGCTTGCTCGAAGCCTTGCGCCGCTACGGCGTGCCAGACCAGTCTTTCGGCAGCTATGCCAGCCTGCGCATCCGCGGCGCCATCCTCGATGAATTGCGGCGCCAGGACTGGCGTCCGCGCGCCGTGCGTCAGGAAAGCCACCGTCTGCGCGACAGCGTGCGCGCCCTGACCCGGCGTCTGGGGCGCGAACCGCTGGAAGCGGAAATCATGGCGGCCCTGAAACTGACGCCGGAAGCCTTCCAGGAATACCAGCTGGCGGAAAACGCCGAGCTGATCGCCAGTTTTGACGAAGTGCTGCAGGAAAGCCTGGGGCAAGCCGACAGCGCACCGAGTCCGGAAGAGCAATTGATGGTGCGGCGCAGCCTGGAACAGGCGCTGCGCACGCTGGATGAACGGGAACAGCGCGTGATCCAGATGTATTACGAATTCGAACTGAGCTATAAAGAAATTGCCGCCGTGCTGGACCTGAGCGACGCCCGCGTCTGCCAATTGAACAAGACGGCGCTGGGCAAAATGAAAGCCATGCTGCAAGACGCATAAGTATCAAGCACTATCCATCAAATTGACGCAGCACAATGACGCAGAAAGGCAGTTGACATGGTAATTATCGGTATCTTAATCGTGATGGGGTGTGTATTCGGAGGCTTCGCCCTGATGGGCGGCACCGTCCACGCGATCTGGCAACCGGTCGAGTTGATCATCATCATCGGCGCCGCCGTCGGCGCGCTGGTGCTGGGCAACCCCAAGCATGTACTCGGTGAAATGCTGCACCAGATGCGCAAAATCGTCACGCACAAGAAACAAGGTTCGGAATTCCAGCGCCAGTTGCTGCTGCTGATGTATGAACTGCTGCAAACGGCCGCCGGCGGCCTGAAGGCGCTCGACGCCCACGTCGAGGCGCCGCGCGAAAGCGCCCTGTTCCAGCGCTATCCGCTGGTGCTGGAAGAGCCGAAGCTGCTGGCCTTCATCGTCGACAACTTCCGTTTGATGGCGATGGGCAAGATCAACGCGCATGAGCTCGAAGGCGTGCTGGAGCAGGAACTGGAAGCCATCCACGACGAATTGCTGCAACCGTCGAAGTCGCTGCACAAGATCGCCGAAGCCATGCCCGGCTTCGGTATTCTGGCCGCCGTGCTGGGTATCGTGATGGCAATGAATTCCGTGGCCGACGGCGCCGATGCGGCGGAAATTTCGGAAAAAGTGGGCGCCGCCATGGTCGGTACCTTCATCGGCATCTTCTTTTGCTACGGCGTGCTCGATCCGATGTGCAATATGATGAAACAGCTGGTGGGCGAGGAAGGCTCGACCATGGAATGCGTGAAGGTCGTGCTGGTCACGCACGTGGCGGGCAAGCCGCCGCTGCTGGCCATCGATGCGGGCCGCCGCCTGGTGCAGCTGAACATCAAGCCGAGCTTCGCCCAGCTGGAGAGCTGGATCAATGCGCTGGAAGATGGCGGCGCCGAACAAGAGCAAGGCCAAGGCCGGGGAGGCCGCCGTGCTAAAGCCGCATGAGAAACATGAACAGGCCATCATCAAGCGCGCCGGACGCAAGCATGACGACGATGGCCATGGCGGTGCCTGGAAAGTAGCGTTCGCCGACTTTTGCCTGGCCCTGCTGTCGCTGTTCCTCGTGCTGTGGCTGATGGCCGCGCGCGAACAGCAGGCGATGAAGGAAATCATGATGGATGCGTCGGCAGGCAGCCGCCAGGGCGAAGGTCAGGGCGTCATGCCGGAACAGAAAGGCGGCCCGCGCGGCAGCCTGATCGAGCGCTTCCCCATGCCCCGCAAGGGCACGGGCGACACGCGCACGGAAGGCAAGCAGGCGCAGGACGGCAAGGCCGGCAGCGCGCCGCAAAACCAGACCAAGGTCAGCTACCAGTCGCCGGAAGACTTGCTGGCCCTGTCGCGCGCGCTCGACAAGCTCAGCGACGAAGCGGGACTGAAGAGCAATCTGCAGTCCGTGATCACGCCGTACGGCTTGCGCGTCATGCTGCACGATACGGACAAGCAAGGTATGTTCGTGCGCGGCAGCGCCGTGCCGACCGACCGTTTCCGCAAGCTGCTGCGCCAGATGGGCCCCGTGTTTGCGCAAATGGAGAACCAGATGCTGATCGTCGGCCACACCGACTCGATGCAATACGCCAATACCGGCTATGAAGGGTTCTCGAACTGGACCCTGTCGGCCAACCGCGCCATGTCGGCGCGCGCGCAATTGCTGATCGGCAGCATGAGCCCGGACAGCGTGCTGCAAGTGGTGGGCATGGCCGACCGCGCGCCGCTGGACGTAAAAAATGCCAGCGCCGGCATCAACCGCCGCATCGAACTGTTAATATTGACGCGTGGCCAGGCCGACAGCATCGCCGCCATGTTCGGCATGGCCGGACAAAAGCCGCAAGGCGACGAGCTGCAGGTGGGTGAACCGGACTCGGGTACTTTGCAACGCCTGCGCGAGAAACTGGGCTTGCCCGCAAAGAAGGAGCGCGATGAGCATGCAAATTAAGGGCAAGGGACAACGTATGAAAATCTCCTCCGGCAATACCGGCGCTGCCGTACGCAGCAGCGCCGTCGCGCCGGCCGAGGCGATCGCCGAGAACGCGGGCGCCGGTGCGGTGACGCCGGGCTCGGCCGCTGGCGAGCAGATGCAGTCGGCCGTGCTGCAACCGGCCATGGCCGCCCTGCGCGCCATGCCCGAGATCGACCACGAAAGAGTCGCCATGTTGCGCGATGCCTTGGCCAAGGGCGAACTGCCGTTCGACCCCTCGAAACTGGCAGGCTTGATCCAGCGCTTCCACGGCGGTGAGTCGTGACCGCGCCGCGCAAGGGCATCACGCGCCAGGAAGCCGTGCGCCGCGTACTGCAAGGCATGACGGATGACCGCGCCGGCTATGCCGCCCTGCAAACCTTACTGGAAGAGCAGTTCCAGGCCACCTTGCACCACCAGAGCGCGCGCTTGACGGCGCTGGCCGACCAGGTCGTCGCCGCCGTCGAACCGCTCGACGCGCGCCGCCGCCAGCGGGTCAGCCTCGTCACTGCCCTGCTGGGCCCGCAAGGCGATATGCCACAATTGTTTGCGCTGTTGCAAGAAGACGCGCGCGCCACCGCCGAGCGGGACTGGGCGGCGCTCGAACAGATGGTGCTGGAATGCAAGCGCCTGAATGCCCGCAACAGCGATTTATTAACAGAGCAGTACAGCATCATGCAGCGCGTGCTGCATGGCGAGGAAGATACGTATGCGCCAGGCTGATTTCCTGACCACCCGCGCCACGGCGGCGACGCCATCGACGATGGCCACGGCCGCGGTGCAGAGCAATATGCGCGCCACCGACGCCACCGGCTCGACCGGCAACTTCAGCAGTGTGTTCCGTCAAGTGCAGGGCGAAGTGGCACGCTTCATCGAACAAGGTGGCGGCAACGCCACCAGCCTGAATCCGCAAGGCCGCGCCTACCTGGAACAGAGCCAGCCCGTGAATGTGCTGGGCAGCATCAACCAGGGCGGCGAGATCGGCGAAACGCAGCAGCAATTTCTTGCCTCGATCAAGCCATGGACGCAAGAAACGGGCGCGCGCCTGGGCGTGGCGCCGGAAATCGTCGCCGCCCACGCGGCGCTGGAATCGGGCTGGGGCCAGCGTCCGCTGCGCCAGGGCACGGGCGCGGACACGAACAATCTGTTCGGCATCAAGGCCGGTGGAAAATGGCAGGGCGACGTGGCCAGCAACGTCACCACCGAATACGAGGCGGGCAGCGGCACGGCCCTGAAGAAAACCGAACGCTTCCGCAGCTACCCGGACCAGGCCAGCGCCTTCCGCGACTATGCGCAGGTATTGCTCGACAATCCGCGCTACCGCGCCGCCCTGAACACGGGCACCGATGCGGGCGCTTTCGCGCAAGGCCTGGCCCGTGGCGGCTACGCCACCGACCCCAACTACGCCGCCAAGCTGACGCAGCTGGCGACACGTTTGCAGCGCACGGCCGCCGCGGACTGATTCTCCTTAACGGCCGGGAATGTCGGCCGGCTCCACCACGCCCGCATCGACCACCCTGGCACGTATCACCGTGCCGCTGGTGGCGTTGCGCACGCGAATCACCTCGCCCAGCGCGCCCGGATCCATCGCTTCGCCGGCCGTGCTCACTTCCACCTGCTCCTTGCGCGCCACGATATTCACCGCACTGCCCCGCTTGATCAACACGGGCGACGCCAGTTGACTTTGCCGCAGCACTTCGCCGGCGCGCAAGCTGCGCCGGCTCGACAGGCCTACGGCGGCGGGCAAGGAAGCAATACTGTCGGGCACCATCGTCACGTCGCGCCGGGCCAGGGTCACGTCGGCCGCCTGCAGCGGCGTATTCGCCGTCACGGGCGCGCTGGTGACGGCCACCTGGGCCGTGATGCTGCCGCGCGCCAGCATTTCATAGCGCCAACTGTTGCTCCCAGGACACACTGCGACAAAGCGCATGCGCTGCGCCGAGCGGCTGTCCGCCGATTCCAGCACGACGGGCGCCGCGCAGGCGGGAATGGGGCGCGTGCTTTTCACGACCGCCACTTGAAACTGCGGTTCCAGCAGTCCCGCAGAGGCCGCCTGCTGCGCCAATTGCTCGCGCGCCAATTGTTCCACACGCGAAAATATATTGTCGGCTGGCAATTCTGCGCGTCCTGCACTACTATATAGGCTGGTCAGTAAAAATAGGCTTGGCAGCAGTACGCGACGACATTGCGCCTTGTTCCACATCACGGAATAGTTCTCAAAATAAATCATTGCTAACCTTAATCAAAGATACTGAAGCGGCATGACCTTACCATGCGTCAACATGACCAGGCTGGGATTTTACCTCCGCACTCGCTATTTTCTGGCCCGAACCGCGAAAAGCACGATCGAATTCAACACAAAGGATGACCATGGGGATTAATTTCAAGGATGCGCTGGGCGTGCACGCCGATGCACTCGCGCTGCGTGCCGACCGTACACGCGTACTGGCCGCCAACATCGCCAATGAAAACACGCCCGGCTTCCAGGCCATGGACATGGATTTCGGCAGCGCCCTGCAACAGTTGCAGGACAACGAGGCCGGCCTGCTGTCGACCGATGACGATGCCAGCGCCCTGTACCGCGTCCCCTATCACCCCAGCCGCGACGGCAACACCGTCGAGATCGGCGTGGAGCAGGCGGCGTTCTCGCAGAATGCCACCGACTTCCAGACCAGCCTGACTTTCGTCAACATGAAACTGAAGGGTCTGTCCAAGGCCATTTCCGGACAATAAGGATCAGCATGAGCTTCCAGGATATTTCCAAGATCGCCGGTTCGGCGATGGCGGCGCAAACCGTGCGCCTCAATACCATCGCCAGCAACCTGGCCAATGCCGATTCCGTTGCCGGTTCCGAAGGCGAAACCTACCGTGCGCGCAAACCCGTGTTCGCGGCCGTGATGGACGGCCCTGGCGCCAGCGGCGCAGGTGGGCGGGTGCAGGTACTCGACGTGGTGCAAAGCGATGAGCCGCTGCGCAAGGTGTATGAACCGGGCCACCCGATGGCCAATGCCGATGGCATGGTGTTCTACCCCAACGTCAATCAGGTGGCCGAGATGACCGACATGATGTCGGCGTCGCGCGCGTTTGAAACCAATGTCGAAGTTCTGGGCCGCATCAAGTCGATGCAGCAATCGCTCCTCAAATTAGGTGAAGCATAATCCATGGAAACCAATCTCTTTACAAATAACACCAGCGGCAGCAACACCAACGGCAATGCCGTCAAGTCGCAAAGCAATGCCACCCAGGATATGTTCACCAAATTGCTGGTCGCGCAGATCAAGAACCAGGATCCCCTCGCGCCGACCGATCCGAGCCAGTTCGTCAATCAATTGACGCAGCAGGCGCAGACGGAAGCGATGCAAAACCTGTCGGCGCTGACCAGCGCCAATGCCAGCGTGCTGCAATCGATGCAGGTGCTGGCCCTGGGCGCGCAGGTGGGCTCCGAAGTCATGGTCAACAGTGAAACGGTGCAGCTCGACAAGAGCAAGGTCAGCGGCACCATCGCGCTGGCCGCCGGCACCACCAAGACCACCGTGACCCTGAAAGGCCTGGACGACAAGGAATACAAGATCGAACTGGGCGCCAAGGCGGCCGGTACCGTTCCCTTCACCATCGATCCCGTGGCCTTGGGCTTGCCTGCCGGCACCTACAGCATGGCGGTCAGCACCGGCGGCACTGAAAAACCAACGGTCGATATCGCAGGCAAACTCAACAGCGTGCGCCTGTCGTCCGGCGGCAGCATGATTTTGAGCGTGTCGAACCTGGGCGAAGTCAACCCTGGCGCGATCACCGGCTTCAATGGCAAGACGGCCTGATCCGCTCGCCCCTTCGTTTCCTGCACACTAATCTCGTCCTTCACTAAAGGAAGTCAACATGAGTTTCGACATCGCCCTGTCCGGTATCCAGTCCATCAACCAACAGTTGAACAGCACCAGTAACAATATCGCCAATGCCGGCACCTATGGTTTCAAGAGCAGCCGCGCCAACTTTTCGGCCATGTACGCCGGTTCGCGCGCCACGGGCACGGAAATCGGCTCGATCACGCAAAGCATGTCGCTCAATGGCGGCGTCCTGAACACGGGCCGCGCGCTCGACGCGGCCATCGATGGCCGCGGCTATTTCGTCGCGCGCGATGCGCAGAACACCATGAGCTACAGCCGCGTCGGCATCTTCTCGGCCAGCAACGAAGGCAAGCTGATCGACTCGAACGGCCGCCTGGTGCAGGGCTACGCCGCCGTCAAGGGCAGCACCACCCTGGGCGCCATGGGCGACATGAACATTCCGACGGGCCAGATTCCCGCCGTGGCGTCGACCAAGCTGGCGTATGCCGCCAACATGTCGTCCGAATGGACCATCAAGGCGGTGCCCTTCGACAAGACCAATGAACTGAGCTACAACAGCGCCAAGTCGTCGATCATCTACGACTCGCTGGGCGCCAAGCACTCGCTGGGCCAGTACTTCGTCAAGACGGCAGCGGGCGTGGACGTTTATTGCACCTTAGATAATGTTGATTTGACAACTCCGGCGGCGCCGTCGGCGACGCTAAAATTCGACACGAAAGGCCAGCTGACGACGACCGCGCCGGTCGCGCTGACGCTGGGTACGCCGGCAGGCGCCGCGCCGCTGTCGATCGCCATCGACTACACGGGCAGCACCCAGTTCGCCGGCGAAGCGACCACCTCGACCGACCGCGCCGACGGCTATGCCTCGGGCACCTACACGGGCGTGGAACTGGCCAATGACGGCTCCGTCATGGCGAAATACACGAACGGCCAAAAACAAAGCATCGGCGTGATCGCCGTGGCCACCTTCCCCGACGAAGGCGCGTTGACGGCCGTCAACGATACCAGCTGGGTCGCCTCGACCACGTCCGGCACCGCCATGTATGACCGTCCGGGCGTCGGCATGGCCGGCAAACTGGTGACGAGCTCGCTGGAACAGTCGAACGTCGACATTACCTCCGAACTGGTGGGCCTGATGACGTCGCAGCGCAATTACCAGGCGAACTCGAAGGTCATCTCGACCGAGAACGCCATGCTGCAATCGCTGATGCAAGCGCTGTAATCCACGATACGCAAAGGTAAAGAGCAATGGATGCGCTGATTTATACCGCCATGAGCGGAGCCGACCGGGCCCTGCGGGCACAGCAGGTACACGCCAACAACCTGGCCAACATCGAGACGGGCGGCTTTCGCGCCAACCTGGAAGTGTCCACCGCCCAGCCGTTGCAAAACGGCTATGGCTACGACGACCGCCACATGACGCAGACACAGTCGAGCGCCGTGGGCACGCGCACGGGCGCCATCAAGGAAACGGGACGCGAACTCGACGTGGCCGTCACGGGCAACGGTTTTCTCGCGGTACAGTGGCAAAACGGCGAAGCCTACACGCGTGCCGGCGCCATGGACCTCGATGAAACGGGCGCGCTGACCATCAATGGCCGGCCCGTGCTGGGCGAAGGCGGGCCGATCACGATTCCCGAGCACACCAGCCTGTCGATCGGCGCCGACGGCACGATTTCCATCCAGGTGCCGGGCACCGCGCAAATGCAGACGGTCGACAAGCTCAAGCTGGTCAACGCGGAGGCGGGCGAGCTGACCAAGAACGAAGCGGGCCTGATCGTGGCGCGCGGCGGCGAAGACTTGCAAGCCGATCCGACGGTACGCATCCGCGACCGCCACCTGGAAGGCAGCAACGTCTCGGCCGTCGAGGAAATGGTCGCCACCATGAGCCTGAACCGCAGTTTCGAGATGCAAATGAAAGTCTTCAAGGCCAGCGATTCCATGACGGAATCGGGCAACCGCCTGCTGGGCGCTTGAGCCCCACGCCAATCTATTACTAGGAGCAACACATGAATCCAGCAATGTGGATCAGCAAGACCGGCGTGCAGGCACAAGATGCCAAACTGCAAGCCATCGCGAACAACCTGGCCAACGTCAACACCGTCGGCTTCAAGCGCGACCGCGTCGTTTTCGAAGACCTGTTTTACCAGGTCGAGCAGCAGCCGGGCACGCAACGCGCCGACAACACCCTGTCGCCCTCGGGTGTACAGCTGGGTAACGGCACGCATATGGTCGGCACGCAAAAGGTGTTTACCACCGGCAGCCTGCAAACGACGAGCCGCGAATTCGACGTCGCCATCACGGGCAACGGCTTCCTGCAAGTGCTGCGCCCGAACGGCGAAGCGGCCTACACGCGCGCCGGCCAGCTGGGTATCAATGAAAATGGCGTGATGGTCAATGCCCAGGGCTTGCCGCTGGTGCCGCAAATCACCGTGCCGAACAATGCCACGGCGATCACCATCGGCGAAAACGGCATGGTCACGGCCACCGTGCCGGGCAATGTCAACGGCACCCAGCTGGGCCAGCTGAACCTGACCAGCTTCGTCAACCCGACGGGCCTGCTGGCGCTCGGTGAAAACCTGTTCCAGGAAACGGCATCGAGCGGCACGCCGACGGAAGGCCGTCCCGGCGAAGGCGCCCTGGGCAAGCTGAAGCAGTTCGCGCTGGAAGGCTCGAACGTCCAGGTGGTGGAAGAAATGGTCGACATGATCGCTGCCCAGCGCACCTATGAAATGAACACCAAGGTGCTGTCGGCCGCCGACAATATGCTGCAATACCTGGCGCAAGCGGCACGCTGATGACAGTCGCCATGAAAGCCACGGCGGCCTTGCTGCTGGTGTTGATGGCCGGTTGCGCCAGCCGGCCGCCCGCGCCGGTGGTGCCCAGCTTTTCCGACACGCCGCTGCCCGTGGCGCCGCGCAGCGCGGCGCGCGGCGGCGTGGCCGGCGGCGTCTTCAATCCCGACGCGGGCCTGGACCTGATCTCCGACAGCCGCGCCTTCCGCATCGGCGACGTCGTCACGGTGGCCCTGCAGGAAACCACGCAGGCCAGCAAGAAGGCCGGCACCTCGTTCAACAAGGGTTCGTCCGTCGGCGTGAATGCGGCCAATATCCTCGGCAAGACCTTCCCGAAGACGGGCATCGACCTGTCGGCCGACCGCAACTTCGCCGGCGACTCGACCAGCACGCAGCAAAACGCGCTGTCCGGCGCCATCACCGTGATCGTGCAGGAAGTGTTGCCGAACGGCTTGCTGCGCGTACAGGGCGAGAAAACGCTGACCCTGAACCAGGGCGAGGAATTCGTGCGCCTGCGCGGCTATCTGCGCGCGGCCGACATCGACTCCAACAACCAGGTCTCGTCCTTGCGCATCGCCAATGCACAGATCGCCTATTCCGGCCAGGGCACCCTGGCCGAAGCCAATACGCCAGGCTGGCTGACGCGCTTCTTCGTCGGCCCATGGATGCCGTTTTAAGGTGACCTCATGAAATTTCGTTCCGCCCTGCCCCTGGCAGCCATGCTGGCCGCGCTGTCCGGCCTTGCCCTGCCCGCCAGCGCCGCACAAGTGCTGCGCAACCTGGTCAGCATCGAGGGCGTGCGCGACAACCCGCTGGTCGGCTATGGCCTCGTCGTGGGCCTGAACGGCAGCGGCGACACCACCCAGGTGAAGTTTTCCAGCCAGTCCGTGGTCAACATGCTCAAGCAGTTCGGCGTGAAGATGCCGGACGGCGCCGAAGCGAAAAGCAAGAACGTCGCCACCGTCATGGTCAGCGCAGTGTTTCCACCAGGATACCGCCGTGGCCAGGCCATCGACGTCACCGTCTCGTCCCTGGGCGATGCGAAAAGCTTGCGCGGCGGCACCTTGCTGCTGACGCAATTGCGCGCGGCCGACAATGAAACGTATGCACTGGCGCAAGGCAACGTGGTCGTCGGCGGCCTCAACGCCACCGGCAAGAGCGGCTCGTCCGTCACCGTCAATACGCCCACCTCGGGCCGCATCCCCAACGGCGCCAACATCGAGCGCGAGATTCTCAGCGATTTCTCGACGAAACCGACCGTCACCCTGAATCTGCGCCACCCGCATTTCGAGACGGCCATCAATATCGTCGAAGCCGTCAACCGCCGCTTTGGCGCCGTCGCCACCACGCGCGACGCCACCAGCGTGGAAGTGCTGGCGCCGGAAAACCCGACCCAGCGCGTGGCCTTCATGGCCAAGCTGGAAGCGCTGAGCGTCGACGTGGGCGTCGATACGCCGAAAGTGGTGTTCAATTCGCGTACCGGCACCGTTGTCATCGCCGAAGGCTTGCGCGTGAAGGCGGCCGCCGTCACGCACGGCTCGCTCAAGGTCGTCATTTCCGAAAGCTCGGCAGTGAGCCAGCCGGCGCCGTTCGGCCGCGGCCAGACCACCGTCACGCCGCAATCCAAAGTGTCCGTCGACCAGGGCAACGGCAATATGTTCAAATGGCCGGCCGGCGCCAAGCTGCAATCGATCATCGACGTGGTCAACAGCCTGGGCGCCTCGCCCGATGACATCATGGCAATCTTACAAGCCCTCGACCAGGCTGGAGCCATCGAAGGCGAACTGGTGGTGATCTAACGTGCCCGTCAAAAAGCCCAGGACTGCGTTGCACTGCCTCGTCGTACATTCGTACTGCCTTCGGCAATGCGCCTTGCCCTGAACATTTTGACGAACACTGAAAGCTGAATGGAAATGAATATCAACGACAGCAGCAGCGCCCTGCCCTCGGCGCTGGACGACCGCTCTCCCGCCGCCGCCACGCCGGCCGATCCCCGCTACGCGGCCAAGGCCACCGAGGCGGCCGTGAAGTTCGAGGCGTTCTTCATCTCGCACATGCTGCGCCAGATGCGTTCGGGCACGCGCGAGATGGCGGGCGAGGACAGCGTCTTCAAGGACCCCATCAACAGCGACATGCTGGAAATGGCCGACAACCTGGTGGCCGACAAGATGGCCGGCCAGCGCGCCTTCGGCATCGCCGACGCCATCCTGCGCCAGCTGCTGCCGGCGGCCGGCGCTCCCGTGACAGCCAGCAGCGCTGTCAAGACCGACAATATTGCGGCGCCGCTTAATAAATTGGTCTGAAGCGTCGCCTGTACAAGGTAACAACGATTCAAGGCCTGCCCACCCGCACGCACCCCACTCTTCACGAAAGAAACTTGCCCAATGAGCATCATCAGCAATGCATTGTCAGGCAGCATCGCCGCCCAGGCCGCACTCAACGCGGCCAGCCAGAACATCGCCAACCTGCAAACGGCGGGCTATACCCGTCAAGGCGTGCTGTTGTCTTCGCTTGGCGCCGGCGTGGGCGTGCGCTCGGCCGGCAATGGCGTGGAAGTGTCCGCCCTGCTGCGCTTTGCCGATGCCTACAAAAGCCAGCAAATGTGGCGCGCCGCGTCCGACCAGGGCGCCCGTTCGCAGACCCAGCCTTACCTGACGCAGCTCGAGCGCGTGATGGGTGACGATGCCTCCAGCATCAGCAACGGCATCGACGGCTTTTTCGCCGCCCTCAACGCCTCGGCCGTCGACCCGACGTCGACGCCGCTGCGCCAGCAGATCGTCACCTCGGCCGACGCCATGGCGCAGCGCTTCAACAGCATCAGCACCGTCATGGCCAACCAGTTGCTGTCGGTGCAGCAGCAACGCACGGCGATCGTGCCGCAAGCCAATACCACCTTGGCCAATATCGCCGCGCTGAACCAGCGCATCAGCACCTCCACGGCCGCGGGCACGAACGTGTCGTCGCTGATGGATGCGCGCGATCAGCTGATCGACGGCCTGGCCGCGCAAATGGGCATCGACGTCCTCGACCAGCCGGACGGCTCGCGCAATATCGCGCTGAAGTCGGGCCAGCCGCTGGTCATCGGCAGCATTGCCGGCACCTTGAGCAGCAACATGACGAACACGGGCGACCAAACCCTGACCCTCGATTTCGCCAAGTCCTCGTACAACCTCGACCTGTCAGCCATCGGCGGTCAGATGGGCGGCCTGGGCGAGTTCGAGAAAAATACCCTGAAGCCGCTGCAACAGTCGCTGCAAGACCTGGCCACGCAGCTGACCAACAAGGTCAACGCACAGCTGGCACTGGGGCAAACCATGGCCGGCGCCGCCGGCGGTCCCCTGCTGGTCTACGCGAATGGCAAGCTGAGCATTACTCCCGGCTTCAACGCCAAGGATCTGGCCCTGTCGCTGACGGGTGCGGCCGGCGACAGCGGCAACTTGCAGAAATTAATCGAGATCAAGAATCAGCCGATCACCGTGAGCTGGGTCGGCTCCGTGCTGATGAGCGATGCGGACACGCAACTGGTCGGCAAGCTGGGCATCTACAGCCAGCAGAACCAGGCCTTGCTGAAAACGGCCAACACGGTGCGCGCGCAAGCCATCGATGACTGGAAGTCCACCAGCGGCGTGAACAAGGACGAGGAAGCGATGAATCTCGTCGAATTCCAGAATATGTACCAGGCAAACATGAAAGTCATTTCCGTGGCGAACAGCTTGTTTGACGCCACTTTGCAAATGATGGGTTAAGGAGAAGAGCATGCGTGTCGCCAGCAGCCAGTACCAATCGCTGATCAATATTTCGCTTCAGCAAAACCAGGAACGCATCAACTTCCTGACCCAGCAGATGTCTTCGGGTTTGCGCATCCAGCTGCCATCGGACGATCCGATCGGCAACGTGCGCATTTCGCGCCTGACGCGCGAGCAAGCCATGGTCACGCAATACCAGGACAATATCGCCACGGTGAAAGTGCGCCTGCTGAAGAATGAAAACTACCTGTCGAGCATGGTCACCGACATGGGCCAGGCGCGCGACCTGCTGGTGTGGGCCGCCGACGGCAGCAATACGCCTGGCGACCTGAATGCGATGACGCAATCGCTGACGGCCATGCGCGACAGCGTGCTGTACACGGCCAACCTGAAGGACCAGGAGGGCCGCTACATGTTTTCCGGCACCGCTACCGACCAGCCCGCGATCAAATACGACCCGACGGCAGCCGTCGGCTCGCGCTACAGCTACATCGGCAATACCGATACGCAGACCGTCGTGGTGGGCAATGGCGTGACGCAGGCGGCCAACGTCGACGTGAAGAACCTGGAAGTGTGGCTCAACAAGATCGACCAGGTCGTCACCACCCTCGGCACGCCGGGCGTCAACCCCAACGATCCGGCCGTGCGCGCCATCGTCAACGATGGCCTCGGCGGCACCGATGATGGCATGGATTTGCTCTCCGGCAAGATCGCCATCTTCGGCGGCGCGCAAAACATCCTCACCACGCTCTCCGGCAACCTGGCCAATGTGTCGCTGTCGAACAATTCGGCCCTGCTGGACTTGAAAAAGACCGACATGGGTGCGGCAGCGATTGAACTGACCGGCTACCAGACGGCCTTGCAGGCAACCTATAAAGCCTACACCAAGGTTGGCACCATTTCCCTGTTTGATCTTCTCTGACCATCATGCAAATCGTTCAGACTTCCTCCTCTTCCGGCGTCAATGCCAAAGGCGCCGGCACAGCCCGCGTCGTCGATGACGCGTCCGCCGCGGTCAAGGGCGGCGCCAGCGCGCGCAGCGAAGCGCCGGCGGCGAGAAGTTCGACGGCGAGCTTGCAGCGTGGCCTGAGCAACTGGGATCACCAGTTGCAGGGGGAAATTTCTAACGCGCAGCAAACCCTGGACTACCTGGAGCGCAGCAGCAGCCAGTTGCAAGCGCTGAAAAGCGAACTGGCGGCCAAGCTGGCCGCGCGCCAGGGCCGTGAAGGACAAGTCGAGGCCAGGGTGCGCCAGTTCAGCAATACCTGGCGCCAGCGCGCCAGCGCCTCGGGCGGCACGCTCGACGCACAGCTCAGCTATACCAGCCCGCAAGCGGCGCAGCAAAACTTCAGCATCCGCGGCCTGACCATGGCCAGCCTGCAGGAAGGCCCGCAGGAAGTGCTGGCCTTCTCCGTCGGCGGCGCCAACCAGGCCTTGCGCTCGGTAAATATCGAACCTGGCCTGAGCGAGAACGAAATCGTTTCCCGCTTCGACCGCGCACTGATGCCGTCTGGCATAGGCGTCAAGCTGGGCGAGAATGGCGAACTGGTGTTCAGCACGTCGGAAGCGGCCTGGGCCAACGTGCGCGACAGCCTGTCCGTGCGCGGCAGCGGCATCCGCTACCCGACCGGCCAGATGAGCCGCGTGCGCACGGATGCGGAACCGGCCGCCATTGCCCCTGAAGAATGGCATACCGGCGACACGGAAGCCCTGCGCGCCACCTTGCAGCAGGTGGTGCAGGCGCTGGCGCAGTTGCAAGCGGCGCGCAGCGCCGTCAGCCTGGCCCTGGCGCAAGCGACGGGACGGGTGGCCCGCGCGCAGCCAGTGCAAGTGAAAGTCAGCATGGATACGCTGGCGGAAAACTTCACGGAAAAGGCCAGCCAGCCCGGCTATGAATCGCTGCTGGCGATCAGCTCGGCGCTGGTCGGCATCAGCCGCGAGCGCGTCGTCGCCCTGCTGGGACTGGAATAACCGTTCTCCTCCCGCGTGCGCTGCCATGGCGCACGCGACATTAAATGGGGCGCGCCCCCTAGCTCAGGACGGTGGAAATCCGTAAGATGCTGCTGTCGCTTGCTTGTTCACCAATACGCCGGCGCCTTCCGTCATCGACTTCCGGAGTTCCCTTGATAAAAACCGCCGCCCGGCTGATCAGCTATGCCCTGCTGGGCAAATCCGGCAAGCAGCCCCTCGATATCGCCAAGGTGCGCAAGGTATTGATTTTGCGCAACGACAAGATCGGCGACATGATCGTCACCTCGGCCCTGCTGCGCGAACTGAAGAAAAACTATCCGCACTGGCAGATCGACGTGGCCGCCAGCAGCGCCAACGTCGATGTCATCGCCGGCAACCCGCATGTGAACGATATCCTCATCTGGGATAAGCAGCCGCTGCTGCGCGACTTGCGCACCACCGTCGCCGACCTGCGCCGGCGCCGCTACGACGTCATCTTCAACCCCTACAACCGCTTTTCGATTCCCTTGTTGCTGCGCATTAAATGGCTGGGGGCGCGCTATCTGACGGGCTTTGCCATTCCAAAGTACGGCACCTCGACGGCGAACCTGGGCATGTTCGACCATACGGTGCCGTGCGACCGCAGCCGCCACATCCTACACAGCTTTTTCGCCACCTTCGGGCAATTTGGCCTGCGCGACATCGATATGCGCTATGAACTGTTCGGCGTGGACGCGCATGCGGCCAAGGTCGATGCCGCCTGCGACACCCTGCTGCGCACGCATGCAGGCTTGTTCTGCCTCAATTTCCAAGGCAGCAATGCGCAACGCACGGTCAGCGTGGCCGACGCCCAGCGCTGCTGCGCCGCCCTGGCGGCGCGCTATCCGCGCCACGCGCTGCTGGTGATCGCCGCGCCAGGCACCGAGGCGCGCACCGCCGAGATCGTGCAGGGCGCCGGCCATGCCAACGTGATGAGCGCGCCACCCACCGGCCACATCCTGGAACTGGCGGCCCTGATCCGCCGCTGCGAACTGGTGCTCTCGCCGGACACGTCGGTGATCCACATCGCTTCGGCGTATGACAGGAAGATCGTCGGCTACTACATCCGCACCGACAACTACCGCTGGTTCTATCCGGCCAGCCGCCATTACCGTGTCATCCTGGCCCCCGGCCTGACCCTGGCCTCGGTCAGCGAGGCCGACACCGTGGCCGCCGTGGAGCAGCTGATGGAGGGCGCTGGACAGGCGCAGGAAACGCTTCAGGCCGCCGGCTGAGCCGCCAGCAGGCGGTCCATCTGCCCTGCCGGCAGCGCGCCTGAAAAGACATAACCCTGCGCATAGTCGCAGCCGGCGGCGCGCAGCAGATCGCGCTGCGTCGCCGTCTCCACGCCTTCGGCCACGACTTTCACGCCCAGCCGCTGCGCCAGCGCAATAATCGCCTCGCACAGGCCCAGCCCCGCATCGTCGCGTCCCAGCTGGCCCACCAGCGACCGGTCGAGCTTGAGAAAGTCGATATCGGTCTTCCGGATGCACGCGAGCGACACCTGGCCGCTGCCGAAATCGTCGAGCGCCAGCGCCAGGCCCATGGCGCGGAACTGGCGCAGGCGCTCGCCCACCTGGCGCGCCTCGTCGAGCAGCACCGCTTCCGTTGTTTCGATGACGATGGCGCCCGGCGCCAGGCCCGCCCGCGTCAGCGCATGGCCCCAATCCTGGTACAGCGCGGCGTCGCAGCGAAATTCCACGGCCGACTTGTTGATGCCGATCTGGAACGCGGCGCCGTGCGCGTCCTGCCACTGGCGCGCCTGGCGCACGACCTGGCGAAAGACCCACTCGCCGATATCGATGATCAGCCCGTTCGCCTCGGCAAAGGCGATGAAATCGGCGGGCATGAGCAAGCCGCGCAGCGGATGGCGCCAGCGCAGCAGCGCCTCGGCCCGCTCGATGGCCCCATCGCACAGGCGGACGATGGGCTGGTAATGCACTTCGAACTGGTCCTGCGCCAGCGCCAGGCGCATCTCGCGCACCGTGGCGCGGCGCAAGTCGGCCGCCTGCTGCAGGGCCGGCGTGAAATAGCTATGGCCGTTGCGCCCTGCGCTCTTGGCCGCATACATGGCCTCGTCGGCATGCCGCAGCAAGGTGTCCGTCGCCTCCGCGTCGGCCGGATACAGCGCCACGCCCACGCTGGCCGACACTTGCGCCGTCTCGCCGTCGAGCACGAAAGGCAGGGCCAGCGCCGTCTTCAATTCCTGCAGCACGCGCTCGATGCCGGCGAGCTGCCCCACGCCGGCCAGGATGACGCTGAACTCGTCGCCACCCAGGCGTGCCACCGTGTCGGAGGCGCGCACGCGCTCGCTGATGCGCAGCGCCGCCTGGCGCAGCAGCATGTCACCCTTCTCGTGGCCGAGGCGGTCATTCACCTGCTTGAAATGGTCGAGGTCGATGAACAGCAGGGCCAGGCAACCGCCTGCGCGGCTGGCGTGGCGCGCCTCGTGCTGCAAGCGGTCGAGAAACATATGCCGATTCGGCAAGCCCGTCAGCGGATCGAAATTGGCTTGCCGCCAGATGCGCTCGGACGCCGCGCGCTGCGCCGTGATGTCGCTGACCAGCGCCAGCGCGCCCAGGTAGGCGCCGCCGGAGTCGAAGATGGGATTGGTGGCCAGCGTGGCCCACAAGGTGCCGCCGTCACGCCGCAGGAACTTGAATTCGTGGCGCTCGGCGATGCCGTCCTGGCGCCGCGCGATATTGCGCTCCAGGATGGCGCGCCCCTCGTCATCCATGAAGGCGGCCAGCGGCTGGCCCAGCATGTCCTCGATCTGGTAACCGAGCATGTGCGCCATCTTCGGATTGACAAAGCTGGTCAGCGCCCGCGCATCGATTTCCCAGATACCCTCCTCGGCGCTGTGCACGATGCGCCGGAAGCGCTCTTCGCTGCGTTCGAGCGCGGCCAGCTTGCCCTCGGCCTGCTCCAGCACCAGGCGCAGCGCCTGGCCGTTCGGATCGGCGCTGCCCAGCAGGCTGACGGGAAAGCCGGCCTCGCCCGCGTCAGGACGCAGACGCACCTGCAGCTGGATGCGCTCGGGCTCGCTGCTATTGAGTACGCGCTGCACGAACCGCTCGTAATCGTGGCGGAACGCCTCGTGCACATAGGAACGGAACAGCACGTGGCCAAGGCGCTCGCGCACCAGGCCGAACAATTCGGCCGCCACCAGGTTGACCTGCACGATCACGCCATCGAGACCGAGCACGAAATAGGCGACGGGCGCCAGCAGGTATAGATCGTTGAAATAGGCTTGCTCGCGTTCGGCCTTCATCCGTTCCGGACTGAAAACGCCGTCGTCAAGCAGGGGCGCGGCCACCCCATCGTGGCCGCGCGGGGAGGAATCCGGAGCAGGTAGCGCTAGCGGTGGCGTATCCATGGCTGTCCTTTGCACCGCCGCCCAGGCAACAAGGTGGGTGCAGTAGCGAGACTAGCATGCGCCACGCGCAGTGTCGAGCCATGCCTGCCACGGATGTCATTGCTACAACAGGGTGCTTCAGCGCCCCATGCCGCGCCGGCGCAAGCCGAAATCATGGCCCACCACCAGCAAGGTGCTGGCCACCAGGCTCGACAGCCCCACGATCAGCTGGATCAATTTATCGTCCGGCAAGATCCACAGCGAGGAATCCGGCGTCTCGCAGCCCGTGGCCGCGCTGATCAGGGGAGACACCCAGGCCGCGTCCGGCGTCACGTCGAGCACGACGGCGCCGTCGGCGCTCGTCTGCATATAAATATCGCCGCCTTCGGCCAGGGTAAAGCAGATGCCCACGCCCGTTTCCGTGGCGCGGATATTGTCCTGCATGCTGCGGTTATGTTCCTCGATCCACACTTCCACGTCGTACGGCGTTTCCAGGTGCTCCCACGGACGGGGACGGAAACGCGGACGTTCGTCCGCGCCGGCGGCTGTGTTGGAAGTGTCGGGGGTGTTGCTGTCTGCTGCGCCTTGCATGCTCGTTGACCTTTTCTGCGGTGATGCGGCGGGACCGGTTGCCTGCCAGCCGCCATTATCCACCGTTCACGGTACGCAGGGTATTCCCATCGTGAATCCATCAGAAAAACTGACAGCTATTGACTTTAAACATCAGTAAGCCTGACTTAAAATACGCGCCATCTCTTCTTTACAGGCTTTACATGCAAGGCATCAAACGCAAAATCGTCTACGTCATCGCCTTTGAAATCATCGGCATGGCCATTTCCACGGCCTGGCTGACCCTGCTTTCGGGCGAGTCGCCCACCAGCACAGGGCCGCTGGCCATCATGATCACCAGCATCGCCGTGATCTGGAATCTGCTCTACAACACGGCCTTCGAATACTGGGAAATCCGCCAGGTGTCGCGCACGCGCACCGTCTGGCGCCGCATCCTGCATGCGATCGGCTTCCAGATCACCCTGGTGATCTACCTGATCCCGCTGATCGCCTGGTGGCTAGCCATCAGCCTGTGGCAAGCGTTCGTGCTGGACTTCGCGCTGATGCTGATCATCCCCTGCTACAGTTTCATCTTCAATTACTTCTTCGACGGCCTGTTCGGCGTGCCCCTGTCGGCGCAGCAGCCGAAGGAAGACGCCACCGACGTTCAGGCCGCTTCACTGAGCAACTGAAGAAAGGACCGCGCCGCCATGCCCAGCGGCCGGTCCTTCATCCACACCAGGTGGATGGGCACGACCAGGCCATTGCCCGTATTCTTGAACGCCACGCAGCGCACCCGCCCCGCCGCCAGCGAGTCCTGGATGGCCGACGCGGCAAAGTTGCCCCAGCCTAGTCCCGCCTCCACCATGGCCAGCGCCATCGGCAAACTGTCCGTGCGCCAGTAGGACAAGCCCACCACGGGGCGCGCATCGGCCAGGTCGAGTTCGCGGCTGGCGACGATGATCTGGCGCAAATTCACCAATTCCTCGATATACAGGGGCTGGCCCGCCGCGCTGGGCGGATGCTGGGTGGAGATAATCGCCAGCAAGGCATCGCTGCCCACCAGCTGGAACTGTTCCTCGTGATTGATGCGCCCGCCCGCGAAGGCCATGCAGGCGCTGATGCGGCCCCGGTGCAGCATGTCGAGCACGTCATCCTGCGGCGCCGTCAGCACCTCGATGTCGAGCAGCGGATGGCGCAGCGACAGCGCGCGCACGGCGGCCAGGAAGGGCGTATGGTCGAGTTCGGCCGCGATACCCAGCGAAATGCGGCTTTCCAGTCCCTGCGACAATTCCTGCACGTGCAGGTGCAACTGTTTCAACTGCTCGGCGATCAGCCGCGCATGCGGCAGCAGGGCCGTGGCGGCCGGCGTGGGCACGGCTTCGCGCGCGCCGCGGTCGAACAGCGCGATGCCCAGTTCCGCCTCGATATTGGCCATCGCCATGCTGACGGCCGACGGCGCCCGCCGCAGGGCGCGCGCGGCGGCCGAGAACGAGCCGCCGTCGACGACGGCCAGGAACAGTTCGATGTTATGGCTGGACAGTTTCATGGGTTCCAAAAAGGCGGCACTTTCCGGCGCGCCGGCGGTCGAATGGTCCAAAGGGAGGCCATATGCGCCATCGACTATCCTGCCGCTGCGGCGGCTATGTCTCGGAATTCACGCGCTTCATCGACGCCTATCTGCGCGAGCATCCCGAGGCGCAAACGAGCCAGCGCCTGGGCTGGCGCATTTATTGGGAACGGCCCGTGAATTTCGACGCCTGGCGGCGCGCCAGCAACGATAGCGTGCCGGAGCCGCCCTACCACTACAGCTAGTCAAAAACGCCTGACTAGCCTTTCCAGGTGCGTTGCAGACCGGTATCCGCATGGATCCAGCCGCCACGCGGGCCGGAGCGGTAATAGAAGCCCACACCGCCCTGCTTGAAGCTGCGCACGAGCGAACCGAGCACTTCCGCGTTCAGATTCGCCACGCGGATGTCGGCGGCGCGGCCCGAGATGTGCAGCGACTGGCGCGCGGCCGGCACGCCCGCTTCGCGCAGCTTGCCGTTCGACTCGGCCGTGCGGTAGCCAGACAGGATCTCCAGCGGCTGCTCGATGCCGTAGCGGGCCACAAACGCTTGCGTGCCCCACAGGGTTTCCAGCAGTTTCGGGTCGATGGGCGCCGTCTTCTTGCCGTTCACGTCGCGCAGCAGGTGGCACAGTTCCTGGTAGGCCGAATCGATGACTTCGCCATCTTTCCAGTACAACAGCTTCGCCTTTTCATTGCTGGCCGGGCGCACCACTTCCAGGGTGCGGGGCTTGAGCCAGAATTCCAGGTCCAGCGCCTGCGCATCAAAAATGTCGGGAGGCGGTTCCAGTTCCGTGATGGCCTGGCGCGACTGCGACGTGATCGAGCGGTCGACGCTGGCCAGTTGCGTCGGCTGGGGCGGCACGGCCGTACGCGGCGCGCGCGGCTTGGCGCCGGCCGAAGCGGAGGCGGGAGCGGCCGTGCGCGAGGCGCAGCCGATGAGCGGGGTGGCAACCAGGCCCAGCGCGGCCAGGCCCATACCGTGATGTAGAAAATTTCTGCGCGATGCCATAGTCAGTCCAATGTAACGATGGGAATACTATAGCGTATTGTGCTGCGAAGAAAAACCCTCAATGCCTATCGTGCCGCCCTCATTTCAGCATCCGGCGCCTTACGCGGCGGCCGCGCTGGCCGCGACGTCCCGCTTTGCCTGCGCCAGCGCCGTCAATGGTTTATCCAGCAAATAGCCCTGGGCCACGATGGGCAAGCCCGTGGCGGCGGCGATGCGCCGCAGCGCGGCCAGCGCGGCCGGCGTGTCGAGGCGCTTGAAGATGACGCGGATGTTTGCCGCATGGCACACGGTGACGAAGCTGGCGACGGCCTGCTCGTCGCTGAGGTTGCCCGCGTCGAGCTTGAACGCATGCGGGTGCAAGCGCTCCAGCATGCCCGTGGCCTCCTGCACGCCGGCCACGTTGATGGCCAGGCGGAAACCGTTGCGCCGGTAATTGTCGGCCACGTAGTTGAGCAGCCAACCCTGGTTCGGCGTGACCGTCGGCAATTGCAGCACGATGCGCTCGATGGGCAAGCCCAGCGCGTCGAGGATGCGCTGGAAGGCGTGGCCGTGATTGCTGCTGACGGCGCTCAGCAGGCGGTCATGCACGTTCAGGTACAGGTCCGACTGCTCCGCTTCGCTCTGGCGGAAGAAATTAATCGCGTGCAGCATGCGGCACAGCCGGTCCAGCTCCACGGATTCGTCGTCGCTGGCCGCATGGTCAAGCAAACGCCACAGCGACAAGCCCTCGTCCGCCTTCGATACGCTGCGCGCCAGGCCCTCGAACGCCACCAGCTTGCCGCTGTCCAGTTCGCGCAGCGGCTGGAAGGCGCTGGTCATGGTGCAATTGAAAAAGCGCCCCAGCGCCCTGCCCTCGCCGTCGAGCCAGACACTGGTGCCGGCCTGGGTTTGGTGCGACAAACGGGCCAGGTAATTTTTCAGGACGGGAAATGGCATACGTGCTCCTTCATCGGGCTGCGCCAGCTGCCCGCACGGGGAAGACGGCGCCAAAGTGTGCAGAGTAAGGCCGCGCCAAGCAAAGGAGAACGAATGGTTTCGCCATTTGATATGCGCCCAGCAGATAAGGGATGCGACGGCCGGCGCATAACGATAGTCGGAAACATTCCTTCCAGCGCCCCGCCCCGGCCTTTACTGTGGGCAGGTACCGTTACCATCAGGAAGGGCCGCCATGTGCCAGTTACTCGCAATGAACAGCAGCAAGCCGGCGGCGCTGGGATTTTCCTTTGCCGGCTTTGCCGAACGGGGCGGACGCACGGACGAGCACCGCGACGGCTGGGGCATCGCCTATCATTCCAGTAGCGGCTGCACCTTGCTGACGGATCACCTGGCGGCCATCGATTCGCCGCTGGCGGCCCAAGTGCAGCGGCATCCCGTGAAGGCGAAAAACATCGTCGCGCACATCCGCAAGGCCACGCAGGGCCGCATCGCGCCGGAAAACACCCACCCGTTCGCCCGCGAACTGTGGGGCAAGACCTGGTCCTTCGCCCACAATGGCGACCTCAAAACGTGGCGCGCACCCGCCAATGCCCACTACCAGGCCAGCGGCGACACCGACAGCGAACAGGCGTTCTGCCACCTGCTGGCGCAGTTGCGCACGCGCTTTCCCCTGGGCCAACCCGCGCGCGCCGACCTGCGCGCCGCCATCGGCGAGGTGGCGCGCGAGATTGCCGCGCACGGCAGCTTCAATTTCATCCTGTCGGACGGCGAACTGCTGTTCGCCCACTGTTCCACGCATTTGCACTATGTGATACGCGAATACCCGTTTTCCGTGGCGCAACTCATCGACTGCGAGCGCAGCATCGACTTTCGCCAGCACAACCACCTGGACGACCGCATCGCCGTCATCGCCACGCATCCATTGACGCAAAACGAAGACTGGCTGGCGTTCGCGCCCGGCGAACTGAAACTGTTCGCCGGCGGCGCCCTGCTGCCGGCCATCGAGAGCGCACAGCCGGGCGTGTATATCCAGATCAGTTACTGAGGGAAGATATGCAAAGGAAGGGAAAGGCCCGCCGCCGGATGGGCGGGCAGAGGAGCCGGAGGGCCGTCAGGCCGAATTGCAGTTGCAAAAGCGCTTGCGCTTGGGGTCGCCGCTGGCGATACCGGCGGGATCAATCTGTTTCCAGCAAAAAATCGTTTCCACGCCATACGGCGAACGCACATTGCCCGCCTCGATATAGCCCTGCTTGACGAAAAAGGCCTGGCTGCTGGCCGTGCTGTGCAGCTGCAAGGCCTTGATGCCCCACTCGCGCGCCTGCGCCTCCAGCCGCTCCACCAGCGCCTTGCCGGCGCCGCGGCCTTGCGCCTCGGGCAGCAGGTAGCACAGGGCCAGCTTGCCGGCGCGCGTCAGCAAGCCGACGCCGACGACGGCGCCATGCTCGACGGCGACCAGCGAAAAATTGGTCGGCGACGCGAACCAGCACGCCACCATCTGCGGTGTTTTATTGCCCAGCCAGGCTTCCAGGATGGCCGGATCGTCCCGATGATCGAGGCTGCAGCATTCGACGATGGAGCGTCGTAATACGTTGCACGCCTCGAAAGCGTCGGTCGATGTTGCAATACGAATTTCAAGACTCATGTACGCTCACAAAATATTCCAGTTGCCGATGCAGGCGCTCTCGCCCTGTATCGTGCGATTCGACTATACACCAAGCGGCGCAATCGGGTTTTTTGCCGCACGCGACGGACCGGTTTTGCCTATGGCGCGATGCCTGCAGACTAAGTGCTGATGCGCATCTTGCCCACGAATGTTTCCAGAAATCGATATATGTTTTTTAGCGCAAACGGAAATCAAGTCTAAGCATATTACGAAAAATTCGTTTCTTTTCCGGCCGGAATTTTAGACTATGTCTGTCTATTCTCACAACAAGAGTTCAACATGACCCATTCCAACGCCGTCTCGACTGCCGCAGCAACGCTCACCCAACGCTCGCGCCGCTGGTTCCTGGCCAGCGCCCTGGCCGCTTCCGCTGCCGCCATGAGCCTGCCGATGGCCGCCAGCGCCGCCGAACCGGTGGTCTTGCTGAACGCCTCATACGACGTGATGCGCGAACTGTTCAAGGATGTGAATCCCGCATTTATTGCAGATTGGAAAGCCAAAACGGGCGAAACCATCACCATCAAGCAATCGCACGGCGGCTCCAGCAAGCAGGCGCGTTCCGTCGCCGATGGCCTGGAAGCGTCCGTCGTGACCATGAACCAGGCCAATGACATCGACATCCTCGTCGACCGCGGCCTCGTGACGCCGGACTGGGCCAGGAAATTCCCGAACAACGCGGCGCCGTTTTACTCGACCATGGTGTACCTGGTGCGCAAAGGCAACCCGAAGCACATCAAGGATTGGGACGACCTGGCCAAGCCCGGCATCAAGGTCATCGTGCCGAATCCGAAAACCTCGGGCAATGGCCGCTACACCTACCTGGCGGCATGGGGCTATGCCGTGAAAAAGGGCGGCAGCGAAGCGCAGGCGCGCGAACTGGTAAGCAAGCTGTTCAAGAACGTGCCCGTGCTCGATGGCGGCGGCCGCGGCGCCACCACCACGTTTACCCAGCGTGAAATCGGCGACGTGCTGGTGACGTTTGAAAATGAAGTACAACTGGTGCGCGCCGAATTCGGCGACAACTTCGAGGTGGTGTATCCAAGCATCTCCATCCTGGCCGAGTCGCCGGTGGCCGTCGTCGACAAGGTCGTCGACCGCCGCGACATCCGCAAGGAAGCCACGGCCTACCTGCAATACCTGTACTCGGAACCGGGCCAGGAGCTGGTCGCCAAGCACTATTTGCGCCCCCGCTCGGCAGCAGTGGCCAAGAAATACGCGGCCAGCTTCAAGCCGATCACCCTGTTCACCATCGATGACGTCTTTGGCGGCTGGAAACAAGCGCAAAAGAAGCACTTTGACGACGGCGGCGAGTTCGACAAGATTTATCAGAAGTAAGCTTGCGCCATATCAACAAAAACCGGGACTTGTCCCGGTTTTTTCATGTCCGCGCCTATTTGCGCATATCGATATGCGCATCGATTCGTAGTCAAACCGCCGCGCGCGCCGTACTCTGGCCTTGTCGCGCCGCACGGCGTCTCAAGGGTAAAAAGGAAACATCATGGCTATCTCGGAAGTGAATGTACGCAACCAGTTTCGCGGCAAGATCAAGGAAATCATCTTTGGCCCCGTGGTGTCGGAAGTGGATGTGGAAACGCCGCACGGCATCGTCACCTCGGTGATCACCTCGCGCTCGATCAAGGACCTGGACTTGAAAGTGGGCAGCGAAGTCATCGCCCTGGTGAAATCGACGGAGGTGTCGATCGCCAAGATCCAGTAAGCGCAGCGCCACCCTTGGCCGCCACGCCCCGCCACGCGGGGCGTTTTTCTTGCAGGCTAATCGCGAAACAGATACGTAAACGTGCGGCTGACGGGCAGCTTTTCCGCGCTGCCGCGCACCAGCACCTGCATGCGCTCGGCGTCGATGCGCTCGGCCGCCTCGATGGCTTTCACGTTGACCATGGTGCCGCGGTGGATTTGCCAGAACTGTTCCGGATCGAGGCCGCCCAGCAAATCCTTCAGCGGCGTGCGCACCAGCGCTTCCGAGCCGGCCAGCACCACGCGCGTGTACTTGGTGTCGGCCTGGAAGAACAGCACGTCGTCGATGTCGATCAGGCGGATCTGCTTGCCCACGCTGGCCCTGATCCATTTCAGCTTGTCACGCGGCGGCGCCGGCAGCGCGGCGCGCAGCGACTGCAGCAGGTGCGCCATGTCGGCCGGCTGCGCACCGAGCTTGTCGCGCAAACGGGCCAGCGCGCGCTGCAAGCGTTCGGCCTGGACGGGTTTCAACAGGTAATCGACGGCGCCCGCGTCGAAGGCATCGACGGCGTACTGGTCATAGGCAGTGACGAACACGACGTGGGCGCGCTTGCCGATGCGCTCGGCCACTTCCAGGCCCGACAGGCCAGGCATGCGGATGTCGAGAAAGACCACGTCCGGCTCGTGCTCGAGGAAACCGTCCCAGGCATCGTTGCCGTTTTCCGCCACCTGCACGACCTGTGCTTCGGGCCAGGCTTGCGCCAGCAGCGTTTGCAGGCGTTCGCGCATCAAGGGTTCGTCTTCGGCGATCAGGATGGTGGTGTTCATGCGGCAGGCTCTTTCAGGTTGGATGCAATGGTAATGGGCAGCCATATTTCAGCGATCACGCCGCCCTCGTCGCCGTCGCGCAGACTCAGGCTGGCGGACGGATCGAACAGCAACAGCCGGCTGCGCACGTTTTCCAGGCCCAGGCCGCTTCCAGGCGCGCTGCCCGCGCCGCTGGCCGGCAAGCCCATGCCCGTGTCCTGCACGCGCAGGCACAGCATGCCGTCGGCTTGCTCAGCCAAAATAGTGATTTCGCCGCCTCGCAAGGCCGGTTCGATGCCGTGCTTGATGGCATTTTCCGCCAGGGTCAGCAAGATCATGCTGGGTATCGTCGCGTGCGCAAACTCGGCCGGCAAGTCCAGCGCATAGTGCAGGCGCGAACCCATGCGCGCCTGCATCACGCGCAAATATGCGGCAACCATGTCGAACTCGCTTTGCAGCGGCACCTGCTCGCTGCGCATCTCGGCCAGGCTGGCGCGCAAAAACGCGATCAGGTCGGCCGTCAATGCCGCGGCCCGGGGCGCTCCCTGCTCGGCCAGTTGCTGCACGGCGCCCAGGGTATTGAACAGGAAATGCGGCTCGATCTGCGCGCGCAGCAGGCGCAGCTGCGATTCGCTCAGTTCGCGCGCCAGCCGGTCGCGCTCGGCATCCTGCTGCAGTTGCAAGGTCAGCGCCTCGAACTGGCGGTTGCGCCAGATGGCGACGATGCCCAGGGGAACGATGTACAGCAGGCTCACCACCAGCATGGCAATGCCCACGGTGCGGGCGATTTTTTCCGGCGAAATCACGACCGGCTTGTCGCTGAAAATGGCGGACGCTCCCATGCCAACGACGAGTCCGCCCATGCACGACAAGAGGATGCGCAGCAGGGGCTTGACCGACTTGCTGGCCACCAGCTTGCGGTAATTGAACCACACGCCCATCAGGCCGCAGGCCAGCGAAAAACCGATCAGGTTGCTCAACACCAAGGATTCGATCCAGCTCAACTTTTCCGGCCACAGCACATGCTGCAGCACACCCAGCGCGCTGAAGGGAATGAGCAGCGCGGCTGCCGCCTTGTAGAAACGCGCGCCGCGGTATTTCAGCAGGAAATCGCGGAATTGCTGGCGTTCGATCGGCGACAAGCTCGCCAGGCGCTTGCCGATAAAGCGCCGGTGGCCGGCCGGCAAGGAGGTGGCGGCCTCCGGCATTTCCAGCACCAGCATGGCGTCGTCGTCCATCTGCTGGTGCCACTGGCTGATTTTTCCCCACATGCTGCGTTCTCCTTGGCAAATTGTTCATGCATGAACGCAGTCTGGGGGTACGGCGGCGCCAAGTACAGGGGCAAGCGACCGGACACGATTTTGCGGGTGCCGGCGACGATCGGTCGACAGTCTGTTGTACATCTATCGGCAAGATTGTAGAAAGAATATTAGATTTCCTGAGTGAAATCAAGAATACGGCGACAATTTTCACATCGGCAATAGTTAAACGCCGGATCGCGCTTTTTTTCACCTTTTGCGCCGCAAAGCGGCTGGCGGGGCCAGCGTGCCGTAGACATCGCAATATTTTTAATGGTATTGTCTACGCTTGGCAAATATTGCCTCCGAGATACACGCCGCGTCCCCGCGCGGCCCGCTTCCGGATTTGCGCGCAGCGCCCTCGATGGCGCCCCAAAACTGCTTTCCCACATACAATCCCATGCTCAAAAAAATGTTCGCCGCGGTGCTGATGACGCTTTCGACAGCGGCCATCGCCGTGCCCTTCGGTTCCCAGTCGATACTGGTGGTCGAAGACGGCACAGGTAAAGTCTTGCTTGAAAAAAATTCCAACGTGGTGGTGCCCATCGCCTCGCTGACCAAACTCATGACGGCCATGGTCGTGCTCGACTCCAAGGCGAACATGCAGGAAGAGATCAGCATCGACCGCGAGGATGTCGATACCCTGAAGCACAGCACCTCGCGCGTGCCGGTGGGCGCCACCCTGAGCCGCCACGACGTGCTGCAACTGGCGCTGATGTCATCCGACAACCGCGCCGCCGCCTCGCTGGCGCGCACCTTCCCCGGCGGCCCGACGGCGTTTGCCGTGGCCGTCAACGCCAAGATCAAGGCCCTGGGCATGCACCAGACCGTCATCGAAGAGCCGACGGGCCTGTCGCCGAACAACCAGTCGACGGCGGCGGACCTCGTCAAGATGGCCGTGGCCGCTTCGCGCTACCCGGAAATCAGCCGCATCACCACCGATTCGAAGGACGTGATCCAGATCAAGGGCCGCGACGTGGAATACCACAACACCAACCGCCTGGTGGGCGCCAAGGGCTGGGACATCGGCCTGTCGAAGACGGGCTATACGAATGAAGCGGGGCGTTGCCTGATCATGCGCATCAAGTCGGCCGGCAAGTTCGCCACCATGATTTTGCTCAACGCGCGCGCCAATTCCGTGCGCGCCATGGACGCCGTCAACATCCGCCGCCTGCTGGCGGCCGAGAACGGCATCGAAGAGCCGAAAGTGATGCGCGCCTCCGTCAGCCGGCATAAAAAAGCGCCAGCGAAACCGAGCAAGCGCCGCCGCGCCAAGTAATCATTTCGCTTGCCGGTTGGTCATGATGACGCCGGCAATCGTCACCGCGCCGCCCACCAGCATCGAGACGAGCACCGGCTCGCCCAGCAGCGCCGCCGCCAGCACGATGCCGAACACGGGCACGAGGTTGTTGAACACGGCCGTGCGCGACGGGCCCAGCGCTTTCACGCCCTCGTAATACCAGACAAAGCCGATCACCGTGCCGAACACGCCCAGGTAGGCGATGGCGGCCCACACTTGCCAGCCAAAGCTGTGCCACGGCACGCTGGGAAATTCCACCGCCGCCCCCACCAGCAGGAAGGCCAGGCCCCACATCGCCGCATACGTGGTGGCGGCGATCGGGCTCAGGCCCTTCAGCGCCACGCGGCCGATCAGGGTATAGGCGGCCCAGCTGGAAATGCCGCAGAACATGAACACCTCGCCCATGCCGATGCCGCCGCCCGTGCCGTGCAGCACGCCGGCCAGATCGCCGCGCGTGATGACGATGGCCGTGCCGCAAAACGCCAGCACGATGCCCAGCCATTTGAAGGAGCCGAGCCGTTCGCGGAACAGCATGGCCGAGGCCAGCGCCGTAACGATGGGGTTCAGGGCGACAAATAAAGCCGTGCGCCCCGCCGGCATGCGCGACAGGGCCGCCAGGAAGCACAGGTTATAGAGGAAAATGCCGGTCAGGCCCAGCGCCGCCGTCGTCATCAATTGCTTGCGGTCCAGGCGCGGCAAGCCCCCTTCCAGTTTCCACGCCAGCGCGACGAGCAGCAGCACGGCCACGCCGAAGCGTCCGCTGGCCGCCGTCATGGGCGGCATCTGCTGCGCCAGCACGCGCCCGGCGATGAAGGTGCCGCCCCAGAACAGGGCGACGAAAATGAGTTTGAGGTAAACGAGCGGCGACTGCACGGAAGGCAAGGCGGCGGAAGGTACGGCGGAAGTAGACATGGGATATCCTGTTTGGCCGCTTGCGCGGCGGGTGGTATGGATATATATTAATACTAATATAAACTCATGAAATAATGAGTAAATACTCATAACTCAACAAAACCACACCATGACCTTCACGCAACTGGAAATTTTTACGCTGGTGGCCGAACTGCACGGCTTTTCCGCCGCCGCCGCGCAGCTGGGCATCAGCCAGTCGGCCGTCTCGCATGCGCTGAAAGCGCTGGAAAAGGAGATGGGCGTGGACCTGATCGTGCGCCACCAGGCGTCGGCCGAACTGACGGACGTGGGCCGCCAGCTGCTCGTGCGCGCGCGCGAAATCCTCGGCCTGTCGGAAGCCATGCGGCAGGAGGCGGCCGACGTGCTGGGCCAGCGCCAGGGCACGCTGCGCATCGGCTCTTTCGGTCCCACCTCGTCGTTGAACCTGCTGCCGGCCATCACGGCGCAGTTTCGCTTGCGCTATCCGGGCATCGACCTGCGCATCGACGAAGGCGCCGACCATGAAGTGCTGCAGTGGATACGCGAACGCCGCGTCGATGTGGGCTTCGTCGTGTTGCCCGACGAGCGTTTCGATACGGCGCCGCTGGTGGAAGACCAGATGATGGCGCTGGTGCCGCGCAGCCATGCGCTGTCCGGCGAAAGCGCCATCACCCTGGCCCAATTGTGCGAAGGGCCGTTCATCATGTCCGAGGCGGGCTGCGCCTGCCTGATCGAACCGCTGTTCGCCAACGCGGGCTTGCAGCCGCAGGTGCCCTACCGCATCAGCCAGGTGATCACCATCCTCGACATGGTCAGCCGTGGGGATGGCCTGTCCATCGTCGCCGAACTGGCGCTGCCGCAGCGCCTGCGCGAGCAGTACCCGGAGCTGGTGGCGCTGCCGCTGAATCCCCCCGTCAGCCGCAAGGTGGGCCTGGCCGTGCGCGACCGGCGCCAGAACACGCCCGCCACCAACGCTTTTTTCGAGGTGGCGAAGCAGATGGCGCCGACCCTGGCGCCCCGGCGCGCCTGAGCGTTGACAAGCGCTTAAAACGTCTCCCACTCCTCGGACTGTTCCGCCTTGCGGGCAGCCGCTTTGGCGACCGGACGGCTGGCGATGCGCTGCACGGCAGGTGCGCGCGCCGCCGGTTTGACCGGCGGCGGCGCCTGCCCCTCATCGAGCTTGAACACGCCCACCACCTGCGCCAGGGTGCTGGCCTGGTCTTGCAGGCTTTCCGCCGCGGCGGCAGCCTGCTCCACCAGGGCCGCGTTCTGCTGCGTCACCTGGTCCATCTGCGCGATGGCCTGGTTCACCTGCTCGATGCCCGAACTTTGCTCGACGCTGGCGGCCGTGATCTCGCCCATGATGTCGGTCACGCGGCGCACGCTGTCGACGATTTCCTGCATCGTCGCGCCGGCCTCGTCGACCAGGCGCGCGCCCGAATCGACCTTGCCCACCGAATCGTCGATCAGCAGCTTGATTTCCTTCGCTGCGCCGGCGGAGCGTTGCGCCAGGCTGCGCACTTCCGTCGCCACGACGGCAAAACCGCGTCCCTGCTCGCCCGCGCGCGCCGCTTCCACGGCCGCATTGAGCGCGAGGATATTCGTCTGGAAGGCGATGCCGTCGATGACGCTGATGATGTCGACGATCTTCTTCGACGAATCGTTGATCGAGGCCATGGTATCGACCACCTGCGCCACCACTTGACCGCCCTTGCTGGCCACGCCAGATGCCGATTGCGCCATCTGGTTGGCCTGGCGCGCATTGTCCGCGTTCTGTTTCACGGTGCTGGTCAGCTCTTCCATCGAGGCCGCCGTCTCTTCCAGCGAACTGGCCTGCTGTTCCGTGCGTGACGACAGATCCTGGTTACCGGCGGCGATTTCCATTGATGACACCTTGACCGATTCGCTGGCCGTACGGATTTTCACGAGCACGGCGGCGATCTTGTCGATGAAACGGTTGAAGGCGCCGGCGATCTGCGCCAGTTCATCCACGCCGGAAGCGTCGAGGCGGCGCGTCAGATCGCCCTCGCCCGAGGCGATGTCGTCGAGCGCGTCGCGCACCAGTTCCAGGCGCTTGAGCATCTTGAACACCAGCAGCGACAGCAGCAGCGCCGCCAGCCCGGTCAGCAGCGCGGCCGTGACGGTGGCCGTCGTCAGCATCGTCTGCAAGGCTTGCATGGCTTCCTGCTGGTCCAGCACGACGGCCAGCAGCCAGTCGGTGCCAGCCACGCGCGTGACGTACAGCATGCCGTCGCGTTCATTCAGGCGCACGGCCTCGCTCGTGCGCGTGCTTTCCAGCCGGTTGACCTGCGCGGCCGACAGCGCCGCATCGATCTTGCCCACCGGCTGCAGGCTCAGGTCCTTGTTCGCGTGGGCGATGATGGTGCCGCCTTGGTCGACGAGGAAGGCAAAGCTGTGCGGCGTCGGCTTGATCGCCACCACGTTGGCGATCACCGTATCGAGCAGCACGTCCGCGCCGGCCACGCCGACCAGCGCCTCTTTCGGGCCGACGGGCGCCGTGAACGACACCACCAGCTTGTGGCTGGCCGCGTCCACATACGGCGGCGTGAGCATCGGCACGCCGGCCTTCACGGTGTCCGTGTACCAGGCGCGCGCCGTGGGATCGAAATCGGCAGGACGGCCCGGATGGGTAAACACGGAGCGCTTGTCCGCGTAGCCGATGAACACTTCCGCGAAATCGCCGGCCTTTTCCGCGATCTGGAAGGCGCGCAGCGGATCGGGCGTCTCGGCCGACATGACGACGGACGCCATGACCTTTTTCTTGCCATCGACCCATTGCGCCAGCACGGCCGACTGGCTTTGCAGCAGCTGCTGCATCTGCTGGTCGGCCGACGCCAGCATGCTGCTGCGCGTGGTGAGGTAATTGGCGAGCGACAGGGCCAGCATGGACAGCACGACGATGGCCACGCAAATGAGCACCAGACGCGTGCGAAGGGAAGACAACATGATGGACTCCTCGTTTCGATTTTAATGGCGTGAAACAGTGCTTTTGCACTACTTTCTCTACGAAAGCATTCTCACATAAAAATCGGAACAATTTCCATCAATATTCGGAATACAACACATATATTTCCACATGGAAACCTATCGAACCCGTCAAGCCATCAGCCGATCAAGCCCCTTAAGCCGCTGGCGCGCTGCGTGCGGCGCAGGATCGCGTCGAACAGCACGGCCTGCGTGGGCGACACCAGCGTAAAGAAGTCGCGCGCGCGCGTGATGCCCGTGTAGACCAGTTCGCGCGCCAGCATGGCGCCGCCTTCCTGCGGCAGCACCAGCACCGTGTGGCGGAATTCCGACCCCTGCGATTTATGCACGGTCATGGCGAACGCCGTCTCCACGTGGCGCAGACGCGTGGCCAGCACGCTGCGCACGTTTTCACCCTCCAAAAAGTACACGCGCAGGGAGCCGGGCCGCGCAGGGTCGCGCAGGGTCAGGCCGATGTCGCCGTTGAACACGCCCGTGCCATAGTCGTTGCGCGTGACCATCACGGGGCGGCCCACATACCATTCGCTGCGGCGGATCAGCCCTTCCTTTTCCAGCCGCAGCTCGATGGCCGTGTTCAAGCCGGCCACGCCCCACTCTCCCTCGCGCACGGCGCACAGGAGGCGGAACGATTCAAAACTGTGCAGCACGGCGCGCACCCAGTCGTCATGCTGCGCATACGCTGCTTCACCGGCATGCACCAGTTCCAGGTAAGGCTGGTAACCGCCCGGCGCGTCAGCGCGCCCGCGCAAGGCCAGGCGCAGCACGTCTTCCTGCTGCGCCGGCACCGTCCACGCCAGCTGGCCGCCGCTGTCGCCGGCGAAGCAGGCCTTGGCCAGATCGGGCCTGCCGCCATTCACGGCCAGCGCCAGCTCGCCGATCGGACCGCTGAAGCGGTGGCTGTGGCGCAGCATCACCGTCTGCTGCGCCAGCGCGCCGGCCGCTCCCGCGAAGGCGGGCGGAATGGCCACGCCGCTGGCCGCCTGCGCATACGCGATGGTGGCGGGCGTGTAGCCGCCCGCCTGCGCGTCGTGGCACAAGTCGCCCAGCACGGCGCCCGCCTCCACCGACGCCAGTTGATCCTTGTCGCCCAAGAGGATCAGGATCGCCGTCGGCGGCAAGGCGTCGAGCACGGACGCCATCATCTCCAGGTGCACCATCGACGCTTCATCGACGATCAGCACGTCCACGTCGAGCGGATTGCCCGCGTGGTGGGCAAAGGCCCGCGTATCGGGCCGCGCGCCCAGCAAGCTGTGCAGGGTGCGCGCCGCGCCCATGCGCCGCGCCAGTTCCTGCAGGGGCAAGGCATCACCCGCCTTCGCCGCCAAACCTTCCAGCGCCTTGTCGATCGACTGCTTCAGCCGCGCGGCCGCCTTGCCGGTCGGCGCGGCCAGCGCGATGCGCAGCTGCTCCGGCTGCGGCGAGACGGCAAACAGCAGGGTCAGCAAACTGGCCACCGTGTAGGTTTTTCCCGTCCCCGGGCCGCCCGTGATGATGGCCACCTTGCCGCGCAGGGCGATGGCGCACGCCACCTTTTGCCAGTCCGGGCCACCGTCCCTGGCCGGCTGGTCGAACAGGATGTCGAGCCACTGCCGCACCTGCGCCAGCGGCGGATGCGTCAAACCCTGCGCGCGGAGCGCGATCTTCCCGCCCACCAGGGTCTCGTCGCGCCAGTAGCGGCGCAAATACAGGCGGTCGCCATCGAGCACCAGCGGCTGGCGCACGTCGTCCGCCCCCACCTGCCACACCTGCGACGCGCCGGCCAGCAGCGCGCGCCAGCCGGCGGCGCTGTCGGGCAGCGGGCCGGAAACGGCCAGCACCGCATGCCACAGCTCCTCGCTCCAGCCCAGCAGCTGCGACGGTTCGCCGGCCAGGTCGGCCAGCATCAGACAGCTGTGCCCCCGTCCTTCCAGCTCGGACAGCACCACGCAGGCCACGGCGACGGCGGGCGCATGCGGCGCCTGCTCGTCCAGGCTGGCGATGAAGCGGGCAAAGGCGGCGCTCAGGCGGCGCAGATGGCCCTCCCCGGCGACGCCGTCGACATGGGTAAACAAAGCGTTCATCTGTGCGTCATGCCGCATGGTGTTCCGTTTCTTCTAACAGTTGATCGAGGCCGTCCAGCAGTTCCAGTTGCGGCGCCAGCCAGTAGCAGCCATGCGTGTCCGCGTTCGCGATGCCGCGCAGGAACAGGAAGATGGCGCCGCCCAGCTGCTCGGCCGGGTCGTAGGCGTCGCCGAGCCGGCTTTTCAGCAGCCGGTGCAGGGCCAGCATGTAGATGGCGCCCTGGATATCGTAGCGGTGCTGCGCCATGCCGGCCGCCAGCGCGGCCGTGTGATAGGCCGCGTCGTTGGCACCCAGCGCGTTCGACTTGTAGTCGAGCACCCAGTAGCGGCCATCCCGTTCGATGACCAGGTCGGCAAAGCCTTTCAGCATGCCGTGCAACTGGCGCCGCGGCAGCACGGGGCGCGGCGCGCCATCGAGCAGCAAGCGCGTGCACAGCTGGTCCAGCGCCCCCGTGGACAGATGCTCGCTGGGGAACCAGAACTCCATCTCGGACAAGGTGCTATCGAGTTCGGACAGCGACGCATCGAGCAGCGGCAGCGGCGTGACGGCGATTTCCCTGAGCCAGGCGATGGCGTCTTCCTGGCGGTGGCCCCAGCCCGCCCGCTCGCAGCGCGCGGCCAGGCGCGTGTCGAAATTGGCGTCGTGGACGCTGTCAAAACCTTCGCTGCCCATCCACTCGAGTTGCTCGTGCAGGAAATTGCCGGGCACGGAACCGCGCGGGAAGCGGTGCCAGGGCGCGTCACCCATGTGCATCGGCGAGGCTACGGCTACAGCCGTGCCGTCTTCCAGCAGGGTCTCTTCCAGCGCCCGCTGCGGCACGTGGGCGGCCGCCACGGCGCCGATCTGGCGCGTCAGCGAGGTAAAGCTGCCGACCGACCAGTCGCGCTCGAATTCGCCCGTGAACACGGGTGCGGGACGCAGCTCGGGGCGCCGCTCGACGCGGTCGAGCACCGTGCAGGCGTCGGGCTGCGCCAGCGCGCCCACATAGATGGCGTCGCAACTGCCCGCCACCTGCTGCCAGCGCAGCAGCAGCTGGTCGGACGGCAGCTTGTCGCCGCCCGTCAGCAGGTAGCCGAGCGCCGATTCGTGCAAGGTGTTCTCGCCCGCCTTGCGCGCCGCCAGTGCGGCCACGCCCAGCCACAGGAAGTGGCGCGCGCGCGTCAGGGCCACGTACAGCAGGCGCAAGTCTTCCTCGATGCGCGCCTCTTCCACGGCCGCCATGGCCTCGTCGGACAGCGACAGGTCGAGGCGCCGCTCGCCTTTTTCATCCGCATAGTCGAAGAAGCTGCGGTTGCGTTTATCCACCTTGCGCGCCGTGACGGCGAACGGCAGGTACACGAGCGGGTATTCGAGGCCCTTGGATTTGTGCACGGTGATGACCTTCACCAGTTCCGCATCGCTTTCCAGGCGCAGCACGCGCTCGTCGCCGTTGTCGCCCTCGCCGGCGATCTGCTCGGCCAGCCAGCGTATCAGCGCCTGTTCGCCATCGAGCTGGCGGCTGGCCGATTGCAGCAGTTCGGCCAGGTGCAGCAGATTCGTCAGCCGCCGCTCGCCCCCCGTCTG
This sequence comes from Janthinobacterium sp. JC611, assembly GCF_018682595.1. Taxonomy (NCBI): domain Bacteria; kingdom Pseudomonadati; phylum Pseudomonadota; class Betaproteobacteria; order Burkholderiales; family Oxalobacteraceae; genus Janthinobacterium; species Janthinobacterium sp. JC611. Next base: position 231,237 of record NZ_JAFLJN010000037.1, read on the forward strand.
CTGCAGCAGCATGGCCGGCAGCCGCAGTTCGTGGATGAAGCGGCGCAGCATGGCCAGCACGCCCTGGCGCTGCCAGATCAGGTGCAGCGCCTTCAGCTGCTCGACGCGGCGCTCCCATTCCAGTTCGTCGCTCGACAGGCGCGCCAGCTCGCCCAGCGACAGGCCGATGGTGCGCGTGGCCAGCGCGGCGCGCGCCAGTCCCCCGTCAAGCGGGTTGGCCAGCGCCGCCAGCCAGCGCAGCACATCGGCCGCTTCCTCGCTGTCGACGACGGAATCCTTGTCGGACAGGTACACGCTGGCGACCCGGCGGCGCGCCAGCGCGCGGCGGATGGCTGCCGCTTCCTTGCGGTCGCGCACGAGGATGGCGACATCGGCCGGCTGCAGGCGCGTAAAACCGTCGGGACCGGCGAAACCGGCTTGTGGGTCGCCCAGCATGGCGACGATGTGCTCGGCGCAATGCTGCGCGAAATACTCGCGGTAGCTGTCGCCGCGCAGCCCTTCATCGCTGGCGCAGGCGGCCAGCAGGGCCGGCAGCGGGCCGCCTGCGTTCACCAGGTGCTCGGCGCGGCCCTTGGCATCGACGGCCTCGAACGGCAGCGGATTGTCATCCCCCTTGCGGTAGCGGAAGGCGCCTGCCGGCACCTCGTCGCGCTCCGCATGCAGGAACAGCTGGTTGACGGCCGCCACCAGCGGCGCCGTCGAACGGTAGTTGGTACCCAGCTGGTAGTGGCGGCCGGCGGTGGCGCGGCGCGCCGCCAGGTAGCTCTGGATGTCGGCGCCGCGAAAGCCATAGATCGACTGCTTCGGGTCGCCGATCAAAAACAGGCCCAGGGCCGGGTCGTTGTCGGCGATGCGGTACAGCAGGTTGAAGATCTGGTACTGGGCCGGCGCCGTATCCTGGAATTCGTCGACCATCGCCAGCGGATACTGGTCGATGATGCGCTGGCGCAGGGCCGCGCCATTCTCGCCGGCCAGCGCGTCGTGCAGGCGCTGCAGCATGTCGGCAAAGCCGAACTGGCGCGACTGGCGCTTCAACTGATCCATGCGCCGCGCGATGGCCGCCGCCGCATGCAGGTGCAGCTTGTGCGCCAGCGGCGTCAATGCCGCCAGGGCGATCCCCAGCGCCTCCGTGTGTTCGAAGCACTCGGGCACCTGCGCCGTGAAGCTCTTGGCAAACGCATCCTCGATGCCGAACGGCGTCAATCGCTCCCACGCCTTGGCCGTGATGGCCGGCTGCAGCAACAGCGGATCCTGCGCCCAGCGGCGCAAGCCGTCGAACCACTTCGCCAGGTTCTCCGGCTTCATCTTGACGCCGTTAAAGCACTTGGGATTGGCGGCGCGATGGTCGTTGATCCATGCCGCCATGCTGTCCACGCGCTCGACCCAGCCCGCCTTCAGGGTGGCCAGCTGCGCGGCCAGCGCCCGCTGTTCGCGCGCGATCAGCGCGGACAACGGTTCCTCGTCCGCCATGCCGACGATGTCCGCGCGGCGCGCCAGTTCGCGCGCGCCTTTCTTCAGCGCGCCGACGTCGGGCCAGCAGGCCAGCAGCACCTCGAGCGCCTGCGGCGGCAAGGGATAGACTTGCTGGCGCCAGTAATCGTGGGCCGCATCCTCGAACAGTGCCTGCTCGTCGCTGACCAGTTCCTCGTCGAACAGGCTGCCGCTGTCGAAGGCGTGTTCGCGCAGCATGCGCTGGCACCAGGCGTCGATGGTGAAGATGGCCGCTTCATCCATCGTCTCGGCGGCCAGCATCAGCCGGTGCGCGGCCTTTTGCCGCTCGCTCTCGTCCGGACAGGATTCCAGCAAGGCGTCGAGAAACGGATCGCGGCCACCGGATTCGTGGCGAAAATACGCGGCCGCCTCGATCAGGCGCTCGCGCACGCGGTTCGACAATTCGCGCGTGGCGGCGCGGGTAAACGTCATCACGAGGATATCGGCCGGCAGCAGCGGACGTGTAAACCGGCTGTCGTCGTCGCCGTGTCCCAGCACGAGCCGCACGTACAGCGCGGCGATGGTCCAGGTCTTGCCGGTGCCGGCGGACGCCTCGATCAGGCGCGAGCCGTGCAGCGGGAACGCCAGGGGGTTGAGCAGGTGGCTCGTCATTGTTCTTCTCCCGCGCCATCGAAGGGCGCGCCAATCGGGTCGATCGTGATGTGCTGTTGCAGCCAGTCGGCCAGCGGGCCATACAGCTCGCGCGTGCAGTCTTCCCAGGCCTCCTCGGCGGCCAAGGCGGAAAACTCGGGCCACAGGCGCGCCAGGCACAGTTCCTCGCGCTCGCCCGACATGTCGAAGCCGCCATCGTAGACGGCGCGCGGGTCGCCCTGCTGCACCAGCGCCAGGCCCGTCTTGCAGGCCGTGGGCAAGGGATGGTTCATGCCTTCGCGCCACAGCGCCAGCAAGGTAGCCAGCGCCTCGCGCGACGTGGCCGGATCGAGCGGCGCCATGCTGACGATGGCGTCGCGCGCCACCAGGTAGCCGGTGACGGGGAAGTCGAGGGCGGCGGCGGCCAGCTGGCGCAGCCACATCAGCATCAGCTTGTCGCCGCGCGCCAGGCCGCCCTTGTCCGTCACCTTCGAGGAGATCTGCATCAGCCAGGCCGTCTCCTGGCCGTTGCTGCGCAATTTGTCGAGCCAGTCGTCGATCTGCACTTCGCCGAAGGGCAAGTTGATGGCGCGCTTGTCGGCCGCCTGCGGAAACGAGGCGCGCAAGGACAGCCAGGCGCTGCGCACGGGCACCAGCGCCTCGACCAATTGCGCCTGGACTTGCCGGCCGATCAAGCCGATGGGCAGCACGCCTTCGCGCGCCAGCTTGCCGGCGCGCGCTTCCAGGCTGGCGCGCACGTCGCCCGCCGCTTCGACGGCGCCGCCGTCATCGAGCATGGTGTCTTCCAGCAGATAGCGCTCGAGCGCATTCAGGCCAAACGGCTCTTCATCCTCGCCCAGCATGGCCGCATCGGCAAAATACACGCTCAAGCGGCGGCGGAAAAAGTACTTGACGGGCTGGCGCAAAAAGCTGGCCAGCTCGCCCAGTTTCAGACGCGTGCCGGGATCGAGCTCGTAGGGACCCAGCGGCAGGTGCCCGCCCTGCGCATCCGCAGCGGCCGCATCGGCCTCGGCATGGGCCACGCGCCATTCGCGCGCATAGGTGAGCAAACCATCGGCCTCGAAATAGCGGCGGCTGAACGGCTGCAGCGCATGTTCGGTGGTGAGCGATACAAGGTGCCGGTCCAGCGACCAGCCGGCTGCCAGGTAATCGCGCAACTGCGACACCAGCACGGACGGCGGCTGCTCGGAATTGTCGCGCACATTGCGCCCCACCCAGCTCACGTACAGTTTGTCGCGCGCGGCCAGCAGGGCTTCGAGCATCAGGTAGCGGTCGTCGTCGCGGCGCGAGCGGTCGCCCGGACGCGCCATGCCGGGCAGCGCCAGCAAGTCGAAATCGGCCTTCTGCGCGCGGCGCGGAAAATCGCCATCGTTCATGCCCAGCAGGCATACGACGCGGAACGGCACGGCGCGCATCGGCATCAGGGTGCAGAAGGTCACGCCGCCGGAGACGAACTGGTGGTTCAGGGTCGGCTCGTCGAGCGCGCCCAGCCACGCCACGCGCAGCACGGACAGCGGCACCGGTTCGACGAAGCCCGCATGCTCGCAGGTTTCCAGCCAGCCCTGCAAGGCGCCTTCGAGCTGCGCCAGGGTCAGGCGGTCGCCCTCGTCGTCGGCGTCGAAAAAAGCGGTCAGCAGCGCGCGCGCCTGCACGCCCCACTCGGCTGGCGTGCAGGCGCCGGCCAGCACGGTGCGCCAGTGCAGCAGCGCCTCGACCAGCTGCGCCAGCGAGCCCGCCAGCGCCGCATCGAGGCCGCCCACTTCCGCATACGGTTCGATGCCGCCAAAGCTGGCGCCGCTGCCGCTGGCATAGCCGAGCAGCATGCGCCGCACGCCGAAGATCCATGCATTCTGTTCACCGGCCGCGCCCAGCCCCAGGCCGGCGCGGTGCGCCTGGTCCAGGCCCCAGCGCACGCCCGCCCCTTCGATCCAGGCGCCCAGAGTGGCCAGGTCGTCCGGCTGCAGGCCGAAGCGGGCCGCCAGCGCCGGCACGTCGAGCAGGTCGCGCACTTCGCTCTGGCGGCAGCGCTGCTGCGGCAGCTGCAGCAGCCACTCGAGCGCGACGAGCAGCGGGTTGACGCTGCGGTCCTTCACGTCGCCGATCTCGAACGGGATGAAGCGCTCGTCATTGCGCCGGTACTGGCCGAAGACGGCGTGGATGGCGGCCGTGAAGGTGTCGATGTCGGGCACCATCACCACCACGTCGCGCGGACGCAATCCCGTTTCGGCGCTGCGCGCGAACATGGCCAGCAGCTGGTCGTGCAGCACTTCCACTTCGCGCTGCACGCTGTGCGCCACGTGAAATTCGATCGAGCGGTCGCCGGCGTCGGGCGGCGTTTGTTCGTGTTCGGCCAGCGGGCGCAGTTCGCGGATGGCCACCTGCACCTGCTGCAGCAGGGTCTCGCCCGTTTCCTCGCCAAACAGGTCGATGCGCAGGCTGTCGTCGCGCCCCTCGGCTTGCGCGTGCTCGTCGAATTCGTCGAGCATGCGGATGAAATCGCGCCCTTGCCTGCCCCAGCTGGCCAGCAGCGGATGGCTGTGCGCATGCAGCGCTTCGAGCGGGATCTGCGCCAGATCGGTGCCGTTGCGCTGCCGCTGGCGCTTGTTTTGCGCGCGCAGCAAGTCGCGCCCGTCGATGATGTCGCCCCAGTAGAACTGGCACGGATTCGGCACCGCCAGCACCACCTGCGTGTGGCGCGCCAGCGCGGCCAGCGCCTGCAAGGTCTGGTATGGCAAGGCCGACACGCCAAACAGCACCACCCGGCGCGGCAGCTTGCCCACCGGCGCCTCGCCGGCGGCGATCGCCGCCAGGAAGGCGTCATGGATGTCGGCGCGGCCCGTGTCGCGCTCGAAGGCCTCGACGTCGGCAGCCACGGCGCGCCACAACTGCGCCTGCCAGCGCTGGTCTTCCTTCAAGACGATAGCTTCGCCACGCGCCGTGCGCAGCTGGTCGCGCCCCGCCGCCCAATCGGCCAGCCAGTCGGCGCGGTAGACCTGGTACTGGTCGAACAAATCGGCCAGGCGCTCGGCCAGTTGCAGTCGGCGTTCGCTGTCGCCGTCGGCAAGGAAGTAGCGCAGCGGCGCGAACACGGGGTCGGCCAGCAGCGACGGCAACAGGCGCATCAGACGCCACGTCAACGGGGATTTATCGAACGGCGACACGCGCGGCACGCGCTCGCGTCCCAGCATGCCCCGGTAGCTTTCCCACAGCAGGCGTGCCGGCAGCGCGATGCGCGTGGCGGCGCACACGCCCATCTCCTCGGCCAGGGCGATCTTCAGCCACTCGGCCACGCCGTTCGACTGCACCAGGAAGATATCCGTTTCCAGCGGCGCCAGCGGATGCCGGCGCAGCCACTGGAAGACGGCGGCGCGCAGCTGTTCCAGCTGGTTGCCATGCAGGATGAGGAGGCCGGGCGTGACGGGAGTATGCATGCTGATCCGATGGGTTGCCGCGCCTCCGGCCGGGTGGCCGCAGGCGTCAAACGCATATTATCGCCGCTGCTTGCGTCAGGGGGCGTCGCTGGCGGCAAATTCCATGGAAATTTGTTCCGCCACCTGCGCCAGCGCCGGCCCCAGGGCCGTCAGCAAGGCGCGCGCCTGCGCCAGGTCGCCGCCCAGGCGCAAGCCTTCGATCGACGCGCACAGGCCGGCAAAGGCATGGGCGCCCACGGCCAGCGCCGACGATTTGCTGCGGTGTCCCAGGTCGGCCAGGCGCCCCAGGTCTTCCAGCGCCATGGCCTGCTCCATTTCGGCGATGCCGTCGCGCGCCGTGTCGAGAAACAGCTGGGTGTATTTGCGCATTTTCACGAGATCATTGCTGAACGTGAGCGCCAGGGTGGCCAGGTCGAGGATGGCCGTGTCGCGCAAGTCCGGCGAGCCGTTCGGTGGCGGCGCTTGCGGCACCGCCGCCAGCCTGTCGCCCACGCGCGCATGGCCGATGCCGCCGATGCCGCCACGCAGGCGAAACCATTTCGCCAGCAGGTGAAACAGCAGATTCGGGGCGATCGGCTTGGTCACGAATTCATCCATGCCCGCCGCCAGGCAGCGGGCGCGGTCTTCGCTGCCCGCATTGGCCGTCATGGCGATCACCAGCAGGCCGCTGAGATTCGGGTCGGCGCGGATGCGGCGCGTCGCCTCGAAGCCGTCCATCTCCGGCATCTGCACGTCCATCAGCACGCAGTCATAGCGCTGGCGGGCCAGCAAGTCCAGCGCTTCGCGGCCATTGCAGGCGACGCAGACGGTGGCGCCGGCGTCTTCCAGCAATTCGCAGCCCACCTGCTGGCTGAAGACGTTGTCCTCCACCAGCAGGATGGACGCGCCGCGGATCACGCCCAGCACTTCCGGCTCCACTTCGGCGATGCGCTCGTCGCCCGCCTGCGCGCTTTTCTCCAGGCGCGCCGTGAACCAGAAGGTGCTGCCCAGGCCAGGCTGGCTGTACACGCCCACCTTGCCGCCCATGAGTTCCACCAGCTGCTTGCTGATCACCAGTCCCAGGCCGCTGCCGCCATACTTGCGCGTGGTCGACGGGTCGGCCTGGTGGAAGGAGCGGAACAGCTGCGCCACCTCTTCCTGCTTCATGCCGATGCCGCGGTCCTGCACCTCGAAGCGCAGCATGCCGTGGCTGCCGCGTTCCTCGGACTGGCGCACGCGCACGAAGATGCTGCCATTGTCGGAAAACTTGATGGCGTTGCTGGTCAGGTTCAGCAAGACCTGCTCCAGGCGCAGCGGGTCGCCACGCCAGCGCTGCGGCAGCTCCGGCGCGATATCGAACTGCAGCGCCAGGCCCTTGACGGCGGCCGCATCGCCCAGCTGGCTGGCGACATTCGCCAGCAGCGTGTCGAGACGGAAGTCCAGCACTTCCAGTTCCAGCTTGCCCGCCTCGATCTTGGAAAAATCGAGAATGTCGTTGATCAGGCCCAGCAAATGCTGGCCCGAATGGAAGATTTTCTGCAGATAGTCGCGCTGGCGCGCATCGGCCACCGATTTCAGCGCCAGGTGCGCCATGCCGATGATGCTGTTCATCGGCGTGCGGATCTCATGGCTCATGTTCGACAGGAAGTCGCTCTTGGCCTGACTGGCCGCGTCGGCCTGCTCCTTCAGGCGGTGCAATTCCGTCACGTCGGTGGACAGGCCGATCAGGCCCGTGACGGGGCCGGGCAAGCCCAGCGGCACCTTCACGCTCCACAGGTGATGCACCTGGCCCTGCGCATCGACGAAGCGCTCCTCGCCGACGAACTTGGCGCCGCTGTCGAACACCTGGCGCTCCGTGCGCCGCGCGGACGTCGCCGCATCGCCGAGCATCAACTCGCCATCCTGGCGGCCGATCAGCTGCTCCGCCGGACGGCCCAGTATCTTCGCCGTGCGCGCATTCACGTAGCGGTAGCGCAGGTCGGCATCCTTCATGTAGACGTAGGCGTCGACGCTGTCGAGCACCGTATCGAGCAGGGTGCGCTGCGCCACCGCGTTGCGGCGCGAACGGTACAGGGTAAAGATGTAGCCGTAAATGAGCAGGGTGCCGGCCACGCCGACGGCCAGCGCCAGCCATGGAAAATAGCGGTCGAAGGGGCTGTACAACTCCGCCTTGCGCACGCGGAAATGGGCTTTCCATACGCCGCCGTGATAGGCCACCGGCAGCACCTGGTCGAAGTAAGCCGCATCGCTGCCCGGCTGCGGCGGCGCCGCCGCCAGGTCGCCGTCATCGTTGAACAGCAGGCGGTCCTGCGGCGTGATGGACAGGCTCCCGCTGGCCGGCAAAGGAGCGGCCGCGCTGTACAAGGTCAGGTGCAGCGGTTCCAGGGCGCTGCGTTCGAGCGCGCTGTGCACCAGCTGCGCCACGCCGAAGCCGATGCCGACGGAGCCCTGATAGGCGGCGCGGCGCTCGGCCACGCTGCCTTGCGGCATGCCATTGCGGTACACGGGCAGGCGCATGCCCAGGCCCACATGCGCGGGCGGCCCCTTGATCATGATCACCTGGCCCGATGCTCCAACCTCGCCGCTGTCGCGCGCCTGCGCCAGGGCCTGCGCCACCAGCGGGTTGGCGCCGATATCGACGCCCATGCGCTCGGCCAGCAGGGAATCGGGCTCCAGATAGGTGAGCACCGCGTACTCCGGCCGCTCGCCGGCGGGACGGATGGTGAAGTCGGGATAGCCGCGTGGCGTCAGGCTGGTATCTTTGCGCACGGCCTCGATGAAGGCGGCGCGCTGCGCCGGCGTGACGGCCACCGCGTAGTTGACCGATTCGATGGCGGGAAACTGGCGCGCGATATCGAGGCCGGCCACGTAATCGTGGAACTGGCGGCGCGTCAGCTGCTCGCTGGTGCGGAACAGGGCTTCGAGGCCGCGCAGCAGGTCGGCATAGCTTTTCACGCGCGTTGCCAGGCTATGCTGGGCGCCATGCGTGAGATTGTCGAAGCGCTGTTCGGCGTCGTCATTGACCGTGCGCGCCGCGCCCGCGTACAGGGCGCCGCCCACGGCGCATGCCAGCAGCAAGCCACCCGCCCAGATCCTCACGCCTGGTCCCGCCCCGCCCTTGCTCAAAGTGTGCATTGTCAATCGCTTATTCCGGTTCCTCGAATGGGCGGCGCTGCACCGCCCAGCAGGTACGAGGATACTATCAAAGCCCGCGCCCGACGCGTCCGTACATGAAAAAAAGCGCGCGCCATGGTTGCCAAGGAAAACAACTGGCGCCTAGGCCGCCCGCAGCGCCCCGGCCAGGAAGTCGCAGAAGGCGCGCACCTTTTCCTGCACATGGCGCCCGTCGGGCGTCAGCGCATACACGCCGCGCCTGGCCATGCCATGCGACGGCAGCACGCGCACCAGGGCGCCGCTGGCCAGCAGCGGTGCGGCGACGAATGACGGCAGCGCGCCCACGCCGATGCCCGCCACCAGCATATCGGCCAGCAGCAGGCTGCTGTCGGCGGAAAAACGCACGGGCAGGACGATGCTGCTGCTCCCTTCCGGGCCGGCCAGCTGCCAGACGCCGGGGCTGTCGGCCAGGCGATAGGCCAGGCAATCGTGGCCGTGCAAGTCCTGCGCCTGCCGGGGTGTGCCGCGCCGCGCCAGGTAGGCGGGCGATGCGCAGATCATCTGCTCGACCTCGCCCAGCCGGCGCGCCACCAGGGACGAATCGGCCAGCGCGGCGCGGATGCGCAACGACACGTCATAACCCTCGCCCACCACGTCGCGCAGGCGGTCGTCCAGGGTCATTTCGATTCTCACTTCCGGATAGCGGGCCATGAAGTCCGGCAGCAGCGGCGACAGCACTTTCAAACCGAACGACAGCGGCGCATTCACGCGCAGCCGCCCCGCCACCTTGCCGGCGCAGCCGCGCGTGGCCAGTTCCAGCGCGTCGATTTCATCGAGCAGGCGGCAGCATTCAAGATAATAGGCGCGCCCCGCATCCGACAGGCTCATACGCCGTGTCGTGCGCACCAGCAGCAGCGTCGCCAGATGCGCCTCCAGCTGGCGCACCTGCTTGCTGATGGCGGCCGCCGACTGGTTCAGGTCCAGCGCCGCCTTGCTGAAGCTGTCGCGCTCGACCACCTTGCGAAACACGCGCATGTGCGCCAGGACATCCATGATTCTTTCCATTTGGTTGAATATCTTATTATTTTATCGCTGATTATCATTTGAATTGAAAATAATATGATGGTGGCTTCTTCATTCATGTCACGCAAGGAGTACCCCCATGTTCAAACCATCCGCCACCCTGACGACCCTGCTGCTGGCCCTGCTGGCAGGGACAGGGCAAGCCGCCCTGCCCGAGGTGGGAATCAGCCCCTGGGGACCGAAAGATGAAATCGGCCGCCTGAACCTGATGACGCCGGCCTCGCGCGCCGCCATCCTGGCGCGCATCGACGGCGGCAAGAGCTATGACCTGGCCGTCGATTTCTATGTCGGCATGCCCAGCTGGCAGGCGGCAGGCGACCCGCCCTACCAGATGTGGATGACGCACACGCCGAAGGGCAACGTGGTGGCCGATTCCATGCAGGTGGGCGAACAGATGAACCGCCACGTCAGTTACACGGGCTCGGCCGTGTCCATGTATGCGCACATGGGCACGCACATCGACGCGCTCAACCACTTCGGCCTGAACGGCAAGATCTGGAATGGTTTTACGGAAGAGCAATACCTGGGCGACCGGGGCTGGACCGTGACCGGCGCGGAAAAGCTGCCGCCCATCGTCGCGCGCGGCGTGCTGATCGACGTGGCCATGGCCAAGGGCTTGTCGCAGCTGCCCGACAATTACCGCGTCACGCGGCAAGACTTGCGCGCCGCGCTGGCGCAACAGAAGGTGACGCTGGAAAAAGGCGACGTGGTACTGATACGCACGGGCCGCATGCAGCACTATGAACAGGCGCAAGCCTACATGGCCAATCCGCCCGGCCTGTCGCTGGACGCGGCGAAATTCCTCGTCGAAGACGGCGGCGCCATGGTGGTGGGCGCGGACAACCTCAGTTTCGAGGCGTTCCCGTCCGAAGTGGCGGGCAATTACCTGCCCGTGCACACCTACCTGCTGGCACAGCAAGGCGCGCCCATCCTGGAACTGGTCGACCTGGAAGCCTTGTCGCGCGACAAGGTCTACCAGTTCGCCTTCATCGGCGCCTCATTGAAATTCCGCGGCGGCGACGCGGCGCCCATCCGTCCCGTGGCCCTGCCGATCCGCTAAATTCCGCCGGATCACACGGTCGCCGCCAGCAAGGCGCCATGGTCATCCCAGGCATCGGCGCAGCGCACCACGTCGCCCACGACGATGATGCTGGGGCTGCCCAGGCCGCTGGCCTGCAAGTCGGCGGGCAAATCCCGCAAAGTACTCAGCAACTGGCGCTGCGCCGGCAAGCTGGCCGATTGCACCACGGCCACGGGTGTGCCGGGCGCCATGCCGCCGGCCAGCAAGCCGGCCTGGATGGCCGCCACCCTGGCCACGCCCATGTAGATGACGAGGGTGAGCTTGCTCTGCGCCAGGGCAGCCCAGTTCGGCTCGGAAGCGCTGTCCTTGCCGTGTCCCGTGACGAAAATGGCGCCCTGGCTCCAGCCGCGGTGCGTCAGCGGCACGCCGATGCCGGACGGCGCGGCCAGGCCGCTGCTGATGCCCGGTATCGCCTCGACGGCCACGCCGTGGCTGCGCAGATAGGCGCGCTCTTCGCCGCCGCGCCCGAACAGATACGGGTCGCCCCCTTTCAGGCGCACCACGTGCAGGCCGGCGCGCGCTTCGGCCAGCATCAGGCGCTCGATGAAGGCTTGCGGCGTGGAAGCGCAGCCGCCCCGCTTGCCCACCTCGACCACGCGCGCGCCGGGCGCCGCATGCGCGAGGATGGCCGGGTTGACGAGGTCGTCGATCAGCACCACGTCGGCCCGGGCGATGGCTTTTGCCGCCTTGATGGTCAGCAGGTCCGGGTCGCCGGGACCGGCGCCGACCAGGGTCACGCTTCCAAGTTGCGCCATGATGAACTCTCCAATCAGAAAAAATGGCCGATGGCAAACGATGCCGCATACGCTTCCGGCGCGCTGCCGTCCCACACGACGCCGTCGCACAGGGTCGAACTGCGCATCGGTGAGGCCGGCAAGGGCGTGGCCGTCATTTCCGCCGCCTGGCGATACAGGTCGAGGCGGTTGACTTGCCTTGCCACCGCCAGGTAATCGGGCTCGTCGCGCAGCAAGCCCCAGCGCCGGTGCTGGGTCATGAACCACATGCCGTCGGACAGGTAGGGGAAATTCACGGCGCCGTCCTGGTGGAAGCGCAAACCGTGCGCCTCGTCCCAGGTCTTGCCCAGCCCATCCTGGTAATGGCCGAGGATGCGCGGCGCCAGCATTTCCTGCGGTGTATTCAGATAAGCAGGCTCAGCGAGAGTGGCCGCCATGGCCAGCCGGTTGGCGTCGCTGGCGTCGATCCAGCGCCCCGCCTCGAGCACGGCGGCGATCAGGGCGCGGCAGCTGTTCGGATGCGCGTGCGCAAACGCGGCGCTGGTGCCCAGCACCTTGCCCGGATGGTCGGGCCAGATGGCGCCGCTGGTCGTGGCCGTCACGCCCACGCCGTCGACGATGGCCTTGTAGCCCCACGGTTCGCCGGCGCAAAAGCCATCCATCTGGCCCGCGCGCAAGGCCGCCACCATCTGCGATGGCGGCACGGTCATCACGCGCGCATCGCGCAGCGGATCGATGCCGTGCGCGGCCAGCCAGTATTGCAGCAACATCGCGTGGTTGCCGGTCGGAAAAGTATGCGCGAACGCAAAAGGCCGCGCCGCGCCGCGCATGTGCCGCGCCAGGGTGAGGCCGTCGTGCACGCCTACACGCGCCAGCGCGGCCGACAATGTCACGGCCTGGCCGCTGTGATTGAGGTTCATCAGCACGGCCATGTCCTTCTGCTGCCCGCCGATGCCCATCTGCACGCCATACACGAGACCGTACAACACGTGGGCAGCGTCGAGTTCGCCGTTATTCAATTTGTCGCGCACGCCGGCCCACGACATCTCCCGGCTCAGTTCGATCTTGATGCCGTATTTCTCGTCCAGGCCCAGCTTCGACGCCATCACCAGCGAGGCGCAATCGGTCAGCGGCAGGTAGCCGATGCGTATCGTCTGCTTTTCCGGCTGCAGGGGCCGCATCGTGTGGGCAGTGGCGCCCGCTTGCTGTGTCATACCATTCCTTGCTGATAAGTACTGTTTTGCCGCGCCGACATGGGCAAGGTCATGCCCATCCAGCAGCAAGGACCGTGCCTGTGCATGCGCTGTCCGAGCCAACTGGAGACGCACCGGAATGGTGCGTTGCACCAGCATGTATCAGGAAATGGACGATTCATCCCAGCAAGTCCTCCACGTCGAGGATACGCTGGGCAATGTCCGCCAGCTTCAATTTCTTGTTCATGGCCATGCTGCGCAAGCGCTGGTAAGCCTGGTCTTCCGTCAAGCCGTGATGCGTCATCAACAGGCCCTTGGCCCGCTCGATCACCTTGCGCTCAAACAGCTTGTGCCGCGTGTCGAGCAATTCGGCGCGCAGTTTTTCTTCCTGGCGAAAGCGCGCCAGCGCCACGTTAAGCACGGGCAAGATGCGCTCGGCCTGCAAGCCGGCCACGATATAGGCGGATACGCCGGCCGCCATGGCCGCGTCGATGCTGGCCGTGGCGCCGTCTTCCGTGAACAGGACGATGGGGCGGCGCTCGTCGCGCGTGGCGATGACGATGTGCTCGAGCACGTCGCGCGCATCCGATTCGGCGTCGATGATGATGAGATCAGGCTGCAGTTGCGCGATGCGCTCGGGGAGGTAGAGGTCGGCTGGCAGCGAGGCGACGATGTCGAAGCCCGATTCCAGCAAGCCGATGCGCAAGGCATTGCCGCGCAGTACCTGGGCAGCCAGGGCCGCATCCGCGTGCACGCCGTGCTCGACAATAGTGTTGACGACAACGATGCGCAAAGGCTGGGTACGGCTGGACGTCATGGGAGCGATCTGCAATGGCTAAACGATTAGCCATTGCAGTAAGCAAGAAACGAACCAGATGGCTTTACAACTGGCTTACTTCAAGGTCGGCATGGCGAATTCCGCCCCGGCCGCCGTCGAGGCCGGCCAGCGCTGCGTCACGGCCTTCTGTTTCGTGTAGAAACGCACCGATTCCGGGCCATGCGCGTGGTGGTCGCCGAACAGGCTGCGCTTCCAGCCGCCGAAGCTGTGGAAGGCCATCGGCACAGGAATCGGCACGTTGACGCCGACCATGCCCACCTGCACGCGGTGCGTGTATTCGCGCGCCGTGTTGCCGTCGCGCGTGTAGATGGCCGTGCCGTTGCCATACTCATGCGCATTGACCAGGTCCAGCGCGCTGGCGAAATCGGGCACGCGCACGATGCACAGGACGGGGCCGAAGATTTCCTCTTTGTAGATCGTCATCTCCGGCGTGACGTGGTCGAACAGGCTGCCGCCGAGGAAAAAGCCGTGCTCGTGGCCGGGCAAGACGAAGCCGCGCCCGTCGGCCACCAGCCTGGCGCCTTCCTTGACGCCCGTGGCGATGTAGCCGGCGATCTTGTCCTTGTGCGCCTGCGTCACCACCGGCCCCATCTCGGCCGACAGATCCATGCCCTGCGTGATCTTTAAGGCCGCGATGCGCGGCACCAAGGCTTCCACCAGCTGGTCGGCCACATTGCCCACCGCCACGACGACGGAAATGGCCATGCAGCGCTCGCCGGCCGAGCCGAACGCCGCGCCCATCAGCGCGTCCACCGTCTGCGCAATGTCCGCGTCCGGCATGACGACCATGTGGTTTTTCGCGCCGCCCAGGGCTTGCACGCGCTTGCCCTGCGCGCAACCGGTGGCGTAGATGTATTCGGCGATCGGCGTGGAACCGACGAAGCTGACGGCGCGCACGTCCGGGTGGTGCAGCAAGCCATCCACGGCCTCCTTGTCGCCCTGCACCACGTTGAAGACGCCGTCCGGCAAGCCCGCATCCGTCAACAGCTGCGCCAGCAGCAGGCTGGCCGACGGGTCGCGCTCCGACGGCTTTAATACAAACGTATTGCCGCAGGCGATCGCCATCGGGAACATCCACATCGGCACCATCACGGGGAAGTTGAACGGCGTGATGCCGACGCAGACGCCGAGCGCCTGGCGGATCGACCAGGCGTCGATGCCGCCGGCCACCTGTTCCGAATATTCGCCCTTCATCATCTGCGGGATGCCGCAGGCAAACTCCACCACTTCGATGCCGCGCGTCACTTCCCCTTTCGCATCCGTGAACACCTTGCCGTGTTCACGCGTGATCAGTTCGGCCAGCTGGTCGGCATGCTCTTCCAGCAATTCCTTGAACTTGAACATGACGCGCGCGCGGCGCAGCGGCGAGGTCTGCGACCAGGCGGGAAAGGCCGCGTGGGCGGCGGCCACGGCCGCGTTCAACTCGGCAGGCGTCGCCAGCGCCACCCTGGCGCTCACGGCGCCCGTGGCGGGGTTAAAAACGTCGCTCGTGCGCTCGGAGCGCGAGGCCATGGGGTTGCCACCAATAAAGTGGCCAATCATCGGGGTCGTCATTGTCTTGTCCTTGCTTATTTCGTCATCAGCCAGTCATGGGCCGGGTCGTTTTTAAAATGCCACACGCGTCGCGGGCCGGCCATCACGTTCAGGTAATAGCCGTCGTAGCCATACGGCACGGTGACGGGGTGGTAGCCGCGCGGCACCATCACCACGTCGTGGTTTTCCACGGCCATGGCCTCGTCGAGGGAACGGTCGTCCGTGTAGACCCGTTGATACGCAAAACCCTGCTCCGGGTGCAGGCGGTGGTAATACGTTTCTTCCAGCGAACTTTCCAGCGGAATATTGTCGCTGTCGTGCTTGTGCGGCGGATAGCTGGACGAGTGGCCGGACGGCGTGACCACCTCGACCACCAGCAAGCCATCGGCCTCGGCCGTCTGCGGCAGGATGTCGCACACATAACGGGTATTGGCGCCCTTGCCGCGCACCGAGCGCGTCATGGAAGCTGGCTCGATCAGGCGCGCCGGACGGTGCTTGGTGGCCGGCGCACTGCACAGCGCCACTTCCGCATTGCCCACGGCCGTGATGCCGACGGATGTTTCCAGCGGCACATACACGGCATGGGGCGAGACGTCGTCAAACACGCTCTGGCGATTGCCGATGGCGTCCCAGGTCTGTTCACCGGCCCGCACCGTCACCGTGCCCGTCAGCACGACGAGGCACAGTTCGCGGCGGCCCGTTTCCAGATTCAGACTCTCGCCGGCCGCCAGACGATGCGCGGCGAAGCCCACGTGCGTCCAGCCGGCGGACTCTGGCGTGACTTCGACGATCTTGCCGCCGGTCTTGGCCGCTTTGACCAGCAGCGGGCTCATGCCGCCTCCCGTTTCAAGCGCGGAATCGCGTCAACCAGGCGCGCCAGGTAATCGTGGCCCATCTTCGCATATTGATAGCTGGGCGCGACGGCCGGGTCCTGCTCCGCCTCCACCACCAGCCAGCCCGCGTAGCCATGCAGATACAGCCGCGTGAGGATGGCGGGAAAGTCGATGCAGCCGTCGCCGGGCACGCTGAAGGCGCCATTGATGACGGCCTGCAGGAAGCTCCAGTGGCCATTCCTCGCCAGTTTCACCACGTTGGGGCGCACGTCCTTGCAATGCACGTGGCAGATGCGGTCGATGTGCTTGTTCAAGACCGCCAGCGCGTCGCCGCCGGCAAACGTGATGTGGCCCGTGTCGAACAGCAAGCCGACCTCGGCCCCCGTCAAGGCCATCAACTGGTCCACGTCGGCCGGCGTTTCCACGTAGGCGCCCATGTGGTGGTGGTAGGCCAGGCGCACGCCGTGGTCGAGCAAGTGTTGCGCAAAGGCCGTCAATTTGTCGGCGTAATCCTGCCATTGCCGCTGCGACTGGAAACGCGGGCGCTTATATAAAGGCCGCGCTTCGCCCTGGATGGCGTCGGCCACTTCGCCGTACACCATGACGCTGGCGCCGCTGTCGGCAAGTAAATGTAAATGCGATTGGACTGCTGCGATCTCTTCCTCGACGGAGCGGTGCGCCAGGCGGCCCGAATACCAGCCGGAGACGCAGGCGAGATGGTATTTGCCCAGCACGGCGTTCAGGGCCGGGGCATCTTTCGGAAACTTGTTGCCCAGTTCAAACCCCACATAGCCGATCTCGGCGCCCTCTTTTAAAGCAGTTTCCAGCGGCGTCTCGCCGCCCAGGCTGGGCAAATCGTCGTTCATCCACGAGATCGGATTGATGCCGATCTTCACATTCCATGTTGGTGCGTTCATTGTTGTTGTCCTTGGCGGTCGAGTTCATAACGGGCGCGGGCAAGCTGCACGCCGGGCTGGGTGGAGACCTCGGGCACGGCCACTTCCCACCAGCAGCCGCCCTCCTGCGTCGTGCGCGTGGCGTCCGTGTCGATGCAGATCAGATACGTGCGCGAAGCATCCCGGGCGCGCAGCATGGCCTGTTCCAGCTCGGCGATGTTGGCCACGTGCTCGGACAGCGCCCCCAGCGCTTGCGCATGCAGGGCGAAGTCGATACGCGGTGCGCCGTCGGGCAACATATTGTTGAACGAGGCGTTGCCGCAGGCCTGCTGCAAGCGGTTGATGCAGCCGTAGCCCCGGTTGTCGAGCACGACGATGATGAGTTTTTTGTCGAGCATGACGGAGGTGGCGATTTCCGAATTCATCATCAGATAGCTGCCGTCGCCCACCATGACGATCACCTCGGCATCGGGTTTCGCCATCTTGACGCCGAGGCCGCCCGCGATTTCATAGCCCATGCACGAGTAGCCGTATTCCATGTGGTAGCCGCCCGGTGTGCTTGTCCGCCACAGCTTGTGCAGTTCGGCCGGCAAGGTGCCCGCCGCGCAGACGACGATGTCGCGCACAACAGAATCCGGCGCCGAGCGCTGCACGGCGCCGATGACTTCGCCGTCGTACGGCAAGCCGGCCACGTCCCGTTTTCCCGTGATCGCCAGCACGGTGGCGCGCCAGGCATTCGCCTCCTGCCGCGCGCGCTCCAGCCACTGGCCCGCGCTGTGCCAGCCGCCCAGCAGCCGCGACAGTCCCTGCAAGCCCAGTGTCGCGTCCGCCTGTACACCGAGGCCGCGGCGCTTCAGGGCGTCAAAACTGTTGACGTTCAGGCTGACCAGTTGCGCCTGCGCAAACAGGGAATTCGAGCCCGTCGTGAAATCCTGCAGGCGCGTGCCGACGGCCAGCACCACGTCGGCCTGCGCCGCCAGCGCGTTGGCGGCGGGCGAACCGGTGACGCCGATGGCGCCCAACTGCAAGGGATGGTCCCACGGCAAGCTGCTCTTGCCGGCCTGGGTTTCCGCCACGGGGATGCCGTGGCGCTCGGCGAACGCCCGCAGCGCGGCGCCGGCCTGGCCATACAGCACGCCGCCGCCGGCGACGATCAGCGACTGTTTCGCCTCTTTCAACAGTGCGGCAGCCTCTTCCAGCTCCTGCTCGACGGGCGGCACGGCGCGGAAACGCACGCTGCGCGGTTCGAAAAAGTCGGCCGGATAGTCATATGCCATCGTTTGCACGTCTTGCGGCAGGGACAAGGTGACGGGACCGCAGGCGGCCGGGTCCGTCAAGGCGGCGATGGCCCGTGGCAAGGCGGTCAGCAACTGTTCCGGATAGACGATGCGGTCGAAGTAACGCGACAGCGGCTTGAAGGCATCGTTGACGGACACGCTGCCGTCGCCGGCGTCTTCCAGCTGCTGCAAGACCGGGTCCGGCGCGCGCGAGACGAACACGTCGCCGGGCAACAGCAAGACCGGCAGGCGATTCACGTGCGCCAGCGCGGCGGCCGTCAGCAAATTGGTGGCGCCGGGGCCGATGGAACTGGTGACGGCTAGCATGCGCCGGCGCATGTGGGCTTTCGCATAGGCGATGGCCGCATGCGCCATCGCCTGTTCGTTGTGCGCGCGGTAGGTGGGCAAGGATTCCCGGTACTGGTACAGCGCCTCGCCGATGCCGGCCACATTGCCGTGGCCAAAGATGGCGAAGGCGCCGCCGAACAAAGACTGGCCGTCCTCCGTACGCAATACCGACAGATAACGCACCAGGGCCTGCGCCATGGTCAAGCGGATCGTCGTCTTCATGCGGCACGCTCCAGGCGGTTGCGCGTGCGCTGCCACAGGGAAATGAGCTGCTCGAAGTTGGCGCGCACGGCGGCGATCAGGGCCGCATCGTCCAGCTCGCCGGCCAGCCAGCGGCGGCTCGGTTCCTGGAAGATGGTGCGGCCCACCATGAAGCCGCGGCAGGTGCTGCTGGCACTGGCCTGTTCAAAACTGTCGGCCAGGGCGGCGATGGGCGCGTTCAGGCCAAGTAATACCACGCCACGGCAATACGGATCGCGCTCCTGCACCAGGGCATCGATCGCTTGCCATTGCTTGGCCGACATGCTTTCCAGCTTCCACCATTCCGGATAGATGCCCAGGTTGTACAGCCGTTTCACCGCGCGATACACGGTGTCTTCACTTTGCGGCAAGGCGTCCGACGGTATGACTTCGAGCAACAGTTCGTGACCGCTCACTTGCGCCGCGTCATACAGGGCCTTGATCTGCGCTTCCTGTTCCAATCGGTTTTCCACGGCGTCGTCCGGATGCAGTTGCACCAGGCACTTGATCACGTGTTCCTTCGGCCAGCTGAGCAAATGCGAACCGATGGAGCGGCCCCAATCGAATTGCAGCGGATTCGAACCCGGCAATTCCACGGGCCGGCCTATCCACCAGCCGCGCCCCGTCGCGTCATTGAGCGCATCGACGCCATAACGGCCATCGATCAGCACGCCCGTCTTGCCGGCCAGATGCAAGGCCGCTTCCGTCTGCGCCACGGCTTGCACCATCAATTGTTTCAAGGCCGAAATGGCCGCTTCGGGCGCGCCCGTCTGTTGCGCCAGCTCAAAGAATTGTGTGCGGTGATCGAAGGCAAACACGCACAGCTCATTCCATTGCTTGCGCGCCACCGTCGTGCGGTGCAGGCGCGCCAGGGTCGCGTCCTGGTCGGGACGGCTCAGCGTGGCCGCGTTGGCGAGAAAATAGTCGAGCTCGACGGGCGATGGCATGGCCGGCGCGCAGCCGTGGCGCGACACGACGAGGGCGCCGCAGCCATTCGCGTAGCGGCAGCACGCCGCGTAATCCTCGCCGCGCAGCCAGCCTTTCAGGAATCCCGACAGGAAGGCGTCGCCCGCGCCCAGCACGTTGAGCACGTCCACGCGCACGCCGCGGTAGTTATACGCATCGTCGAGACTGGCCGGCACCACATTGTCGATGACGGCGCTGCCCAGCGGCCCGCGCTTGACGACCAGGGTCGCCAGGGTGGCGGCCCGCACGGCGCGCAAGCTGGCCATGATGTCCGCGCCGCCGCCGGCGATCATGAATTCCTCTTCCGTGCCGACGATCAGGTCGAACAGCGGCAGGATCGCCTGCAAGTGGCTGGTCACGCCTTCGTTCGAGACGAAACGCGTTTCGCCATCGGCCTTGCCCGACAAGCCCCACAGCACGGGCCGGTAATCGATGTCGAGCACGGTGCGCACGTTGTTGGCGCGGGCCAGTTGCAGGGCCTGGGTGCTGACGGCGTGCATGGCGGACGTGGAAAAATGCGTGCCGGTGATCAGCAGCGACTTGCTCGACGCGATGAAGGCCGCATCCACCGACTCGGGGTCGATGGCCATGTCGGCGCAATTTTCACGGTAAAAAATCAGGGGAAACGTGTTTTTATCCTTGATGCCCAGCATCACCAGGGCCGTGAGGCGCTCGCGGTCGATGCCGACATGGCTGACGTCGCAACCCTCCCGCGACAGGGTATCCGTCAAGAAACGTCCCATGTGGTCGTCGCCCACCTTCGACAGCATGGCCGACTTCAAGCCCAGGCGGGCCGTGCCGAAGGCGATGTTCGCCGACGAGCCGCCCAGGTATTTGGCGAAACTGGTCGCGTCTTCCAGCGAGCTGCCGATCTGCTGCGCGTACAGATCCACGGCCAGGCGGCCCAGGCAGATCACGTCCAGCGCGCGGCCCTGGGCAAATTGTGTGGAATTATTCATGGCTATCCTTAAATCGTGACACCGTCGAGTTCACTCATCAGCGTTTGCATTTCCGCACCGCCCGCCATCATGTCGAGTACTTCATCCTTGGAAACGGTTTCCTTGGTGTAAGTGCCCAGCGACTTGCCCCGGTTCAAGAGGGTGAACGAGTCGCCCACGGGGTAGGCGTGGTGCACGTTGTGGGTAATAAAGATCACGGACAAGCCCCGTTCGCGCGCCTTGTAGATCAGTTTCAACACATTGAACGATTGTTTCACGCCCAAGGCCGCCGTTGGCTCGTCGAGAATCAGCACGCGCGCGCCGAAGTGGATGGCGCGGGCGATGGCCAGGCATTGCCGCTCGCCGCCCGACATGGTGCCCACGGCCTGGTGCGGATCACGCACCATGATGCCCATTTCAGCCAGCTTGTCGCGCGCCGTGGTGGCCGCGTACTCCATATCCATCACGGGCAGCACGCCAAACATTTTACGGATCGGCTCGCGGCCCATGAAGAAATTGCGCGCCACGGACAGCAAGGGCACCAGCGCCAGATCCTGGTAGACGGTGGCCACGCCCAGGTCGAGCGCTTCCTTCGGCGAATTGAAGCTGACGGGCTGGCCATCGACCAGATACTGCCCATCGGTGGGCCGGTGCACGCCTGCCAGGGTCTTGATCAGGGTCGACTTGCCGGCGCCGTTATCACCGAGCAGGCAGTGCACTTCGCCCGGCTTCAGGCGCAGGGTGACGTTTTGCAGGGCGATGACGGAGCCGAAACGTTTGCTGATGTTTTCCAGCGCAAGGATGTATTCGCTCATGGCTTATCTCGCTTCCGTGACACGCGCACGGACAAAGTTGTTGAACAGTACCGCGATCAGCAGCATGACGCCGAGGAAGACGCGGAACCAGTCCGAATTGATATTGGTATACGTAATGCCGATCTGCACCACGCCAAAGATCAGCGCGCCGAAGCAGGCGCCGACGACGGAACCGTAGCCGCCCGTCAGCAAGGCGCCGCCGATGACGGCCGCGATAATGGCTTCGAATTCCTTTTGCATGCCGCGGTCGGCGGCGGCCGAGCCCACGTCAAATACTTGCAGCGTGGCAAACAGGCAGGCGCAGAAGGCCGTGAAGACAAACAGCGATACCTTGATGGTTTTCACGGGCACGCCCACGTTCTTGGCCGCGTTGGCGTCGCCGCCGACGGCGAAGATCCAGTTGCCGATGCGGGTGCGGGCCAGGACGAAGCCGGACACCAGCGCCAGGCCGGCCCACCAGACGATGACCTTGGGGATGCCCTTGACCAATGGCGCGCCATTGTCGAGCGCCGTGATCCAGCCCGCCTTGGCCATCCAGGCGAACAGCGAGGTGCCCACTTCGCCATGGAACAGGGTCATGGCCAGCCAGTCGTCGGCCGCCAGCGCGCCGATGCCGCTGACGATGGTGCGGTTGGCAAACATGATGGACAGGGCCAGGGTCAGGCCGCGCAGGATGAACAGGAAGGCCAGGGTGACGATAAACGAAGGCAAGCGCGTCTTGATGACCAGGTAGCCGTTGAGCCAGCCCAGCGCCATCGAACCGGCAAAGGCGAACAGGATGGCGGCCCACACGGGCCAGTGGAAGTAGACGGAAGGGATGGCGATCATCATGCCGGCAAAGCCGATCATGGAGCCGATCGACAGGTCGAATTCGCCGGCGATCATCAATACGCAGGCACCGATGGCGATGATGCCCAGGTAGGCGGCCACTTGCGCCCAGTTGATCACGCCATCGAGGTTGAACATGCCGGAGTCGCCGGCCGTCAGGATAAAGAAGGCGAACACCAGGATGGCGCCCGAGATCGAGGCGAATTCCGGGCGGCTGAACAGCCGCTTGAGCCAGCTGACCTGCCCCACGCGCTCATCAAACCCCTGCTTTTGCGGCGGCGTGCCCGAGGCGGCCATGCCACCCTGCTCCACGCTTAATTTCACGGTACTCATGCTATGTCTCCCTTGTTTTATAGCAACCTACCAGCCTCGACAACAATTCCAGGGCGGCAGGACCCGCGCGCCGGCAAGCATGGCCTGCGCGCGGGGACAACGACTAAGGTCTTGATTGAACTGAAAAGCGGGGGCTTAACGGAACTGGCCGGCGTATTTCTCTACTTTGCCGATATTGTCCTTGGTGACATACCCAGGACCGGAACCGATATGGCGCGGGCCATACGATGGCGCCAGGCCATATTCGGCCAGGCGCGCCTTGAACTTGGCGTTATTCATCAGCTTTTCGCGCACCTTGGCCAGGTCCGTCGTCTTGTCCTGCTTCATGATGGCCAGCACGGCAACTGGGATATAGCCTTGCAGGTAGGGTTGCTGATCGATGGCGAACTGGATGCTGCCATCCTTGATGCCTTTCGAGATTTCATCGGACAGGTCGAACGTGGCGAACCACATCTTGCCCTTCAAGCCCATTTTTTCCAGTGCCTTCAGGGAGGCGTGGGCGGACGTGGGTCCCAGCGCAAGCACGGCCTGGGTTTTCGGATTGTTGCGCAGGTAGGCGCTCAACTTGCTTTCGATGGTGGTCGGATCCTCGCCCGCATCCAAGGTGGCGGCCTTGAAATCGACGCCGATGGCCTCGGCAAAGCCGCGGCAACGCTCGAACGACGATGGGTTCGTCGCGTAATGGTTCACGCAAACGAAGGACTTGATGCCGGCCGCCTTGGCTTTTTCGCCGGCGCCCTTGCCTGCCTCGTATTCAGGCTGGCCCACGTGCATCACGGCGCCCAACTGCTCGCTTTGCGCCAGGGTGCCGGAATTGATCGTGACGAATGGAATCTTCTTGGCAGCAACGAGGCCCAGCGGCTTTTGCAGCACGCTGAAGTCGGCGATGCTGACGATCACGCCGTCGTAGTTGCGGGCCGCCGATTGCTCGACCAGGCGCGCCATGTCGGCCAGGTCGCCATTCGGCGGATTGCGGTAGTCGACGGTGACATTGAAGTCTTCGCCTGCTTGTTTGACGGAATTTTTGATCGTATTCCACCAGGAATCGGAATCAGGCGCATGGCTGATCAGCACGAATTTCTCGCCCGCCGCGTGGCTGGCGCTCATGCCCAGCCCCAGTCCCAGGCCGAGGCCCAGCATGGCCAGGCTCTTCAGAAATCCCTTACGCTTATTGCTTTGCATGAATGTCTCCTTGAAGGATTAATTTTTATAGTTGCCAGCTTTTGTCGCGTGTCAGCGGGGAGCCGGAAAACCGGCAAGACCCGATGCACTGCGCACAGCTTAGGCCACAAAAAAGACAAATGCAATAAAATTTTCAAAAATAATTTAAATAGAAATTCATTTCTATTTTTGAGATTCCCTCCTATAATTCTCGCCAGAAGCAGCCGCGGCGCGCATTGATACGCCGGCGCGGCCCAGCAAGTACACCGAGGAGTAACCATGGCAGCCACCGCCCCCATCGAACAGCTGATGCAGCACATTGCCGCCGAGTACGACAATCTGTCGCGCCAGCTGAAAGTCATCGCGCAATACATCGAAAAGCACCGGGCCAGCCTGATGCTCGAACGCATCAGCGACATCGCCGCCGCCTGCGACGTGCAGCCGTCGGCCATCGTGCGCTTCGCGCAGCGCTTCGGCTATACGGGCTTTTCGGAAATGCAGGACGTGTTCCGCCAGGCCTACACGGACCAGGCCGGCGCCACGCCCGACTACCAGCAGCGCATCCGCAAGCTCATTTCCACGCGCGATGCCGCCCTCAGCGCAGGCGACCTGACGCGCGAGTTCGTCGGCGCCAGCCGCGCCGGTCTCGACGACCTGGCGGCCGGACTCGACGACGCGCAGCTGGAAGCGGCCGTCAACCTGCTGCTGAAAGCGGAAAACATCTATGTGATCGGCGTGCGCCGGTCGTTTCCGATCGCCTCCTACATCGCCTACGCGCTGGAACACACGGACAAGCGCGTGCACCTGATTAGCGGACTGGGCGGCATGCACCGCGAACAGATGCGCAGCGTGCGCGAACGCGATGTGGCGATCGCCATCAGTTTCTCGCCTTACGGCAAGGAAACCCAGCAGTGCATCAAGGCGGCGCAAGACAAGGGCGCCAAGGTCCTCGTGATTACCGACAGCAAGCTGGCCCCGCTCGCGCGGGCCGCCGACGCGCTGCTCACCGTCACCGAGGGCAGCGCCTTCGCCTTCCGCTCGCTGACCAGCACCATCTGCCTGTGCCAGGCGCTGTTCATCGCGCTGGCATACAAATTAGAGCTCGACATCGAAGAAATCCACACCCCAGGAGAACATGATGATTGAAGTAGCGTTGTTCGGCGCCGGACGCATCGGCAAAATCCACGCGGCCAACCTGGCTGCCCAACCCGGCGTGCAGTTCAAGTACGTGGTCGACGTCAACCAGGAAGCGGCCGCCGCGCTGGCAGCCCTGCATGGCGGCAGCAGCGCCACGGTGGACGCGGCGCTGGCCGACCCGGCCATCAAGGCCGTCGTCATCGCCTCGAGCACGGACACGCACGCGGACCTGATCCTGCGCTCGGCCGCCGCCGGCAAGGCCATCTTTTGCGAAAAGCCCGTCGACCTGACGATAGCCCGGGCGCGCGCCTGCGCCGCCGCCGTCAAGGAAGCCAAGGTGCTGTGCATGCTGGGTTTCCAGCGCCGCTACGACCCGACTTTCAATGCCGTCAAGACACGCATCGCGGCGGGCGAGATCGGCACGCCGGAATTGCTGGTCGTCACCAGCCGCGATCCCGGCCCGCCGCCCGTGAGCTACATCAAGGTTTCCGGCGGCATCTTCAAGGATATGCTGATCCATGACTTCGACATCTTCCGCTGGATACTCGACGATGAAGCCGTCAGCGTGCACGCCACGGGCAGCTGCCTGGTCGACCCCGCCATCGGCGAAGCGGGCGACCTGGACACGGCCGTCGTCACCATCCGCACGGCCAAGGGACGCTTGTGTCAGATCAATGCCTCGCGCCGCGCCGCCTACGGCTACGACCAGCGCTTCGAAGTGCTGGGCAGCGCCGGCATGCTGCAGGCGGGCAACCACAAGCCGACGGAAGTGACGGCCTATGGCCCGGTGAACGTCAGCGTGGACAAGCCGGAAGATTTCTTCCTGGAACGCTATCGCGTGGCGTATGCGCAGGAAATGGCGCACTTCTTTGACGCCCTCACCCGCGGCACGCCGCTGCGCACCACCGTGCACGATGGTTTGAAGGCGCTGGAACTGGCCGAAGCGGCCACCTTGTCGTGGCGCGAACAGCGCGTGGTCACTGTATAAACCAATAATAAAGCCATCTGGAGACACCATGTCATCCCCAACATTAAACGTCGGCATCGTCGGCCTGGGCCGGCTGGGCCAGCGCCACGCCATCAACCTCGCGCAGCGCGTGCCGAATGCGCAAGTCGTGGCCGCCTGCAGTCCCGTGCCGGCCGAACTGGACTGGGCCGCCAGCACGCTGGGCATCACCACCGGCTATGCCGACTACGACGCCCTGCTGGCCCACCCGGGCCTGGACGCCGTCTTCCTCGTCACGCCCACGTCGCTGCATGTGGAGCAGATCATCGCCGCCCTGCGCGCCGGCAAGCACGTGTTTTGCGAAAAACCGCTGTCCTTGGACCTGGACGACTGCCTGAAAGTGGAGGCGGAAGCGGCACGCCACCCGCAGCTGACCATCATGATCGGCTTCGTGCG
Source organism: Janthinobacterium sp. JC611 (assembly GCF_018682595.1). Classification (NCBI taxonomy): domain Bacteria; kingdom Pseudomonadati; phylum Pseudomonadota; class Betaproteobacteria; order Burkholderiales; family Oxalobacteraceae; genus Janthinobacterium; species Janthinobacterium sp. JC611. Next base: position 257,500 of record NZ_JAFLJN010000037.1, read on the forward strand.
GCGTTTCGACGCCAGCTACCATGACGCGCAGCAAAAGATCGCCCAGGGTCTGATCGGCAAGCCGTATCTGGTGCGTTCGCAAACCTGCGACCAGAACGACCCCAGCGGCGCCTTCATGCGCTTCGCCCCCACCAGCGGCGGCATCTTTCTCGATTGCAGCGTGCACGATATCGACCTGGCGCGCTGGCTGCTGGGCAATCCCGTGCCCAAACGCGTGTATGCGAGCGGCACCAACGCCATCCACACGGGCTTGCAGACGTTCGGCGACGTCGACAACGGCCTGGCCACGGTCGAGTTTGCCGATGGCAGCATGGCCAGCTTCATGGCCTCGCGCACCATGGCGCATGGCCATGAAACCCTGACGGAGGTGTTCGGCACGGGAGGCCGCCTGGCCGTGGGCAGCAATCCGCGCCTGAACCGGGTGGAAATTTCGGATGCGCATGGCGTGCGCAATGAATGCACGCCGGACTTCTATGCGCGCTTCGCCGACGCCTTCCTGATCGAGGCGCAGGAGTTCACGGATGCGGCGCTGGGCCGGCGCACCTTGTCATTGACCTTGCACGACGCGACGGAAGCGACGCGCATCGGCCTGGCCATGACGCAAGCGATGCGCGAAGCACGGCCGGTGGAGTTTTAGGGCGCCGCTGGACTCAGGCGGCCGGCGCAGGAAATGGACGTTCGGGCTGCCTGGGTTCCACGGCCAGCCGCAAGCCCATGGCATCAAGGATGGCCGTCAAGGTGCTCAAGGAGGGATTGCCCTCGGGCGACAGGGTGCGGTACAGCTGCGTGGGATTGAGCCTGGCCGCCTGCGCCACGGCCGGCACGCCGCCAAAAGCGCGCGTCAGCTGGCGCAGCACGGCCAGCAGTTCCCCGTGGTCGCCGTCGGCAAGGATATTGTTGATCAATTCCAGGGCGAAGGCGGGATCGTCGCGGTACAGCTCAGCCATCGCCTCGTCATGCGAGCGGTCTCTCGGTGGTTTGCGGATGTCCTCGCTCATGTCCTCTCTCCTTCCAGTCGTGCCAGCAGGCACAGGCGTATTCGATATCTTTCGGCTGCGTGCGTTTGTCGCCACCAGACAATAATAAAATGATCTGCCCGTCGGCGATAGCGTAATACACGCGGTAGCCAGGCCCCACATCGATGCGCAACTCCCACACGCCGTCATGACAAAACTTGTGGTCGCCAAAGTTGCCGGCAATCATACGCAGCACGCGGCGCACGATGGCCACCCTGGCCGTGTTGTCGCGCTGGCGCTTCAGCCATTCCGTATACAAATCCCTGCCCGATGACGTCAGGTAATGGCGGATCTCGTACATCATATTCGTCCATAAACGAAGAAAAATCAAGGGGAAAATCACGCTGATACGTAAAAGGAGGACCACGCCATCTTGCTACCAAACCCGCTCAAGCAGGCCTTGAATGTCAGGTTCACTGAGCTATATCAAGATGTATTTTCCCAATTACTGTAAAGAAATGATGTGACGCGTACACGCCTCACGCGCATGCCATTGCGCTATACAATAAGCGCCTGCCCAACCGCGAAAACCAAGGCCACCATGACAAACGACGACAGCCACTCCCCCTCCCTCGCCGACGTGGCCGAACGCTACGTCAAGCTGGTCCTGGCCATGGGCCAGCACGATGCCTCGTATGTCGACGCGTATTACGGCCCGCCCGCATGGCAGCAGGAAGCGGTAGAACAGCAACAGGGTTTGAGCGACATCAAGGCCGCGACAGACAAGGCGCTGGCCCTGCTGGCCGATGACGCATCCTTGCGCGCCCTCAACCTGCGCAAGCAGCTGCAAGCCGTGCTGGCCAAGGTGGAGATGCTGCAAGGCGCACGCCTCGATTTCGACACCGAAAGCGCGCGCCTGTACGACGCCGTCTCGCCCCATCACGGCCGTGCATACTATGAAGCACTGGTGGCGGCAATCGACGCCCTGCTGCCGGGCGACGGCACGGTCAGCGAACGCGTGAACGCCTTGCGCGCGCAACTCGTCATTCCCGCCGATAAGCTGCGCGCCGTCATGGAAGCGGCCATCCGCGCGGGCCGCGAGCGCACCTTGCAGTACATCGCCCTGCCCGAAGGCGAGGATTTCGTGCTGGAATTTGTCACCGGCAAGCCGTGGAGCGGTTACAACTGGTACAAGGGCAACTACCAGAGCGTGATCCAGATCAATACGGACTTGCCCGTGTACATCGATCGCGCCGTCGACCTGGGCTGCCATGAAGCGTATCCGGGCCACCACGTATACAACGTGCTGCTGGAGCGCGACCTGGTGCGCGGCAGGGGCTGGATGGAATACAGCATCTATCCGCTGTACTCGCCGCAATCGTTGATCGCCGAAGGCACGGCCAATTACGGCATCGAACTGAGTTTCACGGATGCGGAGCGGCTGGCGTTCGAGCAGCAGGTGCTGTACCCGCTGGCCGGCCTGGACCCAGCGCTGGCGCCCCGCTACGCGCAGCTGAACCAGTTGCTGGCCAAGCTAGGCTATGCCGACAACGACATCGCGCGCCAGTACCTCGAAGGCAGCCTGAGCCGCGAAGCGGCGCTGGAATGGCTGGTCAACTTGCGCCTGTATCCGGCCGAAAAATCCGCGCAGCGCCTGCAGTTCTACGACGCCATGGGCGCGTACGTCATCAATTACAACCTGGGCCAGGACATGGCGAAAGCCTATGTCGAGCGCCAGGGCGCGACGCGCGCCGCACACTGGGCCGCCTTCCGCGGGCTAATGTCGTCGCCGCGCGTGCCCAGCGCCCTGCTGGAATGAAGCGCCAGCGTTAAAGGAGCAAGACATGCCACGCTACACTACGCACGCTGCCGGCGCCCTGCTGCTGGCCCTGTCCTTCAGCCATGCGGCGTGGGCCAGGGAGCCGATCCTCAGCGCGCGCCAGCAGGCGCTGATGGCGACCGTCGTCGGCAGCGCCGCCCAGCCGCGCATCCTGCAGGTGCGCCTCGATGAACTGCATCCGACTCAGCCGGCCATCGGCTACGACCAGGTGTATTACAAGCTGGGACGCTATGCGGCCGAAGAAAAGCACATCGCCGACATCGCCAAGCCGAAAAAATTCGCCGACCTGTGCGAGGCGAATGGCCAGGGCGATGTCTTGCCTGGCACGGCCAATGTGGCCGGCGCCACCCTGGCCGCGCCGCCGGCCAGCTACCGCTGCAAGGCGGCCGTGGGCAGCCGTCCCGACGACATGAAGACCGTCGTCATCGGCCCGCGCGGCATCGTCTACCTGACCGATGGCCACCACACGTTTTCCACCTTTTGGGATGCCGATGGCGGGCGCAATCATCAATTGCAGGTGTGGGTCAAGGTCAGCGACAATTTCAGCGCGCTGGACGAAGCGGCGTTCTGGACCCGCATGCGCGAGGAAAACAAGGTCTGGCTGAAAAACGGCAGGAACCAGGCCATCACGCCGCAGCAACTGCCATCCGCCATCGGCCTGCAATCGCTGGGCGACGACCCCTACCGCTCGCTCGTCTACTTTACGCGCGGGATCGGCTACGAACCACCCGCCAACGCCACGGAATTTCTTGAATTTTACTGGGCCGACTGGCTGCGCCGCAAAACGGCGCTGGACCTGGCGCATGCCGACCTGCGCGATCCGGCCGCATATGCCAGCGTCATCCTTCTGGCGGCGCAGGCGATGGTGGCGCTGCCAGCGACGGATATCGTCAGCGGCGGCAAGCGCGCGGCGGACCTTGGCGCGCTGCGCGAAGTCAACCGGGAAGCGTTCGATGAGCTGACCGAAGACCAGGGCAAGCTGCGCCACGCCATCGCCTACAAAAAATCGCTGGCACAATAAGCGCCGCGGTGTAAACAACAACGGCCCGCCTGTCAGCTGACAAGCGGGCCGTTGTCTATTGCAGGTGCCGCTTACGCGATGCGTTCGCCATTCTCCGGATCGAACAGGGCCGCTTTCGACAGGTTGAACGACAGCTGCATGGTCTGCCCCGGCAGCACGGCTTCGCGCGGGTGCGTGCGGCAAGTCACTGCCGCGCCGTTCAGGCGCGTCGTCAGCAAGGTGTCGGGACCGGTCGGCTCGACCAGGTCGATCAGGCAGCCCAGTTCCTGGCCCACGTCGCCGTGCGCGCTGCTCATGTCCGTGATCTGCTCCGGGCGCACGCCCAGGATCACGTCGCGACCCGCATGGCTGCGCAGCTTGTCGGCGGCGAATGGCAAGGCCAGGCGCAGAGTCTTGCCCGCGTTGTCGATGGCGACGGACACCGTTTCGCCTTCGATGACAGGCTTGACGGTGATGAAGTTCATCGATGGCGAACCGATGAAGCCCGCCACGAACAGGTTGGCCGGGTTGTCGTAGATTTCCTGCGGCGTGCCCAGTTGCTGCACCACCCCATCCTTCATGACGGCGATCAGGTCGCCCATGGTCATCGCCTCGATCTGGTCATGCGTGACGTAGACGATGGTGGCCTTCAGGCGCTGGTGCAGCAGCTTGATCTCGGCGCGCATTTCCACGCGCAGCTTGGCGTCCAGGTTCGACAGCGGTTCGTCGAACAGGAACAGCGACGGCTTGCGCGAGATGGCGCGGCCCATGGCCACGCGCTGACGCTGGCCACCGGACAGCTGCGCCGGACGGCGGTCCAGCAAGTGCGTGATCTGCAGGGTTTCGGCGACGCGGGCGACGATTTCTTCCTGCTCCGCCTTCGGCACCTTCTTCACGTTCAAGCCGAACGCGATGTTTTCACGCACCGTCATCGACGGGTACAGCGCGTAGGACTGGAACACCATGGCGATGTCGCGGTCCTTCGGCGGCAGGTCGTTAACCACCTTGCCGTCGATGAGGATTTCGCCGGACGTGACGCTTTCCAGGCCGGCCACCATGTTGAGCAAGGTCGACTTGCCGGAGCCGGAGCCACCGACGAGGATCAGGAACTGGCCATCCTTGATCTCGATGTCGATGCCTTTCAAGACTTCGACGCCATTCGTGTACACCTTGCGGATGCTGCGTATCGATAAACTGGACATATTCTTTCCTTAACCTTTGACTGCGCCTGCGGTCAGACCGCGCACAAAATAACGGCCTGCGACCAGATAGACCAGCAGGGTCGGCAGCGCGGCAATCACCGCGGCGGCCATGTTGACGTTGTATTCCTTCACGCCCGTGGACGTGTTGACCAGGTTGTTCAAGCCCACCGTGATCGGCTGCGAATCGCCGCTGGCGAAGACGATGCCGAACAGGAAGTCGTTCCAGATCTGCGTGAATTGCCAGATGATGCAGACGACGAAAATCGGACCCGAAATCGGCAGCACGATCTTGCGGAAGATCAGGAAGAAGCCGGCGCCATCGATGCGCGCCGCCTTGATCAGTTCTTCCGGCACGCCGATGTAGTAGTTACGGAAGAACAGGGTCGTGAAGGCCGTGCCATACACCACGTGCACGAAGACGAGGCCCGTGGTGGTATTGGCCAGGCCGAATTCGCCCAGCAGGCGCGCCATCGGCAGGATCACCACCTGGAACGGAATGAAGCAGCCCACCAGCAAGGCGGCAAACAGGATTTCCGAACCGCGGAAGCGCCAGTGCGCGAACACATAGCCGTTGAAGGCGCCCAGGAAGGTCGAGATCAGCACGGCGGGAATCACCATCTTGATCGAGTTCCAGAAGAACGGCTGCATGCCGTCGCAGGTGACGCCCGTGCAGGCCGACGACCAGGCCTTGGCCCAGGAATCGAATTGCCACACGTGCGGCAAGGCCAGCAGGTTGCCGCTGCGAATCTCGTCGAGCGACTTGAACGACGTCGACAGGGTCACGTACAGGGGCACGATGTAGTACACCGCGAACAGGATCAGCAGCAGGTACAGCACCACCCGTCCCAGGGTGAGCTTGTTGTTACGTGTAGGAGTGTGTGTCATCTCATCGCCTTTGCGCTGCGCGTTTCCAGATACATCAGCGGCACGAGCACGGCCACGATGGTGGCCAGCATCATCATGGCCGATGCCGAGCCCAGGCCCAGCTGGCCGCGGGTGAAGGAAAACTGGTACATGAAGATGGCCGGCACGGACGACGAATTGCCAGGTCCGCCAGCCGTCAATGCGATGACCAGGTCGAAGCTCTTGATGGCGATGTGCGCGAGGATCAGCAGCACGCTGAAGAACACGGGACGCATGGCGGGAATCACGATGCGCCAGTAGATCGTCGGCAGCGACGCGCCATCGACTTGGGCAGCCTTGATGATTTCATCATCGATGCCGCGCAGGCCGGCCAGGAACAGGGCCATGACGAAGCCCGACGACTGCCAGACGCCGGCGATCACCACCGTGTAGATGGCCATGTCGGAATTCACCAGCCAGTCGAACGTGAACGAGGTCCAGCCCCAGTCGTGCATGACCTTTTCCAGGCCCAGGCTGGGATTGAGCATCCATTTCCAGGCCGTGCCGGTGACGATGAAGGACAGCGCCATCGGATACAGGTAGATGGCGCGCAGCGCGCCTTCGGCGCGGATTTTCTGGTCCAGCAGGATGGCCAGGAACAGGCCGATGGCGATGCTGCAAGCGATGAACAGGACACCGAAGATGCCGAGGTTCTTGAGCGAGGTCCACCAGCGCTCGTTGTCGAACAGCTCGATGTATTGCACCAGGCCGGCGAACTCGTAGTTCGGCATCAGCCGCGATTCGGTCAGCGACAGCCAACCGGTCAAAAAGATAAAACCATAGACGAATACCAGGCTGGCGATGAGCGTGGGGCCCAGCACCATCTGCGGTATCCATCGGTCGAATTGCTTGCGTATGGACATAGGACAGCCGTTGAAGTAGAACTGCGTGTGGCGCCGGCCTGGTCGAACGCCAGGGCGGGCGCCTGCGATGCATGCGATGCAGCGGGCGCCGACGGGAATGCCGGCGCCGTCGTGATTACTTCACTTTTGCCGCTTTGGCCAGGGCTGCAACCGCGTCTTTCGAGCTCATGTTGGTGTTCATGAACTTGGCGATGACGTCGGTTACGGCGCCTTGCGTGGCCGATGGCAGCGCCATGCCGTGGGCGAACGATGGCACCAGGCCGCCGTTCTTGTTGGTGGCGTCCATGTCTTCCATCGATTTCAGGGCGCAAGCGTCAAACTTGTCCTTGGAAACGCCGGAACGCACGGGGATGGAACCCTTGTTCAGGTTGAAGATCGACTGGAACTTCGGATTCATGATGGCGTTGGCCAGGGCGATCTGCCCTTTCTTCGCATTCGCATCCTTTTGCGTGAACATGGCAAACGAATCGATGTTGAAGGTGTAGGCCTTGTCCGTGCCAGGCGCGGCCACGCACAGGTAGTCCTTGCCCGGCACCTTGCCGGCGGCCGTGAATTCGCCCTTGGCCCAGTCGCCCATGAACTGGAAGCCGGCCTTGTTGTTGATGACCATGGCGGTGGCCAGGTTCCAGTCGCGGCCGGCCGCATCCTTGTCGATGTAGGTCTTCACCTTGCCCAGGGTGTCGAACACCTTGAGCATGGTCGGGCCGGTCAATTCCTTCTGGTCCAGCTTGAGGATGGCCTTTTTGTAGAATTCCGTGCCGCCCACGCCCAGCGCGACGGATTCAAACACGGTGGCGTCCTGCCAAGGCTGGCCGCCGTGGGCGATCGCGATGCCGCCCGATTTCTTGATTTTCTCGGCCGCGTCGAAGAACGCATCCCAGGTGGTCGGGGTGGTGGCCACGCCGGCTTTTTTCAGCACTTCCGGATTGACCCACATCCAGTTGACGCGGTGGACGTTGACGGGAGCGGCAACGTAGTGGCCCTTGTATTTCATGATGTCGGCGACGACTTTAGGCAGCACGGCATCCCATTTGCCTGGAACGGCGGCATCATCGATATTGGCCAGCACGCCTTCCGCGCCCCACTCCTGGATCGACGGGCCCTTGATCTGGGCGGCCGTTGGCGGATTGCCGGAAATGACGCGGGTTTTCAGCGCGGTCGCGGCGTTTTCGCCAGCGCCACCGGCCACGGCGAAGTCTTTCCAGCCAAAGCCGCTTTCCTTCACGATTTGCTGCAACTGGCCCACGGACTTCGCTTCGCCGCCGGAGGTCCAGTAGTGCAACACTTCCACGTCGGTCGCAAAGGCGCTGCCGGCGAATGCCAGGGTGGTCAACGCGGCCAGTTGGGTAATCTTGAATTTCAGTTTCATCTCCACATTCCTTTTTTGATCAAGCTTTTAGGGGGCTTCGGCATACGGGGGCCGAAAAAGGTGAAATCTGCGCCTGTGCCGGCGCTCTTGTGCTCAGACCCGCTTGCAAACGGGCATCATCTTGGTATAAAGACGGCGCCGTGATCCATGAAATGACTACATTGCATTTATATCACGGGACGGCGCCAAAAACGCATCCGCGAAGGATGCGCCAGGTTGATTTAGACTTACAACGCCTGCTAACTTAGAACCAGGTTTCTACCTGGAAACCATAAGACGTGCCGCTGGTGTTGTTGTTATAGATCGGGCCGCCGTTGTTCGACGCGTTGACCGAGGCGGT
>NZ_JAFLJN010000038.1:0-936 GCF_018682595.1 Janthinobacterium sp. JC611
GCCGCCGCCAGCTCTTTGCGGTCCTTCCAGGCTGCCAGCGTGGTCGAATTGCGAATCAGGTGCACAATGCAGGTCTGGATCTGCGCCTGCGGATACACCGCTTCAATGGCCTCAGGGAAGCCGCGAAGGCCGTCAACGACGGCGATCAGGATATCGTCCAGTCCACGGTTCTTGAGCTCGTTAAATACCTTCAACCAGAACTTGGCGCCCTCGGTCTGCTCGATCCACAGCCCCAGCACTTCCTTGCGGCCATCGGCGCGGATGCCCAGCGCCAGATAGACGGCCTTGTTCTTGACAGTGCCCTCGTCGCGGATTTTCAGGCGCAAGGCGTCGAAGTAGACAATCGGGTACATCGTTTCCAGCGGACGCTGCTGCCACTGGGTGACTTCCTCGATTACCTCGTCGGTGATGCTCGAGATCAGCATCGGCGACACCTCAGTGCCGTACAGCTCCAGCAGGTGCGCCTGGATCTCGCGCACGCTCATGCCGCGTGCGTACATGCTGATCACGTGGTCGTCAAAGCCAGGCATTCGCCGCTGGCCTTTCGCCACCAGCTGCGGCTCAAAACTGGACAGGCGGTCGCGTGGAATGTCGAGGCGCAGTTCACCGCCCGGTGCCAGAACCTTCTTGGGCGTGGTGCCGTTTCTATGATTCTTGCTGGTCGCGTCCTCGTTGGCCAAGTGATGTGTCAATTCGGCGGCCAGCATTCGCTCAGCCAGCATCTTCTTGAGCTGGCCTGCCAAGCCAGATTCACCGAGGATAGACTCGGCGTTCTTGTCTTGAACTTGGGCCAGCAGCTGGTCGATCAGCTCAACTGGAAATGGATACGGCTCTTTCTTTTTGCGGGGTTTCTTGGTGGTCATCGTGTCGGTCATGGAACATCCTTTTCGGTATTATTTCATGACCCCGTTTCACACAGAAATTCTTACAGGCTCG
>NZ_JAFLJN010000039.1:0-32208 GCF_018682595.1 Janthinobacterium sp. JC611
GGAACATCCTTTTCGGTATTATTTCATGACCCCGTTTCACACAGAAATTCTTACAGGCTCGCTCGGCAGGATTCCCAAGTCATTAACACGATCCACCGGTTTTTCATCTTTCAAAAACTATGGGGCAGGACTGACTAAACTAGCGGTGGCGATTCACCATGTAGACGTTGACGACGTCATCGTTATCAACCTCCAAAACGTGAGCCTGCAACACAAGCTCGCTGCGGCTGCGGCTGCGGCTGCATCAGTCGGATATGACATCTTCGTCATCGCTTATGGCCGATTAAGGCTAATCCGTACCGATGAAAAAAAGAAGCCCGCTGGAACTTTCTACAAGGATAGAAGTCTAACAAAATCTACTAAAGTATAAGCATGTATAACGTGAAGACCTTATACTTCACTAGAATTTCCTATCAATGGAGGTTGCATGGACCCCGTAAAAAACCCTTTCGCACCCGGCGCAGGTAGTCGCCCACCGGAACTCGCAGGGCGACAGGCGATTATCAATGATGCGCGCGTGGCTATCGATCGTGCGCTGCTTGGAAGACCTAGCCGATCTCAAGTGTTCCTGGGCCTTCGTGGTGTAGGTAAAACCGTACTTCTGAATGCTGTTGAGACCATGGCCAACGAGCGCGGCCATCTAACTTCTAGCATCGAAGCGCCGGAAAGTAAGCCGCTAGGAGAATTGCTTTTGCCGCGCGTACATCAGGTGCTACGCAAGCTCTCTCTTATCGACAATGCTAAAGGCAAAGCATACGAGGCACTGCGTGCGCTACGATCCTTTGCCGCTGTGTTCAATTTTGAATACGGAGACATGTCAATCTCCGTCGATCCCGAAGTAGGAGTAGCAGACAGTGGCGACCTGGAGAACGATCTTCCTGAGTTGTTCGTACGTATTGGCGAAGCTGCAAAAGCCGCAGGAAAGGCTTGGACGCTCCTCATTGACGAGCTCCAGTACCTTAGCCAGAAGGATCTGGCAGCTCTCATCGTTTCGCTCCACAAGATTAATCAGAGTGAGCTCCCCGTCTTGTTTTTCGGTGCCGGATTACCCCAGGTAGCAGCATTATCTGGCGAAGCCAAATCCTATGCGGAGAGATTATTCCACTTTCCAGAGGTCGGTGCCCTGTCTGAAATCGATGCCAAGGCAGCCATCCGGCAACCTGTTAATGAAGAAGGTGCAGTTATCGATGAAGGGGCGCTAACCGAAATATTCCTTAAAACCAAAGGCTACCCCTACTTTTTACAGGAATGGGGCCACCAATCCTGGAACCTTGCCGTCGGGGATACGATCACCCTTCATGACGCAAGACAGGCAGAAGCAACCACCCTGAAGCGTCTGGATGAAGGCTTTTTCAAGGTGCGTTTCGATCGATTAACTCCGAAAGAGCGCGAGTATGTCATCGCGATGGCAAGGTTAGGGAACGGGCCATACCGTTCTTCAGATGTGGCCGACGCGCTCGGTGAATCCTCGCAAAGCCTAGGGCCGCGCCGTGCCCAGATAATCAGCAAAGGAATGATCTACAGCCCATCTCACGGAGACATCGCATTCACTGTTCCGATGTTTAATGACTATCTCACGCGCAATTTGGCCAATCTTGGCTGATCGGAGCCTTGTCCTCATGCCTGCCCAGATCCCTGCATGCTTAACAGTCCAAGACGTGACCGCCAGGGATACCGGTTGGCAAACTGCACATGTCCGTGGCCGGGAAATATGCTTTGAATTGGCTGCTCACTGCCGCAGGCAGAGGATTCAGATTGAATCGCTACGATTGCTGTAGGCACTTTGTTGCCATCATTAATTGCGAAAGTACACGCGTTAGTGAAAATTCCGGCTCTTCGTATCCAGCTGTCCAAGCAGATGCGAGCAATCGACCAGTCGCTTGGCAATCAGGTTGCGCACGCCACTCTTCGATTGCCAGATACCGTACACCCCCAAGAGCGAGGCATTCATCAGTTCAGCGCGCTGCTTTTCCACCAGCGTGGGCCAGACAATAATGTTGATGGTGCCAAATTCATCTTCCAGGGTGAGGAAGATCACCCCCTTGGCTGTCTCCGGCCGCTGTCTTACCGTGACGATGCCGCAGCCCCTGGCCAACTGGCCATCGCTGAAGGTGTTCAGGATATCCGACGGCACAAAGCGCATTTTATTGAGGCGCTCGCGCAGGAGAGCGAGTGGATGACGGCCCAGCGTCAGGCCGACATGACGGTAGTCCGCCACGATGTCATCGGCCTCCGTGGGCGGCGCCAGCTCCAGCACGGGTTCGGCAATGGTCGTCGCGCGCATCAAATCCCGCTCCGGCACGCTCGCTGCGGCATCCCACATGGCCATGCGCCGGTTGCCTGTCAGCGTTACCAGGGCATTGGCCGACGCCAGCGCCTTCATATCCCCCGCATCGAGTTGTGCGCGCATGGCAACATCGCGCGTGTTTTTGAAGGGGGCTGCAGCACGGGCTTCTTCAATGCGCCAGGCCGCCTCTTTCACCATCCCGTTGATATTATTTAAACCAAGGCGTACGGCCAGTCTGCCGTCCGCCATCGGCTCCAAGGATGCTTCCCATCCGCTCGCGCTGACATCGACGGGTCTTACCTCGACGTCATGCCGGCGCGCGTCCTGCACCAGGGACGAACGGCTATAAAAACCCATGGGCTGGCTGTTGAGCAGGGCGGCCAGAAACTCGGCGGGATGATGGCACTTGAGCCAGCTGCTGGCGTAGGCCAGCAGGGCAAAGCTGTGCGCGTGGGATTCTGGAAAACCATATTCGGCAAAGCCGCGTATCTGGCCAACAATCGACGTGGCAAACTCGGTGCTGTAGCCGCGCTCGGCCATGCCGCTCATGAGCTGGTCTTCGAACTGTTCCAGGCCCCCCTTTCTTTTCCAGGCGGCCATGGCGCGGCGCAGGCGGTCGGCTTCACCAGCCGTAAAACCCGCCGCCGTCATGGCGATCGACATGACTTGTTCCTGGAAGATAGGCACCCCCAGTGTGCGCCGCAGCACCGCCTCGATCTCGGGGCTCGGATACGTCACAGCTTCCAGGCCCTGGCGCCGGCGCAAATACGGATTGATCATGCCGCCCTGGATGGGGCCTGGCCGAATGATGGCCACCTCGATGACGAGGTCATAGAACTCGCGCGGCTGCATGCGCGGCAGCATCGACATCTGCGCCCGCGATTCGATCTGAAACACGCCGACGGTGTCCGCTTGAGAGATCATCTGGTAAGTGGCGGCATCCTCATGGGGAATATCGCCCAGTTCAAAACGCTCTCCACGCTGCTCCGAGATCAACGTCAGGGTGCGGGCGATGCACGACAGCATGCCGAGCGCCAAGATGTCGATTTTTAGGAGGCCCAGTTCATCGATGTCATCCTTATCCCATTGAATCACGGTACGCTCCGGCATGGCCGCGTTTTCAATCGGCACCAGGCGGGAGAGGGGGCCGCGCGAAATGACGAAACCGCCCGGATGTTGGGAAAGATGACGCGGAAAACGCATCAGGCGCTCGGCAATCGCCGCCCATTTCTCGGCGATAGGGGAGTGCGGATCGAGTCCACAGGTAACAAGGCGCTGCTGCAGGTCGGCCCGCCCACCCCAGCTATGCGAGGCTTTGGCAACCTTGTCGACCACCGATAGATCCACGCCCAGCGCGCGCCCCACATCGCGCAAGACACTGCGCGGGCGGTAGGAAATGACGACGGCCGTTAAAGCGGCCCGCATGCGGCCATACTTGCGATAGATGTATTGAATCACCTCCTCGCGGCGCTGGTGTTCGAAGTCGACATCGATGTCGGGCGGTTCATCGCGCTCGCGTGAGATAAAGCGCTCGAAGAGGAGGGTGCCGCGCGAGGGATCGACTTCGGTGATGCCGAGGCAGTAGCACACCGCCGAATTGGCCGCCGATCCGCGCCCCTGGCAGAGGATTTTTTGCGAGCGGGCGAAGCGCACAATGTCGAATACTGTCAAAAAATAGGGTTCATATTGCATGTCGCCGATCAGTTCCAGCTCATATTCCAGCTGTGCCTGCACGTTGTCCGGAATGGCTTGCGGATAGCGCCAGTGTGCCCCGATATACGCCTGCTCGCGCAGGTAGCTGGCCGGGGTCTGTCCCTCTGGCACAATCTCACCTGGATATTCATAGCGCAATTCGTCGAGCGAAAAAGTGCAGCGCTGGGCCACCCGAAGGGTTTCATTGAGCGATTCGCGCGGATACAGGTTGCCCAGCCGTAGGCGCGAGCGTAGATGCGCTTCGGCATTCGAAGCCAGTTGATAACCACACTGCGCCACCGGCGTATTCAGACGAATCGCGGTCATGGTGTCCTGGATGATTTTCATCGAGCGCACGTGCATGACGACGTCGCCCGTGGCCACCACCGGCAAGCTGAATTCGGCGCCGATGGCTTCGACCATGGCGCGGTGCCGGTCATCCTGCGCACGGTGGTGCAACGTCAAGGCGACGCGCGCGCGGCCCGGTGCGCTGCGCACCAGCCATTCGGCTTGCCGCTCGATCTCTTCATAGGGGGCGTTATATTTGGGGCACAGGATGAGCTGGCAGCCCGGCAGCCCTTTTAAGTGGGCGAGAGGGGCGGTGGGGTTGGCAATGTCGCGTGGCCACACCAGGTAACTTCCCTTGTCGGCGCGCGTGCGCGCAGCGGTAATGAGTTCGCTCAGGTTGCCGTAGCCGTCGCGGTCCATGGCCAGGATCAGCACAGTGAAGGGCGGGGTGCCGTCCTCCGGTGTCACTCTCATCTGGCTGCCAATGATGAGGTGGATGTTCCACTCCTTCGCCGCCACATGTGCCTTGACAACGCCGGCCAGTGAACACTCGTCGGCCATGGCGATGGCCTGGTATCCCAGCTGGGCCGCGCGTGCCACCAGCTGTTCGGGCGGCGAAGCGCCGTGCAGAAAGGAGTAATGGCTCATGCACTGCAGCTCGGCATAGTCCGGCAGGGTGGAAACTGGCGGCTGGTCCATGATCAGCCGAACATCCCATGCAGGTACCAGCGGCCGTCAACGACACGCTCGAGGTAGATCCAGTAGCAGGTTGCATCGCTACCTTGTGCGATGTAATAGTCGCGGGCCGCGATTTGATCGTTCCACCAGCCGGCCTCAATGCGTTCCGGCCCTTTGAGCATTTTTAGCGGGGAACCATAGAAGGGACGTTCGCCGCGCAGCAGCAGCGGGATGGGCTTAGGTAGCAGCCAGAACGGGCGCTCAAAAGCCTCATCTTCGGTGTTAGCCGCCTTGTGCTTTTCGGTGGCGGCAGCCCAGGCATTGCTTTCCTCCGGCCGATGGTCGTGATGCTCGACAGGGCAGAGGACGTTGTCGCTGCCAAGACGGGCACTGAGTAATTCCAGCAGACGTTTGTAGTCGGCTGGATTGCCGCTTGGTTCGGGAAACAGATCTTGCGTCGGTGGCGCCATCGCGGTGAGCAAACGCGCCTCCAGGCGCAGGGCGATGACCGGGGCAACCAGTTCCGTGCGCGCCAGACGCTCCTTCAGTAGCCGAATTAGATGTTCATCACGCCAGGTCGGCTCTGCCAATCCGATCTCGATCGGCGTGGGCGGGATTGCGGTCTTGCCGCGCTCGTGCTCCAGCAGCAGAACAAAAACACTCACGGCCTGCTGGCGTGCTACCAGCCATCCGACAAATTGCTGCAGCAGACCAGTGGCGCCGTCCAGCAGGGCATCGGCGTGTTCGATCCGGTCAAAAGTCTCGATGCGCGCTGAAAAAGTTTCGGGAATGGCGATCCATTCAAACAGTTCAGGAGCGAGCCCATAGGCGCGGTCGAGCTCATCGAGCACGTGCTTGTTCATCCTGCGCTGGATACCAGGGCGGGGTAGGCGTCGTAGCGCCGCCAGATGATCTGCCCCAATGTCTGTCAGCCATTCGAGGTGGTTCGCCGTGCTGGGCAGATAGGCGCAGGGCATGCGGTCGAGCTGGCGTTCCAGAGAGCGCATGTGCACGGTGCGCCGCAGAATGATCTGGCGTTTGGCCGGTTGCCAGCGTGACAGCAGCCAGGCCCCCATGGCCGTCGGCGCCGTGCCGAGTTGCGCCGTCACCCCAAGCGCTTGTAGGGCAGCGCGAACGCGTCGGCCGATGGCAGCGCGTCCGTTGAACAGTCGAAGGCTGGCGGTCACGTCCAGCAGCAGGCTGAAGTCGCCGGCATGCGCCACTTCCGGGGTGAACTGGAGGAGGGCGAGCGCGACGGCATTGCTCATGATCTGTTCGCGCTCAAGGCTGCGCTCCAGGATCACGGTATCCGGCGAGACGGCCGCCACGCCGCCAGGGCGCATGCCGATACGTACCCCTTCGGCATAGGCATGCTGCGAGACCGCAATGATGCGGCCTTTCTCGACCACCGCATAGGGCCCCGGTTCACACCAGCGCGGCCTGATGCATTCGAGAGGCAACAGTGGGAGGTGTACGCTGAACCAGAACCGCATTTTGATCGTCCAAAAATCGTTGACGTGCCGGCATGTCAGCCAGTGGGATAAAGAGTGGCGCCTCATGATGTGGGCCACGCCGTTTAATGATGTGAGTGGAAATGCCACCTGCGGCGGGGCGCAAAGCCAGGCGCAATGGCGCCGGTGAGGCATCGGCCGCAGCGCTCATCGGCCGGACCAGCCAGAAGAACGTTTCGGTTGTCTGCGCCGCCAGATTGAGGCGCCGCAATGCTTCGTCGCGGATATTCGTTTGCCACAACAATACCGCACCGCAACTGCCATTGCGCAGGATCTGCTCGGTGGACCAGAGAGCATCGGCGGTGCTGGGCGCACGTATCCAGAGCAGGTTTGGGCAGCTCAGGTCCATGAATTTGCAGGCGGCGGAGTTGGGCAAGTACGGCGGCTGCACCAGGGCGATCCGGCGATGTTGCGACAGTTGTGCCAGCATTGGCCGCAATAAGTGCATTTCCCCGATACCTGCTTGCTGAACTAGCAACTCCGTGAAGGTCGATAGTGGCCAACCGTTGCCAGGAAGCTCACGATCCAAGATGCTATGACCGGTAGTAACCGTGCTGGCTGTACCTCGACTGAGTTCACTTGCCCGCCAGACGTCACGCAGCATGGGGCTGTTAACCAATGCGGTAGAGCTGGTGCGTTGAAGGGAAGGTGAAAGCATGGCGTCTGGCTAGAGGTTGTTGATCGTTCTCAAAACTACTGTACATAAACACAGTATATGCTGAGGGCGTCAAAAACTGCAAGGTCCATGAATTTCTTGAATTGTTAAAACTAACAGTTGCGATGGCACGAAGGAGCCTAGATGGCCCGCCGATGTCCAAGCAGCTTTTTCTTGAGCGCGCGAGTCTCTCTGCAGGGCAGGGGCAGCCAGACCCGATCTCGCCGTTGGATCTGGCAGCTACGAGATAGCACACTTAGAGGCCGAGAGGACACCCAGGTCCCAGACACGATCCATCGGTTTTTCTTTTTCAAGAACCGTGGATCAGGACTGTCTACACTAGCTGTGGCGATTCAAATGATGTATGAAGAGATGCTGCCGGGTGACGAGATACTATTGACGCTACCGGGCGGCAAGGGCCTGTTGCTACCGTATAAATATTCCCGCGCTGAAAATCGCGGTCTTACAGTCCGTTTATAATGTAGCGGAAATGTAGGCGATGCAGTAGCAGCGAACCCGTTGCCAAGTAAACCATGTTTTCTGATATGTCAACGCGCTGCTCGTCATCAAGCACCAATCGTCGGTCACTTATAGCACGCAGAAGCAGGCGCTTCACTGAGGACTCGATGGGATATAGCATCCTTCGCCGTCCGTTATTGCGAGGAAAGACCATCTAGTGGTTGCGTTTCCGTGGGATTTACCTCAGCGGCCATACTTGGCGCGTCTGTCCGCAAGGTCCTGTAGCTTTTCAAAGATTAGCGGAAGATCAATAATCGAGTATCTACGCTCACGCTTTGTCCAAATCGTGCCAGCTGGCCCTTCTACCTCAACTTCGACATAGTCTAAACCAAGCACCTTTGCAGCGTTGCCAGCATTAGTAGCGTGTAGCGCTAAGCCGCGCTCATTTTTAAAGCGTGCAACTATTTCTGTAGCACTTAAGCATTCTTCCCCAGGCGCTATATTTCGCATCATTTGTCCTGTCGGCGCTTTTGCGCGTAAAAGTACATTTCGACTTCCGGCACCGGCCGGATCTGGCGCCCCAATTAGGGCAAACAAGGTTGGCCTGGCACGAGTAAAGTTGATCGGAACGTCACGCCAGATTGGACTATTTCCTGACTGGCCGCACAGGCCAGCTCATATCCAGTGTGCTTCCATCAACTTCCGTGCTTCCATCATCTTCCGCTTCTTAATATTCAAGCTTTAGCTAAACACTGACTATGAGTATCATGTTTCTTTACCTTGCTCGCCACAAAGAAGATGAAAACGTCCAACCCACTTATACGATCAGACGGAGATACTGGCCTAGAAGTTCGCGCCAGTGCTTACCCTTACACTCAGTGGTTACGCTTCCCAATCAGCCTGTGGTGAAGGGAGCAGGTCAAGGGCCTGCGTCCATCTTTCTGCGGCTTGGGTGAATTCGCCTTGATCTGCCAGGTCATTCCCCATTTCTGATAGCAAATCGATCTGCTTGCTTACATTGGAAGGTAAGTCCATTCAGTTTCCCATTCGCTGGTGTTCAAACGCCCGGTCCAAGTCATCGAGTTCATAATACGGAACCTCTTGGAGAAAGCTAGGTTGCGGCATCTTCTTTATGCGCCGTATCAGTAAATCGCAGTTCGTACCATTTACTGTCGCTTGCAAGAAACTCGGGCTGTCCAGTCAAAGCATCATCGCGTAGGAGATTCACAGAGGTATTCTTTATGCAGCACATAGCCTACGCTGTACTGTCAGGATGATTTTTGCACTCCGTCAAGAACTCACATCGGCGACACTGCGATGACGACTCCGCGTGGTCGGCAGTTATCGCGTGACTCAATAAAGCCATTCTGCGGTGATAAAACGCGATGATTTGTTTGTGGTTTAGCAAGAAAACCTTGAAGGCTCTACGGCCAGGTAGATCCGGGCGCTCAACAACGACAAACCCATAATCGTTTACCTTGGCTCCGCTTGCTAATTCCAGAATCATCTTTTGGACAGAGAGTTCGATCACGTCCGACATGAACACACGCTCCACACGTCGGATTTTGTACTCCATCAACGTGAGTTTTCCTTTGTAGCGATAGGCTCGATCAACTCGCGCGATGAGTTTGATGGGGTGATCGAGTGAGAAAGTTTGCTCTGCGTAAGCCAGGCTGGCGTATCGCAGTTCCTCCGGGAACCAGCACGGTCGCGTTCGAGACATCGCATGTCTTCTTACTCCCCGTAACAGACAGAGCAGCAGAAGTACCCCACCTATATGCAAAAGCGCCGATAGAAAAGTCGACATGCTCATCTTTTTTCGGTGGTACGAGATACAAGGTGAAGACGCCGACGACGCCTCGTCTCCACTTTTTTCCGTCGCGAGCGGTACAGTCGATCGCATAATTTTAGAAACCTTGCTCGGACAGATTGCGCTACCTGGCAGTTTGTCTTATGCATCGCCGACAGCCATCTTGGTAGCATCTTGTACAACCATTTTGGGCGCTTGGTCGTTCGTTGCGATGATGCGTTGGCTTGGATGGACGACTGTTCTCGCAAACTTGTGGCCCCTAACGGCACGGCATTCACCTCCAACGTTTCGATGAAGAATTTCACGTGCTGCAGCTCGCCATTTTCTCGGGCCTGTTCGCGCTTGGGCGAACAGCGTGGGCCAAACCTGTCGGCCAGAACGATCTTGCGTTCGCAGTACCCCATTTCGGCCAGTTGGCTTGCACTGAGTCGAGGTAGCTCTTCGTTTTCCATGTTTCATCCTTATTCGCTTCTTGACGGACCAAAAAGTTCCATCGATGCCAAGGCGGCGACGGTATCTTGATTCGGCTTGTTTGGTTCAGTACTTGGCTTGGTGAGCCACGGTGCCTCCATGACCGATGTGGTTTGTCCGCATTGCTGTACTACCAGTCCGGCATAGGCCAGTGTGCGCAGGCGATTCACGCGGCGTGGCCCCTTTGGGAACTTGACGAGATCGTCATACAGGGGAGGATTGTCCGCGCGTTCCAGTTCTACACTTAAGCGGATGGTAAGAGGTGTGCCCATGGTTTAAGTCGCCATGTTTAGCCGATCGGTCCCATCTGTCCGAGCTGATGAAGCGTCGGCCTGCTTGGCTAGCTCCGTGCCGGCATACTGAAAACCTTTAACGTTGGCAAAGATCGGATCCTTCAGTTCCTGCAGCTCGTGATGCGGGAATGCGGTTTTCAATGCTTTGCGATAGAAGAAGGCGCCACCGCCCACCAGAATAATATTTTTGATGTCGGCAGCGTCGCCCACGTAGTGCAGCATCTCGGCGACAGCCTGCTCCGGGATCTTCTGCGCGAGTGGCAGGTGTTGGGCAATGTCGTATTCTTTTTGAAAGATGACCGGCTTTTTTCCCGTTCGCAGCGCCAAATCGATCGCGTCGTATTCGCGGTAGTGAGAGCCGGTGGCTCGGCTGATGCCTTCGATGATCGTGTGGAGCACATCAAACATGCCACGCGGTACCGAATGGCTGCGCTTGTCAATTTGCTGCATGCCTTGCGTCACAAGCCAGTCAAACGTCCGCCGACCTGGATCGATGATCAGATTGCGTTCCTTGCGCATCTGAGCAAGGCGCCCATGAGTCAGCCCGCAGTACATCAGGGCCCCGGATGGCTGCGCAATTGCTTTGACGCGCGCGATCGTGATTTTTCTGCCTTCCGCCAGGATGTGTTCACCGGTCACGCGGCGCTCCAACGCCGCCACCTGCTTCTTGAGCTTATACGTGGCCACCGGGAGACCAAGTACCAGTAGATCGATCCGGTCGAGACGCATGTAATGCAGTGCACCCAGTAACAAAGCCAGATATTCAGGCGTTGCACTGTAGCTGTCATGCTGCAGTACATTGGCATTGAAGATGTCGGAGGCCAGGTGAGCGTCCGGCCCGACCTCATAGTTCAGATCGTCGACTGGAACGCAGACGGTCCGACGTTTCATTCCCCAGGCCTCCTGCTCATAGACCGTTTCACATGGGTGGGCCTGCGACGGGAACATCGCGCAGCGCACATCACCATCGCTGACCCCTGCAATGAATTTGGTATTTCCCCGGCCAATGTCCACAGCTCGCACGATGGGTTCCACTTCGTCCTCCTGATTGCTGCAAGTGATCAACAGTAATAGTGGGGTGGTACATATTCCATGGGAAAAGCCCTGCTTTTTTAGCAGAATTTGCAGCAAGTACGATTCCAGACGTGCTGGGGGCCGACTGGAGTCGCGCTGTGGCGCGGCTATAGTGGTACATGCTGGCGGGAGATCACATCGCATCTGCGCTGGAATTGCGTCGCACCGCGGACGTATTTTGATTGCGCATCTGTGTATCTGGCTCAGTCCGTTCCCATGTTCAAAACCATTTACAATCAGAGGAATGGCCACGCGGCGTTCTTCATAGGGAGAAATCTTCGCCAGTTGCGATTACCAAATAAATTCGACCTCAATCACAAATTTTCAGCGCCGAAAATCGGCTTGACATTCGAAAAAACTGATCATATTCTGTGACGACTGTCTGGACCCACTTCCAGGAACATCGCGTTCCGAATGTGGCGCTGGCAAGCGTGGTATGCCGTTGCAGTCGTAACCTGTCTATCGAAGCGAAGTTAATCGGCCGCGCCCTGCGGTCGAATTGAGTGGTATGTCAGTGAAGAAGTATGTCGGGCTGCCCCTGCCGGGGGTTATTGCTCGCGCGTGATTTCTCGTCAAGAGACGCTTGTCAAATCGGAGAGGGCCTTGCGGCGCTCCGTCGCTAATTTACGATCCTGGTAGTGTCGATGTATCGCCTGCGGCCGCGAACCGCAGGAGAGTGATTTATCACCTATTCAATCTTCCTGCTGTACGAAGAGCCTATCGCGGTGCCTTGTTGTGACGTTGCCGAAGAAGCTTCGATCAACCTGGTTAGTGCGCAATCACGAAGCGGCCTGGTGGTAGGGCTGAAGGGATGACCGTGAGGGAAGAGGGGGCAAGGTCCTGGTTCAATTGAGAGTGGCCGGGGCACCTAAATGTCTTTGTGGCGTCAGCGCCGCACTGCTCGCGCAAGACGCGGGGACTAACACAGAAGGAGAAATTCGCTGGTTATTCGCATGAGCATTTTTAAGACACCGCGCCTTCGGGCAAATAGAGAATCCGCCATCGACGCTGAGATAGGGGCAGCGCGTTGGATTAGATAGAACATATCTCCCTCGTCGGCGCAGCAGGCCAGGCGCCGATGCCAGTTGAAGGCCACACCGGGGGCATGCGCGCCAGACAGTGCAGCATGCCAATTCGACAATCCTTGAGTATCAGGAGGGAGAAGTCATGTCCCATAACACGCAATGGAGGGAGCAGCTTGACGCGTTGCTGGACGCATTTAATGAACGGCATGCCAGCGTAGGAAAAGGGGTTTCGCATAGCACCAGGGAGGCGCGCAGCCAGGGCTTGTACCGGATATTCGCGTTACTGCGTAAATTGGGATTCAAGCCAGCACCTGAAAACCTGGCTGAACGGCACGTGCGCGCGTTGATGGCGTATTGGACGGCGCAGCCGTTACCGGCGGATGTGTTGCTCGATATGCCGATGACCATACAGCGCCGTGCCTATCCCTGCAGCGCGGCCTACATTCAGCAGCAAATGAGCTTTATTAGGGTGTTTGCCAGCTGGATTGGTAAGCCGGGCCTGGTGCGCAGTGCGGTCAGCTATGTGAGCGAGCCGCGTCTGGTGCGCCGATCATATGGTGCGCTCATCGACAAGGGGTGGGAAAGCCACGGTCTTGCTGTCGATGAGGTCATCGCAGCCGTCGATGCGGTTGACAGCCACGTGGGAGGGCAGCTGGCGATGATGATCGCCTTTGGCCTGCGCCGCAAGGAGGCTGTGATGTTCTGCCCGCGCGCCGCCGAGATACCGGCGTATGCCTTGCCGGCGCAGCATCCTCGATCCGATCATTACATCAGTTTTTTGCGCATCAAGCGCGGGACGAAGGGCGGCCGGCTGCGCTATGCGGCAGTGCGCACGCCTCAGCAGCGGCAAGCACTGGCGCGGGCGCATTGTCTCGCCCGGCAGGACTGGGGGCATATCGGACATCCTGGGCTGTCCTTGAAACAGTCGCTGGACCTGTTTTCGAATGTGGTGCGTTCAGTCGGACTGACCAAGAATGACCTGGGTGTTACGCCACATGGGTTGCGGCACCAGTTCGCCGGTGATCTGTACTTTGATATCACGCAGGTGCAGCCGCCGGTACGTGGCGGTGAGCTGTTAATCGATCGTGAGGTCATGGCGGATGCCTATCGGCAGGTGGCCGAACAGCTGGGCCATCATCGAAGGCAGATCAGCAATGCATATCTGGGTTCGCCGGCGGGCCGGCGCAGTGACGAAGTGAAATTAATGGGAGCGGCATCATGAAACGGGGACATTGGCAGCGTTGGTCGTCGGGAGATTCGCGTACGCGGTGGGTCAAGCGCGCAGTGGCCGGCGATGATGGCGGTGAGAGCGTCAAGTATAGAAAACCTGGCGCCGTCCGCGCTCCGCGTCCGCCGCGCGAGCGCTATGAAACCGTTCTGGCCCGTTCGCGCGGCGTGAGCGGCGTGCTGGTTCGATGTGCTTCGCAGTTGTTCAATTCGATGCGCATGCGCCGGCTGCCTGACCATCGCAGGCGTATTGGTCAATCGCGCGCGGTGTTGCGGGCTGTGCGGCAGTTCCGGGGGGACGGATATGCGGCGCGGTGCCTGGCCTATCTGCGTAACGTGGATCCGCTGGTGTTCGAAGAGGTCGTTCTCTCGGCCCTGGAAGACGCCGGGCTATTTGTGCTGCGCAACCCGAGGTACTCTGGGGATGGTGGGATTGACGGCAAGGTGTGGCTGCCTGGGTATGGCTGGTGCGCGGTGCAGTCGAAGCGCTACGGCGGCCATGTGAATCACCACCACGTGGCGGCCTTCGGTGAGGCCATTTGTCATCATGGTTTTGGGGCGGGGCTGTTCCTGCATACGGGACGCAGCGGCGCGGCCGTGTATCCCCACCTGACCACAAGCAAAGTGGTGCTGGTCAGCGGGACTAGCCTCGTGCAACTGGTGCTGGGAAGGCCCGCAGGGGAGGTCGTATGGAACTGAATGTGGAGGACCAGCAGCTGTTGCTAGCATGCCGGATGGCCGGATCGACCTACACCGTGATCGAGAAAAGCGGGTGCAAGGGGATCGAAGTGACTGATGCCTGTCTCGCGGCGCAAGTTTTTTACGATGCGCCAGTGGACGGGCGACCATTTGTTTTATGCAACTTCAAAAATTCATCTTCCGTAGTTGCTGACACGCGCCGCGTTTCGCGATACGGACGCCTGGAGAAGAATCTGATTGTGACTTCTGACGATGGGGGAGAATTCATGCGCTGTTTTAATCAATTGGTGCGTGAGCGTTTCAGGTTACTTGCAATAATATTTGACGAAACACGTGGTATGCGCTAGGACTCTGAACTGCGGGTTGGAGTTTTTTCTTCCGCCTGGAAGGATGTTTTGTTGCTGTTCCAAGCACGGTATGCCGAGTACTTGGTCAACCCTGGACGATCCAG
Source organism: Janthinobacterium sp. JC611 (assembly GCF_018682595.1). Classification (NCBI taxonomy): domain Bacteria; kingdom Pseudomonadati; phylum Pseudomonadota; class Betaproteobacteria; order Burkholderiales; family Oxalobacteraceae; genus Janthinobacterium; species Janthinobacterium sp. JC611. Next base: position 14,621 of record NZ_JAFLJN010000039.1, read on the forward strand.
CTGGGTCATCTCTCGAAATTGGATGCGAAGAGCCGCGAGTGATTGCGTTCATGCCGAACGGCGGGAGCAACCTACACGGTGATGCAGAAAAGTGGACGCAAGGGCATTGAAATGGCCGATGCCCGCCTCGCTGCGCAAGTTTATTTTAATGCGCCAGTGGAGGGGCGGCCGTTCGTTTCATGCAACTTTAGTCAGACATCGTGCAAGATTGCTGACACGCGGCGCGTTTCACGATGTGGGCGCTTGGAAAAGCATGTGATCGTGACTTGTGACGATGTGGGAGCATTCATGCGCTGTTTTGATCAATGGGGGCATGGGCACTTTTAGACTGCCGCAAACAAGCCAGATTTGAGAGTGAACGACGTGCCCGTTAAAGCAGCGGATGGCTATAGGCAGATCATTTCTTCGGAGCCCGGATGTATTTTAGCGGGTGAGTCGACCGCTCCTAACGTCTTCGCAGCAGTAACGGGCAGGCAGGCATCTGGTTGCCGACGGATGACTGCAGCCGACGACTGTGTACGGATTCGCCACCGGTGATCAGCCTGGGAACGCACCGAGCGACCTTGAACTATCGATTTTCGGTGAACTTTCCACTTAGTGCGGCTTGAATTCGTCAAGAACTACTGCAAAAATGAGAATGCTTTCTGTGAGAATCGCTCTCACATTGCTCCTGCCGCATCCATCGCGGATGTCTGGCAGGATCTTGCCACTCGCGTGGTGAGCGTTGCGGTCGTCACCCGTCATTCACCTGTCGAGGAAGACTTCGACACGTTGCTTCGGCAACCGATCTTTGCCTGGCCACTTGTCAGGCTGATTGCGCAAGCGGAGGATCGTTTGCGTCACGGAAGTACAGTTCGATCGCTACTTCTCAGATTAGGCCCCTGTTCTCAGGAATGGCGGGCCTTCTTTGGCTTGCCTATCGGATGTTGACGATAGCCAGGCATATCTTCTCGTATGCGGGGCATCGCGGTCCCCGCTCGGGGCCATGATGCCTTCTTTTTTTGGAGAGCTATCATGTCCCAACGACAATTTCTACAGAATCAGGAATACCCGCTGTGTGTTTTGCTTGGTGGTACGGGATTGCGTGATGTGTGCGGCGGGCAGGCGCATGTCGTGTGTGTACTGCTGCGCTCACGCTCAGGTCACCCTCTGGTGTCGCAGGCTTCTGCGGACGCATCGCAGTTATATCGGCCTCATCCTGGCAGCGTATTTCAGTACCGGAGGTCGACCATAGGCGCGTTGTTTGCTTGTGTTGTCCATCTCGCGACTGAGTTCTGGTTGCTGCGACCCTGGCTGAAGCGGCTGATCTCCCGGAGCCATTCATACTCTGGACATGGCGCTTGCTAAGGAGACCAACATGGTAACCAGGGTATTTGGAAAGGGCGTCGAACCTGGTGGGATGGATCTCGACGATGAGCGCTTTGAGGCGGAGTGCCCGGCATGTTCGCATGAACGGGCCAGGTATCACAGCTGGGAAAGCGCCGAGTCTGGTTCGATCAATCAACACTGGAGCGTTTATTGCCCCGCATGTGGTTATTCGTTACCAGATGAGGGGGAGTGCTAAATAGATTGTCTCGTTTGCTTGTTAGAGGAGCGAGGCGTGTGTCGATGAGGGAGCACCAGCATCCAATGGGATGCCGGCGTTCCCTTTTGTTTTTGGTGGAGGACATCATGCAAAACGATGGAGAGATGAGGGCCGGAAAGCGTCGGCGCTCCTTGGTCGAAGTTGAAGAAGAACGGGTTTGGGCGAGTCTATATCGGCGCGCGGCAGATCCGATAATTGCCGCGGAGTTGGTGGCACATCTGGAGAAGAGCGGTGAATTGCGATTTCAGCATAGTGGCCTGTACCTGCGCTGCAGACATGTACTGCGCAGGGAAAAAGCGCGTCAGGTACGCCTGCGAAAGATTGGTGCTGGTATCCATTGGGCTGCTCATGTGGTGATCGGCGTTCCCCTCGGCATGGTGGGAAGGCTATTCAGAATGATGGGAGCGATCGTGATGGTCTGTTTGCCGGAGCGCGAGGACAGGGCCGCTGCTCAGGTGCGCAGGTTGACATCTGCCGGCGCTAGTCAGGTGGATGTCGGCAAGGGGTTATCGCCGGCAGAGATTGCTCGTCCATTGCATGACCAGGCTGCAACGGAGCCTGGGCAACAGGCGGGTATCGATGCATCTCAGCGGCCGACAAGGCGCACTGGCGGCAGGGCGCGTTGATTTGCGATTGGGTTAGGCGGGGCGGCGTCGACGTCGCGCCTCAAGGACAAGTCTATCGGTGAAGCATGACGCTGGCCGATGTGCGGCACGATGCCACCGTCTCGTCGATGAGCCTATGCAGTAACCGCGTCTCGTCAGCCCGACCCTGTAGATGCTGTTTGCATTGTTCGATGTAGGCGTCGAGATCGGCGAGCCTTTTGATACCCACTGGTTCGAAGCCGGTGACGTAGCGCAGGCGCTCGACGTCTCTCGACGTCAGTCGGATATGTACGCCAAGTTGCAACATGTTTTTGCCAATGGTGGCCCTCATCAGATCCGTCATCCAGCACAGATCGTTTTCCGTATATGCATCCGTTGCTCAGGATAGGCATCCATCGAGCAGATTTCAAGTCGCCAGCATGGATAAGGCTGGCATGGTCCAGGGTCGTGCAGTGTGCTGGCATCCATTGCCCAGGATTATTCAATTCCCTCAAGTATGGAGGACATCATGAAACATCAATATTCACACTGGAAGAGGAGTGGGGCAACACGCGCCAACGCAGCTGGAGAGGTCGATCCGCTCATTGAGCAGTTAGAGGCGTTGTCTCCGGGTACACGCGTTGTGACCCGGGACGGCGCGCAGTTTATTCGAACAAACAGGACGTGCATTTGCTTTTGCGACCTGACGACTGGACACCTGTGCTCAGCAAAGGATCTTTGCTATGCACATGGAGGTTCGATGGACGGTGATGTGGGGCATTTGCACTAAGGAGCATTGTCATGAACGAAGTGATCAATATAACGATTGGTTTGATTTATTACGAGTATTGCCGCGCGCTGGACATCCGTGACGATGAACGGCGGCGGCACGAGCTGATGAGCGTGATGTTATATCGCGCTGAGGAGATGGGGTATGACGACTACAAGCGCGGCAATGAGCAAATACCGAGGTTGTTTAACAAGGAGGTCGGCTTGCGGGATGCCTGGCTGATGGGCTTTGCGCACGCTGCGATACGCGACAGTGTTGAACAGTTGATGGAATTGCGAAGGAAGCGTCAGCAGGATCCGGCCGAAGCGGTAGAATGCCATGGAGGTGATGATGGACGATACTGATGAGGTGCACGGGCTAGCCGTGGTTCAGCAATATATCGAAGCAACTGAAAAGTGGCTCCCGGGTAGCGGTGAACTTGTGTACCTGGAAGCATTTCAGGCCGCTCTGCACTTAGGTTACGAAGATTACTTCGCAGGACGTCAAGTAATGCCGATGACTTTCCTGTTCAACGAGTCGTTGCAACAGCTGTGGCTGGAAGGTATTCGTCTCGCCAAGACGGCAGCCGAAATGCGCTTATGTCGTGCTCACGGTGGCTGGAGATGTTCATGTGCTCAAAGGGTTGACGGGGTTTGTTGGAGAAATGGGCGACGTCAATGCATCGTGAGCGAAAGGCAAAGCAGGGTGGCCAGCCTTGTTGCGCTTGGTGAAGGCCGTGCTTAATGCCTATCTGGAAACAGTTAGCGCCTCTACCAGAGGCGCTTTTTTTTGCGAGTGGGGTAATCGCGTCGCAATTGAGCATTTCAGTCACTGAGCGCTGGCCCGGCGCAGGTGAACCTGGCACAGGGACTTACTCCCACCCTGTGGTTCACTTCACATGAGGTTGAGCGTAGCGTCAGCCAAATCACATAATTCCGGCGTATGGGAAATAAAAAACTCTTGTTGATAGCCACCCAGTTGCATGACCTGACGCTTCATCGCCAGGAACATGCGTTTGTGCTCGGCATCAAAGGCTCCGTCGGCCTCGTCCGAGAAAAGCGTCTCGCTGCGTCGGTTACTTGACTGGGCCAGGTACAAGGCCATGGCCCGCGTGAGGCATTCGTTGATCCAGACGCGTTCACCCCCGCTCATTTTGGATACGCTCTTGGCGAAGCCGGTATGGGCGTCGTGGACGATGATGTCAAATCCTTCCTTGGATTGCCCTTTACTCGAGTCGATCAGCGTGCGGATGGAGACCGTAAAGCGTGGCCCATAGCACGCCATCAATAAATCGTTGGTGAGCATCGACAGGGCGGGGCCTGCGTCGTCAATGGCCAATGCGATCACGCCGTCATTGCCCAGGCATGTGGCGAACAAAGACCAGGTTGCAGTTTGTTCTTCAATATGAGCAATGCGGGCATCCAGGGCGGTTAGCGTTTGACGTTGACCCAGTAGCTGGCGTTGAAGCTCAGTCAGGCGGTGCTGGCGCCCGATCGCTTCGTGCAGTTGTGCTTCGCACGCCGCGAGCTTGTCCGTGCAGTGAGCGATTTCCTGATGAGCATGCGCGAGACGAGTCGGATCGAACGGCACAGGAAGCGCGGAGAGTTGGTGTTCAATACGCTCGCGTTCCACGCGCGCATCCTGTGTGGACCGGGCGCGCTCACCTGCAATGGCTGCCAGTTCCCTGTCGATGCGTACTTTTTCCTGCTTTTCGGTATCCGTTTCATGGTCGGCCGCCTGGGCGAACAGGGGAATGCGGCGGGCGATATCGTCGATGCTGGCGCGTGCCTGCTCGATCTCGCCGGTGCGTGCGGCAAGCTGCTGATTGACTGAGCATTTAGCCCGAGTTCTATCCAGGCGGTGTAGCGCGCGCGCCAAGCGCTCTACCGAGTTCGGCATGGTTGCGATTTGCTTGTCCAGTTGCGACAGCACCTCGGTTTGTTGGTGCCGCGTTTGTTCCAGGCGCCGCAGGGACAGTTCGTACTGCGGAATGATGGGGCGGGCTGCGCGGGCGTGTTCGAGAAGCTGGCATTGTCCTTGTAGTTCGGTTCCCGCGCACGGAACGAGTGAGGTGAGCGAGAGGCGCTGGTGCAATGCTCTGGTTTGACATACCGTTTCACCGATTTCCCTGTTGATCGCATCGATCTTTTGCATGGCGAGTGCACACTGGGAGGCTGCTTCGGTATGCCGATCATGCAACTGACGGCAGGTTGCGGCATGATTGGTGCGGCATTCCAGGAGGCGGGTCAGGATCGGCAGCCTTCGAGCGGCCTGGGCCACGCGCCAGTGATCGGCGGTTAGCAACAGCAGCCTCGCGTGCCTGCTGGTTAGCGCCTGATATTCCTGTGCATGCGCCTGCCGCCGATGCAGGATCCGTTGTGCCAATGCCTGGCCTACCTCGATGAGGTCGTGTTCGCGCTCGTCCATCCGCTGATTGACCGTCCGCACGCGATCGCGTAGCTGCTGGAGCGTTTGTTGGAGCTGCTGGCGCTGGTTTAGGTAGGTTGCGTCAACGGCTTGTTCGGCTTTGATGTTCGCCAGGGTATTTTTTTGGGCATCCAGCGCTGCCAGGGCTGTCTGCCTGCAGCGCTGTAGGGCCTCCAGCGCGTCGTCCGGCGTGGTGAATTGCCGTGAAAGCGCGTGATTGTCATCGATCTGTCGCTGTAGCAGCCGCCGTTCCTGCTGTAAGCCGGAAAGCCCGTAGCGCAGCAGCTTGGCCGTCTCCGCAGCCTGTAGACCCTTGGTACGCACGCGCTCCAGTCCGAGCAGGTCACTCAATAGTATTTTGATTTCCGCATTGCGGTAGTGAGCCAGTTGGCGCCTGTTCTGCGCCGAAAATGCCGTGGTAAAGAAAGTGGCGGCCGGACCGACGATGTCCTCGACGCAGCGTTGATACGACTCCATTCGACCATCGGAAAGGGTACCGTCTGGCAGTTGCACGGGCTGCCAAGTACCAGCGCAGAGTTGATGAAGGTAGGCCTCGCTCCTGCGTTTGCCGTTGAGGCGAATGATGATCTGTGTACGGTATCTTTGTTTCCCCATTTCCCAGACGAGCTCCTTGCGGTTGACCGGCAAATATACCTCGTCATAGTAGGAAAAGCTGCCAAGGCCGTCAGCCCCTGCCTTGGACGGCATGGTTGCATAGGGAGTCATATTGTCTAAAACGGTCGTTTTGCCTCGTCCATTAGGGCCGACGATGGCCACTAGTTGGGCACCGGCTGTCATACGCTCGAAGTCGAGCGTCAATGTTTCTTTGTTCATCCCGTCGCGAATGCCGATGAAGCCCGTCAAGGTGAGGGAAAGAGGGCGCATGGTGATCTCTCCTGTTCAGAGTGTCTTCTGATGTTTAGTATGAAGCGGAGCATGCGCACCTCAAGGCTGCACAGGCCCGTTTCGCGAAGCATTGCCTCCGCCTGCCTAAGCTTCGCCCGCGACCGTTTCTCCTGACAGGGCGGCCATGGCAATGTCGGCGGGTGAGTGGGTGGCTAACTGGGCCAGACAGGTCAATAGGGGCGCCGCTGGCGTGTCAACCTGGCGTGCCCAGGTATCGATTTGCTCTTCGAGTTGAAGGCAGCGTGCCATTCCCTCCGCTCTTGCACGGACAATGGGAATCACACGGCCTTCGAGCTTGATGCCTGCCGCGCCACGAAACAATGCCGTGATCGCTTCGCGGTCGATGGTGGCGCGTTCCTCTTCAAGGCACTGCCAGCGGATACGCACCCAGGCACCTTCGATGGAGTGGCTAGCGACGTATTGGTGCAGTGCATCCATATCCGGCGGCCCGGCAAACGCCAGCTCCAGTGTGCGGCGCGCCGGCGTCGCGACGAGTTCGCAGCAAGCGCCCTCTGCTGTGATCTCCCACATCAAAAAACCCTTACTACCTTGTTCACCGTAATGCAACCGTCCGATGGAACCAGGGTAGGCGATCATCTGCCCATGCTGCTCCCACGCCTGATGCAGGTGAATATGCCCCAACATGACGGCATTGGCTTGTGCCTGAAACAGCGCGCCTGCGGTAAATTCATGGTCCATTCCCGCCATCGGCACCCCATGTTCTGTCATGCAGCCGATCACGGTACCGTGGGAGAGCGCGATGGTGGGTATGCCCCGCTGGCGCGCCAGCAGATTGCCCGGCGCGTAACCAGCCAGTAGGTCCGCAAGATAGTGGCCCATCGCCTGTCCCGCTTGTTCCGCGCCGGCACCGGCGGCCAAATTCGCCTTATTCATGGTCGGAACGCACGAGCAGAGCAGGGCGCACTCCACATCGCACCATTCTTTGGTATCGAAACGGGCGTGTGTCGAAGCCGTCCATTCACGCCGGCTATTGAGGATGACCTGCTGCAGACGGTTGGCCACATGAATGGGATACCGTCCGCCGAGCAGTGAAAACAGATCCAGCGTACCGGGTGGCTCGTGTGAGAAGGTCCCTTGTAACATCAGCACTGGGCAATGGTCGGCCAGGCGCCGAATCTGGCGCGCAAGCGCCATCAACGCCGGCGAATGGGCATCGAGGGCATGATCGGTGGTATCGCCAGTAATGACGGCGACCTCGGCCTGTCTTGCGATCGCCTGGTCCACGGCATAGGTGAAGCACGTATCGACCTCGGGCAAGGTCGATACTGCATAGTGCAGATCGGAAAAATGAGCGATGCGCATGATTATTTTTCCTTGGCTGGCGCTGTTGGAGTGCGTGGCCTGGATAAAGGCGTGTCGGACGCGCGCAGGCGGGCGTTGACCTTGTCACAAAAGCCTTCCGGATCATTTTGATAGCGTTCCAGTTCCGCCAGCACGCGTTGGCGGCCATTTACATTGCGCCGCCAGCCGGCGCCCCACTGGCGATCAGCAAAGAGGCCGAAGCGCTCCCGATCTACGCCATAGGCTGCGGCGAGGTCGAACAGGGTATTGATCGCTTCATCTTCGGTAGATGGGGCGTCCTGCGCAGGTAACGCAGACTGCATGGATTCGGGGGCCGGCTTTTGCTGTACAGATGCTCCGGTCTCCGCAGGCTGTTCCAGCGTTAGATCATCTCCATCATCGGGACGGTTGGACGTTGAGGCCGCGTCTCGTTGTTCATGGTGACCCTGCAAGATATTTGCGGCCTGATCCGCCAGGTGTAAAGCGCTTTCGTCGTCATGCTGGATCAGAAGGGAAGAGACATCGATCGGTGCTTCCAGCTCGATGATCCAGTGTGCGCTGCGCACGGATTGCCCGGTTTTGGGATCGATATGCGAGACGTCGCGCAGCTTTTTACTGAAATAAAAGGGCGTGCGGTGCTGATCCAGGAAGCCGGCCAGCCGGCCACCGCGCATGAACGAGATGGTTTCAAAGCGTTCGATGGCGCGGCTCATGGCATAAAAACTGTTCGTGTGCAGCACGAAAGCATCGATCGAGGGAATGCCGGGAATATAAAAAATGAATTTTCCGGTCAGGTTGCATTGCCGGTTCTGAAATTCCGGGCAGTTTTCTGGATCGCAGACGCCATTGTTTTCTGGCCGCAGTTGGAGTGGTCGCCCACCGAAGGTGCGAACCACGCGTTGGCTGCGCTCATCAAAGCGGACCGGGGCGTACATTTTGCAGTAGCGCGTATGGCCATCCGACGCATATTCGCTCCAGTAGCGCTTGTCATTGCGTGCCCAGGCGGCCAGTTCGTGTGGCATGACCAATTGCCAGGTATCGGCAGGAAAGATGACTGGAAAACGATACAGCCGGATGACGCCGTCACCCCGATCCTCGCCAAAGGCCGCCAAAATCTGCGCTGCCAGGGCTGGGTTGGGAAAGTCATTCGGACGTACGGTGAACCAGGCCACATTTTTGGGAACAAGCGGTGTCTTGATGTCTGGAAAAGCTTCGGCAATTTTTTGTCCGATCTCTTCAAATGAACAGTTTGAGGCGAGCCCCTGATCGTAGATCGCCTTGGCTTGCGGATTGCTCGCGGCCGCCTTGGTCAGCACTTTGATGCCCGCCCGAATCGTGCCGCCGGTGGGAATGCGGGCTTGCCGTTCGCCAAGGACCGTTGGCGGAGCGCCTTGCGCAAGCGTGCGATTGACGATTTCCTTGTCCATGATGGTCTCCTTTACGTAAAAATGAACGATGAACCATCCTCTCATTGGTCTGTAGTGAGTCAACCCCGTTATCCCCATCCAGACTTTTTCCCGTGGGGCGAACGCACGGAATTGGTACAAGCAACGGCAAGACTGAATGCGTTCAGGGGCGGGAAGTTGGGGACTACATACGCTGATATGGTGGTTTCTGGGTACTCTTCGACAACAGGCGGCGCACCGTACCGGCTCGCGTCCCAAGATAAAACGCGATCTCCTCGGCTGTGCAGCCGTCGGCGTGCAGGCGATGCGCGACGGAGCGCCGCGCGCCCAGCACACCAAGACCAGGCAGATTGGCGTAGCGGAAGATACGTTGCAGGACATCATGTAAACCCTTTTCGGAGGAGGCTTTCGCGCATGGCGAGGTGAACGACTCACCGGTCCGGCTGAGAAATAGGCTACTGTCGCCCTGCAGTCCTCGATATGCGCTCGGATCGCTGACACCGTATCCAGCGGCTACGCGCCACGCCAAATACGCGTCAAGCCAGTACAACGCTGTTGCGTCGCAAAGCAGAAGCGGGCGTGCTATGCCATTCGACGCGGCATGCGCTGGCAGCCATGGTGGCGAGCGGCACCGGCCCGGCGCATCGATGTAGTCGGCAACGGTCATCCTGGCGATCTCATTCGGGCGTGCACCGGTATGGATAAGCATGAGGAGAAGGGCGATATCGCGCTGTTTGCAGCGACTATGCCGTGCCGTGTGCAGCACTAGCTGCTCAATCTGCGTATGGGCAATGATCGGCGGTGAGGTTGTGGCCGAAGGTTTCGCCAGCGGCACGAAATGTTCCAATGCCTCCAGATAATCTTTCCCATGCGCGCGGATGACCTGGGCAGTGGGAGCACTGTCTTCGTCGATGCCGATCACACCTACGACGGATTGTAGATCTCGCGCTAAATCAGCAACCGATTTGGACACCGTCGACTTCGTGACACGAAACCGCGCTGCGATCTGGTCATAGGTCTGTCCTTGGAGCATGGCCAGAAGCCAGGTCGATGCGAAAGAAGGGGGGCGTGGTTCCATATTTCGACTTTCGTGGCAACGGTGATTTCCACTATTGTTGTCGGGCCAGTTGCATGGCTCCAGCCGAAATTGGCCCCTATCGCTAGGTATTTCGATGGCACAATGAGAAATAAGGGGGCTAAAGTTCGCGCGAATTGTTTTAGAAAGGTTTTCACTTGGCATGCGTGCTCAAGTCACATATAGGTGTCACCCCAAATTTGTCCTACTTTCAAGGAATTCGTATGGATATCTCATCATTATCACTGGCCGAGTTAAAAAAGCTCGAAGCACAAGCAATTCAAGAAATCAAGGTCCGACAAAAAGACGAGCTGGAAAGGGCCCGTGCGGAAATGCAGGCGATTGCACAGCGGGTCGGCGTGCCGCTGACCCAGTTGATCGCAGGCGTACCAAAAAATGCAGCGAAGGGAGAGAAAAAAGTTGTGGCTGCTCTGTATCGCAACCCTGACAACCAAGAACAGCAGTGGAGCGGTCGCGGCCGTCAACCTTTGTGGGTCAAGTCGTGGATGGATAAACACCAGTCGCTCGACGGAATCCGTATCTTACTAAGAAATTTTCAGAGTAAAACCACGCAATTGTTGTGGTAATGACCTCGCCTTGACTATTTCACAGTTCTGGGATCGTTGACGCGCTAGATGGGGGCGAAAATATTCCCCCTATTCTCTTGATGTGATTCTTTGGTAAATATTTATATATCGCCATATGCTACCTTGTCTGGAGCGCATCAGCTGTTCATTGATCCGAAGAGCATAAAGAAATCAAATGCTTAGCCGGCTCATTGACCATCAAGTGGAATAGGTTTCGATTATAAAATGTCACGTTCTTACTGATTAGGTAAGCCAAAGCCCTGTTTTTACAGGGCTTTTTTATGCCATCGATATCGGCTGCCACTACCTGTGCTGCCGCCACAAGGTCGCGCATCTATTTACTAGTGGTAATTGGATAGTTGAAAGGCAGTTACCAAAGAGGTAAAGTTCTCAAGAAATAAATTAAATTGCCCGATAGAAATAATTAATTTATAATTTCCTTACGTAAATAATTACTTAAGGCAACATATGCACCTGCGCTTGACGCCATGGTGCGGTGTATTTTTGTTTAGCGGCACCCTGTGTGCCGCCGTGTCCGCGCAGACCCGTCCCGACATCGCGCCGCCCCTTCCCACCCCGCCTGGCAGCAGCCAGCGCGACGATGCCAGCCAAGAACTGATACGCCAGCAAGAACGCGAGCGCGTCCTGCGCCAGCAGCAGGAGCGCACGCCCGACGTGCGCCTGCTCGAGGCGCCTACGGCCGCGTCCGCCAACCGCCTGCCCGCAGGCGAATCGCCATGCTTTACCATCGACCACCTGGAGTTGCGGGGCGAGGACGCCGTGCCATTCCAGTGGGCGCTGGATGCCGCCGGGCGTGACGACTTGGGCGCGCCGGACGCTCCGCTGGGGCGCTGCCTGGGCACGCAGGCCATCAATGTGCTGATGGGCCGCATGCAGAACGCTATCATCGCCCGCGGCTACGTCACCACGCGCGTGCTGGCCGAACCGCAGGACTTGAGCAAGGGTACTTTGGCCCTGAGCGTGATACCGGGGCGCATCCGCCAGATCGGCTTTGCGCCCGGCACCCATCCCCGCGCCACCTGGTGGAATGCCGTGCCGGCGCGCCCGGGCGACTTGCTCAATGTGCGCGACACGGAACAGGCGCTGGAGAATTTCAAGCGCGTGCCGACGGCCGAAGCCGATATCCAGATCATGCCGGCCGAGGGCGGCAATGCGAAACCGGGCGAGAGCGACCTGCAGATCCAGTGGAAGCAGGGCTTGCCATTCCGCCTGGCCCTGGGCCTCGACGATGGCGGTTCGCGTTCGACGGGCAAGCTGCAGGGCAGCGTGACCCTGTCGTACGACCACTGGCTGACCCTGAACGACCTGTTTTATCTGAGCCTGAACCAGAACGTCGACGGCAACCGCCAGGGTCCGCGCGGCACGGGCGGCATGGTGGCCCACTATTCGATTCCCTACGCTTACTGGCTGCTGGCCTTCACGGCCAGCGACAGCCGCTACCACCAGTCCGTGGCCGGCATCAGCCAGGACTACAACTACAGCGGCGCCAGCCAGAACCGCGAAGTCAAGTTGTCGCGTCTGGTCTACCGCGACGCCTCGCGCAAGACGACGCTGTCCTTGCGCGGCTGGCAGCGTTCCGCGCAAAACTTCATCGACGACACGGAAGTGGAAGTGCAGCGCCGCCGCATGGCCGGCTGGGAACTGGGCATCGGCCACCGCGAATTCCTCGGTCAAACCACCCTGGACCTGAACCTGCAATACCGGCGCGGTACGGGCGCGATGGATGCGCTGGCCGCGCCCGAGGAAGCGTTCGGCGATGGCACGTCGCGTTTCAAGCTGCTGCTGGCCGACGCGGCCCTGTCCGCGCCGTTCAAGGTGGCCGGCCAGCCGCTGCGCTACTCGGGCAGCTGGCGCATGCAGCACAACCGTACGCCGCTGGTGCCGCAGGACCGTTTTGCGATTGGCGGGCGGTATACCGTGCGCGGCTACGACGGCGAAAGCAGCCTGTCGTCCGAACGGGGCTGGTTGCTGCGCAACGAACTCGGTATGCCGCTGGGCAGCAGCGGCCAGGAAGCGTATGCGGGACTCGACCATGGTGAAGTGGCGGGACCATCCGCCGCATGGCTGATCGCACGCAACCTGACGGGCACCTTCGTCGGCCTGCGCGGTCAGTGGCTGGGCGTGCAGTACGACGCCTTTGTCGGCTGGCCCGTGCGCAAGCCCGACCTGTTCCGCACTGCCAGACATACAGCCGGCTTCAGCCTGAACGCCAGCTATTAAAAAATTCCGATGTGAAACGCCGCCATCCGCCAGCCGTTCTCTTCTCCCCTTATCGCATTAATTGATTGTCATTAGGACATTTCATGAACAAGAACCTGTACCGCATCATCTTCAATAAACGCCGTGGCCAGCTGATGGTGGTCGCCGAAAATGCTTCTTCGCAAGGCAAGGCGACCAAAGGCGAGGGCAGCTTGACGCATGGCGTGTTTGAAGGCGATGGCGGTGGCGGGCCAAGTGTCAGTGTGAATGGCAAGTTGCGGCCGCTGGCGCTGGCCGTGTTTGCCGCGCTGGGCATGGTGAGTTTTGTCGCCGGGCCGGCCATGGGACAGATCGTGGCCGATCCGAATGCGCCGGGCCGGCAGCGTCCGACCGTGGTGCAAAGCGCGAATGGCGTGACGCAAGTCAATATCCAGACGCCGAGCGCGGCGGGCGTGTCGCGCAACACCTACAGCCAGTTCGACGTGACGGCGAACGGCGCCATCCTGAACAATAGCCGCGGCAACGTGCAGACGCAGACGGGCGGCTGGGTGCAGGGCAACCCGTGGCTGGCCGGCGGCAGCGCGCGCGTGATCCTCAATGAAGTCAATTCGGCCAACCCGAGCCAGTTGCGCGGCTATGTCGAGGTGGCGGGCCAGCGCGCCGAAGTCGTCATCGCCAACCCGGCCGGCGTGGCCATCGACGGCGGCGGTTTCATCAATGCGAGCCGGGTCACGCTGACGACGGGCACGCCCATCCTCAACGGCGGCAACCTGGACGGCTACATGGTGCAGCGCGGGGTAGTGACCATCAACGGCCGCGGCCTGGACACCTCGCTGAGCGACTACACGGCCATCCTGGCGCGCGCCGCGCAGATCAACGGCGGCATCTGGGCGCAGGAACTGAAGGTGGTCACGGGCGCGAACCAGATCGATGCGGCGCATGGCGTGGCGGGCGTCGCGCCTGGCTTGGGCCCGGCCCCAGTCTACGCGCTGGACGTGGCGCAACTGGGCGGTATGTACGCGGGCAAGATCACCCTGATCGGCACGGAAGCGGGCCTGGGCGTGCGTAACGCGGGCGTCTTGGCGGCCACGGCCGGCAACCTGGTGCTGCAGTCGAATGGCTGGCTGAGCAACAGCGGCAATGTCCAGTCGGCCGGCGCGGGCAGCCAGACCAGCATTGCCGTGACGGGCGACGTGGCCAACAGCGGCACCGTGTATGCGGGCGGCGACAGCCTGGTGCAGGCGCAGGGCAACGTTGCCAACAGCGGCGTGATCGCGGCGCAGGGCAATACCAGTGTGCAGGCAACGGGCGCCGCCTCGCGTATCGATACGGCGGCGGGTTCCGTGCTGGCGGCCGGCCTCGACTTGGATAACACCGTGTCGGGCAGCGGCAAGCTGAACGTGTTGGCGGGCGATCTGGTGGCCGTGCATGGCACGGCGGTGGCGGGCGGCGACAGTACGCTGTCCGCGCGCCGGCTGGAGCTGGTTGACGCACAGGTGTCGGGCGCCAACGTCAGCCTGGGCGCCAGCGCGGGCGACCTCGACGCCAGCCGGGCGCAGGTCACCGCCCGCGACCGCCTGCAGCTGGACGCGGCGCGCACCGTGCGCAGCGATGCGGCGCAACTGACGGGCCAGCAGCTGGGCGTGCATGCGCACGACTTGTCGAACGTGGGCGGCCAGATCACGCAGCTGGGCGCCGGCGACCTGGCGATTCAATTGCCGGGCAGCCTGGACAATACGCGCGGCGTCATCGCCACGAACAGCCAGGCCTTGCGCCTGCAAGCTGCCAGCCTGAGCAATCAGGACGGGCACATCCAGCATGCGGGCACGGGTGCGCTGGAGATCGGTGCGGCGCAAGTCAACTTGCAGCGCGGCAGCATCATCAGCAATGGCGTCATGGCGCTGAGCGGGGAGCAGATCGACCACCGCGATGCCCGTACGGTGGCGGGGCAATTGAACATCGATGCCGGCAGCCTCGATAACCGGGGCGGCAGCCTGGCGCAGAGCGGGCAGGGCGACACGCGCGTGCAGGTGCGCGGTGCGCTGGACAATCGCAGTGGCACGCTGGAAAGCAACGGCGCCTTGAGCGTGCAGGCGAATAATATACAAAACCAGAAGGGCCGCATCGTCTCTGGCACGGATGTGGCGCTGTCGACTGGCGCGCTGGACAACACCGAGGCGACCCTGGCTGCGGGCCGTACACTGCGCCTGGACAGCGGCGACGTCGACAACACGCGCGGCCAGATCCAGGCGCTCGCGGGCGATGCGGCCTTGACGGTCGCAAAACTGAACAATACGGCTGGCAGCGTGTTTGCTGGTGGCAATCTTGCTACCAAGGCCGGCGAGGTACTCAACAGCGGCAACGTGTATGCGGCCGGCAGCCACGCGCTGCAGGTGAGCGGCGCGATCAGCAACAGCGGCGTCATCGCCGCGCAGGGCGACAACCGCATCGACGCCAACCGCATCGACAGCGCGGCCGGCAGCCTGCTGGGCGCCGGCATCCGCGCCAACGGCAGCCTGGCCGGCAGTGGTCAGTTGCAACTGACGGCCACGCAAGCGATCGGCGCCCATGGCCAGAATTTGGCGGCCGGCAAGACCAGCATGCACGCCACCGCCATCGACCTGAGCGGCAGCCAGACGGGCGGCGCGGCCATTGCCCTGGACGCCAGCGCCGGCAACGTCGTGACCGATAACGCGCTGGTGACGACCACCGGCCTGCTGTCCGTGACGGCGGCCGGCAGCAGCCAGGCCCTGTCGAACGTGCACGGCACCCTGAGCGCGGGCCAGTTGGATATCAAAACTGGATCGCTCGACAACCGCGGCGGCACCGTGATCCAGACGGGCACGGGCGACACCACCTTGCAAGGCAGCACCCTGGACAACACGGGCGGACGCATCGCCGTCAACAGCGCCAACCTGGCGCTGACTGCGGAACAGGTGAGCAACCGCGACGGCAGTATCGAACACGCGGGCACGGGCAGCTTGCACATAGCAGCAACGCGCTTCGATGACGAGCGGGGCAAGGTGACGGGCAATGGTGTAGTTGATATCCAGGCGGAAACGCTCGACCACCGCCAAGCCGTCACGTCGGGGCAGCAGGTAGCGGTGCAGGCCGGTCAGCTGGACAACAGCGACGGTACCCTGCAGCAGACAGGGCCAGGACAGATGCGCGTGGACGTGGCGCAGACGCTGGACAATACGCGTGGCAGCATCGCCGGCAATGGCAGCGTGCAGGTGCAGGCGGGCGTGCTGGACAATAGCAAGGGGCGTATCACCTCGGCCGCGTCGGCGGATATCACCAGCAAGGGCGCGCTGAAGAATACGGACGGCGTGATCGCCGCCACGCAGGCGCTGCAGTTGACGGTGGTAGGACTCGACAACACGCGTGGTGTATTGCAGGCGGACAATTTATATCTTGACGCGGCGACCTTGCTGAACCAGCAAGGCACGGTCAGCGCCGGTTCGGACCTGACGGCGCGCCTCAGCGCAGACTTGAGCAACACCGGTCTGCTGTATGCGGGCCGCAACCAGCAACTGACGGTGGGTGGTGTGCTGAACAACAGCGGCTCCATCGCCTCCGTTGGCAACACCAATATTTCCGCTAATAAAGTGACCAGCAGCGGCTTGCTGGGCGCAGGCATCAAAGCCGACGGCAGCCTGGGCACGGCAGGCGATCTGACGATCAATTCCGATGGCGTGCTGCAAGCGAGCGGACAGAACTTGGCGGCAGGCAGTGCGACGCTGACGGGTTCCAGTGTGGATCTGTCGGGTAGCCAGACGGGCGCGGCAAACATCGCCATCACGGCAGCTACTGGTGATGTACTGACGAGTAAAGCCGTCATCTCGGCCAGCAACGTGCTGGCCATCACGGCTAACGCAAATAACGCCCAGTCACTGGTAAATAACCAGGGCCAGCTGGTGGGCGGACAGTTGCAACTGAACGTGTCCAACCTGAACAACACCAGCGGCGAGATCGTGCAGACGGGCACCGGCGACACCGTCATCACTACGGGCAAGTTGGACAACACGGCTGGCCGCATCGCCGTCAACAGCCATAATCTGGCACTGAACGCGACGGTGCTGACGAACGTCAATGGCAAGCTGGAGCATGCCGGAGCCGGTGTGCTGGCCATCAACGCGGGCCAGTTCCTTAATCAATCCGGCAAGATCACGGGCAATGGCAAGCTCGACATCACGGCCGCCACCTTCGACCACCGCAATGCCACGACGGTGGCCAATCAGTTGACGGTGAACGCCGGCACGCTGGACAACCGCAGCGGCAGCCTGGCGCAGACGGGCACCGGCCTGATGACGGTGAGCGCTACCGGCCAGCTGGACAACACGGGCGGCAAGATCGAGGGCAATGGCGATGCGCTGGTGAAGGCAAACACTTTGTTGAACAGCACGGGCCGCATCGTGGCGGCGCAGGATGCCACATTGAACGTGAGCAGCCTGGACAATACCGAGGGCACGGTGGCGGCAGGGCGCAACCTGGCATTGTCCGGTGGCGACATCGACAATACTAAAGGTCAATTGCAAGCCGTGGCCGGCAACGCCACCTTGAATGTGGAGAACTTGAACAATACCGCAGGCAACGTGTTTGCCGGCGCCAACCTGAACGCGACACTGGCCAGCCTGAACAACGCGGGCAGCCTGTATGCGGCTGGGAATCAATCCCTGACCGTAACAGGCGCCATCACGAATACGGGCGTCATCGCGGCACAAGGC
>NZ_JAFLJN010000007.1:0-120712 GCF_018682595.1 Janthinobacterium sp. JC611
GTCCCTATAACCTTAGCAGGTGCAGAGGATAAGACGGTACAACGTTGCGTGTGTGTTGATACACCAATTCATTACCCCGATCTTTGCTTCTTCCAGATTCATGGCCTTGTCGCTCCACCGAGGACAAATGCCAGTACAAGTTATGCCTGATGACCATAGCAAGTTGGTCCCACCCCTTCCCATCCCGAACAGGACCGTGAAACAACTTTGCGCCGATGATAGTGCTGCAACCAGTGTGAAAGTAGGTTATCGTCAGGCTTGTTATTCGAAAAAACCCCTTCCGGTGATCCGGTTGGGGTTTTTTTACGTCCAATGATTTAATGCATGGCATCGATCGCGTGCCACCTTGAAAGGGATATCTTGTCTGCTGTGCATACGCTGGAACAATTACGTGCTGGTCAACTGGCTGGCCTGCGCCGCCTGACGCTGGCCTGCGGCTTGACGGAATTCCCCCGCGAAATCTTCGATCTGGCCGACAGCCTGGAAATCCTCGACCTGTCGGGCAATGCGCTGTCATCCCTGCCAGACGACCTGTCGCGCCTATACAAGCTGCGCATCATCTTTTGCTCGAATAACCTGTTTACTACCTTGCCGGCCGTGCTCGGTTCCTGTCCTGCGCTGGAAATGATCGGTTTCAAGGCGAACCGGATCAGTCTTGTGTCGGCCGCGGCCTTGCCATCCAGGCTGCGCTGGCTGACCCTGACCGACAATGTCA
This sequence comes from Janthinobacterium sp. JC611, assembly GCF_018682595.1. Lineage (NCBI taxonomy): Bacteria > Pseudomonadati > Pseudomonadota > Betaproteobacteria > Burkholderiales > Oxalobacteraceae > Janthinobacterium > Janthinobacterium sp. JC611. The sequence goes on from NZ_JAFLJN010000007.1 coordinate 716, forward strand.
TCGAGTCCATGCCGGATGCGCTGGGCCAGTGCGTGCAATTACAGAAACTCATGTTGGCGGGAAATTGCCTGGACAGTTTGCCGGCATCCCTGGCGAATTGCCATCGGCTGGAACTGGTGCGCATCGCCGCCAACCGTTACACGACGCTGCCCGATTGCCTGTTCTCCTTGCCACGCCTGAGCTGGCTCGCGTATGCGGGCAATCCCTGCACGCAAGCGCGTGAGCTGGCGGCCCTGGCCGGTACCGCTGCGGCGGGCGTGGCATGGCAGCGCCTGGAACTGGCGCAGCAGCTGGGCGAGGGGGCATCCGGCGTGATTTATCGTGCCCGCCTCGATGGCGCCGATGAGGTCGCCGTCAAAGTGTTCAAGGGGGCGATGACCAGCGACGGCTTGCCGCGCAGTGAAATGGCCGCTTGCGTCGGCGCCGGTGCCCATCCGAGCCTGATTCCCATCCTCGGGACGCTCGATGCACATCCGCAAGGAGCGCTGGGACTCGTCATGCCGCTCATCGATGCGGCCTTCCGCAATCTGGCCGGCCCGCCGAGCCTGGAATCGTGCACGCGCGACGTGTATGCCGATGGCCTGCGTTTCAGTACGCAGCAAGCGCTGGCGATTACCCATGGCATCGCCTCGGCCGTATGCCAGTTGCATGCGCGCGGCGTCATGCACGGCGATCTGTACGCCCACAATATCCTGCATGCGGACGGTGGCGCTTGCCTGTTGGGTGATTTTGGCGCGGCGTCCATGTTTGCGCCCGGCTCGCCGCAAGGGGACTTGTTACAGGGCATCGAGGCGCGTGCCTTTGGCGTGCTGCTGGGCGAGTTGATGGCGCGTTGTGCAACGCCATTGCCCGCCCTGCAGACCTTGCTGGACGCTTGCCTGCAGGAAGAGGTGCGGCGGCGGCCAAGCTTCGATATGATCGAACGGGCATTGCGGGACATGCTTCCGGCATAAAAAAAATGGCGCAGCCTTCGCAGGCTGCGCCATTTTCATTTCAAGCTGGCAAGATTCAGCCTGCTGCCTGGATTTCTTTTTCCGGCAGGGCGATCTGGTTGTCGACGCTGAACTGGTAGTCCTTGAAGACATGTTCGGCCGTCAGGATCTGGTATTCACCATTGTCGAGCTTGTGCGTGGTGTCCTTCAGTCGATACGTGTAATGGCCGCAGGTCCAGCAGTTAAAGTTGCGCATGTGGGTGCACAGGCAAGTCTTGTCCATCACGACGACGGTTTTTTGTTCCGGATGGGCAGCCACTTCGCGGTTGTACGAGTTGATGTAGGCGCAGTTGCCCGTCGCGTCGAGCAGATAGCCATACGATTCGCAGCCTGGACGGATGCCGGCGCCGATGGCGGGCGTGTTCTTCAGCATGCGCATCGGGTAGCCCGTCGGCGAGACGCCGTTGACGATGATGTCTTCTTCCGAGGCCTTGTAGTATTCCTGCTTGACCTTGTTTGGCAAGCCGCATTCCTTGGTGACGGTAAAGCGCGTCGCCACTTGCACGCCAGCCGCGCCCGCTTCCAGGAAGGAGACGGCGTCGCTGCCCGTGAAAATGCCGCCGGCGGCGATCAGCGGGATGTCCAGCTGTTCGGCCTTCAGGTAGGCCAGCAGTTCCGCCGTGATCGTGTGCAGGTCGTAATTGGCCCAGTCCATGCCGAAGCCCAGGTGGCCGCCGGCCAAGGGGCCCTCGACGATGATGAAGTCGGGCAAGCGGTCCAGCTTGGCGTTCTTGCGCAGGAAAATCTGCAAGGCGCGCACGGACGAGACGATGATGCCCAGCTTGGCATCGCGGAAACGCGGATGGTCGGCCATCAGGGCAAACGAGCCGAAGTGCAAACCGGCCGACAGGGTGATGCCGTCGATGCCCGCGTCCAGCGCCGCGTTCAGGCGCACGCGCAAGGTTTCGCGCGGGCCGTTCATGGTCAGCTTTTCCATGCAATTGACGAAGATCAAGCCATCGCCTTTTTTCGCTTCCATGGTGCGCCCGATATGCAGGCGCTGTGCTTCGGCCAGGCGGCCCAGGTCGAACTGCACCACGGCCTTGTCGCTGTTATTGATGTTGAACTTGTACAGTTTCGTCTTGTCTTTGACGAAGGTGGTGTCGAAACGGCGGTCCGACACGTCTTCCACCATGGCATCGGAAATATGGCCGATACCGTTCAGCCGGGCCGCTTCCAGGGCCAGCTCCGACGTGGAAATATCCACACCCATTCCGCCTATCATGATGGGCACATATTCTTTTTTGCCAAATCGCAGGCGGAAATCATCAACACGTTTCATTGCTATCCTTAGACTACCGTGGTTATCACTGAGCCAGATGTACGGTCAAGCCCGCCGCCGGTCAGGCGCGCGGGCGCATGTAGCTGTGCGCAGCTTCAATTCTACTCCAAGCGGGCAGGCGCTCCGGGGCGGCTTGCCATCCTGCCGGTGCAAGCGCAGGCCGCAGCGTGCGCCGCATCGGAATTAATCGCGGAAATTGTTAAATTCCAGCGGCATGTCGGGCACGTCCTTGCGCAGCATGGCCATGGCCGCCTGCAGGTCGTCGCGCTTGGCGCCCGTGACGCGCACGGCTTCGCCCTGGATGCTCGCTTGCACTTTCATCTTGCTGTCCTTGATGACGCGCACGATTTTCTTGGCATCATCCGATTCGATGCCGTTCTTGATCTTGATGATCTGCTTGACCTTGTCGCCGCCGATCTTTTTGATGTCGCCTTCGTCGAGGAAGCGCACATCGACCTTGCGTTTGGTCAATTTGTTGGTCAGCACATCGCGCACCTGGCTGAGCTGGAATTCCGAGTCGGCAAACGCGGTCAATTCGTTTTCCTTGTGTTCGACGCGGGCGTCGCTGCCCTTGAAGTCGAAGCGGGTCGTGATTTCCTTGTTGGATTGCTCGACGGCATTCTTGACTTCGATCATATCGGCTTCGGAGACTACATCAAATGACGGCATGGTCTGTTCCTTTTCTTGTTAAAGCGAGCGCGCGCTCGGCGCGCTGGGCCTTGGCGGCTGATTCTGCGCCATGGGACGGCCCTGTTAAAGATGCGACATTTTAACGGACAACGGGCAAGTCGCCCTTGTCCTGAGGTGGTTTTTTGTCGCTTTCGCTCTATAATCGAGCAAAATTTCCCTATCCCATGTCTGCAGAGCTCACCATCGAACACAATTACTCCCTCCAGCGCCTGAATACTTTCGGCATCGAAGCCAACGCGGCCGCCTACGTCCGCATCACTTCGCAGGCCCAATTGCAGGCCGCGCTGCAAGATCCCGCCTTGTCCGCCATGCCGCGCCTGATACTGGGCGGGGGCAGCAACATCGTGCTGACGGGCGACTTTCCCGGCGCCGTGCTGCACATGGCCACGCGCGGCATGCGCCTGGCGCAGGCGGATGTCGAGACCATACTCGTCACGGCCGCGGCCGGCGAAAACTGGCACGATTTCGTGCAGTGGACCTTGGCGCAAGGCGTGGGCGGGCTGGAAAACCTGTCCCTGATCCCCGGCACGGTGGGCGCGGCGCCTATCCAGAATATCGGCGCGTATGGCGTTGAAATCAAGGATTATCTGCATAGCGTGAGCGTCATGCACAGCGCCAGCGGCATCGTCTTCGACATGGACCGCGACGCCTGCCGCTTCGCTTACCGCGACAGCATCTTCAAGCAGGCGGACGGGCGCGAGCTGATCGTGCTGGAAGTGACGTTTGCCTTGCCGGCCGAGTGGCTGCCGAACTTGCGCTATGCGGAACTGGCGCTGGCCGTGGCCGAGCGCAATCTTGCCGAGCCGACGCCACAGCAGGTGGCCGACACGGTGATGGCGATCCGCCGGCGAAAATTGCCCGATCCGGCCGTGATCGGCAATGCGGGCAGCTTCTTCAAGAATCCGGTGGTGTCACGTGAGCAATGTCTTGCCTTGCTGGAACGTTTCCCTGCGCTCGTGCACCATGCGCAACCCGATGGCACGGAAAAGCTGGCGGCCGGCTGGCTGATCGATCAGTGCGGCTGGAAGGGGAAAAACCTGGGGCCCGCGGGAGTGTATCCCAAGCAGGCGCTGGTTCTGGTGAATAATGGCGGCGCTCGTGGCGCGGACATTACCCGGCTGGCGGCAGCGATACAGGATGACGTGGAGGCGAAATATGGCGTGCGCCTGTCGCCCGAGCCTGTGTTTGTCTAAATAGTCAATCCGCGCTTGAAAAAATGTTCAGGGCAAGGCGCATTGCCGAAGACAGTACGCATAGTACGGCGAGGCAGTGCAACGCAGCCATGGACGTTTTTTCTGCGTGGATTAACCAAAGTGACAGACATAGTCTAATGTCTCCACCGTTTCGATATCGAAATGGCTATTGCCCGGCACCTTGAATTGCGTGCCCGCGCCATAGCTGTTCCACTCTGTCGCGTCGGCCAGGCGTACCTTGCACAGGCCGCCGACGATTTCCATGATTTCCGGCGCGCCCGTGTTGAAGCGCAACGATGACGGAAAAATCACGCCCACGCTTTTCTTCGTGCCGTCGGCCAGGATGACATTGTGCGAAATGCACTTGCCGTCAAAGTAGATATTCGATTTCTTGACGACGCTGACATTGTCCAGTTGTGTGCTCATGTTTCACTTTCCTTGCTGTTAAAAATCAGTCTTGGACGTCATCGGCGCTCAGCACGCTGTTGCGTCCGCCGCGCTTGGCCGCGTACAGGGCCTGGTCGGCGCGGTTGATCAGTTGCTCCACCGTCGAGTCCGGGGAGGGCGCGATGGTGGCCACGCCGATCGAGATGGTGACGATGCCCGTGCTCGTCGCCGGGTTCTCGACCTGCAAGCCTTCCAGGTGGCGCCGGCATGCTTCGGCGATCAGCAGCGCGCCGGCCGCTTCTGTTTCCGGCAGGATCAGGGCGAATTCCTCGCCGCCGTAGCGGGCGGCCAGGTCGGCCGGGCGTTTCAAATGTTCCGTCAGCACGGCGGCGACTTTTTTCAGGCACAGGTCGCCGGCCAGGTGGCCAAAGTGATCGTTATAGCTCTTGAAATGGTCGATATCGCAGAACAGCAGGCTCAGCGGCGTCTTGTCGCGCTGGCCCCGCTGCCATTCGAATTGCAGGGTTTCATCGAAGCGGCGGCGGTTGGCGATGCCCGTCAAGCCATCGAGGGCGGCCAGTTTCTGTAATTCAATATTCGCGTCGGCCAGGTTCTTTTGGCTTTCACGCAGAAAACGAAATGCCTGGTCGCGCTGCAGCCGGCTGATGTGCGCATTGGAATGGTAGCGTATGCGCGCCAGCAGTTCCAGGCGATCCGGCAGTTTCACCACATAATCGTTGGCGCCGACGGCAAAGCTGTGCGCCTTCAGTTTCGGGTCATCCTTGGCCGACATGACGATCACCGGCACGTGCGCCAGCGCCGCGTTTTCGCGGTACAGCTTGATCAAGGCGAAGCCGTCGATGCCCGGCATCACCAGGTCTTGCAGGATGACGGTCGGTTGCAAACGCAGCGCCGTGTCCAGCGCCTGCGTGGCGTCGGTCACGTAGTGAAATTCGATATCCTGCTGGTCGCTGAGCATGCGCCGCACTGCCTCGGCTATGATCAACTGGTCGTCCACCAGCAGCACGCTGACCTTGAATTCGGTCAATGCGGGCTCATGCTGGGTGAAGCTGGAGGAGAATTCTGGCATTGCATTCTTTTCAGATGTTGGGGGAGGGATCCCACCCATTGTTGAGCTTGGCGCCCAGGCGGCTGCGCAGGCTGGCGCCTATTCTATCCAAGGGCAGGATTTGTTGCGCCGCATCGAGTTCGGCCGCCGCGCGCGGCATGCCGTACACGGCGCTGCTGGCCTGGTCTTGCGCGATGGTCGTCTTGCCGGCGCGGCGCATGGCCAGCAAGCCATCGCCGCCGTCGCGCCCCATGCCTGTGAGCAATACGCCGATGGCGTCGCCGCGCCAGTGCTGCGCCACGCAGTTGAAGAAAACATCGACGGAAGGGCGGTAAACATAGTCGCGCGGTGCCGCATCGTAACCCAAACGATAATTTTGATCTAGCAGCAGGTGATCATTGGTCTTGGCGATCAGTACTGCGCCGGACACCAGTTCGTCGCCGTCGGCGATCACGCGCACGGGCATGCTGAGCTGGTCGTCGAGCCATTTGGCGAAGTGCGAGGCGAAGGTTTCATCGATGTGCTGCACCACGACGATGGCGCAGCCGGGCGGCGCCGTCCAGCCGGACAGCACCTTCGCCACCGCTGACGGCCCCCCCGTCGAGGCGCCGATGGCCACCAGGGTCGATACCTGGCCGTGGCCCCGTTCGCCGCCATTGCCGTTCGCCTGGCGCGGCGCAGGTGCTTCGGCGCTGTGGCGTATCAGCTTGCCGATGGTCTTGATCTTGGCCAGCAGCTCGCTGTCGCCGCCCGCTTCCCCCTGCAGCACGGGCGTGGCCGTGACGTCGAGCGCGCCCGCGCCCAGCGCGCGGAAGACCTGGTTGACGTTGTCCTGCGGGCGCCCCGTGACCACCAGGATGGCGCACGGGTTTTGCTCCATGATCAGGCGCGTCGCTTCCACGCCATCCATCTCCGGCATGTTCAGGTCCATCAGGATCAGGTCGGGGCGGCTGCCTTCGCACATGCGCACGGCCTCGAGTCCCGTGCGGGCGATCCACAGCACCTGGTGTTCCTGCGTACTGGCGACCACCCGGCGCAGGGCCTCGGCGGCCATGGCGACATCGTTGGCAATGGCAATTTTCATGAAGTGCAATTCATAAGCGGGCATCTCCTATCAGGTCGGCCACCGCGTCGAGCAAGGTCTCGTCGTGGAAGCTGCCTTTGGTCAGATAATAGTCGGCGCCGGCGGACAGGCCGCGCGCGCGGTCTTCCGGGCGGTCCTTGTAAGAGACGATCATCACCGGCAGCTTGTGCAGGTGCAGGTCCTTCTTGATCAGCGAGACCAGTTCGATGCCATCCATGCGCGGCATGTCCACGTCGGTGATCACCAGGTCGTATTCGCCGCTGCGCACGACGTTCCAGCCGTCGATGCCGTCGATGGCCACGTCGACCTCGAAGCCGCGCGCCAGCAGCAGCTTGCGCTCCATTTCGCGCACCGTCAGCGAATCGTCGACGACGAGGATGCGCTTGGCGCGGCGCTGCTGCGCGTGGTCCGCCTGCGTCAGCTGGTGCAGGCCGCCCTCGTGCAGCAGCTTGTCGATCGACAGCAGCAGGTCGGGCACGTCGAGGATCAGCACCGGCTCGCCGTCGTCCAGCAGGGCGGCGGCGGAAATGTCGCGCATCTTGCCGAAGATCGGATCGATGGCTTGCACGGCCAGGCTTTGCTCGCCGCGGATGGCGTCGACCACCAGCGCATAGCTTTGCTTGCCGCGGCCGATCACCACCACCGGCAAGTCCTCGGCCTGGTTGGCCGCCTCGCCCAGCTCCAGCACCTGCGCCGCCGACACCAGGCCCAGGTGCTCGCCCTTGAGTTCGAAGAATTGCTTGTTTTCCAGCGTATGGATGGCCGCTTGCGGCACGCGCACCACGCTTTCCACCTTGACGATGGGGATGGCGTAGGCTTCGCCGTGCACGTCGACCACCAGCGCGCGCACGATCGATTGCGTCAGCGGCAGGGTGACGAGGGCGCGGAAACCCCGGCCCGGCTCCGATTCCAGGCGTACCGTGCCGTTTTGCTGGCGTATCGTTTCGTGCACGATGTCGAGGCCCACGCCACGTCCGGACAATTGATTCGCCGTCGCCTTCAGGCTGAAGGCGGGCAGGAACAGGAACTCCAGCAGCTCGCCCGGCGACAGCGCGGCCGCCATGGCGGGGCTGGCCATCTTGCGCTCGACGACGGACTGGCGGATCTTTTCCAGGTCGACGCCGCGCCCGTCGTCGCTGATCTCGATGCTCAGCATGCCGGCGCGGTGGCGCGCTTCCATGCGTATCGTGCCCAGCGCTTCCTTGCCCGCGTCGATGCGCTCGTACGGGCCTTCCATGCCATGGTCGATGGCGTTGCGCAGCATGTGGTTTAGCGGGCTTTCGATCTTTGCCAGGATGTCGCGGTCGACCAGCGTGTCCTCGCCCTCGATCTCCAGCCGCACTTCCTTGCCCAGGCTGCGCGCCAGGTCGCGCACCATGCGGGGAAACGCGTGGATACCGTCGCGGAAAGGGCGCATGCGCAGGGCCAGTACTTCGTCGACCATGCCTTGCGAGACGGCCAGCAGGCGCCGTTCATAGGTTTCGATGTCGGCGATGTGCTCGAGCATGAACTGCTTCAGGGGCTGCGTCTTTTGCAGCGCCAGCAGCGACTTTTCCATCAGGCCCGCGTCGCCCGAGCGGGCAATGGCTTCGTGCAGGTGCTCGATGGCGGAAAACAGGCTGCTCTGGTTGCGCTTGAAGCGCTGCAGCGCGCCGATGAACGGGTGCATCTGGTGCGCATTGATGCGCGATTCGCTGGCCAGCGACAGCAGCTTGTCGAAGTTTTGCGCCGGCGCCTTGGCGGGAGCGCCGGCGCGCGGCGCGGGCGCCCCCGCCGACTCCGGCTCCGGTTCCGGCTCCTCGCCCGCCAGGCCGCTGGCCACGGGAGCCTGCGGCTCGGCCGCTGCCGCCGGCGCTGGCATGGGCGCCGGCGCCGAAGGCAGGGCGGGCAATTCGGGCAGGTCGGCGATGCCGGCGATGGCGTTCAGGGTCTGGTCGATCTGCGCCGCATTGGCGGCCAGCCAGGCTTCGGCGCCCACGTCGTCCAGGCGCGACAGTTGCACGATCAGGTCGACGCCCGACAGCAGCACGTCGACCCGCTCCGGCGTGAGTGTCAAGCGGCCGTGCTGGGCGGCGACAAAGCTGTCTTCCATGCCGTGCGCCAGCTGCACCACCACCTGCAGGCCGACGATGGCGGCGGCGCCCTTGATCGAGTGCGCCGCGCGCATCATCGCTTCGACGGCCGCCGCGTCGCCCGCATGGCGCTCCATGGCCAGCAAGCCGTCGGTGAGAATCTGGGTCTGGCTGTCCGCCTCCATGCGGAACAGGTCCAGCATGGAAAAGGCACTCAGGTCGCCGTGCTGGTCCTGGCTCATCGTAATAGTCTCGCAAGTTGAAAGCCGATCAGCGCCGTGTCGAGGCAGCCGATGCGCATGTCGCCCTCGGTGATCACGCCCGACAGAAAACGCGACAGGCCCTTGTTGATGGTGGCCGCCGGCGTTTGCACGGCGCTTGAGGCGTAGCGCACGATGCCGTGCAGGTCGGCCACGGGCAGCGCGTAGGCCTGTTCCTCCCAGCGCATCAGCAGCAGGCGCGCGAACGTGTGGCGGCCGCGGGCCGCTGGCGCGCCCTGTTCGTCGATGCCCAGCAGCGATGCCAGCGACATGCATGGATACAGCTTGCCGCCGATATTGACGATGCCCGACAGGCCGCGCCCGCCACGGTGCGGCAGCGCATGCGGCTTGGCCTGCGGCGCCACGGAGTCGAACACGCGCGTGGGCAGCGCCAGCCATTCGCGGCCGATGCGAAACACCAGCGCCGAGTTGTCGCGCACTTCGCCGCCCGCATCGAGCTGGCGGAAGTGGCTGGCCCAGTCGCGCCGGTAGTGTTCGTCCACGGGCCGCTGCAGGTTGCGCTGCGCGGCGCCCGCATACACCTCGCAGTTACGGCAATGCACGTTGACCGGCAGCTTGGGGCAGCTCTGGTCGCCGACCACGCCGATATGGTTCCAGCAGTCGTCGATGGCGGTGGGGGACTCGTTGGCGATGAGCTTGGTCATGCTTGCCCCTTAGTTGGACGCCTGGCGGCGCTGGTAGATGCGCGCCGCGCGCGCCTTCAGGGTGGCGGCGGCCGTGTGGTTGCCATTGCGTTCGGCCAGCAGCGACAGGTGGCACAATGCTTCGTAATGGTCGGGCTGCAGGTAGATGCAGCGGCGCCAGTAATCGTCGGCCAGATCCATCTTGCCGGCCAGTTCATTGATGATGCCCAGCATGAAATACGCTTCCGCCGCCTCGGGTACCCTGGCCAGGTGGGCGTGGCATTTTTCACCGGCTTCGCGCAGCTGGCCGCGGTCGGCCAGCAGGCGCGCCTCGGCCAGCAAATCGGCTTGCGCGGCCGGCGCCGGCGGGGGCGCAGCCACGGGGCGCGCGCGCGGCGCCGCCGGCGCGACGGGCGCCGAGGGCGTACTGGCGCGCCTGGGCGCGGGCGGCACGCTGCGCAGGGCAGGCAGCGGCGCCACCTGGATGACGGCAGCCGGCGGCGTGTTGTCCTTTTTCAGCGCGAAGGCCTGGCGGAACTGCAGCGGCGCAAAGCCGTTCTGGCAGAACGACGGCACTTCCGCATAGCCGGCCAGCAGCATGCCGTCGTCGGCCAGCAGCGCCGACAGATTCTCGATGGCCGCGCGCGTGGTCGGCTTGTCGAAGTAAATCAGGAGGTTGCGACAGAAGATGACGTCGTAGTGGCGGCTGTAGGTGGCGGTGTCGAACTGCAGCAGATTGCCCTGCCTGAAGGTGACTTGCTCGCGCAAGGCGTCGATGATGCGGTAGGCGTCGTCGGCCACGTGCGTGAAATAGCGTTCGCGGAAGGCCACGTCCTGCGCGCGGAAGGCGTTGCGGCCATACACGCCGGCCTGCGCCCGCTCGATGCAGCCGGGGCTCAGGTCATACGCGTCGATGCTGAACGCCTGTTTCGGCACGCCGCCGTCGCGCAGCGCCATGGCCATCGAATACGGTTCCTCGCCGCCGGCGCAGGGAATCGACAGGATGCGCGTGGCGCGTCCGCGTGCCCAGCGTTCCTGCACCAGTTCGACGGTGGCGTAGAACGCCTGCGGGTCGCGGAACAGCCACGATTCCGGCACCACCACCAGTTCGATCAATTGCGTCATTTCGGCCGGCGTGAGCGCCTGCAGGTAGGCCTCGCTGTCGGTAAAGCCCGTTTGCTCCATGCGCTGGCCAACGGCCCGCTCGGCCACGGCCTTGGAAACGGACAGGCCGGTCGCGCGGCGCAGCAAGGCTTGCGCCGTCATGCCGCGCCCGCGTCTTGAAACAGCAGCGCGCGCACGTCCGGCGGCAGCAGGTATTCCAGTTCCACCAGCTGCACGATGCCGTCGGCGTCGCTGGCCACCTGGCCCAGGAAGGGCGCCGTCGCCACGCCGCTATCGTCAAGCTTTTCCGTATCGATGTCGGCGATGCCGCGCACCTGCGAGGCCAGCAAGCCCAGCGCGCGCGCGGTGGCGCCGCCAGGCGCGCGGTAGTCGACGATGACGATGCGCGTGTCGAACTGCGCGGCGGCGGCCGGCAGCCCGGCCAGGCGCGACAGGTCGATCACGGGCACGGGCGTGCCGTGCAAGTCCATCAGGCCGGCCACATAGTCTGGCGTGAGCGGCAACTGTTTCAGCTCCAGCAGCGGCAAGACGCGCACGATGCCGGCCAGGGGCAGGCCATAGCGGTCGCGTCCGATGTGAAAGAGCAGCACTTTCATGGGATCAGATGGTGACGGCGAAGCTCGACACGCTCGACTGCAGGTCGCCCGCCGCATATTGCAGCTGGTGCACCGCTTCGCTGGTGGCTTTCAAGGACTCCACCGTCTGCTGCGTGGCGTCGTTGAGCTGCATCATGGTGTCGGAAATCTGCGAGGCGCCGATGGCTTGCGACTGCATGCCTTGCAGCACGGCGTCGAATTGCGGCGTGAGCTTTTGCACCTGGTCCATCACGGACGACAGCTGCTCGGCCACTTGCCGTACCTCGCCCACGCTGCGGCGAATTTCTTCCGAGAATTTATCCATGCCCATCACGCTGGCGGACACGGCCGACTGCATTTCCTTGAGCATTTGCTCGATATCCCAGGTGGACACGGAGGTCTGGTCGGCCAGGCGGCGGATTTCCGTCGCCACCACGGAAAAGCCGCGGCCCGCCTCGCCCGCTTTTTCCGCCTCGATGGCGGCGTTCAGCGAGAGGATGTTGGTCTGGTCGGCCACCTTGGTGATCGTGATCAGCACGCTATTGATATTGCTGGCTTTTTCCGACAGGGCGGCCAGCTTGGCGTTGATGGAATCGGTGGCCGAGACCATGTGCTGCATGGTCGAATCCATGCGCTTGAGGTTGTTTTGCGCTTCGGCCGTCGCATTCGTCGTGTAGTCGGCCACGGCGGTGGCGTCTTCCATGGTTTTGAGCAACTGGCTCGTATTGGCCGAGATTTCCTTGGTGGTGCTGAGGATTTCCACGCTCGTTTGCGCCTGCTCGATGCCCGTGGCTTCCTGCTGGCGCGCCGAGGCGGCGATTTCCGTGGCGGAGGTCGTCACCTGGATGCCGGCCTTTTGCACATTGTTGAGCAGGCTGCGCAGGTTCTCGAACATCTTCGCCAGGCCGTTGCCCAGCTGGCCGATGGCGTCGTTGCCCGTGATGCCGACCTTGCCCGTCAGGTCGCCCGAGGCCGCCTTCGACACCACTTCCAGCAGCGAATCGACCTTGGCGCGCAAGGTGTTGGTGGCGGCCAGTTCGTTGGCCTGGTTGTCCTGGATGGTTTGCGCCATGCGGTTGAACTCTTCCGTCACCTGGCCCAGCTCGTCGCGCGAGATGATGGCTGCGCGCGCGCTCTGCTCGCCGCCGGCGATGCGCCCGACGGCGTCCGTCAGGCTGTTCAGCGGAGCGAGGATGGAACGCCCCAGCAGGTAGGAAATGCCCAGCGCCAGCACCACGCACAGCAAGCCACCCAGGGCCAGGGTCAGCATCATGGTGTCCTGCAGCTTGGCGGTGGTGGCCGTGCGCTCGGCCAGCAGGCGGCTTTCCTCGGCGGCCGCCTCGTCGAGCAGCTTGTTCGCTTGCTTGACGGCCGGGTAACCGGTCGGCGGCATGGTGCGCGCCACCGATTCCGTGGCGCCCGGCGCGTTGCCCAGCGCGCGGCGCTTCTCGATCAGGGGATCGATCCACTCCTTGACCCAGGCGGCGGTCAGCTGGTCGATCTTGCGGAAGCGTTCCGATTGCACCTTGTTGTCGACCGTCATGGCGATGGCTTTTTGCGTGTGTTGCGTCAGCACCGCCATCTCGTCCGTTTCCGGATTCAGCGACGCTTCGTTGCCTGTGAGGACGAAACCGCGCGCTTCCATCTGGATTTGCAGGATGGAATTGTGAATCTTGCCGATCTCGACCTGTACTTCCATCGTGTGGCGGTCCCATGCATTGGCTTCCGACAGGCGCGAAAAGCTGTTGTAGGCCACGACCAGCAGGATCAGGATGATGGCCACGATGGAGCCGAAGCCCAGGTACAGTTTATTCTTGATGCTCAGGTTTTTGAACATGGGAGGGCTCCGGAAGCGGGAAGGTCAGCACAATTGCACTGTAGCATTTTGCCACGCACACAGCAAAATGGGGGGCAATCCGGGTGCGTGGCGGCGTGTAAATCGCGCATGAGTGCGATGCAAATGCAAAAAGCCGCCCGAAGGCGGCTTTGCGCGGGAGCAAGGGCGGAGTTGCCGCCCCGTCCTGCTTACTTCTGGCCGCGCTTTTCGCGGGCGATGGCGGCGATGCGCATGCGCAGGGCGTTCAGCTTGATGAAGCCGCCGGCGTCGGCCTGGTTGTAGGCGCCGCCGTCTTCGTCGAAGGTGGCGATGTTCATGTCGAACAGCGAATCCGTCTTCGAATCGCGCGACACGACGATGACATTGCCCTTGTACAGCTTGATGCGTACCCAGCCGTTCACGGTTTGCTGCGTGTGGTCGATCAGGGTTTGCAGGGCGACGCGCTCGGGCGCCCACCAGTAGCCGTTGTAGATCATCGACGCGTAGCGCGGCATCAGGTCATCTTTCAAGTGGGCCACTTCGCGGTCCAGGGTGATCGATTCGATGGCGCGGTGGGCTTTGAGCATGATGGTGCCGCCCGGGGTTTCATAGCAGCCGCGCGACTTCATGCCGACGTAGCGGTTTTCCACCAGGTCCAGGCGACCCACGCCATGCTTGCCGCCAACCTTGTTCAGTTCGGCCAGCACGGTGGCGGGCGACATGCGCACGCCGTTGATGGCGACGATGTCGCCTTTTTCGTATTCGATGTCCAGGTATTCCGCTTCGTCCGGCGCCTTTTCAGGGCTGACGGTCCAGCGCCACATCGTTTCTTCCGCTTCGGCGCTCGGGTTTTCCAGGTGGCGGCCTTCAAAGCTGATGTGCAGCAAGTTGGCGTCCATCGAGTACGGCGCGCCGCCGTTCTTGTGCTTCATGTCGATTTCGATGCCGGCGTCTTCCGCGTACTTCAGCAGTTTTTCGCGCGACAGCAGATCCCACTCGCGCCATGGGGCGATGATCTTCACGCCTGGCTTCAGCGCGTAGGCGCCCAGTTCGAAACGCACCTGGTCGTTGCCCTTGCCGGTCGCGCCGTGCGAGATGGCGTCGGCGCCCGTGGCGTTGGCGATTTCGATCAGGCGCTTGGCGATCAATGGACGGGCGATCGAGGTGCCCAGCAGGTATTCGCCTTCATACACGGTATTGGCGCGGAACATCGGGAAGACGAAATCGCGCACGAATTCCTCGCGCACGTCTTCGATATGGATGTTTTCCGGCTTGATGCCGAACTTGATGGCCTTGGCGCGCGCCGGTTCCAGTTCTTCGCCCTGGCCCAGGTCGGCCGTGAAGGTGACGATTTCGCACTGGTAGTTATCTTGCAGCCATTTCAGGATGACGGAGGTGTCGAGTCCGCCGGAATAGGCCAGGACTACTTTTTTAATGTCGCTCATATTGCTTCCAGTTGTCGTTGTCGATGTATGTGTTGCGATGCTGCCAGGTGCTCTGCAATGCCTGGCGAATTATTGGATTTTACCGAGTAACAGGTATTCGATCAGCGCTTTTTGCACGTGCAAGCGGTTTTCCGCCTCGTCCCACACCACCGATTGCGGGCCGTCGATCACTTCGGCGGCCACTTCCTCGCCGCGGTGGGCGGGCAGGCAGTGCATGAACAGGGCGTCGGGCGCGGCGCGGGCCATCTTCGCGCCATCGACGATCCAGCCGTCGAAGGCGGCGATGCGGGCCGCGTTTTCCGCTTCGTAGCCCATGCTGGTCCACACGTCCGTGTTGACCAGGTGCGCGCCTTCGCAGGCGTCGGACGGGTTGTCGAAGAAGGTGTAGCGGTCGGTCTTGACTTGCGACAGGTCAAGGTCGTAGCCCTTCGGCGTCGAGACGTTGACGTGGAAGCCGAACACTTCGGCCGCCTGCAGCCACGAGTACAGCATGTTGTTGGCGTCGCCGATCCAGGCGACGACCTTGCCGGCGATCGAGCCGCGGTGTTCGATGTAGGTGAAGATGTCGGCAAAGACCTGGCACGGGTGGTGTTCATTGGTCAGGCCATTGATCACCGGCACGCGCGAATTGGCGGCGAAACGCTCGATGATTTCCTGGCCAAACGTGCGCACCATGATGATGTCGCACATGCGCGACATGACCTGGCCCGCGTCTTCCACCGGTTCGCCGCGGCCCAGCTGGGAATCGCGCGTATTCAGGTAGATGGCGGCGCCGCCCAGCTGATGCATGCCGGCCTCGAAAGACAGGCGGGTGCGGGTCGAGTTCTTTTCAAAGACCATCACCAGGGTGCGGTCGATCAGGGGATGGTAGATTTCGTAGTTCTTGAACTTGCGCTTGATCAGATGGGCGCGTTCGATCACATATTCGTACTCTTCCAACGTGAAATCGGAGAACTGGAGGTAGTGCTTGATCGGTTTTTTTGTCGACATAATGACCACTTGAAGATGCGCAGGCCGCCGGCGGCGTGCCTTTCCCGCCGGGTTGCATCAGCGTACAACATCTCGACTGATGACTGCCTCGCCCGGCGCGCTGCTGTGTTGATCGGTGCCAGCGCGACGCCTGTCGCGCGGTACGATGCGGTTTGCCAAGTTGAAAATAATGCAATGGCAAGTACTTCAGCCGTTCAATTATAAGGGTTTTGCTTTTAGATTGGAAAGACCGTCCGGGCGCGTACTTGTATAGGCAAGCCTGCGCCCGCGAAAAGGGCGGCCGATTAATAGATGCTGGCGGGCGCGGCGCCGTCCAGCTGGGGCGCCACCAGGGGCAAGTCCAGGGTGAAGCGCGTGCCGGCAGGGCTGCTGGCCACCTGGATGGTGCCGCCCAGCAGGGCCGTGACGATGTTGTAGCTGATCGACAGCCCCAGGCCGCTGCCACCCTGGCCCAGCTTGGTGGTAAAGAAGGGGTCGAAGATGCGCGACAAATGCTGTTCGGCGATGCCGCCGCCATTGTCCTCGAAGACTATCCGCGCGCGCGCGCCGTCCGTCGTGGCGGACAGGCGCATGCAGCCCGTGCCGGCGGCGCCATCGTTGGGCGCGGGGGCGAAGGCGTGCAGCAGGGCATTGTTGATCAGATTGGTGATCACCTGGCCGAACGGGCCAGGATAGCTGTCCATGGCGATGCCGAAGGCTATCTCCATGTCGATGCTGTGGCCCGAACCGCGGATGCGGTTCATGACGGTGGCGATGATTTCATTGCTCACTTGTTGCAAGTCGAACTGGCGCCGCTGCTCGGTGGTGCGGTCGACGGCCACCTGCTTGAAGCTGTTGACCAGGTCGGCCGCGCTGCGCAAGCCGCGCATCACCAGCGCCGACGCCTTGCCCGCATCGTCGATGAAGGCCGCCAGGTCGGAGCGGCGCAGGCCGGGGCCGTTCATCAGGCGTTCCACGTCTTCCGTCTTTTGCTGCATGGTGCTGGCGATCAATAAACTGTTGCCGATCGGGGTATTCAGTTCATGCGCCACGCCCGCCATCAGCGAGCCGAGGGCGGCCAGTTTTTCCTGCGACGCCAATTGCGCCTGGGCGTCCTGCAATTGCCGGTAGGCGCTGGCATTGTCGAGCGCGATGGCGCCGTACGCGCACAGGGTGCGGAAGATCAGGCGCTCGCGTTCGCCATACGCGTTGGCATGGCAAGCTTGCACCGTCATCACGCCCAGCACGCGTTCGCCCACCATCAGCGGCACGTACAGCACGCTCTGGTTATGCAGGGTGCCGGGCACCGTGTAGGCGTGGCGCTTCGGCGGCACCTGGTCGATATACACTTCGCGCCGGCCCAGCAGGCAGCGCACGGAGTAGGCGCGCGGATTGCTCAGCGGAATGGCGTTGTCGGGCAGGGGACGGCCCGCCTCCATGCCATGCGCGCGGCGCAGGGCCGTACCCGTAGGTTCGAGCATGTAGACGGCGAAGGTGTTGACTGGCAGCAAGGCATGCACGTGGCGGTCGAGCACCTGGAAGACGGCGCTGGCGTCGAGGTGGGTGGTGATTTCCTGGCCGATGGCCGACAGCCGTTCCAGGGTGTCGCTGGTCTGCTGCAGCACTTCGGCGCGGCGCGCTTCGGAGGCGGCCAGTTCGCGGTGGTGATAGCCTTCCGAGCGCGCATGTTCCGTCTGGTGGTAGACCTGCATGGCGGTGGCGCGGTTGCTCGCTTGCTGGGTGTGGCTTTTTTCGCGCGCCACGCCCGCATCGAGGGCGATATCGTAGGCGCGCGCATAGTCGCCCGCATGCGCGTATTCGCGCGCCAGCGCATCGAGCAGTTCGCCGGGCGGCGAATACCCTTCGATGGAGGCGGCCACCTGCAGCGCCTGGTGCAGGAAATGCAGGGCGGGATTGCGTTCCGACATGCCTGCGGGCGGCGGCAAGTCGTGACGCGCATGCAACATGGACAAGACGCGCAGCGCCGCCACCTGGTGCATGGCGTCGCCCTGCGCGGTGGCCAGCTGGCAAGCCCGTTCGGCCGCCTGCAGCGCCTCGTCCGGGCGGTCCAGGTAGGACAGCGCGTGGGCGCTGCCGCGCTGCGCCATGCTGCGGAAATCGGCCTGGCCCAGCGCTTCGGCGCGCTGCGCCAGCCGGCTGAAGGCGTCGAGCGCCGTGTCGTAGTCGCCCTTGTCCAGGCTCAGCTCGCCCAAGTGGAGCAGGGCGTTGGCGTAGGTGCGCGCACCGGACACGGGCGCCAGGATGTGCAGCGCTTCGCGCAGCAAGTCTTCGGCGGCGCCCAGCCGCCCCAGCTTGCGCATGGTTTCGGCCGTATGCGTCTGGCAGGCGCCGATGCTGCGCGGCCAGCCCGTGGGACGGGCCAGATCCAGCGCGCACTGCATCCATTCGAGGGCCGATTCGTTGTCGTTGAGGCTGGAGAAACAGTCGCCGATATTGATGGCGGCCGTGATCGCGCCGCGCAGCTGGCCGCTTTCCAGCGCCGCCTCGTAGCTTTGCATGTAGTGGCCGGCCGCCGCGCCCAGGTCGCGCGAGGTGTGCGCCAGCAAGCCGTGGAAGTCATGCACCCAGGCGGCCAGCGGCGCGGCCAGCTTGACGCCGGCGTCGGCCTGGAAGTGGCCGCTCCAGCGGGCCTGGGCGGCCGGCGCGTCGCGCAACACGGCCCAGCGCGCCATGGCCGCGTCGGCCAGGCTGGCGCGCATCGCATCGCCGGCGCCGCGCGCTTGCTGTGCCGCAGCCAGCAGCTCGGCATCGCAGCGGGCATGGTCGCCCCGGTCGACGGCGATCGAGGACAGCAGCCAGTGGGCGTCGGCGCAAGCGGCGCCGTCGCCGTGCGCGCACAGCATGGCGTGCGCCGCCATGGCCAGGCTTTCCGCCGCATCGAGCGCACCTTGCAGCCATGCCACTTCCGCCTGCACCAGTTGCAGGCGCGCGCGCGCCTGTTCCAGTGCCACCGCTTCCAGCCCCGCCAGCGGCAGCAGCAGATGCGCCTCCTCGCTCAGCGCAATTGCTCTGGCGCAATCGCGCTGGCGCAGATGCCACGACAGCGCCAGCAGCAGCGGTACGCGCCCGGCGCCGCGCAACGGCAGCAATGCGCTTTCCCACTGCGCTACGTCATGTTCGAGCGCGAACATTTCCATTCAAGCATTCTCCCCCGCAAACAGTAGCGCCAGCCTGCGATCGCACAGGCCATGCGTCATGGCATTGTAAGCTGCATTCAGGGGAATTGTTCAGTGCGCCGGTCAGAATTCTTCATCGGGCATGGCACCCCCTGCGGGGGCTATTTGCCCCGCCGGCCGATGGCGGGGCAGTCGCCCAAGTCGATCTTAGCGTGACACCAGCCGGATGCTGGTGCTGCCCGTCACGGTGCCGGCGCTGCGCATGTCGGCGGGCATGCGCAAGCCGGGCAGGAACTGGGCGTCGTCGATCACCACACGGTCGCCCGCATTGCTGAAGACAAAGGTGGCGCCCTTTTTGCTGACAAACTGGCCCGGGCCGGTCGGGTAGATTTCCACGCTGTTTTTTGCCTGCCATTCACGGTCGTCGATCAGGCGGCCAAAGAAATGGCTGTCCTGCTGGCGGACTTCCAGCCGTTGTCCATTCGACAGCCGATATTGCTGTTCGATGTCGAAGGCTTCCTGGGCCGTGACGTGATAGTAGGTGCCCGAGGTGACGCGCACGCTGTCGGTGGTGGGCGGTGCGGCGGCGGTTTGCGCCTGGGCAGTGCCGCCGGCAAGCGCGAACAGGGCAAGGAGGATGGGGAGGAAGCGTTTGGTATGCATGGCATTCACCTTCGATCAGGATGACAGGATTGGTTGAAGTTAGATCGTGTGGTCGCTGGCAGGTTTCCGGCAGGGACTGGTGTCAAGTTAGCAAACGCGCCTGGCCATCGCCAGCGGCGGGCGACGGATGGCCGCTTTTACGCGCTGAAATGCATAAAACGGCGGATGAACGGTTTTAAAGTCGGAAGGCAAGCTCGGCTGCAAAATTAAATTTCGCCAGCCGAGCTTTTTTGTCGCTATCTTTGTGCGGCGGCGCGTGCTTAATAGAGCGTCTGCGCCGATTCGTGCAGCAGCTGGCCGTACAGGGTATGGCGCATCTTGGCGATCTTGCCTTCAGACAAGGCTTGCAGGATGGCGCATTGCGGCTCGATCAGGTGGCGGCAGTTGTAGAACTTGCAGCCGCCCAGGTAGGGCTGGAATTCGCGGAAGGCCCGCTCCAGCATGCCCTCGGACAGGTGGTACAGGCCGAATTCCTGGAAGCCGGGCGAATCGATGATGGAGCTGTCCGGGCCCAGCTCGTCGAGCTTGTACAGGCGCGTAAACGTCGTCGTGTGCTTGCCCGTGTCGAGCGCGGCCGAGATTTCGCGCACGGCGATGTCGGCGTCCGGCACCAGCAGGTTGATCAGCGACGACTTGCCCATGCCCGACTGGCCGATGAGGATGGACGACTGGCCCGCCAGCAGTGGCGCCAGGGTGGCCACGGCGTGCTCGGGTGCGGCGCGCGCCGACACTTCATCGACGGGATAGCCCATCGAGGAATACGGCAGCAGGCGTTCGCGGGCGCGCTCCAGCGAGGCCGTCACGTCCGTCTTATTCAGGATGATGCGCGCCTCGATGCCGGCCGCGTCGGCCGCCACCAGCGAACGCGAGATCAGGTCGTCGGCAAAGCCCGGTTCCGTCGCCACGACGATGAACAGCTGCGTCAGGTTGGCGGCCAGCAGCTTGGATTTGTACTGGTCCGAGCGGTACAGCAGGGTCTTGCGTTCCTCGATGCGGTCGATGACGGCCTGGTCGTTCGAGGTGCGCGTCAGGTGCACGATGTCGCCCACGGCCACATTGGTTTTCTTGCCGCGCGTCACGCATTGCAGCTTGGCGCCGTCCACGTCGGCCAGGTAGTGGCGGCCGTGGGCGGCGATGATGACGCCCGTCAACTTGCCTTCGCTCATGGGGCCACCTGGCTGCTCTGGTAGATGAGGTCTGCCTTGGCGGCGCAGATGAAGTCGTTTTCGGACAGGCCGCCGGCGCCATGGTTGACCGAGTGCGTGTCGTAGCGCACGGCGCAGGTTTTGTAAGTAATGATGAGCTCCGGATGGTGGTCTTGCGTATGGGTCATATAGGCCAGGGCGTTCACGAACGCCAGGGTCTGGTAGTAATTCTTGAAGCCGAAGTCGCGGCACAGCTTGCCATTTTGCAGCGTCCACTGGGGCAGCAGGGCGTGCAGGGTGGCGATGTCCGTGTCGCCCAGCGCCTGCAGGCGCGGCGTGCAGGACAGTTGGGCCAGGTCTTGCGAGGTCGATGGCGTATTCATGTCGTAGCCCCTTTCAGGTGGCGGATGCGCACGCTGGCCGGCGGATGCGAGTCGTAGAAGGCCGAGTGCAGCGGGTCGGGCGTCAGGGTCGACGCATTGTCTTCATACATTTTCACGAGCGCCGAGACCAGGTCGTCCGCCTGCGTATGCGTGGCGGCGAAGGCGTCGGCTTCGAACTCATGCTTGCGCGAGCTGAGCGAGGTCAACGGTCCCAGCAGGAACGTGAAGACGGGCAAGGCCAGCATGAACAGCAGCAGCGCCAGCGCGTCCGTCGGCTGCCCCGTGATGGCCAGGGCGACGGGATCCACGCCCAGGCCCGCGTAAAACCATGGCTGCGTCTTCAGGAAGCCCAGCAGCGCCAAAAAGCCCAGCGAGATGGCGAACATCACGGCGATGCGCTTGACGATGTGCTTGAGCTTGAAATGTCCCAGTTCATGCGCCAGCACGGCTTCGATTTCCTGCGGCGCCAGGCGCGACAGCAGGGTGTCGTAGAAGACGATGCGCTTGTTGGCGCCAAAGCCCGAGAAATACGCATTGCCGTGCGCGCTGCGCTTCGAGCCATCCATGACGAACAAGCCTTTCGAGGCGAAACCGACGCGCTGCATCAAGCCTTCGATGCGGCTTTTCAAGGCTTCATCGGCCAGCGGCGTGAATTTGTTGAACAGCGGCTGGATAAAATTGGGGAAGATGATCATCATCAGCAGGGAAAAACCGCTCCAGACGATCCAGGCATAGAACCACCACAGGTCGCCACTTTTCGCCATCAGCACGAGAATGACCCACAGCAAGGGCAAGCCGAGGGCCGCCGTGAGGCCTATGTTCTTGAGCAGGTCCGTGAAAAACAGGTGCTTGCTCATCATGTTGAAGCCGAAGCGCTGCTCCAGCACGAATTGCTGGTAATACTCGAAGGGCAGGTCGATCAGGCCGGAAATGGCGGCGAAGGCGGCGATCAGGCCGATCTGGTACAGCATGGGCGAGCCCGGGCCCATCCATTCATTCAGATGCAGCGCCAGCCATTGCAGGCCGCCCAGCAAGGTAAAACCGATCAGCACGGCATAGTTGACCAGCAAGGTCAGCAAGCCGAACTTGGTCTTGGCCACCGTGTAGTCGGCCGCCTTCTGGTGCGCGGCCAGCGGAATTTTTTCCGCGAATTCGGGCGGAACAAAGGCGCGGTGCGCCAGCACGTGGCGAATCTGCCGCGAAGCGAGCCAGAAGCGCACGGCCAGGGTCAAAACGAGGACGGATACAAACAAAATCGAAAACGCGAGTGAATACATTCTGTGCCTGTGAGAAAATGGCTGATTATTTAGTTTGATTAGGCCAAGAGAGAATTATGTCACAAGCGACCGACTTAACTGCATCCACCCCCGCACCCACCGTGCCAGCGCGTCCCAATGAGATGAACCTGGTCTGGGTCGACATGGAAATGACGGGCCTGGAGCCCGATACCGACCGCATCATCGAGGTGGCGGTGGTGGTGACGGATATGCACTTGAACCTGCTGGCCGAAGGCCCCGTGTTCGTGATTCACCAGTCGGATGAAACCCTGAACAAGATGGATGCCTGGAACAAGGGCACGCATGGCCGCTCGGGCCTGATCGACAAGGTGAAAGCGTCGACCGTGACGGAAGCCCAGGCGGAAGCGGAGCTGATCGCGTTCCTGAAGAAATACGTACCGGCAGGCAAGTCGCCCATGTGCGGCAACACCATCGGCCAGGACCGCCGCTTCATGGTGCGCGGCATGCCGAAGCTGGAAGCGTTTTTCCACTATCGAAATGTTGACGTATCGACATTGAAGGAGCTGTGCAAGCGCTGGAAGCCGGAAATCGCCACCGGTTTCAAGAAACACCAGAAACACACGGCGCTGGCCGATATCCTCGAATCGATCGAAGAGCTGAAGTACTACCGCGAACACTTCATCAAGCTGTAATGTGATGACGCCTCGCCAAACCTACTGCGCGTCGGTATAGGCGGCCTGCGATGCTCACCGTACTTGAGTACGGTTGCGCTTCTCAGCCACCTCTCCCTTCCGCTCGCTACGGTTTTGCGAGGCGTCGCGAAGGTTCTGTTACATCGTATCAAGGTCAAAATCGAGGGTGTACCAATCCCCTTCCTCATCCTGCCACGCCAGCGCAAACGGTCCCGTTTGCCGTAAAGCCGTGATCCAGCGCACCTCGCCTGGCTGGCGGTAATATTCCACGCACTGCCCGAACGGCTGGCCCAGCCGGCGCAGCACCAAGCCCTCGCCCGCCACGGCGCACCATTGCTCGTTGACGTCGATCAAGGCCGCGGCCGGGTCGCCATAGAATTCGCCCAGGCTCGCTCGCCGGCCATCGGCGGCCAGCACGCCGGCGTGTTCGTATTCATGCTGGACTATATATTGGGCGCTGCGCGCCAGTTCCCTGCTCGTCATGCTGTCTCCACGGTGGGCCAGACGGTTTCCTGGTCGGCGCGCGCCTCGGCGATCAGCCATTCGCAGAACGCATGCACGAGGGGCCGCGTTTCCGCCTGGGGCGAGCGCAGCAGATAATAACAGTGGGGGCCGCGCACGGCGTGCTCGAACACGCGCACCAGGCGGCCCGAACGTAAATCGTCGCCGATCAGGGGGCTGGCGGCGATGGCCACGCCCTGGCCGCTGGCGGCCGCGTCCAGGCATAAATACGTGTGCGAAAAGCGCGCGCCGCTGTTGCCGCTATTGCCGCTGTAATGCACGCCGCAGCTGTGCAGCCAGCGCGTCCAGTCGATCTCGCCGGGCAGGTGCACTTCCGGTTCGTCGTGCAGCAGGGGATAGCGCAGCAGGTCGGCGGGCTGGCGCAGGCTGGCCGCGTTGGCGCGGAAACCGGGGCTGCAGACGGCGGAAAACCATTCCTCCATCAATAAATCGACCTTCAGGCCCGGATAGCGGCCCGGCCCCAGGCGGATGGCCACGTCCACGCCGTCGCGCGCCAGGTCGACCGGGTGCATCGACGCCAGCACGCGCAGCTCGATCTGCGGGTAGCGGTCGCGCAGCCGGCCCAGGCGCGGCATCAGCCAGCGCGAGACGAGCGAGCTGGTGGCCGTCACCGTCACCACCTTGTCATCGCCCTGGCGCCGCGCCTGCTCGGAGACGTCGGCCAGCTGGTTGAGGATCGGCCCCAGCGACGCCGCATAGCGCTGGCCGGCATTGGTCAGCACCACGCCGCGCGGCAGGCGCTGGAACAGCACGATGCCCAGCCACGCTTCCAGCTGTTTCACGTGGTGGCCGATGGCGCCGGCCGAGACGTGCAATTCTTCGCCCGCGCGCTGGAAGCCTTCATGGCGGGCGGCCGCCTCGAAGGCGTGCAGGGCGGCGAGCGGTGGCAAGGGACGTGACATGGCACTCTTCAAGAGATTGAGCCTCAGTAATATTCGGCCTATCCGTGAAGAATATTGGTTTGTTTCATTTTGCGCAAGCGAATATGATGCCGTCACTGCGTGAAGTGACCCGCAATAGGATTCACGCATGTATTTCACGCACGCATCACCTTCCAGCCTTGCTTGGCATTAATATTTACAACGCCTGGGAAAACCGTCGCGAGCGGCAGTGATTTGTGGCTGAGAAGCGCAACCGTACTTCAGTACGGTGAGCATCGCAGGCCGCAAAGCGCGACGCGCAGCAGGTTTGCCCTGGCGTACTCTAAGAGGTTTAGTCATGTCTGATCGCCGCGCCGTTGCGCTGGTGTTGCTGTCGGCCGCCGGTTTCGGCAGTTCCGCAGTGTTTGCCAAGGCGGCATATGCGTCCGGGGTCAACCCGTCGACCATGCTGGCCTTGCGTTTCGTCATCGCCGCCATGCTGTTGCTGCCGCTCGTGTGGCTGGGCGGCTGGCGCTTGCCGCGCGGCCGCCTGCTGGCCGGCTACATGCTGATGGGCCTGATGTACACGGCCCAGTCGCAAGGCTATTTCAATGCGCTCATGTATGCCAGCAGCGGCCTGTGCGGCATGCTGCTGTATGTGTATCCCGTGCTGGTCACCATTCTCGCGCTGGCGCTGGGCTGGGAAAAGCTGGACCGGCGCATGCTGGTGCTGATGGCGCTGGCGATTGCCGGCATGGCCATCACCCTGGGCGGCAAGCTGCAGGGCCAGCCCATCGGCATCGCGCTGGCCTTGATGGCCGCCGGCGTGTACGCCGTGTACATCCTGTTTGGCAACAGCCTGTCGAAAAGCCGCGAGAATATTCACCCATTGGCCGCCTGCGTGGTGATTCTGGGCACGGCCGGCCTGTCGAACAGCGCGATTGCCTTGTGGCAAGGCGTGTCCTTGCCGGGCACGGCGACGGGCTGGCTGGCCGTCAGCGCCATCGCCCTGTTTTCGACGGCCATCGCCATTGCCGCCTTCTTTGCCGGCGTGGCGCAGATCGGCGCGGCCAAGGCCTCCATCATTTCCACGTTCGAACCCGTCATCACGATGGCCTTCGGCGTGACCCTGCTGAAGGAATCCGTCAGCGGCACGCAATTGCTGGGCGGCGCCATGGTGCTGGCCGCCGTGGTATTGCTGGCGCAGCGCTCCAGCCCGAAGCAGGCGGCGGAAGCGGCCGTCATGCCGGGAGCGCAGGCCAGCGCCTGACCTTTTTTTCCTGAACTGATCGGCAATACCGATCGGTCTCCTTTGCGCCGCGACGGGTTTCCTGTCGCGGCGCTTTTTTTTGCACGGTGTTTTTTCACGCAAATAAGCCTTGATTGCGAATGATTCTCATTTATAATTGAATTCAAGATTCCCCCACCACCAGCCAGCCCATGCCAGCCAGTGTTCGCCTTGAAAGGAGACACCGTGACGAGCATGCCCCCTATTTGCAACACCGAGCTGGTCGCCAGCGAATTTGCCCGTTTGCGCCGTGACAACAAAGCCCGCCACCGCGACATCGCCGAGGAACTGGGTCTTTCCGAAGGCGAGCTGATCGCCGCGCATGCGGGCTTGTCGCTGGCCAATGGCGCCTTGCTGGGCGCCGTGCGCCTGCAAGCCGACTGGCCCGCCATCGTCCAGGCGCTGGAACCGTTGGGCGAAGTCATGGCGCTGACGCGCAACGCCTCGTGCGTGCATGAAAAGACGGGCGTCTACCGCCAGGCCAGTCACGACAACCATGTGGGCCTGGTGCTCGGTGGCGACATCGACCTGCGCCTGTTTTACCGCCAGTGGGCGCATGGCTTTGCCGTGCGCGAGGTGAACGCGGGCGAAAACGCGGTGCGGCGCAGCCTGCAGTTCTTCGATGCGGCCGGCCATGCCGTGCACAAGATTTTCCTCACGCCGCACAGCGACATCGCCGCCTGCGACGCGCTGGTGGCGCATTTTGCCGACGCGAACCAGGCGGCCGGCATCAGCGTGACGGCGCCGGCGGCGCGCCCGGCCGAACTGCCCGACGCGCAGATCGACGTGGCCGGCTTTCGCGCCGCCTGGGCCGACTTGCGCGACACGCATGAATTTTTCACCTTGCTGAAAAAATATGCGGTCTCGCGCCTGCAGGGGCTGCGCCTGGCCGAGGCGCGCTTCGTGCAGCAGATCGACACGTCCTGCGTGCTCGACCTGCTCAACAGCGCCGCCCTCGAAAAGGTCTCCATCATGGCCTTCGTCGGCAATGCCGGCATGATCCAGATCCATTCCGGCCCCGTGCACAAGATCGCCGTGATGGGGCCATGGATCAATGTCCTCGACACGCGCTTCAACCTGCATGTGCGCGAAGACCATATCGCCAGCGCCTGGGTAGTGAAAAAGCCGACCGTCGACGGCCTGGTGACGTCCGTGGAACTGTTCGACGCCAGGGGCGACGCCATCGTCATGTTCTTCGGCGAACGCAAGCCGGGCGTCCATGAATTGTGCGAATGGCGCCACATCGTCGAGCGCGTGGCGCAGGAGGGCGAACTATGCGCCGCATGATCGCCGCCAGCGTGGCGCGCCGCATCGCGCTGAAAAAAATGGGCGCGGGAGCGCTGGCGCTGGCCACGCCGATGCAGGTGCTGTCCGCCGTCGGCGATGCGGCCTCGCAGTACCCGGCCGTGGCGCAGCAGCTGCCGCAGGCGGGCTATGCGCGCACCTTGCCGGCCGAGGGCGTGCTGGCGCCGACGCAGCGGACCGCCACCGAGGACGCGGCGCCGTAAGCACCGCGGCGTCGCGCAGGGGCGATGGCTTGCTGCCGGCCGCCGCACTCACCACACGTCCGCCGCGCGCGGCCGCGCCATCTGGCCGCTGCCCAGCAGCCACACCATCAGGGCATCGGCCTGTTCGCGGGTGGCGGCCACTTCCTGCAGGATGCCGAAGGCCTTCATGGCGCCGGCCGCCATCGCTTGCAGGCGCGCGCGCCGTTCCGCATCCTCCTCGACCGATACCAGGCCCCGGCACAGGGCGGCCAGCGCCACCTTGTTATGTTTGAGCCACAGGCCGCGGCGCTTGCGGTCGATGTGCGCTTCATCGCCGCGTTCCTCCTCGAACAGCATGACGAACGGTTCGCCATGGCGCAGCAGGGCGTCCATGTCGTTTTCCCACAGCGGGGCATAGCCGGTGACGGCCGTTTCAGGGCGAAAGCGCACGATGGGAAAGTCGCTGACGTCGTGGATGGAAAAATGTGCGGGATGCGGTTTCATGGCGTGCTTCCTTGCGATGGGGGTGAAAAGGCTTGCCAGCCGCCGCCCAGCGCCTTGTAGACCTGGACCAGCGACAGCGAGGCGGTGGCGCGGCTGTCGACCAGCGCCGCTTCGTTGTTCAATAAGGTGTTTTGCACATGCAGCACGTTGATCAGGTCCGTGCCGCCCTGGCGGTATTGCAGTTCCGCGCTGCCCAGCGCCCGCCGTCCCTGCTTGACGGCTGCATCGAGGCTGGCCTGGCGGCGGGCGTTGGCCTGGTAGCTCGATAAGGCATCTTCCACCTCGTGCCAGGCGGCCAGCACCGTCTGGCGGTAGGCGATGGCCGCCTCCTGCTGCTGCGCCTCGCGCAATTGCAGGTTGCCGCGCAGGCGACCGCCATCGAACAGGGGCACGCTGAAGCCGGGACCGAAAGCGAAGCGCTTGGCGTCCCAGCCGATGTCGGACAGCTGCATCGCCTGCAGGCCGACGCTGCCCGAGAGCGTGATGCGCGGATAAAAATCGCCTTGCGCCACGCCGATGGCGGCCGTGGCCGCGTGCAGCTGCGCTTCGGCGCGGCGGATGTCGGGACGCCGTTCGGCCAGGCTGCTCGGCACGCCCAGCTGCACCTGCACGGCCACGGCGGGAATGTCCTTGCCCGCCGCCAGTTCCGCCTGCAGCGATTGCGGCGGCAGCGCCAGCAGGAGGGCGAGGGCATTGCCCAGGCGCGCTTCGCGCTGCTGCAGCGGCGGCAGGCGCGCCTCGATGGTGGCCACGTGGGCCGCCGCCTCGGCCTCGTCGAGTTGCGTCGCCGCGCCTTCGCGCAGCCGGATGCGCGTCAGGTTCAAGGTATGGCGGGCGATATCGCGCAGCTGCTGCGTGATGGCCAGGGTCTGTTGCGCGCCGCGCAGCTCGATATAGTCGCGCGCCGTCTCGGCCAGCACGGCCAGCAGCACGCCGCGCTGCGTTTCCACGGCCGCGTCGACGCGCGCGTCGGCCGCTTCCACGTCGCGCCGCACGCGGCCCCACAAGTCCAGCTCCCAGGCCGCATCGAGATTGCCTTGCCACAGGCTGTAGGCGGATTGGCCGTTGTGGCGCGACGGGTCGCTCAGCCCTTGCTCGCTGTTGCGCGCGCGGCCATAGCCGCCATTCGCGCCCAGGGACGGGCCTTGCGCGGCGCCGGCCACGCCGCGCGCGGCGCGGCTTTGCTCCAGCCGGCTGGCCGCCGCCAATACGTCGAGGTTGGCGCCGGCGGCGCGCTGCAGCAGCGACGACAGGGTGGCGTCGCCAAAGCCGTCCCACCAGCGCTGCTCGATGGCGCCATCCTGTGTCGCGGCGAAACGGGCATGCTCCGCCTGGCGCCATTGCTGTCCCAGATCATGGTGCGGGCGCTGGAAGTCGCCGCCGACGCTGGCGCAGCCGGCCAGGCCCAGGGCCGTGAAGAGTATCAGTGCTTTCATCGCGCGCTCACCTGCTGCAGCTGTGGACGGCGCATGGCCGTATCGATGCGCACTTCGGCCGACATGCCCACGCGCAGGTGATGTTCGCCATCCTGGCCGGGATCGAGCGCGATCCTGACGGGGATGCGCTGCACCACCTTGGTGAAGTTGCCGGTGGCGTTTTCCGGCGCGATGGCGGCGAACGTCACGCCCGTGGCGGGGGCGATGCTGTGCACCGTGCCGCGCAGGAGCATGTCCGGATACGCGTCGACGGCGATGCTGGCGCGCTGGCCCTGGCGCACGTGCGTCAGCTGGGTTTCCTGCAGGTTGGCGACGACGAAGCTGCGGTTCAAGGGCACCACGGCCATCAGGCTGGCGCCGGGAGCCACCAGGGCGCCGATGCGCACGGCGCGGCGTCCGACGATGCCGTCGATGGGGGCGCGCAGCTGCGTATGCGACAAATCCAGTTCGGCCCGTTGCAGGCTGGCGCGGGCGCGCAGCAGTGCCGCTTCGGCCGCGCCTTGCTGCGCCTGCAAAATGTCCGTCTGCTTGCGGGTGGCAAGCAGGGCGGCGCGGTTTTGCGCCAGGCGCGCGCGGCTCACGTCGAAGCGCGATTGGGCCTGCTGCGCGTTTTGCACGCTGCCCGCGCCCTGGCCGGCCAGGTGCGTCGAGCGGGCCAGTTCCTGCTGCGCCAGTTTGTCTTCCGCCTGGTTGGCGTCGACCAGGGTGGTGGCTTGTTCGATCACCGATTGCTGGCGCTGCAAGGTGGCGCGGGCATTCGCCAGTTGCGCTTCGGCGCCGGCGACCTCGGCACGGGCCGCGTCGGCGGCGGCCTGGTAATCTCGCTCGTCGATGCGCGCCAACAGCTGACCCGCCTTGACAGTCTGGTTGTCTTCCACCAGCACTTCCCGCACGATGCCGCCCACTTTTGGGGAGAGCACGGTGTAGTCGGCGCTGACGAAGGCGTCGTCGGTGCTTTGCTCGTCGCCACGGGCGAACAGCAGTTGCCAGGCACAAAAGGCGAGGGCGCAGGCCAGCAGGGCCAGGCCGAGAAGAAATGCGCGCGAGCGCAGTATGGGTTTTTGCATGGTGAAGCTCTTTCGTCAGAATGGAAATCAGGCGGCGCGCGGCGGATGGACGCGCGTCGGCAGGATGGGAATGATCACAATCATGGCCAGCGCGATGGCGGCGACAATGAGGTACAGGTCGGACGAGGTCAGCGTGACGACTTGCGCATGCATGCGCTGCGCCAGGCCCGGCACGTCCACGGCGCCGGGCAGGTTGCCCAGGCGGTCGCTGAGCACCGTCGAATGAAAATGGTTGCGGCGCGTGATCAGCGCATCGAGCACGCCGGTGGCGACGACGGCCGACATGCCCTTGATGGTGTTGAACCAGGCCGAGGCGAACGGGCCATCCTGCGGCGCCAGGCCCGTGGTGGCCAGCAGCAGCAAGGGGATCACGGCCATCGGTTGGGCAAAGATCTGCACCGCTTGCAGCAGGTAGAAATGCATGCGTATCCAGTCCGGCGACATGCGCGCGCCGAGCACGCAGGACAGGGCCAGCAGGGCCAGGCCGATGGCCAGCACCCAGCGGCAGTCGACGGCGCGGATATTGCACAGGGCGGCCACCAGCGGCAGGGCGATCAATTGCGGCAGCGCCACCATCAGCATCACGGGCGCCGTCTGCAGCGGGCGGTAGGCGTGCACTTGCGCCAGGTAGGACGAGGGAATCAGGATCACGGCCAGCAGCACGAACAGCACGCCGCCCAGGGTCAGCAGGGCATGGCTGAGGTTGCGCCGCGACAGCAGCTGCAGCTTGAAGAAGGGCAGCGGATGCGACCACTCGTTGATGAAGAACAGTACCAGCAGCAACAGGCCGCCGCCCAGCAGCACGCAGATCAGCGGCGAGGCGAACCACGCCAGGCGTTCGCCCTGCAGCAATCCCACCACCAGCATGCTGATGGCGGGCAGGCCCAGCAGCAGGCCGCGCCAGTCGAACTGGCGCAAACGCTCCAGGCGCAGCGGGTCTTGCGGCAAGCCCCAGGACACCATCAGCAGGGCGGCGATGCTGCCCGGGACGACTTGCCAGAAGGCCCATTGCCAGCCCAGGTACTCGGTCCAGAAGGCGGCCAGCGGCGTGCCCAGGCTGGGGCCGAAGGTGGCGCTCAGCGCATAGCCGCCCAGGCCATACAGCTTGATGTTGGGCGGCAGGAAGCGCAGCGCCACCGTCATCAGCATGGGTGGCAGGGCGCCGCCCGCCGCGCCCTGCACCACGCGCAGGACCATCAGCACGGACAGGTTCGGCGCGAACGGACAGAGCACGCCGGCGGCCATGCAGACGAGGATGGCGGCGGCCGTCAGCCGGCGCAGCGAAAAGGTGACGGAGCACCACGGCGCGAACGCCATGGCCGATACCGAGGCGGCCGCATACAGGGCGACGAGCCAGCTGGCGTCGTCGCGCGCGATGCCCATGGCGCCGCGGATGTCGGCCAGCGCGACCTTGGTGATGTTTTCATTCAGGCCGGCTACCAGCACGGCCAGCAGCACGCCAGCCAGGCCCGTGGCCAGGCGCAGGCCGAAAATGGGGGATGCGGGTGGCGCGGCCGCAGGGGCGGCGCCGGAAACGGGTACAGCGGACACAGGGAACTCCGTGGATGAGAATCAGTCCACGCAGTATAGGGAGCGTTAAATCTTGTGAAAATTGATCATTGATGAAGTCTGAATTGCGTCTGGCGCAATGATTCAGGTGCCCGGAAGCGCGCTGCCGCACAGCTCCTTGATCGTGCGGCGCAGCCAGCGGTGCGCATGGTCGTGGTCGAGGCGCGGATGCCAGGCCTGGAATACTTCCACGCTGTCGACGGGGATCGGCAGCTGGAAGGTGCGCAGCTTCAAGCCCAGCCGCTCGACGATGGCCAGCAGGGGCGTGGGCATCAGCGGCAGCAGCAGGCGCGAATCGGCCACGGCGAAGATGGCGGACTGGAAGTTGGGGCTGATCAGGGAGACCCTGCGCGTGTAGCCACGCTCGGCCAGGGCCGTGTCGAAGGGGCCGCGCGCCAGGCCGCGCCGCGAGACGCTGATATGTTCGTATTCGGTAAAGCTGTCGAGGTTGATGGGGCCGTCGAAGATCGGATGATCGCTGCGGGCGATGCCGACAAAGCCGCTGGTAAACAGCTGCTGCAGCTTGATGTCGGGGGCAAAGGCGCGCCGCGCGCTGACGTACAGGTCGATGCGGCCCGCGTGCAGGGCGTCGTTTTCCGTGGCGCCATCGCCCTCGGGCACGAAGCGCAGCACCGTGTGCGGCGCATGGATGGCCAGCAGGTCGCGCAGCTTGCCGCCGTAGGCGCCGACAAACACGTCGTTGGCGCACAGGCTGAAAGTGCGTTCCAGCGTGCGCAAGTGCACTTCGCGGCCGGACGTGAAGATGGCGTGCGCCTGCTCCACCACGCCGCGCACCTGTTCGCGCAATTCCAGCGCGCGCGGGGTGGGCGCCAGGCCGCGCCCGGAGCGCACGAAGACGGGGTCGCCGATGGCGTCGCGGATGCGCGCCAGGGTGCGGCTCATGGCCGGCGCGCTCAGGTTCATGCGCCGCGCCGCGGCCACGGCGCTGCCTTCCTCGAGCAGGATGTCGAGGGCGACGAGCAGGTTCAGGTCGGGGAGTTTCATGCGCCGATTATAGCCGCTGGGCCAAGGCCAGCGCTGCGCCGGCAGGACGCCGGCGCAACAGGGGATGCTACTGCGGTATTACTCGGCTGCCGGCTCGGCGCCGCAGCATTTCTTGAACTTCTTGCCGCTGCCGCAAGGGCAGTCGTCGTTGCGGCCCACTTTCGGCTCTTCGCGCTTCATGGTTTGCACGGGAGCCTTGCGGCGTGGTACCCAGAAACGGTGGATGGCCGGCAGGTTCGCTTCCAGTTCCTGCGCCAGCTTGTGCGCCTTGACCGGGTCTTCCACCAGTTTCAGCTCTTCTTCCTTGATTTCGTCGGCGCCCAGCAGGTAGATCGGCTGCATCAGCTCGGCCACTTCGGAATCCCAGATCTCGTTCCACGAGCCGGGACGCAGCTCCATGCCGTCCCAGAAGCCCCAGCACCAGGCTTCGGCGTCGATCAGGGTCTGGCCTTCGTAGTCGTGCTCGACGAACAGGGCTTCGAATTCCTTCGGCGCCACTTCAAACGTCACCAGCACTTCGTTCATGAAGCGCATGATCAGGTTGATGATGCGTTCTTCTTCCTTGCCGTTCTTGAATTTCGGCGCATCTTCGGCGTTTTCGCCCCACACGCGCGGCAACCACTCGGCCGGCATGATCGGTTCCGGGCCGATGGCGACGGCCGTCAGATAGCCGTGCAGCATATCCATGGTCATCGCGTCTTCGGAGCAGCGCTCCGACAACAGGAATTGGTCTAATTCGTCGAATTCTTTTTCTGATAATGGCTGTTCGAGTTGCATGGCTTGCTCTTTGTATTGAATATAAGCCGCCAGTATACGCCTTGCGGCGCTTCATCACCGAAGTGTTTGCACCGGCGGCCCGCGCGCGCCTTACAATGTCGCTTATGCACAATGAAAACCAGCCGCACGCGGACGACCGGCCCGTCCATCCCTTTTCCGCCCTGAGCCCCGATTGCGTGCTCGACGCCCTCGACAGCGTGGGCTTGCGCGGCGATGGCCGCCTGCTGGCCCTGAACAGCTATGAAAACCGCGTCTACCAGGTTGGCATCGAAGACGGCGCGCCCCTGGTGGCCAAGTTTTACCGTCCCGCGCGCTGGAGCGACACGGCCATCCTGGAGGAACATGCGTTCGTCTCCGAGCTGGTCGAGCGCGAAATCCAGGTGGTGCCGGCGCTGGAAATCAATGGCAGCACGCTGCACCAGTACCATGGCTTCCGCTTCGCCGTCTTTCCCCGCCACGGCGGCCGCGCGCCCGAGCTGGACGACCCGGCGACCCTGGAATGGATAGGGCGCTTCATCGGCCGCATCCACGCCGTCGGCGCGCTGTCCACCTACCAGGAGCGGCCGGCGCTCGACCGCCAGACGTTCGGCGTCGAGCCGCGCGAATTCTTGCTGGAAGGTGATTTTTTGCCGCCCGAGCTGCTGGCCGCGTATTCCAGCGTGGCGCAGCAGGCGCTCGACGGCGTCAAGCGCTGCTATGACCGCGCGGGCGACGTGGCCGTGCTGCGCACGCATGGCGATTGCCATGGCGGCAACGTGCTGTGGACGGACGCCGGCCCGCATTTCGTCGATTTCGACGATAGCCGCATGGGCCCGGCCATCCAGGACCTGTGGATGATGCTGTCGGGCGAGCGCGGCGACCAGGTGCGCCAGATGAGCGACATCCTGGCCGGCTACGAGGATTTTTGCGATTTCGACCCGCGCCAGCTGTACCTGGTCGAAGCGCTGCGCACCCTGCGCCTGATCCATTATTCCGCCTGGTTGGCGCGCCGCTGGGACGACCCCGCCTTCCCCGTCGCCTTCCCGTGGTTTAACACGCAGCGCTACTGGCAGGACCGCATCCTGGAACTCAGGGAGCAGGTGGCCTTGATGGATGAAGCGCCATTGTGGCCTATTTGACCTAAACGCGGGAAAAGGGCGGTAAACGCCCCTCTTCTTGCCGTGCTGATTGGTGCATGCCTGTTCGATAATGGTGGTAATAACCCCATAAGCAACGGCATTCACCCGAATAAGCGAGAAATCATGCAAGCACAGCAAAATCAGCGCCAGGCCGCCTCCCTCACCGTCGCCTATTCGGCCGACGACGAGTTCGACCAGGACAGCATCGTTTCGCTGCATGATTTCAAGGACCTGGAGCGCAAGGCGGAAGCGCCGTCTGCCGCCATCACGCCCGAACTGCAAGCCGCACCGGCAGCGGAAGCCGACGGCAAGGCGCCCGCCGCCGAACGCCAGAAAATGGAATTGAAAGCCATCCACGAGGCGATCGCCCGCGTGGAAGCGGAAGCGAAGGCCACCTGCGCCGCCGAAAGCCGGGCCTTGGCCGAGGCGCGCGTGCGCTCGCTGGCCGAGGACCGCGCCGCCATCGACGCGGCCGCCGCCGCCGCCGCGCAGCAAAATGCGCAGGCGGCCGAAGAAGCGATCGCCGCCAACCGCGAACGTCTCGACACCATGCGCGCCGCCGCGCAAGCGAGCGTGGCCCGCCTGGAAGCCGTCAAGCAGGAGACGGCCGAACTGCGCGCCCGCGTGGAGTCCGACAATGCCATCCGCCTGGCCGCCGAACAGCGCGCGCGCGCCGAACAGGAAAGCCGGCTGCGCGCCAGCGAGCAGGTGGCGGTGCAGTCGGAACTGGCCGAGCAGGCCGCCCGCGCCGCCGAGGAATTGCAGGTGCAGACGGAGCAGGCGCGCCTGCAAGCCGTCGAGCGCGTCGCCGCCGTGCAGGCGGCCAAGGAAGAAATGGTGGGCATCGCCTCGGCCGATGCAAGGGTCGCCGTGCTGGCGCGTGAACGCGAGCGCCATGCGCACGGCGCGCGCCAGACGGCGCAGATGCTGGCCGAAGCGGAAAGCGAAGCGCTGGAATTGACGGTGCAGCGCGAGCGCGCCGACCAGATCGCGCTGGAATCGGCCTTCAACCGCGCCGCCGCCGAAGTGCGCGCGCTGGAAGAAGCGCGCGCGCTGGCGCACCTGGAACAGGAACGCGAAGCCATCGCGCTGGCGCAGGCGGAATCGGAACGCCATGCGGCGCAGTCCCTGCGTTTGCGCCTGCAGACGGAAAAGGAATTGCGCGACGCGGCCATCCACCGCGAGCGCCTGGAGATGGTGGCCGTGGCCAGCGCGCAGGCGCGCCGCGACGCCGACGTGCGCATCCTTGCCGCCACCGAGGCGC
Source organism: Janthinobacterium sp. JC611 (assembly GCF_018682595.1). Lineage (NCBI taxonomy): Bacteria > Pseudomonadati > Pseudomonadota > Betaproteobacteria > Burkholderiales > Oxalobacteraceae > Janthinobacterium > Janthinobacterium sp. JC611. Next base: position 36,474 of record NZ_JAFLJN010000007.1, read on the forward strand.
GCATCGAAGTGGACCGCCAGCTGCGCGCCGTGGCGCTGGCCCGCGTGACGGCCGAACAGGATGCGGAAATCGCCGGCCACGCCAGGCTGGAGGCGGAAACGGCGGCTCTCGAAGAAACCAAGGCACGCGAAGCGGCCGAACAGGCAGCGGCCGTGGCGGCCGCGCGCGAACTGGAAGAGCAGCAGCGCGCCGCCAGCCTGGCGCAGGAACGGGCCGAACTGGCGCGTCAGGCGGCGGAACTGGCCGCCAGCCAGAACGCTGCCGAGCAGGCCGAGGTCGAGGCCGGCCAGGCGACATTGGCCGCGCAGGCGCAAGCGTCGCAACTGGCGCAGGAAAAAGCCCGGCAGGCAGAGCAGCTGCTGCAGGCCGAACAGGAGCGCCTGGCCGCCGAACAAGCGGCCATCGCCGCCCTGAAAGAGAAACTGGAGGCGGAAGCGCTGGCGTTCGCCGCGGCGCAGGAACGCATCGCCGCCGAAGGCGCGCAAGCGGAACTGTTGCGCGGCCAGCATGCGGCCGAACAGGCCTTGCGGGAAGCGGCGCAAAAGGAAGCCGACGCCATCCGCATCTTGATGGACCAGGCGCTGGTCGAAGGCGAACAGAAAGCCGCCGCCGCGCAAGCCGTGCAGGCGCAGGCGCGCCTGGCCGTGGAACTGGGACAAGTGCATGGCGAGCGCGCCCGCGTGGAAGAAGACAAGGCGCAAGCGGCCGAAGCGTTGCTGGCGTCCGAGCGCGATTTCGTCGCGGCCGAGCGCGAGTCGCTGGCCCTGATCGCGCAAAAACTGGTGCAGCAGCGCCAGACCAGCAGTGCCGAAGAGCGCGCTTCGCAAGCCATCGCCGGCCGCCTGGAAGCGGAAAAGCAGGCGACGGCGGCAGCGGAAACGCGCGTCGCCATGGAACAGCAGGCGCTCGACGCCATGCGCCAGCGCGAGCAGCTGGAACGGGCCGCGCAGCAGGCCGCCAGCGAGAAGCTCGACGCGCAGCAAGCCTTGCTGGCCAGCGCCCAGGCCCATGCCGCCCTGCAGCGCAAGGCGGCCGACACGACGCGCGCGATGGCTGAGGCCAAGCAGCAGTTGCTGGATATGGAAACGGCGCGCGCGCAGCAGCAGGAGCGCGAACTGGCCGCCCTGCGCGCCAGCCTGGAGCAGCCGCAAAGCGCGTTTTCCAGCTCCTTGAGCGCGGCCCGCGCGAAAGCCGAACAAGTGAGTTCGGCCAGTTTGACGCGCGAAGTGATCGAGCGCCTGACGCAGCCGAATGATGTTGGCGCCGTCTGGCGTTCGCGCTAGGCTGGAACGTTTAAAACTTCCTGCCCACCCCCATCAGCAAGACATCCGCATCGCGGTGATAATCCGTCACCACCCGGTTCCACGCCACTTGCGCCACCCAGCGGCGGTCGACGTGGTAGCGGGCCACGGCTGACAGCAAGCCGGTCAGGCGCGTGCCGTGGCCCTGGGTGTCGCGCCCGTCCCACGCCACGTACGGGCCGCCGCCCATGCCGAATTCCACCTTTTCATTGAGCGAACGGATCAGCCACAGCTGGGCGGCCACGCCGCGCCGGTGCGCCAGGTCGGTATCGCCTTCATCGAGGGCGGTGACGCTCCAGTCCACGTATTTTCCCACCGCGCGCCGGTATTCCAGGGTGAACGGGCGCGAGGACTCGGAGCGCAAGCTGTTGACGATGGTATGGCCCGTCGATAAGGTCAGGGTGTCGTCGTGGGCCCAGTTCTGCAAGTGCAGCTTGGCGCCGGGCACGCCGTCATAGCGGTAGCCAGCGCCAATCAGCAGGTGCGTGGTGTTGTCCTTGCCGTCCGGCTTGATGCGGTTGAGCTGCGCTTGCGCATACCAGCGGTTGTCGAACTGCCAGCGCGCCTGCAGGCTGACGATGGAGCCCCAGCCGTGGTCATTGTCGAAGTTGTGCAAGCCGTCGTCGGTCCTGGCCGTGTCGAAGAAAAAATAGCGGCCCGCGCCGGCGCCCAGCATCAGGCCCTGGTCCACCTTCTTCGTGCGCAGCCAGAACTGGCCCGCCATGCCGTCGCGGTGATGGTCTTCCGGGTGGCCTTCATTGATGTAGGACAGGCTGACGGCGTTGTGCTGGCCCACCGGCTGCGTGTAGCTGATGGCGGCCACAAAGGTGCGCTCCCTGGTCGAGTGCACTTTCAGGACGCCGGCCATGCCGGACAGGTCCTGTGCCCGGGCGGACAGGGGGAGCGAGGCGGCCAGCAGGGCCAGGGCGGAAAGTTGCTTGCGCATGAGGTATCCGATGGTGATGATGCACGCTAAAGGTCGGCTGGCTGGACGTCATGCGGAAGGGCAACCGTCACGCCTATTTGCTACATTCGTAGATTGTTTCAGTCAGAACTAGTTGCGCAAGTGTATAAGAAAGTGCGCATGTGTGAGGCACGCAATAAATTTCTTGCTAGAAAATTATTTTTGCGGGGGGGCATGCAGGGGCGGGAGGGGGACGGGAGGGCGCCGGCCAGCAAGGGCTGCCGGCGCCGGACTGCGGGAACGGCGGTGTTACTGGCTCAACACGACTTTATCGGCAAAATATTCCGTCTCGCCGAAGCATTGCGTGGGCACGCCCTTGTGCTGGCTGTAGGTGACGAGGATGCGCTTGCCGGCGGCGGCCGTCAGCTGCTTCGCCACGTCCTCGTCGCGCACGCTGAACTGGAATTTTTCCGGGATGGTGCCCGGCAGCGCCGTCAGCAGCAACTCGCCTTCCCAGGTCTTGCAGATCCAGCCCCGCTTGGAGAACTTTTGCAGGTAACCCGCCCGTTCGCCTTCCGAGTACGAAAAACTGAGGGCCATCCACGTGTAGGCGGCCAGCAGCAGGAAGCCGGCCACGAGGAAGATGACGAAGGCGAAGGTGACTTTTTTGGTCGTAGGGGTCATGTTAAGGGGGGGAATTGTTTAGTTGGAGAAAGAGTTAGTCTTTCCGTCCGGCTTTCCAGTTCAGGCCGAAATTGTAGCGTTCGTCCATGGCCTGGTGCGCCGTGATTTTACCTTGGCCGCCGAAGTATTCCACCAATTTTGTCACCTGCAGGTTGCCGCCGTGGTTTTCCAGCATGGCGATGGCGCACATGGCGTGCTGGCTGTCGCTGTCGAGGCGCACTTCCACCGTCGGCTGGCCGGGAATCTCGATCGTCACGACGCCATCCGTGGCGGCCCAGTTCGGCACGCCTTCGTAGATGAAGGCGTACACGAGCACGCGCTTGATCTGGTCGAAATGGGTGCCGTTGATGAAGATGTTTTCGCCGCTGCTGACGCTGCCCGTGCGGTCGTCGCCTTCCAGGTGGATGTACGGCGGCCTGTCATACGCGCCCCAGCTGTTGCCCAGCGCCTGCACGGCGCTCTTGGCGCCGTTGCTCATTTCGAACAGGCAGCCGATGTCGAGGTCGATGCCGCCCGCGCGGCCGGCCGGCTTGTTGAACAGCTTGCCGAGGAAGCCCGTGTCGAGCTTGGAGGCGGGCGCCTGGCCTTGCGACGCGTTCTGGTTCCAGTTCAGGTTGACGCGGATGCGGCCATAGCCGCCGCTGTCGCGCTTGTCGAGCGAGATCTTGTCGCCGCGTTTTTCCAGGCGGATCTTCGACAGCGAGATTTTATTCGCCGCCGGCGGGGCCGCCGGCGTGGGCACGGGGATGGGTGCCGGGGCCGATTGCGCCGCCTCGCTGCCGCCGAAGTGCTTCAGCAGCGCCGCCAGGCCGCCCGCGAAACCCTGGCCCACGGCGCCGAAGCGCCAGCTGCCGTCGCGGCGATACAGTTCGCCGATGATGACGGCTTTCTCGTCCTGGAAGTCGGTGCCCGTGAAGGCGAACGTGGCTGCCTGGCCCAGCGCCATGCTGGAGTTGCCCAGCGCGCGCATGCTGCCCTGTTCCGTCGCCGCCGTGAACACCAGTTTGTCGATCGAGGCGGGCAGGCGGGACAGGTCCACCTGGAAGGTGGAGCGGGGGCCGTTCAGCTCCACCGTGACGGCGTTGTCCGGCGCGCTTTTCTGGTTGTAGAACACCATGTAGCGGTCGTCCGACAGCTTGCCGGCCGCATCGACGCCGAAGCAGCTGACGTCCACTTCCATCGAGCCCGATGCGATATCGAGCGTGACGGCAAACGGGCCATTCAAGCCCAGGTCCGCCAGTTTGCCTTTTTGTCCGCGTGTGAAATTGGTCATGGTCGTGCAATCCCTTCGTCGCTTGAGAGTTGAGTCAATGAGGTATTGGCCAGGTGCGCCGGCGCCGCGTCGGCCGCATGGCGGATGCCGAACAGGCGCGCCTGCTCGATGATGCGCTGCGCCCAGCTGCTGTGCGTGGCCACTTCGCACATCGATTCCTGCATGCGGAATACGGCCGGGCTGTCCGGGTCGATGATGCGCAGCGCCAGTTCGATGTCCGACTGCGCCACCTGGTAGTGGCGCTCGATCTGCGGCACCTGGTCCGGGTGGATGGCCGTCTTGGCGATCATGCCGTGCGCCATGTCCTGCGCCACTTCGGCGTCCAGCCAGCTGCCCTGCGACAGGTGCTCGAAGACGGGCGCCGTCAGCTGGAAGCCGTGCGGCTTGAAGATGGTCACCAGGCGGCCGATGACCTGGCCCAGCGGCGTCGAATAAATCGTGCCGCTGGTGGGACGGCGCAGGCCCAGCAGGGCTAATAAATCGTTGCCGCCGATGCGCAGGGCCAGGATGCGGCGCCGCACTTCCGGCGCCGACAGGACGATGCGGAATTGCTTCATTTCCTCGTCGTCGAACACTTCCGCCGTTTCCAGGGTCGGCATCAGCAAGTGATGCGTGTGGCGCACGAGATCGAAATACGCGGCGAAATTGTGGCGCGTGGATTTGGGCAGCACGAAGCCGCTCAATTTGTCGGCGCCCGGCATGGCCAGCACGCGCGCCAGCACCTCGAGATTGCGCACGCGCACGAAGCGCAAGGTGTCCGATTCCTCGCACATGTTTTGCAGCGCCAGCGACAGGTTGAACAGCGCGTAACTGAGGTCGCGTTCCGCGATGGCGTCTTCGGTGCAAAGAATGACCGAGCGCAGATGGCTGAATTTGTCGCCATTGGCGATCGCCAGCAAGTCCTTGTGCGTGGTCGGCACATACATGGAGGCGCCCAGCGCCGCCTTATGCTCGCTTTGCGGGTGTAGGGAGTTGTTATCCATCGACTGCGCTCCTGATAAGGGCGACCGCCTGGTAAGGCAGCGCCGGTTCTACTGTGACGGGTATGGCTTTTTCCTGCGCCAGAAGCAGCAAATGTGCCACGTCCGGCGCATTCGTGTCGCGCACGATCAGGCGCTCGGGCACGCGGCGCAGCAGCACGCGCGTCGCTTCGCCGATGCCTGGCTTGATCAGGTTGATGTCGCTGATGCCGTATTGCTGCTGCGCGGCGGCCATGTAGGTTTGCGAGCGGGCCGCCATGGCTGGCGCATCGCTCGCTTCGGCCAGCGGGATGCCGCTGCTGGCGGCGACCGCCATGGCGTCGGCCACCAGGCCGTCGGCGAAGGCGCGCGACTGGTCGTGCTGCTCGAACTGCGCGTAGTACACGCAGCCGTGGAAGTCGTCCGGACCGATGGCATCATTGAGCACGGAGCGGCTGACGAGGCCCGAGACGGTGGCGTTCAAGATGCTCGACGGGATCAGGTAGTCGCTGGCCGAGGCGGCGCAGGCGGCCGTGCCGGCCAGGTCGGACAGCACGAACAGGCCGCCGTCGATGGCCGTGCCATTGGCGGCGTTGAAATCGTTCACCGTCTGGCGCAGTTCGCGCGAAATCACGCCCTTGCCCGTCCAGCCGTCGACGAAGACGATGGATTCGGCGGCATGGCCCTGCGCCAGGATGTGTTTCAAGGCGTTCGCATCGATGCCGCGGTCGCGGATGATGGAAACGGAATAATGGCTGCACTCGCGCTGGAACACCTGGCGCAGCAAATGGCCCAGGATGACGCCCACGGGCGTGCCGGCGCGCGCCAGCGACACCAGCGTGACGGGCCCCGCGCGGCGCGCCGCGATCAGGGCCGCCAGGCGCAGGCAGTCGCGCGCCATCTGCAGGCGGTTGGCCGCGAACGCGCTCTGGAACAGCGCCAGGTAGGCGGGCGAGGGCAGGGATTCCGGCGACAGCATTTCGCTGTAGTGGCGCTGGCCCGACTGGATCAGCCGCTCTTTTTCGGCCAGGTCGAGGATGGGTTCGAGCGCCATCGGCGTGAGCAGAAAATGGACGTCTTCCTGCCGGTAGCTGCCGCTGAAATGCTGCGTGCCTTCGCTCATAGCGCCGCCACCGTGAGTGCCGCCAGCTGGGTGCCGTTGGGGATGATGGCGTAGTCGCAGGCGGCCATGAAGCGGGCGTCCGAACGGCTGTCGCCCATGCCGAAGCTGACGATGGGGCCATGCTCGGCTTCCAGCTCCGCGCGCAGGTAAGCCACGGCGCGCGCCTTGTTCAGGGTCTTCGGCAGCACGGCCAGGTTGTTGCCGTTGCGGTGGATGAAGTAGTCGCTGCCTTCCGTGGCGATCCACTGTTGCAGCACCTGCTCCTCGATGTCGGCCAGGCGCTCGCCGCGCGCTTCATGATCCTTGACGACGATGTAGAACGGCGTGTTGTAGTCTTCGATCAGGCGCGCGCGCGAGGGCATGCCCGTCCTGGCCTGGAAATCGTCGATGATGCGCATGGCGTCCCGCAGGCCGGGCAGGGCCGTCTGCATGTCGTCCTGCATCAGGGCCAGCCAGCCCGCGTCGAGCGCGCCGCCCGGCTGCAGCACGATGCCGCCGTAATCGAGCACGCTGTAGCTGGTAAACGGCAGGTCGACCCGGCGGAAGGCGTCGCCATTTCTCGCCGTGGCGGGAATCAGGGTCATGCCGCTTTGCGCGAATTCAAAGAAGGCGCGCTGGCGCGCCGTCGTAAACGAGCAGGCGTCGCCATTTTTCAAATAGGCGGCCGCTTGCAGGCCGGTCTCGCCCGGGCATTTTTTCGGCGTCTGGAACAGTGTGTCGTCCAGGTCAACAAACAGGAATTTCTTCAATTTTGGTCTCTGACTGAAAGTGGAACAGGCGGCCATTGAGCTGGCCGGCGAGTTGCATGAGGGCCGGGCTGGCCGGGGTTTCATGGCAGATGAAAACGTGCTGGTACTGGCCAGGCGCCACGTTGTACAGGTAATTGGCGATGCCTTCGCCGTAGTTGTCGTCGCAGCGGACGATATGGCCGACGGCGCCCCACGACAAGATCGGCGAGCGCGTGGTCGATTGCACCACCACGTTCTTGCCCAGGCTTTCCAGTTCGCGCGCCAGCAGGAACGACGGGTGCATGAATTCGCCCGTGCCCAGCACCAGCACGGAGTCGCCGGCGCCGATTTCCTGCGCCAGCTGCACCGCCAGGCCTTGCGGCGGGCTCAATGCGCGTCCCACGCCGATGCGCCCGAACGCGGGGCTGGCGCCCCGTTCCGCATTCGCCTCGAAGCGCTGCGCGCTGGCCGCCACGGGAGCCGGTGCGTCGCCGGCCTGGAAGGCGTACTGGCCGGAAAGGGCCGCGCCGATGCTGGTGGGCAGGCCGAAACGCTCGCTCAAGCCCGCGTTGGCGGCCTGGCCCATGAAATTGGTGATCACGCCCAGGTGCAGCTTTTCCAGCTGCGGATAGCGCGCGCGGCACACTTGCACCAGGTTGGCGAAGGTGTTGCCGGTCGACGCTTCATCGTCGATCAGCACCAGGCTGCGCGCCGTGGAAAACAGGGCGCTGGCCGCGTCGGACAAATGCAGGAACTGGCGCGGCGCGTGGCTGTGCGATTCCTCGAATTCGAAGAAGGGCACCGTGCCCACGCGATAGCGCGAGCTGTGCAGGAACAGCGCCTTGCAGGACGAGCCGGGATTGGCGCGCAGCCACGCCTCGAACACGCCCTGGCCCAGGCCGACGGCCGTTTCCGCCATGGCGATGAAGACCACGGGACCGGGCAGGCTGGGGGGGATCTGCGCGGCCAGATCGTCGTGGATGGCTTGCATGGCGCGCGGTGCGACGGGCCAGTGCTTGCCCAGCACTTTTGAAAGGAACAAAAAGCCCCGCTTGGCGTTGGCGCGCGCGGCAAAGCCGATCAGCCCGTCCAGCGGAAAGCGCGCCTCGTCCACTTGCAGGGTCAGCTCGCCCGTCGGCATCTGCTGCTTGACGAGATTCATGGCAGCTCCACGGCGTAGGCGGCTTCGCCCACGCGCATGCCTTCGTGGACGGCGGGCACGGTGAGCTTGTCAAAGCCCTGGTCGAAACCGGCCAGCGCCAAATAGGGCAGGTTGGGGCCTGCCGCGCACGCCATGCCGATGCCGCCCGACATGCGCGGGTTGATCTCCAGCAGTGCCAGGCCGTTCGCGCCTACGCGAAACTGGATGTTGAAGACGCCATTCAGGCGGTAGTCGCGCGCCAGTTTGTCGCAGGCCGCCAGCAAGTCGGCGCGCAGCTCGATCAGCTGGCCGCTGCCGCCCCCGTGCAGCTTCTTGCGCGGTACGGCGCAAATGAGCTTGCCCTGGTCGGCCACGCAGTCGGCGCTGTATTCGTGGCCGTCGAGGTATTCCATCAGCAGCAGGGTCTTGAACGTTTCCATCTGCGCCAGGCCGCTGCGCAGCTCTTGCGCATTGATCTGGTAGGCGGCGCCGGCCAGCAGCAGCTGGGCGCTGCTGCGCTCTTCATCGAGAATGGCAAAGCCCAGGGCATACACGGATTCCGAGGGCTTGATGCACAGCTTGCGATGCAGCGGGCGCAGCTCGGCGTAGGCGGCGTCGTATTCTTCGATGGTGGCGACGGCGCGGTAGTCGGCCGGACGCGCCATCGGCAGATCGAGGCCGTCGCAGAAGCGCGCCTTGTCGTGCATCAGGGCCAGGGTCTCTTCGCTGGCCACGCTGAGCACGCGCGTGCCGAGGGCGGCGAAGCGCGCGCTGGCGCTGCCGATCAGGCCCGCTTCCTTGCCGGGCCAGAAAATCGTGATGTGGCGGTCGCGGCAAAACTCCAGGCACCACTCGACATAATTGTGGCCCGTCAGTCCCGACGGTTCGACCGCATATTCGTGGGCCGACAGGAAGGCCGCCGCGTGCGCATTCGTATTGCTGCACACGATGTGATAGCGGGGCACGCCGCCCGTTGCGGCCACGTCGGCTTCGCGGATCAGGCGTATGGCCGTGCCGACCGAGGAAAATGTTTTGTTGAACCAGACTCTTTGCATGTACGGGGACCGGGTGGAAATAGGGGAAGCCGCGCGCAGGTGCGCGCGCGGGTATTCTAAGCGGCCAGACTTAACCTGGCCTTAGAATTTTTTTTGAACTACAACGTTGAGCAACAAACTAACAGCGCCTGACAAAACCGTAGCGAGCGGAAGGAAGAGGTGGCCGAGAAGCGCAACCGTACTAAGTACGGGGGCGCCGAGCCGGTGAGCATCGCAGCCCGCCTATGCCGACGCGTAGTAGGTTTGGTCAGGTGCCTCTAGCTAGCTTTGCCGCTGGCTGTCCATTTGAGGAACGCGTCGCGGTTGCGCGAGCAGATGAAGACCTTGCCCGAGCCGGAAAAGCGCAGCACGATGCCTTCGCCGCTGGTCACGCTATTGACGATATTACCGAGGAAGCCGCCGATGCCGCCGCCGCTGGCGCCGCCGCCCGTGGTCACGGAAATCTCGTATTTCAGGCTATTGTCCCAGCAGACCACGTGGGAATTGTCGATCACGACATCCTTGCCCGGCTCGACGTCGAGCTGGAACATGGAGCCGAAGCCCGACACCACCACTTGCCCGGTGCCGGCCGTCTCCATGACGAAGAAGCCGCCCGACTGGGCGAACAGCGCGTTGCCGATGCTTTGCGTACGCACCTTCATTTCCGTGCCCGAGGTGGCGGCGACAAAGGCGCCGTCGTTGAGCAGGTACTGGCGCGCGCCCACGTCGACCACTTCGATGGCGCCCGGCAGGGTGGGCGAGAGCAGGCAGTCGCCGCTGCCGCGCACCGCTTCGATATGCTGCTGGAAGAACGACTCGCCATTCGCGAAGCGGCGCATGATGGCGCTGCCCAGGCCGCCCGTCATCTTGCCCTTCAAGTCCAGCGCCGTTTCCATCATCACCATCGCATCGGATTCGCAATAGATGGTTTCGCCCTGCTTCATGCTGACGTGGAGGAATGGATCGACGTCGCCGGTGACACTAAATACTGGCATGATAAATCTCCAAAAAAAAGCCGCCTGAGGATATTCAGGCGGCTGCGTTTAGCTCAAGAAAAAATCAAGCGTTGACGCCGAACGAACGTGCGAGGGGCCCCAGGCCGCCGTTGAAGCCCTGGCCGATGGCCTTGAACTTCCATTCGCCGTTGTAGCGATAGATTTCGCCAAAGATCATCGCCGTTTCCGTCGAGCTGTCTTCGGACAGGTCGTAGCGGGCGATTTCTTTTTCGCCTTCCGCGTTCAGGCAGCGGATGAAGGCTTTCGAGACCATGCCGAAGTTCTGGCGGCGCGCGTCGGCGTCGTGAATGGTGACGGTGATGCTGATGCGGTCGATGTCGCTCGGTACGCGGGTCAGGTCGATTTCGATGCGCTCATCGTCGCCTTCGCCTTCGCCGGTCTGGTTGTCGCCCGTGTGCACGACGGAACCGTCGGTCGACTTCAGGTTGTTGTAGAAAATGAAGTCAGAGTCGCCACGGACTTTGCCGTCGCTTTTCAGGAGGAAAGCGCTACCGTCAAGGTCGAAGGTGGCGCCGTCCGTCGAACGAGGATCCCAGCCGAGGCCGACGATGATCTTCTTCAGGTTCGGTGCTTCCTTGCTCAGGTTGACGTTGCCGCCTTTTTGCAAACTGATTGCCATGTGGTGCTCCTTTTCAGTAAGTTACTTAAACATGCCTTCATGGGATGAGCGCAAGGCGCTCGTGCCATTACTCTCTCAATTGGGGGCGGAACCCCCGATTTCAAGCTTGTGCCGCGTGCCGTTTGCGATAACGCAGGGATGACCACAGCGAGACCAGGATGAAGGCCACGCCCGACAGGCCCGTGAACCACTCCGGAATATGGTACTTGACGGACGCCAGCATGATCAAGGCCAGGATGCCGATCGCATAATGGGCGCCGTGCTCGAGGTAGACGAATTCGTCCAGGGTACCCTTGTGCACGAGGAACACCGTCATCGAGCGCACGAACATGGCGCCGATGGCCAGGCCCAGCATGATGATGACGACGTCGTTGGTGATGGCGAACGCGCCGATCACGCCGTCAAAGCTGAACGACGCATCGAGTACTTCCAGGTACAGGAAGCCGCCGATGCTGCCGCGCGCCACCGTTTTCACCAGGTCGCCATTGCCGTTTTTGGCTGGCGCGGCGGCTTCTTCCGCGTCATCCTGCAAGTCCGGTTCGCCTTCTTCCAGCAAGCCGCTGATCCAGTTCACGCCGATGTAGACGGCGATGCCGACGATGCCCGAGGCCAGCACGCTGTATTTTTGTTCCGCAGGGCCCATCGCCACGCAGGCGGCCACGGCGCCCATGGTGATCAGCACGGCCAGGCTTTCGGTGCCCAGCGCGTTGACTTTTTCCTCGGCCCAGCCCAGCCAGTGCAATTCCTTCTCGTCGTCGAACAGGAAGTTCAGGAACACCAGCAGCAGGAAAGCGCCGCCGAAGGCCGCCACTTGCGCATGGTTGTCCGTCAGGTGCTTGGCATACACGTCCGGCGTGGTGGTGGCCATGGTCCACACGTCGACCAGGCCCAGGCCCGTGGCGACGGAAACGATGACGAGTGGAAACAGCAAGCGCATGCCGAAGACGGCCACGAGAATACCGACCGTCAAAAACAGTTTTTGCCAGAATTCATTCCAGTGACGCAAGACCGAGGCATTCACCACGGCATTGTCGAACGACAGTGACACTTCCATGACGCCCAGCACGCCCGTGATCCACAGCGCCTGGATCATGCCCGGCACGCCGGCATGGCTGTAACCCCACCAGCCGGACACCGCCATCAGGATAAAAGTGACTAAAAAGGAAATTCTGAAATGTCGCATGAGGACCCCGTTGCAAGTGTGTAGACGTTTGATTATCCGCGCCGCTGTGCGCGCCGCACTCAGTGTTGATATACGTCAATTGTTGTATATGCCATGATTTTATATTAGTTGCCGCCGGGGGCGGCGTTTTATAGGCCGGCGACAGACAGTTCTGCTGGCGCGGCCGATCTGCGATAATTGCGGCGCGCCCCTCCGGCTGCCGCAGCCCCTCACACACTTGACAGACATATAGAAGAAGGAATACCCCGTGGATATCGCTTACCTCGTCACGCCCCTGATCACCTGGATCCTGGTCGGACCGATCAAATTCCTGATCAACAGTGTCCGCACGCGGCAATGGGCGTTCGGCCTGGTCGGCAATGGCGGCTTTCCCAGCAACCATAGCGCCGTCGTCTCCAGCATGGCCACCCTGATCGCCTTGCGCGAAGGCATAGCCCACCCGGCCTTCGGCGTGGCCGTGACCCTGGCCTTCATCGTCATCATCGACGCCAACAGCTTGCGCCAGCACGTGGGCAAGCAGGCAGCGGCCATCAACCGCCTGGCCGGTGAGGCGGCCAGCGCCGCGCACAAGACCTTGCGCGAGCGCATGGGCCATACCCTGGTGGAAATCGCCGGCGGCCTGTGCACGGGCGTGGCGATCGGTTTCCTGATCAACACCGTGTTTGCCCGCTAAGCGTCTTTCCCCCGCCACGCACAACCCCGCCTGAAGGCGGGGTTTTGCGTTTCAGGGCGCAAAAACTACGTTTCATCCATTGATTAAAGCATTACAGGAAGCCGCCGATTGACATGTCCAGACGCGCTCATGGATACTTTGGCGCTTGTGGTTTTAATAAAAATATATGCCTGCGATCGCCTGCCACCCTATCCGGGCCGCCGGGACGGTCTTGGTGCTTTCTATCCGGAGAATTACCCATGTTGCGCAAAACCCTGTTTGTTCTGGCAATCGCTTCCGCCCTGGCCGCCTGCGGCAAAGAATCCAAAGATCCCGGCAAGGGCGGCAAGAATGGCAAGGAACAGGCGGGCGCTGCCGTCAATCTGCTGGTTTCCCCGGAAGACCTGCTGACCATCCAGAGCAATGCGCTGGCGTCGGGGCCCGTCATCACCGGTTCCGTGCAGCCCGAGCGCAATGCGGACTTGCGCGCCGAAGTGTCGGCCGTGGTGATCCAGGTCATGAAGGAAAACGGTGAAGTCGTCAAGCGGGGCGACGTGCTCGTGCGCCTGGACGAAACGTCCATCCGCGACAGCCTCAATTCGGCCGAGGAAGCCAGTCGCGCCGCCAGCCAGGTGCTGGAGCAGTCCGAACGCATGTTCCAGCGCATGAAAACCCTGCGCGCCTCGGGCATGACGTCGACGCAGGCGCTGGAAGACGCGGAAATCCGCCGCAACAATGCGCAAAGCGATTTGTCCGCCGCGAAAAGCCGCGCCGTGCAAGCCCGCCAGCAGCTGCAGCGCACCCTCGTGCGCGCGCCGTTCGACGGCATCGTGAGCGAGCGCAAGGTATCGAATGGCGATACGGCGCAAATCGGCAAGGAATTGATCAAGGTCATCGATCCGACCAGCATGCGCCTGGAAGGCCTGGTGTCGGCCGACAAGATCGGCGTCGTCAAGGTGGGCCAACCCGTGCTGTTCCGCATCAATGGCTATCCAGGCCAGGATTTCGCGGGCAAGGTGCGCCGCGTCGATCCGGCCGCCAACGCCGTCACGCGCCAGGTGGCCGTGCTGGTCGATTTCAACGACAAGGAACAGCCGCGTGTGGCCGGTCTGTATGCGGAAGGGCGTATCGAGACGGAAACCGTCAGCGCGCTGATGATTCCCGACTCGGCCCTGGTGAAGGCGGGCGACGTGACGTACACGTGGAAGGTCAAGGACAAGGCTTTGCATAAAGTCAATTTGCGCATCGGCGCGCGCGATGTGCGCACGGGGCAGTGGGAAGTGCAAAGCGGCCTGGCCAGTGGCGACACCGTGCTGCGCACGCCGGGCTCGACCTTCAAGGATGGACAGAAAGTGGAGCTGACGGCCGCCAAGGCCGTGCCAGCCGCCGCCGTGGCCAGCAGCAGCAGCGCCGTTGCCGGTAAAGGAAACTAAGCCATGTTCCTTTCCGATTTCAGTATCAAGCGGCCCACCGCCACCATCGTCCTGATCCTGGCCATGATGTGCGTCGGCCTGCTGGCGCTCAAGAAATTGCGCGTCAACCAGAATCCGGACGTCGAAGTGCCGTTCATCGTCGTCAGCATTCCTTACCCTGGCGCATCACCTGATACGGTCGAGCGTGAAGTGGTGAACCGCCTGGAAAAGTCCTTGCAGAGCATTTCCGGCGTGACCGAAGTCAACAGCGACTCGAATGAAGGTTCGGCCAGCATCTTCCTGAAGTTTTCCTTCAATACCAATTTGATCGAAGCGTCCGACAATATCCGCAATGCGATTGCCGCCGTGCGCTACAAGTTGCCGACGGAAATGCGCGAGCCTATCTTGCAGCGCATCGACCCGGCAGCCGAACCGATCATGCAACTGGCCCTGTCGTCGAACTCGCAAAGCCATGCGGAAATCTCGCGCCTGGCCGAGGACGTGCTGTCGGACCGCTTCCGCACCGTCGATGGCGTGGCGCTGGTCAATGTGGGCGGTTCGCTCAAGCGCGAACTGTCGGTGTTGCTGCGGGCGGAAAAGTTGCGCGAATACAATGTTTCCGTCAGCGATGTCGTCACCGCCTTGCGCAACCAGAACACGAATGCGCCCGTGGGCAAGGTGCGCGGCACCCTGGACGAGAAAAGCATCCGCCTGGTGGGCCGCATCGAATCGCCAGCCGACTTCGAGAAGGTGGTGATCAAGCGCCGCGGCGAGGAAATCGTGCGCCTGGCGCAAGTGGCCACCATCGAGGACGGCTTTGCCGAGGTCAACAGCCTGAGCATGCGCAGCGGCAAGCCCAACGTGGGTATTTCGATCACTCGCGTGCGCGACGCCTCCACCGTCAGCGTGGCCAACAAGATCCGCGACATGGTGGCGGAAATCAACAAGACCTTGCCGAAAGGCACGATCCTGCAAGTGACGCGCGATGGCGGCGAAAACGCCCAGCATAGCTTGAACAACGTGATCGAATCGCTGGTGCTGGGCGCCGTGCTGACGATCTTCGTCGTCTACGCCTTCCTGAACTCGTGGCGTTCGACCCTGATCACGGCGCTGAGCCTGCCTACTTCCGTGATTGCCGCCTTCATCGCCGTATGGCTGTGCGGCTTTACCCTGAACTTCATGACCTTGCTGGGCCTGTCGCTGGCCATCGGCGTGCTGATCGATGATGCCATCGTGGTGCGTGAAAACATCGTGCGCCACATGCAGATGGGCAAGGACCGCCGCACTGCCGCGCTGGAAGGCACGGCCGAGATCGGCATGGCCGTGGCCGCCACGACCTTTTCCATCATCGCCGTCTTCATCCCCGTCGCCTTCATGCCCGGTATCTCCGGTGAATGGTTCCGTCCGTTTGCCTTGACGGTGACGTGCTCGGTGCTCGTCAGCCTGGGCATCTCGTTCACGCTCGACCCGATGCTGTCGGCCTACTGGGGCGACCCGGTCGAGGAACATTCGGCGCCGAAAAAAGGCATCGGCCGCGTACTGGAAAAATTCAACCACTGGTTCGACCACCAGGCCGACCGCTACGGCCGCGTGATCGCCTGGGCCCTGCATCACCGCCGCTGGATGGCCGTGATCGCCTTCGGCAGCCTGGTGGGCGCCATCGTTCTGCACTCCACGCATGGCGGCACGAGTTTCCTGCCAGCATCCGATTCGGGCAACCTGATGATCAATGTGCGCACGCCGTCGTCGAGCAGCATCGAGTACTCGCGCCTGAAACTGGAAGCGGCGGCCGTGCTGGCGCGCACCTTGCCTGAAACCAAGGACACCAACAGCTCCATCAATGCGGGCGGCGGAAGAGTGTATGTCGACATCGGCAAGCGCAACACCCGCAAGCGTTCGGCCAAGGAAATCGCCGTCGAGCTGCGCGAGAAGATGTCGCGCCTGGTGGGCGCCGAATACGTGGTGCAGGATGACTTGAGCAACGGTTCGCAAAAGCCCATCCAGGTGGAATTCACGGGGCCGGACTCGCGTAAACTCATGGAAATTACCAACGCCTACATGGACAAGCTGCGCGCCATTCCCGGCGCCGTCGACGTGGGCCTGTCCGAGCAGGATCCGAAGAACGAGCTGCAGATTGAGCTCAACCGCGGCCTGGCCAACTCGATGGGTATTTCCGTCAACGACGCGGCGCAATCGTTGCGCGTGGCGTTTGCCGGCGTGGAAGTGGGCGACTGGGTCGATCCGACGGGCGAGACGCGCGACGTGGCCGTGCGCCTGCATCCCGACGACCGCGTGGCGTCGGAAAACATCGAGCGCCTGCCGATCAGCGTGACGGGCACGTCGCAAATGGTGCCGCTGGACCAGATCGCCACCATCACCATGGGCAAGGGGCCGTCCGGCATCGAGCACAAGAACGGCAAGCGCACGATCACCGTGTCGGCCAATGCGCAAGGCCGCTCGAACGGCGAAGTGACGAGCGACGCCATGAAACTGGCCAACTCCATCGACTTCCCGCCCGGCTACGGCCTGGCGCTCGGTGGCGCCGGCCAGGACCAGCAAGAGCTGTTCACGGAAATGCTGATCGCGCTGGTGATGGGTATCGGCCTGATGTATTTGATCCTGGTGATGCAGTTCGGTTCCTTCACCGCGCCGGTGGCCGTCATGATGTCCTTGCCGCTCAGTCTGATCGGCGTGGTGGTGGCGCTGGTGATCACCAACAACACCCTCAACCTGATGAGCTTTATCGGCATCATCATGCTCATGGGCCTGGTCGCCAAGAACGCCATCCTGCTGCTGGACGCGGCGCGCAAGCGCGAGGAAGAGGGCCATGGCCGCGAAGATGCGCTGATGTACGCGGGCCGCATGCGTCTGCGCCCCATCCTGATGACGACGTTCGCGCTGATCGCCGGCATGTTCCCCGTGGCGCTGGGCCTGGGCGAGGGCGGCGAGTTCTACCGTCCACTGGCGATCGCCATCATCGGCGGCACCATCACCTCGACGATTCTGACCCTGCTGGTCGTGCCGACCTTCTATGACAGCATCGAGATCGCCCGCGATGGCGCCGTGGCCAAGTTCCACCGCCGCGCCGCGCGCATGCCGGTGGCCGTGGCCATGCTATTGACCCTGCTCGAATGCGTGCTGACCCTGCTGCTGGTGCGCTTCGTCTACCGCATGCTGAAGAAGGGCGTGCTGTTCCTGATGGGACGCCGCGCGCCGAAAGCGGCGTCCGTCAGCCTGCAAAAGTAAGTCAGGCAGCCTCGGCTGCGCAATCCTTGTGCCAGGTCAAAGAGCCTTCTTCGGAAGGCTCTTTTTACGTCAGGTGCTCTACAATCGTAGAACGGGTGGCGGCGTGTTCGCCAGTCCGTAACGGGATACTTCGGGATACTTTTCAACGGTGATGTGGCACGGCAACGTATCGGACAAGCACCATGTTCTCCAGCCTCCGGCAGTCCAGTCTCGGCATCCTCATGGCCTGCCTGCTGGCCGCCTGCGCCGTCGGGCCTGACTTCCAGCGTCCCGCCGCTCCCGGCGGCGGCGACAGCTACACGCCGACTCCGTTGCCGGCGCAAACGGTGGCGGCGCCCGCTCCCGCCGGCCAGGCGCAGCGCTTCGTGCCGGGCCAGGATATCCCCGCGCAATGGTGGTCGTTGTTCCAGTCGCCGGCGCTGGACCGGCTGGTGCGCGGCGCCCTGGCGCGCAGTCCCGGCCTGGCCTCGGCCCAGGCGGCCCTGCGCCAGGCCGATGAAAATTACCGCGCCCTGTCCGGCAGCCTGCTGTACCCCGAGGTGGGCGCCCAGCTGGGCGTGAGCCGCGAAAAAAACAGCAGCCTGGAAAGCAAGGGCGGCGTCCTCAATTTGTACAATGCCTCGGTGAACGTGTCGTATGCGCTGGATGTGTTTGGCGGCAACAAGCGCCAGCTCGAGGGCTTGCAGGCGCTGGTCGACTACAGGCAGTACCAGCTGGAAGCGGCGTACCTGGCCCTGACGGCCAACCTGGTGACGGCGGCCATCCGCGAAGCGTCCTTGCGCGCCCAGCTGCAGGCCACCGGCGAGATACTCGACGCGCAGCAGAAACAGCTGGAGCTGATCGAACAGCAATGGCGTTTCGGCGCCATCGGCCGCGCCACGGTGCTGGTCCAGCGCAACACGGTGGCGCAGACGCGCGCCGGCGTGCCGCCGCTGCAAAAAGCCCTGGCCCTGACGCGCCACCAGCTGTCCGTGTATGCGGGCCGCTTGCCCAGCGAACCGGGCCTGCCTGAATTCGAGCTGGCGTCGCTGCGCTTGCCGCAGGACCTGCCCCTTTCCCTGCCGTCGGCCCTCGTGCGCCAGCGCCCCGACATCCGCGCCAGCGAAGCGCTGCTGCAGCAGGCCAGCGCGCAGATCGGCGTCGCCACGGCGGCCATGTATCCCCAATTCACCTTGACGGGCAATGTTGGCGCGCTGGCCACCAGCGTTCCCGCCTTGCTGCAGCGCGGCTCGGCCGTGTGGGGCGTGGCGGCCGGGCTGGCCCAGCCCGTTTTCAATGGCGGCGCGCTGCGCGCCCGGCGGCGTGCCGCCGTCGCCGCCTACGAGGGGGCGGCGGCCGATTACCGCGCCACCGTGCTGGGCGCTTTCCAGAACGTGGCGGACAGCCTGCGCGCCCTCGAGGCCGACGCCGCCGCATTGCGGGAGCAAGCCGAGGTGGAGGCGCTGGCCAGCGAATCGCTGGCGCTGAGTACGCAGCAATTCAAGCTGGGCGCCATCAGTTACCTGAGCCTGCTGGACGCCCAGCGTACCTACCAGCAGGCCAGGGTGGGCCTGGTGCAGGCGCAGGCGGCGCGCCATGCCGATACCGCCGCGCTGTTCCAGGCGCTGGGCGGCGGCTGGTGGAACCGTCCGGCGCTGCCGGCCGTTTCCACGGCAGCGACCTTGCCGGTGGCGGCAGGCGTGGATTGACGGGCTGGCGATCTGCCACTTGCAGCGGCCGCGGGAAGCAATGACAAGGAGCGCATTCATGACGAAACGCACGAAACGCATGCTCATCATGCTGGGGGCGGTGCTGCTGTTGATTGCCCTGCTGGCGCTGGGATTTTTCCTGCACATCCGCCAGCTGATGGCCAGTTCGCCCAAGCCCGCGCCGGAGACGGTGTCGGCGACCATCATC
This sequence comes from Janthinobacterium sp. JC611, assembly GCF_018682595.1. NCBI lineage: Bacteria > Pseudomonadati > Pseudomonadota > Betaproteobacteria > Burkholderiales > Oxalobacteraceae > Janthinobacterium > Janthinobacterium sp. JC611. The sequence continues at coordinate 55,645 of NZ_JAFLJN010000007.1, forward strand.
CGCAAGGTCGAATGGCAGCCGCATCTGTCTTCCGTGGGCACGCTGGTGGCCGTGCGCGGCGTCGACGTGACGAGCGAAATCGCCGGTCTCGTCAGGTCTGTCCATTTCAAGTCCGGCCAGGAGGTGACGGCGGGGCAAGTGCTGCTGCAGCTGAACGCCGACGCCGACCTGGCGCAACTGCGGGCCCTGGAAGCGGCTGCCGAACTGGCCGCCACCGTGCTGGCGCGCGATCGGCAGCAATTTGCCGTGCAGGCGATCAGCCAGGCGCAGATCGACAGCGACCTGGCCGACGTGAAAAGTCGCCAGGCGCTGGCCGCCCAGCAGGCGGCGCTGGTGGACAAGAAAACCATCCGCGCGCCGTTCGCGGGCAAACTCGGCATCACCACCGTCAACCCGGGCCAATACCTGAATCCCGGCGACAAGATCGTCACCTTGCAAACGATCGATCCCATCTACGTCGACTTCCATATTCCGCAAAAGCACCTGAGCGGCCTGCAAGTGGGCCAGGTACTGAATCTGTCGAACGACGCGCACGCGAACACGGCGTTTGCGGGCAAGGTCAGCGCCATCAGTTCCAAGGTCGATCCCGCCACGCGCAATGTGCAGGTGGAGGCCACGGTGGCCAATCCGCAACGGCAGTTGTTGCCGGGCATGTTTGCCAACGTCAACGTGGAAGTGGGCGCGAAACAGCATCATCTGACCCTGCCGCAGACGGCGATCACGTATAACCCGTATGGTTCCACCGTCTTCGTCGTGCATGCGGCGCCGGCGCCCAAGGCCGGCGCGCCGGCGCCGAAGGCGGGCGAGCTGGTGGTGCGGCAAGTGTTTGTCACCACGGGGGAAACACGCGGCGACCAGGTGGCCGTGCTGACGGGGCTCACCGAGGGGCAGCAGGTCGTCACCAGCGGGCAGCTCAAGCTCAAGAACGGCAGCCCCGTGGTGATCAGCAACGTCGTCGAGCCGCGCAACAATCCACGGCCCATGCCGCAGGAACATTGAGGCGCCGCCATGAACTTCACCGATCTCTTTATCCGCCGACCCGTGCTGGCCATGGTGGTGAGCCTGCTGCTGCTGGTGCTCGGCGCGCGCTCCCTGTTCAGTTTGCCGATCAACCAGTATCCGAAGACGCAGAACGCCGTCGTGACGATCTCCACCACCTATTACGGCGCCGATGCGCAGACGGTGGCCGGTTTCATCACGCAGCCGCTGGAATCGGCCATCGCCCAGGCGCAGGGCATCGATTATCTGTCTTCGTCGAGCAGCAGCGGCGTGTCGACCATTACGGCCACCTTGCGCCTCAATTACGACGCGAACCGGGCTTTGACGGAAATCAATACCCAGGTCAGCTCCGTCAAGAACCAGTTGCCCGCCCAGGCCCAGACGCCCGTGCTGACGGTGGCGATGGGGCAGACGACGGACGCCATGTACCTGGGTTTTTACAGCAAGACCTTGCCGACGAATAATGTGACGGATTACCTGAGCCGCGTGGTCAAGCCCAAGCTCGACTCCGTCAGCGGCGTGCAGACGGCCGAACTGCTGGGCGCGCGCCTGTTCGCCCTGCGCGCCTGGCTGGACGCGGACAAGATGGCCGCGTTCGGCGTGACGGCGGCCGAAGTCAGCGCCGCCCTGGGCAATAACAATTACCTGGCCGCGCTGGGAGCCAGCAAGGGGCAGATGGTGACCGTTCCCCTGACGGCCGGCACGGATCTGCATTCGGTCGAGGAGTTCCGACAGCTCGTCGTCAAGCGCAGCGGCGACTCCATCGTGCGCCTGCAAGACCTGGCCACCGTCGTGCTCGGCTCGGAAAACTATGACTTCAACGTGGCCTTCAGCGGCGTGCGCTCGGTCTTCATCGGCATCAAGGTGGCGCCGGAAGCCAATATCCTCGACGTGGCCGAGCGCGTGCGCGCCGTCTTTCCCGATCTCCAGGCCCAGCTGCCAGCCGGGCTGACGGGCGAAATCGTGTATGACTCGACCTTCTTCATCAATACCTCCATCCACGAAGTCATCAAGACGCTGGCCGAGGCGCTGCTGATCGTCACCATCGTCATCTTCCTGTTCCTGGGCAGCCTGCGGGCCGTGATCGTGCCCGTGATCGCCATGCCGCTGTCCCTGATCGGCACGTTTACGGCCATGCTGGCGCTCGGCTACTCCATCAATTTGCTGACCTTGCTTGCCATCGTGCTGGCCATCGGCCTGGTGGTCGACGACGCCATCATCGTGGTGGAAAACGTGGACCGCCACATGAAGCAGGGCCAGCCGCCGCTGGAGGCCAGCTTGCTGGCGGCGCGCGAACTGGGCAGTCCTATCCTGGCCATGACGGTGGTGCTCATCGCCGTGTACGTGCCGATCGGTTTCCAGGGCGGCCTGACGGGCGCGCTGTTCACGGAATTCGCTTTCACCCTGGCCGGCGCCGTGGCCGTCTCGGGCGTGGTGGCCTTGACCCTGTCGCCCATGATGTGTTCGCGTTTTTTCCGCAAGGAACAGGACAGCGGGCGCTTCGTGCAAGCCATCGACCGCGTCTTCGGCAAGGTGCACGACGCGTACCGGCGCCTGCTGCATGCGCTGCTCGACACCTGGGTGGTGCTCATCGTCCTGGCGGCGCTGCTGATGGTGGTGCTGGGGCTGATGTTCAAGATGTCGCAGTCCGAGCTGGCGCCCGAGGAAGACCAGGGCGTCGTGCTGTCGCAGGTGGTGGGCGACCCGACGGCCACGTCGGACCAGATGCAAGTGTATGCCGAGCAAATCTACCAGGTGGCCAAGACCATGCCCGAATACAGCCAGATGTTCCAGATCACGGGTGTTCCGACTGTCAACTCGGGTTTTGGCGGCATGCTGATGACGCCCTGGGACGAGCGCACGCGCAGCGCCCAGCAAGTGCAGCAGGACTTGCAGGCGGGCTGGAACCGGATTGCCGGCGCCCGCGTGGCCGCCTTCCAGTTTCCCGCCTTGCCCGGTTCCTCGGGCTTGCCGGTGCAGTTCGTCATCGCCACCACGGAGCCGTTTGAAAACCTCGATACCGTTGCGCAGCAGGTGCTGGAGAAGGCGCGCGCATCGGGCAAGTTCTATTTCATCGATACGGACTTGAAAATCGACAAGCCGCAAGCCACCGTCGTGGTCGACCGCGACAATGTCGCCGCGCTGGGCATGACGCAGCAGGATGTGGGCTCGGCGCTGGGAGCGGCCCTGGGCGGCGGCTACGTCAATTACTTTTCCATCGCCGGGCGTTCGTACAAGGTGATCCCGCAGGTGTTGCAGGTGGACCGCCTGAATCCATCGGCCGTGCTGGATTTTCATCTCAAGACGCCCAACGGCACGATGATACCGGCCAGTACCGTCGCGCATATCCAGTACGATGTCGTGCCCGAATCCATCAACCGCTTCCAGCAGCTCAACTCCGTCACCCTGTCCGGCGTGTCCGGCGCCTCGCAGGGCGAGGTGCTGGCCTTCCTGCGCGATACGCTGGCCCAGGTGGCGCCCAGCGGCTACACGGCCGATTACGCCGGCCAGTCGCGCCAGTTCGTGCAGGAATCAGGCGGCTTCATCGTCACCATGCTGTTTGCCGTGGTGATCGTCTTCCTGGCGCTGGCGGCGCAGTTCGAGAGTTTCCGCGACCCCGTCGTGATTCTTGTTTCCGTGCCATTGGCCCTGTTTGGCGCCACCATGTTCATCTTCCTTGGCTTTGCATCGATCAATATCTACACGGAAGTGGGCCTGGTGACCCTGATGGGGCTGATCAGCAAGCATGGCATCCTGATCGTGGAAGTGGCCAATCAGCTGCAAAAGGCGGGCAAGAGCAAGCGCGAGGCGGTGGAAGAAGCGGCCGCCGTGCGCCTGCGTCCCATCCTGATGACGACGGCCGCCATGGTGTTTGGCGTGCTGCCGCTGGTGATCGCCTCGGGCGCGGGCGCGGCCGGACGCCACGCGATGGGACTGGTGATTTTCACGGGCCTGTCCATCGGCACCCTGTTTACCCTGTTCGTGGTGCCGGCCATGTATCTGTTCCTCGCGGCGGACCACCAGGCGCTGAGCGCCCGGGCGGCTGGCAAGGCGGTGCCGGCCCTCTGACGTGATGTGGCAGGGAAATTGCTGCGCGGTGCAATAAAAAGAGCCTTCGTCGGAAGGCTCTTTGCTGCGTATTTGCCGCAGTCTGGCCGCCCGCCGGGGCGGCACTGGCGCGGCGGTTAGCTGCTGCGCGGCGGTGGCGTGGTGCCGGTCCCCGTTCCGGTACCGGTGCCGGTACCCGGCGTGGTGTTGGGCGGGGTGGCCGGCGGCGTGGTCGTGCCGTCGGGATGCGTGGTGGTGCCGGGCGCAACGGATGGGGTGGCGGGCGTGGTGGTGTCCGGCGTGGTGGTGCCGCTGGTTCCCGAGGTGCCGCTGCCGCCCGTGCCTGGCGTGGTGGCGGGAGCCGTGTTGGGCGTGGCCGCCGGGGCGGTGGTGGACTCATTGCGCTTGTTGCAGCCGCCCAGCAGCGCGCACACGATGGCGGTGCCGAGGACAAGCTTGCTGGTGCTAGGGAGTGGAGCCGTCATGATTGTTCCTTTCTCGTTGGAAAGCTGTCGTGGGTGATCCTACCTGCCAGGCTGCCTGCCACAGTGTGGGCAGACCACCGCAACAATGCTGGCATCGCTTGCAAAATTTAGAGTAGGCAGGTGCGCGCAGGTTCACCGGATTTACAAATCAGCGGCCATCGGCGGGGGGAGAGGCGATTCGCTTTGACGTGGCGCAAACGCGGCATGAACGGGAAAGAAAGGGCCAGGACAGGACGCCCTGGCCGGTGTTTATTTCGATGTTGAAACCTTGCTCACTTCCACTTCCCAATCCACGCCCGACTCGACATGGTGCTTGGCCGCAAAGTCGCCCTGGCTGATGGCGATGGCCACGTCGAGCAGGCTGTTCAGGTAGACCAGGGGCTTGCCCTTGGCCACGCCGCCGAACGTGTGTTCGAACGGTGCCGTGACCTTGGCCACTTGCTTGCCCTTGTGCAAAATGCGCACTTGCAGCGGGTCGTGCAGTGTTACCTGCAATTCGTCGAGCAGGGATTTCGGGATATTCGTCCAGACATTGCCATACTTGACGTCGAGCACGGGCACGATGCCGCGGATGGTATTGCCGACTCGCACGGGTTTTTGATACGCGATCTTCACCACGGATTCGCTCGGCAATGCCGGGCCCACCTGTTCATACGTGATGGCGCCCGACGCCAGGCGCGCGCCCACATACGCGTACACGTCGCGGCCATGGAAGGTGTACGACTCGGCGGAACCTGCCAGGCGGTTGACCTTTTCATCGATTTCGCGCAGTTCGGCCACACCGTCGCGCTCGGCGATCAGGGTGAACAGGCCATTGTCCGGTCCCACGAAGTAGCGCCCGCCCTTGGTTTTCAGCACCACCGACTTGCGCGCCGTGCCCACGCCCGGGTCGATGACGGAGACGAATACCGTGCCTTGCGGCCAGTAATTGGCCGTCTGGTACAGGCGATAGGCGCCCAGCCAGATGTCGTAGTCGGGAATCTGGTGCGTCAGGTCCGAGATGGTCAGCCGGGGATCGACGCCATAGGCCACGCCATGCATGGCCGACACGGCGCCGTCGGCCGTGCCGAAGTCCGTCATCAGCACCAGCGGCGCGGCAGCCTGTGCGGACGACAGCAGGAAGGCGCTCAGGCAGGCGCCGGCGACGAGGTGAGAAATTTTCTTGATGATCATAGGTTCTTTCCGTGACGTTAAAACGTGTAGTTCAGCTTGGCGTAGAAGTACGCGCCATTGACGCCGATGGGGTTGATGAAATTGTAGGGCAGGGCGCCGCCATAGGTGGCGTTGTTCGTTTCCCGCACGCGCTGCGGATAGCGGTCGAGGATGTTGTTGCCGCCCACGCTCACCGTCAGTTGCTTGCTCAGTTTTAACTGGCCTTCCAGGTCCAGCGACCAGACGGCGCCGAAGCGCTGCGCGGGGATGCCGTCGATCAAGGGGGCATCGCTGTCGTACGAAAAATCTTTCAGTTCGCCAAAGCGCGTGGCGCGCGCCTGCAGGCCCCAGCCGGCCGCCTGCCAGTCGGCGCCGAGGATCAATTTGCTGGTCGGCGACGCATGTTTGATGCGGAACAAACTCGTCTCCGTCAGCAGGGTCAGACTGGGATCGATATCGGTCAGCGCGGCGGAACGTTGGCGCACCTTGTCGAGGCTGGTCTTGTTCAGGTTCAGGGCCGCGTTCAGGTTCAGTTTGCCTGAGGAGAACGCCAGATCATGATTCAGCACCACGTCCAGGCCGCGCGTATCGGTGTCGAGCAGGTTGGCCAGATAGGCCACGGACTGGATGTCGCTGCGGCCGTTGGCGGCCAGGTAGGCGGTGACGGCATCGCTTTGCAAGTCGCTCGAGCGCGTGATGCGGTCGCGGATGCGGATCACGTAGGCGTCCACCGTCACGCTGGTGGCGGCGGCCGGTTTCCAGGCCAGGCCCAGCGAGGCGTTGGTCGATTTTTCAGGTTTCAACTGTTGCGCGCCGAAGCTGCGCGCCAGCGGGTCGCTGGCCGGCAGCAGGGCCGCCGTTTGCAGGGCCGTGCCATCGGCATTGAAGTTCAGCGTGGCGAAGCGGAATCCCGTCTGCACCAGGGCCGGCGCGCGGAAGCTGTTCGACAGCGAGCCGCGCACGAGGAAATTATCAGTCACTTTATAGCGCGCGGACAGTTTGCCCGTGCTGGCGCCGCCGAAGTCGCTGTAGTCGGAGTAGCGGGCGGCCGCGCCCACCAGCAGGCGCGGCGTGAGGTCGCTTTCCACGTCCGCATACACGGAGCGGATCTGCCGGCTGCCGTCATAGACATCCGACGGGCGCAGGCCCGGCCCCGCCTGCGCGCCCGGCGGGGCATCGGTGAAACTGCCGGCCGCATACGAAGCGGGGTCGCCGGCCGAGCTGGTGTAGCTTTCGCGCATCCATTCCGCGCCCACCGCCACGTTCAAGGGGGCGGGCAAGCCGATGTCGATGCTGCGCGTGGCATCGACGTTCAAGGCGTTCTGGCGGAAGTCGAAGCCGGCCAGCTTGAAACGCGTGGGGCTGGCCGCGCCCAGCGAGGCGTTGACGGAGTGGCTCACGCCGTAGTCAAAGCGGTCGCTGCCGTGGCGCGCGCTGGCGTCCCAGTTCCACGCGCCCGCGCTGCCGCGCACGCCGGCCACGATGCCGAGGTCGCGCTTGTCGCCATTGGTGACGGGACGGTAGCCGTGCGGATACAGGGCCGCTACGTTCGACGGGTCGCCCGGATAGCGGAAGTAGGCGCTGCCATCCGATGTGCGCTCGTTGAGGGTGGCAAACGAGTACAGGTCCAGGCCGTTGGCCAGGGTGAGCTGGGTGTTATAGAACAGGTAGTGGTTGCGCTGGCGCGAGTCGCCGGACTTGAACACCACCTTGCCGTCGAGCGCCTGGTCCGCCGGCGTGAAGTTGTAGGAAGTCCAGCCCGCGTCGCTGGGGCCGGCCCTTTCCGTGGGCGAGCGGCGCCGCGTTTCCGCGCCGAAGCGGAAGAATCCCGCCTCGCCCAGCGGCAGGCCATAGTCGGCGTTGACGATGACGGTCTGGCCATCCGTCAGGGTTTGGCCGGTCGGGTCGAAATGCGTGTGGTTGGCGCCATAGCTGACGGAAGCGGCGCCGCCCGTGCGCGCCTTTTTCAGCACGATGTTGATCACGCCCGCGACGGCGTCGCTGCCGTACTGGGCGCCGGCGCCGTCGCGCAGGATTTCGATGTGGTCGATGGCGTTCGGCGCAATGGCGTTGATGTCCACCGGCACGGTGCCGGCAAAGCTGCTTTCCGTGTCGAGCACGGCGCTCGTGTGGCGGCGTTTGCCGTTGATCAGCACCAGCACCTGGTCCGGCGCCAGCCCGCGCAACTGGATGCCGCGCACGGAGTCCGACGCGCCGCTCGACTCGATGCGGGGGAAGTTGATCGAGGGCGACAGGTTTTGCAGGGCAGCGCCCACGTCGCCCGTCGACAGCGCGTTGCTCACTTCGCGCGCGCCGAAGCGGTCGATGGGCACGCTGCTGTCGAAGACGGTGCGGTTGCGCGCGCGCGAGCCGACGACGGTGACCTGGTCGATGCTGGCCGTGGCTTGTGCTTCTGCGCCCTTGGCCGTGTCATCGGCCCAGGCCGGTGCGGCGCCCAGCATGGCGCAGGCCAGCACGATGGCGCGCAGCGGCGTGGCGGGAAGGGAAAGGGAGGCGGATGAATGGCGCGGATGCAAGGCGGTGTCCTTTGGGCTCGATTAGTGTCGGTGTGGAAACAGTTGTCATGAGCTTAAGGGAGGCGCCCGCCGGCGCTAACGATTCTTTCTGGATATGCTTATGCTGTTGTTTTTATGCCTTTATTGCCCCCGCTCAGGATTTGGGCGCGGCCGGCATATCGGGCTGGGCCGTGACGGGTGTGCCGGCCGCCTCCAGCGGTCGAGGATGCCGAACTCCTTTTCACGCAGGCGCTCGTCGGCCACCACCGAGGCGAGGCTGTCCGCGTCGAGGCGCGCCAGCACGGCCTGCGCCGTCTGCCGCGCGCGCACGTAGGGCGAATACAGCACGACGGTTGCTTGTTGTTCAGGGGGAAGGGTGGCGAACCAGTCGCCCAGGGCCTGCGCCTGGCGCGCGCCCAGCTCGGAGAGGGGGACGTCGACATCACGCTCGGCGATGGCGATCAACAGCTGTTTTTCCGCCTCGGCGGCATCGCGCGCCACGTTGCCGGTACTTTGGCCGTGCCGCACGATCCAGATGTGCCGCGGCCATTTCTGTTCCATCGCCTTGCGCCTTCCTCTATGTCTATTGTCAATCAATATAGAGGGAGGCGGCAAGGCGCGGCGCGCAGCCCGATGGTTTCCTAAGCAGCGTGTTCCGCCTCGTCCAGGTCGGGCGCGTCATCGCTGTTGTAGACGGCCAGGTCGGTCTCGCCCATGATCCGGCTGGTGACGGTGCCGGCCGTGATCGACCCGCTCACGTTCAGGGCCGTGCGGCCCATGTCGATCAGCGGTTCGACGGAGATCAGCAAGCCGGCCAGCGCGACGGGCAAGTCCATCGCCGACAGCACGATCAGGGCGGCAAACGTGGCGCCGCCGCCCACGCCGGCCACGCCGACGGAGCCGATGGTGATGATGGCGAGCAAGGGCAGCAGGAAGCTGATCGTGAACGGGTCGACGCCGACGGTGGGAGCGATCATCACGGCCAGCATGGCGGGATAAATGCCGGCGCAGCCGTTCTGGCCGATGGTCGAACCGAACGAGGCGGCGAAGTTGGCGATGCCTTCCGGCGTGCCCAGGCGCTGGGTCTGCGTCTGCACGCTCATCGGGATGGAACCGGCGCTGGTGCGCGAGGTGAAGGCGAAGGCCAGCACGGGGAAGACTTTCTTTACGAAGCGCAGCGGGTTCAGGCCCACGCCGGCGATGATGGCCAGGTGCACGAGGAACATCAATATCAGCGCGCTGTAGGAGGCGACGACGAAGTTGATCAATTTTAAGATGTCCGTGTAGCTCGACGAGGCCACCACTTCAAACATCAGCGCGAACACGCCATACGGCGTCAGGCGCAGCACCAGGGTGACCATGCGCATGACGATGGCGTGCGCCACTTTCATGAAACTTTCGAAGGAAGCGAAGATTTCCGGCTTCTTCGCCGCGATGCCCGTGGCCGAGATGCCGATGAAGATGGAGAACACCACCACGGCGATGGTCGACGTCTTGCGCGCGCCCGTCATGTCGAGGAAGGGGTTGGTCGGCACGAAGCTGACCAGCAGTTTTGGCAAGGACAGGGCCTTCGCCGTTTCCAGCGAGCCTTGCAGCTGCACGCCGCGCGCCACTTCGGCGGCGCTCGACGTCAGGCCGACAGCCGTCAGGCCGAACAGCTTGGCCATCAAAATGCCCAGCGCGGCGGCGATGGTGGTGGTAATGAGCAGGGTGCCGATGGTCAGCGCGCTGATCTTGCCCAAGGAGCTCGCGTCCTTGAGCTTTAAAATGGCGGAGATGATGGACACCATGATCAGCGGCATGATGATCATTTGCAGCAGCTTGACGTAGCCGCTGCCGACGATGTCGATGTATTCATTGGTGCCCGCGATGATGGGCGAACCGGCGCCGTACAGCCATTGCGCGGCCGCACCGAGCAGCACGCCCAGGCCCAGGCCCGTGAAGACGCGCACGGTGAACGTCGCGTGTTTGCGCTGCTGGTGGAACATGAAGGCGAAGACGATCAACGCAACGAGCAGGTTCAGAATGATGTTAATTGCCATGTAGGGGCCTTATCTTGGTTTTATTCGAGACTGCGGAGAGCATGAGAACTTTACTACAAGTAACAGCTGCCCCAGCCTGGGGCGAAAGGGCAAGCACTGTACAGTACTATGGGGGCGTTCTGCGCCATGCTGCTGCGAATATTACGCTATATGAATATGCCCCACAGGCATAAGTCTTCTGGATGATTGTGAAATTGGCTATTTCGTGCCAGCATGGTTTTCCGTTTGCTACTATGCGCGCGTTATTTTAATAAGGAAAAAGATGAATGCTTTAACGGAAGTACAAGTGCTCGATGCGGAAGAACGCTTGCGCCTGGCCATGATGGCGTCCGACGTGGCCGCGCTGAATGCCTTGCTGGCTGACGACTTGCTGTTTACCAATCACCTGGGTCATCTGCTGAGCAAACATGCGGACCTGGCCGCGCACGAGCAGCGCTTGCTGGCCATCACGGACCTGCGCGCCTCCGAGCGCCATGTGCGTCTCAACGGCCACGTGGCCGTGGTTTCCGTGCGCATGCAGCTGACGGGCAAGTATCACGACGTGGAAACGCATGGCGACTTCCGTTTTACGCGCGTCTGGGCGCAGGATGCGGCCGGTGCGCTGCAAGTGATCGCCGCCCATTCCGGCGTCGTGGCTTGAGGAGCAAGATTTAGTGGATCATCGTTCCAAAGGGCAGCTGTTGGAAGCTGTCATCGCCGCCGGCCCGGCCACCCTGGCCATCACGGCCGGCTATCCCGTGCTGTTGTACAACCTGGTGCGCACCTGGGCCGGCGCCCCCGGGGCCAATGCCCTGGCCGCCTTGCTGCTGACGGGCGGCCTGTGGGCCTTGCTGGAATTCTGGCGCATCGCCCTGGCGACGGTGGCGCGCAAGGCATACGCGTTCAACTGGCGCTTCTGGCTGGCCATCGCCGGTTTTCTCGCCTGCTTCGTGCGTTTCGTGCCGGACATGCCGGCCGGACTGATGTTGCTGTTGCTGGTGCTGCCGGCGCTGGCGTGGACGCATTTCATCTTGTTGCAGCTCAAGCGGCCGCGCAAGGCTTGATTGCTGGAAGTGTCGTAGCCGGAGCGATATAGCATGAGTGAAATCCAAAAACTGGGCGAGCAATTCCACGCGATAGCGTCGAAATCCGACTCTTTCATGGCGGCGTATTTGGATGCCGTCAAACTGCGCGTGGCGCGAACGCTGATCAGCAAAGGGCCGTTATGTAACGTCAGGCCATTCGAAGCCCAAAGGGCCGGCTTCAAGCCGGGAAAAGAGCTGAAGTCGCTGCCCGCGACGCTGAAAGATATCCATGTCTACTATTTCGATGGGGAAGGCAGGGTCATCCTGGTGGAAAGCTATGGCGGATCTGCTGCCATCATCAACAGGAGTTTCTATTTTCATGAGCGCGGCGAACTGGAAAGCGTGCATTTCAATGCGGGAGGGAGCTTGAGGAATGTCATGCTCAGTTTTCTTGACGGGGCACGCATCGCGCAGGACATTAATTTCGGAAAATTTGGCGAAGGGACTTACGATTATCTGTATGAGGATGATCGCCTCCATTCCATCATGGTCCGGCAGAAAGAGCATGGACAGGAAAACCCTGCCGGATATCAGATCCTGTTCGGCTATGTGGACGGACAGCTGGAGAATATTCTTCACGTGTTTGCGAATGGATATCAGGAGCAGCGCTATCCATGACGATGGTGGTTTTCAAGGCAAGGCCATGAAAAAACACATGTGGCATCTGTATTATGGTGGGACAGATGTGGTGGACGCCAATGCAGCGTGGGCGAGCGGGCATGCCGCTGCGGGCATCTGTACAGACTGCGGAAATTACATGCCCGGGAATGAAGGCGATTTCGCCGTGGTCGTGGATCAGCGTATTCCGGCAAAAGCGGATATGTTTTCCATTGGGCGATTATCGCCGTCCATCATGTCCGCCAGGCTGCACCAGTTGATTATGGCTGGCCCTCGCCATCCTGTGCGTCCAGCCACTGTATCCGTCCATTCCCCGCCTCAAGCAAGTGGGCGAGCAGGGCGGTGGCCGCCGTTTCAGGCAGGCTGAAGTCGAACAGCACGTCGTCGCCGTGTGCCACGTTCAGCAGTGTGGCGCCGGCGCCGTCGAGTTCGCGGCGCAGCATGCCTTCCATCGCATACGGCACCGTGCAGCGCAGGATTCTCTGGCGCACGATGGCCGTCTTTTCCGCCTGCAATAGCGCTTGCGCCACGCTGTCCGTGTAGGCGCGCACCAGGCCGCCCGCGCCCAGTTTCACTCCGCCAAAGTAGCGCACGACGGTCGCCAGCACGCCTTCCAGGTCCTGGTGGCGCAGCACATCGAGCATGGGCCGCCCGGCCGTGCCGCTCGGCTCGCCATCATCGACGGCGGCCGACTGCCCGCCCGCCAGCAGCGCCCAGCACACATGGCAGGCGCCCGGATGCTGGGCCTTCAAGTCATTGACCACCTGCTGCGCGCTGGCGCGGTCCGTCATCGGCTGCACGCAACCGATGAAACGGCTTTTCTTGATGATCAGTTCGCTGTGGACGGGAGCGGCAATGGTAAACGGCATGGCGGGTGCGAAGGCGGGCAAAGCAGCATGATAGAGGAAATGCGCGCCGGCGACGAGCCGGTGCCGCCTACTTGCCCGATGGCGATACCAGTTCGCGCAGCGCCGCATCGCGCACTTGCACGATGTCGAACAGTCCCAGCGCGTGCAAGGCGGGCAGTGAGTCGAGGATGTCGCGCTCGGCGCCGCTTCGCTCGGCGCCGCTGCTGGTCTCGTCCAGCCATAGCCTGGCATTGGCGAGGAAGGCGCCCACCGTGCCCTTGCGCACGGTGACGCCGTTGAACTGGCCCTGGTTTTGTTGATCGGGTAATACGTCTTCTGCGCGCATGATGCACTCCTGAACGATGGAAAGACGCCACTGTATGATGGCGGGATTGTCTTGCCTGCGTTGTTTATGTCATTCGATACGTCAAATCCGCCAATTTTGCCGCCGCTGCGCGCCATGCATATTTCCCAGCCACAGGAGCGCGTGACGGCGGCGCACCGCCACGCCAGCGGCCAGCTGTTCGGCGCCACGCGGGGCTTGCTCTCCGTTGCCGCCGACAGCGGGCAGTGGGTGGTGCCGGCCAGTCATTGCGTGTGGATGCCGCCCCATCACGTCCATGCGCTGCGTTCGCATGGCCCGTTTGCGGGCTGGAGCGTGTACGTGGACGAGGCCAGTTGCGGCGATTTGTCCGCCGCGCCTTGCGTGATGCGCGTCTCGGGCTTGCTGCGCGAAGCGGTGGGCCGCGCCAGCGCCTGGGGCGATGGCGCGCTGGACGCGCGGCAGGCCCGGGTGGCGGGCGTGATCCTCGACGAGATCACCGCGGCGCCGCACGAGCCCTTCGGTTTGTCGCTACCCAGGGACCCGCGCCTGCTGCGCGTGGCGCGCGCCGTGCTCGATGACCTGGCCGACGAGCGGGGCGTGGAAGCGCTGGCCGCCTGGGCCGGCGTCTCGCCGCGCACCCTGGCGCGCCGTTTCACGATCGAGACCGGTTTTACGCCGTCCGCCTGGCGCCAGCGCGCCCGCATCCTGCGCGCCCTGGAACTATTGGCTAGTGGCCAGCCCGTGACGACGATTGCGCTGGACCTGGGCTACGACAACGTCAGCGCCTTCATCGCCATGTTCAAGCGCGTGATGGGCGTGACGCCGGGGAGGTATGGGGATGGCGGTTCATCGAGCAATATCGGTATTGGATAAAGCGCAACTTGCTGTTGATGGAGGCGGCCAAGGCTGAAATCGTGTACGAATGCCGGACTTGACCCCGATCCCGCGATCTCAATAACGTCGTGCCTTGTATTGGCCGTCCTTTGGGAACGCTACTTCTTTGATGGCCAAATCAGTTCCGCTGAAAGGCAGCAGATCAGTTGGTAATTGTCTATATGAAAAATACTTGGGTCGGCAGGATCCTGTGTACCGACGAAGAAAATCCATCCTTTAATCTGCTTGTTACGCTTTGCTTGCTCGATGGCTTCTTCGCGAGTCGTGGTGAATTCGCGTAGCAACGTGTTACGACGGACCTTACTCCAACTTGCCCAGTTCACGCGCACTTTGCAAAGCGTCTTGTATCCCCCCGTTTCTTGGCTCCATTCGCCTGCGTTAAGCGTCAGCTCGCAGTACTCTTCTGTTATCAGTGGCCTTGCTACCCAGCGGATTGCTGCGTAATAAAGCCGGGTTGGAAACTTGAATGGTTCTGGCTTTTTGCTACGCAGGTAAGTGAAGATTTTGGCATAGGTGTTGCCTGCAACACCAGGAATCTCGAGCGGCAGAAAGTCGCGGTCGTTTGGAAGCTGAATGAATGCACGGCATGCGGGTCGAATGTTTTTTACTGAATGGCCATGATACTTGCGTGGCGTGGCGGCATTTTTATCCGACGTGCTGCTTGTCCTTGTGCTGCCGGATAATCCTTGCGTAACGAGGTCTTTAGCTTCTACGGGGCGTTTGTCGGTGAGTATCAATTTGCTGGGGAACGGTAGTGGGAACCCTTCTGGCGTGCCAACTCGCTCTTTCTTTGCGCGCTTGATTATCTTGTCCTCACCGTCAATATCACAACCCGCCTGATGCTTGTTGCTCGGCCCTAGCGTGAAGTACGGGCGCTTTTTGTTGTGCTCTTTATCGAACGATGCAGGAAATACCTGGGTGGTGCATCCACGGCAGATAAAGCCGTTGCGATCCACTGTCTCCATGGTCCAAAGCTCCTCGCATTCGACCAAATCGAGGGTTCTTGTATCGCGTGCCGTATCCATACATGGATTCCTGTGAGTGGTTTATCGATGTTTGCCCTTGGAAGGTGGCGTTGTGTATTTGTTTTTCAATGAGGGTGGAGAGACTATTTTGTGGCGATGCGGTGCGTAGCATGGACATAGTGGCGGAAAATGCAAAAAGCCAACCGCGAACGGTTGGCTTCTCTGAAGTATTTGGTAGGCCGTGCGGGATTCGAACCTGCGACCAACGGATTAAAAGTCCGCTGCTCTACCAGCTGAGCTAACGACCCAAGGGCGGCTATTATGACGGCCAACGGCGGTTTTGGGAAGGGCGGGGATGGAAAAAACCTTGCGCAGCGCTCGGGGGCGGACTAATATGGGTAGATAGCCTACCTACTTATATATTTCCATGTCCACTACCGAAGACCTTCCCATCCCTGAGCGCGCACTGGCGCTGTCCGACGAATTGCGCACGGCGTTCAAGCGCCTGCTGCGTACCATGCAGCGCGGAGGGGGCGAGCTGGAGGGCGGCGTGTCGATGATGCAGTACATGCTGCTGGCGTTGATCCACGAGCAGCCCGGCATCGGCGTGGCCGCGCTGGCGCGTCTGCAGAATGTGCGCGGGCCCACCGTCAGCGCGCAAGTCAAGTCGCTCGAAGAGGCGGGCCTGGTCGAGCGCAGCGCGCCCGATCCGCAGGACCGCCGGCGTTCGGGCTTGCAGGTGTCCGCGCAAGGGCTGGCCGTGCTCGAGACCCTGCGCGCGCGCCGCCGCGATGCGCTGGCGCATCGCATCGCCCGTCTGACGCCGCAGCAGGTCGATGCGCTGGCCGCCGCCATGCAACCCTTGCTCGAGATTGGACAGGCATGAGCGGCCACGATCACGCCGCAGGCGCAAAGCAAGACGCGGCCAAACCCGTCACCGAACGCGAAGTGCGCGCCATCTACCTGGGTTTGATGGCCGTGCTGGGCCTGGGCGCGCTGGACCAGAGCATCGTCGCCACGGCCTTGCCGCGCATCGTCGACGACCTGGGCGGCATGGCGCACCTGTCCTGGGTGGTCACGGCCTATGTGCTGGCCTCGACGGCCACCATGCCCCTGTACGGCAAGCTGGCCGACCAGTACGGCCGCCGCCCCATGATCTTCACCGCGCTGCTGACCTTTTTGCTCGGTTCTGTGCTGTGCGCACTGGCGCAGAACATGACGGAGCTGATCATCTTCCGCGCCATCCAGGGCCTGGGCGCGGGCGGCTTCATGCCGCTGGCACAGATCATCATCGGCGACATCGTGCCGCCGGCCGAGCGGGGCAAGCGGCAGGGCATGGTGCCCATCGTGTTTGCCGTCACCAGCGTGCTGGGGCCCGTGCTGGGCGGCGTGATCACGGATGCCTTGTCGTGGCACTGGATTTTCCTGGTCAACCTGCCCATCGGCGCGGCCGCCTTTGTCATCATCGCGCGCGCCATGCGCAAGCCGGTGCGCACGCATGCGCACAAGATCGATTATCTTGGCTCGGCCTTGCTGACGGGCGCCATCACGGCGGCCCTGCTGGTGCTGGCGCTGGGCGGCACCGAGTGGCCGTGGGACTCGCTCGCCATCAAGGTGTGCGGCGGAGGCGCGCTGCTGCTGGGTATCTGGCTGGCCTTTCATGTGGGGCGCGTCGATGAACCCGTGCTGCCGCCCGACCTGTTCGAAAGCCGTACTTTCAATATCGCCAGCCTGGTGATGGCCGTGACCTTCATGGGCCTGATGGGCGCCAGCGTCTTCTTCCCCCTGTTCTTCCAGCTGGTGATGGGCGCGAGTCCCGCCGAATCGGGCGTGATGACGGTGGCGATGATGGTGGGGCTGGTGGCGTCGCCGATGTTCAACGGCCGGGTGCTGTCGCGCTCGGGCAAGTACAAGATGGTGCAGGTGGCGGGGCTGGCGGTGGCGCTGCTGGCGTTTGCCGTGCTGGCCTGGGCCATGGCAACGTCGCGCGGTTATTGGGTCATCGAGCCGGCCATCTTCCTGCTCGGCACGGGACTGGGCCTGGTGATGCCGAACATGACGATCGCCGTGCAAAATGCCTTGCCGCTGGCGCGCCGCGGGCACGGCCATGCTGGCCTTTTTCCGCTCGCTGGGCGGCTTGCTGGGCGTGACGGCGTCCGGCGCCATCCTGGCGCACCAGCTACATAGCCATGGCGTGGAAGCCGTCTCGGCGCTGGGCGCGCACGCGGCGACGCAGACGGTGGACGTCTACCGCCATGCGATCGCCAGCGTGTTTGGCGCCGGCGCCGTGCTGCTGCTGGTGGGGCTGGTTTTCCTGCTGTTCCTGCCGGAACTGCCCCTGGAGGGGCATCCGGCAACGGTCAAGGACGATCAGTAGCGTTCCAGCCAGTGCGCATACGGCGCCGGCAGGGTCCACGAGGCGCGTTCCACGCCGAGTTCCTTGGCGGCAAAATATGCCCAGTGCGGATTGGCCAGGTGCGCCTTGCCCACCATCACCACGTCCAGCTGTTCTTCCTTGACGACGCGCTCGGCGATGGCCGGCGTACCGAAGCCCCAGGCGGACGAGACGGGCACGCCCGCTTCGCGGCGGACTCTTTCGGCGATCGGGCCCATGAAGGCGGGACCCCATGGAATCGATACGTCGGGAATCGTGAAGCCCATGCTGACGCTGAGCATGTCCATGCCGGCATCCTTGAACTGGCGCACGAGGGCTATCGATTCGAGCAGGGTTTGCTCGTCGCGGCCGTCGAATTCCAGCACGCCGAAGCGGATCGTCAGCGGCAGGTGCTCGGGCCACACTGCGCGCACGGCTTTCAAGGTTTCCAGCAGGAAGCGGCTGCGGTTTTCCACGCTGCCGCCATAGATATCGTCGCGCTGGTTCGAGTGGGCCGAGAAGAAGCTTTGCGCCAGGTAGCCGTGGGCGAAGTGCAGTTCCAGCCATTCGAAGCCCACTTCGCGGGCGCGGATGGCCGCGTCGACGAAGTTCTGGCGCACGCGGGCGATATCGTCGAGGTCCATGGCGCGCGGCACCTTCGGCAGGCCGCCGCCAAAGGCGATGGCGGACGGGGCGATGGTTTGCCAGCCGCGCGCATCGCCTTCCACGATATGGTCGTCGCCTTCCCATGGGCGGTTGGCGCTGGCCTTGCGGCCCGCGTGGGCGATCTGGATGCCGGGCACGGAGCCGCCCGCCTTGATGGCCTTTACCACCGGCACGAAGGCTTGCGCCAGGTCATCGTTCCAGATGCCCGTGCAGCCGGGCGTGATGCGGCCTTCCGGCGCCACGGCCGTCGCTTCGACGATCACCAGCCCGGCGCCGCCACGGGCCATGCCCGCGTAGTGCGACAGGTGCCAGTCGTTGACCTGGCCATCGACGGCCATGTATTGGCACATGGGCGGCACGGCGATGCGGTTGCGCAGGGTGATGCCTTTGAGAGTGTAGGGCTGGAAGAGGGCGGACATGGTGGCCTTTATGGTTTGTTGATGAGTAAGGTGCTGCTGCAGATTCGTTAGTTCGTAAATATTCGAATAATGGAATTAGTATAGCGCATGCTGTATGATTCTGCACATGCGCCCACACAAACATCCTCCCGCCAGCGAATTCGTGCTTGAAAGAGTGCTGTACGCCTTGAGCGATTCCATCCGCCTCGACATCGTGCGCCACCTGGCCAGAGTCGACGCGGCCGCCTGCGGCGACCTCGATGGCGGGCGGCCGAAGTCGACCGTTTCCCACCATTTCAAGGTCTTGCGCGAAGCGGGTCTCGTCTACACGGAAAACGCGGGCACGACGCACATGAATACCCTGCGCCGCGCCGACATCGAGAGCCGTTTCCCCGGCTTGCTGGACGCTATCCTGGCGCAGCGGCCCTTGGCGCCCGAGCCGCCGCAGGCGGAAAAGCCGGCAGCTTAGCCGCCTGCCGCGCCCCGCCATTTTCCAGGCTCGGCTATCATGTCGGCCTTTCGGTAAATCCCCGGCCGCGCGCCTGTTGCGCGACGCGCTGGCGACACTACCTGGCATGGCAAGGGATGGGAATGACGGCAGCAGCAGTGGTATCACAGGCGGACCTGGCACATCGTCCGCAGTTTGGCTGGATCAACGGTTTGAAGGCGGGCGCGGCGCAGTTGATCGTGTTGCACCATCTGGCGTTTTACGGGCCCATGTCCGACTACGTGCAGCCCCTGTGGCCCGAGTTGCTGGACTGGCTGGGCGGCAGCGCGCGCATCGCCGTACAGGTGTTTCTCGTCATCGGCGGCTTTCTCGCCGCCAAATCCCTCTCGCCCGCCGGCAACCCCGGCATTGCCACGCCGCTGCAAGCCATCTGGCGCCGTTATGCCAAGCTGGCGCCGCCTTTCCTGGCCGCCACCTTGCTCGCGGCCGTGATGACCCCGGTGGCCGGCATCTGGATGCTGCACGATTCCATGTCGGCCGCCGTCACCCTGGGCCAGCTGAGCGCCCATGCCTTGCTGCTGCACGGCGTGCTCGGCTATGAATCGCTGTCGGCCGGCGCCTGGTACGTGGCCATCGATTTCCAGCTGTACCTGCTGACGGTAGCGCTGCTATGGCTGGGCGGCCGCCTGGCGGGCCAGCGGCGCCGGCGCTGGCTGATGCCGCTGGCCGTCACCGCGGGCATCACCTTTTCCCTGCTGTATTTCAATCTCGACGCTGGCTGGGACAATTGGGCGCCGTATTTCTTCGGCAGCTATGGCCTCGGCATGCTGGCCTGGTGGGCCGGCGACCCTGCCCGCAAACCCGGCGCCATGACGGCGCTCATGGCGATGGCCGCCGTGCCCGTCCTGCTGGCCCTGGCCGTCGACTACCGCAGCCGCATCGCGCTGGCCCTGATCGTCGCCTGCGCCCTGTTCCTGTTCGGCCGCGCCCGTACGCCGTCCCAGGGCGGCGCCTGGAACATCGTCAATACCCTGGGGCGCATCTCGTATGCCGTGTTTCTCGTCCACTTTCCCGTCAGCCTGCTGGTCAATGCGCTGTTTGTCACGTATGCCCCGCTCGAACCGGCATGGCAGGCGCTGGGCATGCTGACCGCCTGGAGCGCCAGCCTGGCGGCCGGCGCCGCGTTTTACCGCTGGGTGGAAGTGCCGCTGGGGCGGGTGATGGGCGGTGTGCTGGCGCATCTGGCGGGAAGGCCGGCGCTGGCGTCGCGTTAACGACTGGCGTTCAGCATGCCGGTAGGGGAGGGGCTCAGGGATATCGTTGCCGTGTATGCATGACGGCAAGAATTTCTATCGCGCTTGCTTCAACGTGATATACGACGACATAGTTTGGGTGGGCTACCAGTTCCCGCGTGCCGGCAACTCTTCCGGTTCGGTACAAATGAGGATGATGTGGAAGTTGGGAGGCGACGTTGTCGATGTCGTTGTAAAGCTGAAGTGCTGCTGGCGGGTTGCGCTGAGCGATGTAAGTAAGGATCGTGGTCAAATCTTCCTGCGCTTTAGCCTTCCATCGAATTGGCAGCATGGTCATCAGGCTGGGCTGTGACGATTTTCCTCAGTTGCGCCATGACCGTTGCATGTGGACGGGCAGGGCGGTCATCATTTAGTGATGACAATACCTTGGCGCGAAACCAGTGGTCATAGGTTTCGGCTGCTTCCGCTGTCTCAAATGCGGATGTGGTCGAGGGTAGGGGGCCGTTCATGATTGCCTGATTATACGACAGTTCGACAGGGGCGTATCGCAGGTGGCAGGGTGTTTGATTTGTGTCAGCGCTGGCATTCAGTGTAGGTGATGCCGTTGAAAACAAAAAAGCCAACCGCGAACGGTTGGCTTCTCTGACGTATTTGGTAGGCCGTGCGGGATTCGAACCTGCGACCAACGGATTAAAAGTCCGCTGCTCTACCAGCTGAGCTAACGACCCGAAGAAGAAAGATTATAGGGGGTGCCCGGGATTCTGTCAAACCGAACGGGCAACTTTTTCCCCGTTTTTACTTTTTACCGGCCCGTTCCTTGGCAGCCTGGGCCGCGCTGGAGTCCGGGTAGCGCGAGATCAGGGCGTTCAAGGTCTTGGTCGCGTTCGGCTTGTCCTTCAGCTCCGTGTAGCAGCTGGCGATGTTGAGCATGGCGTCGGCCGCCTTCGGGCTGTCGGGGTAGTTCTTCAGCACTGCCTGCTGGGCCGTGATGGCGCTCTTGCAGTCGCGCTGGGCGTAATAGGCGTTGCCCAGCCAGTATTGTGCGTTGGCCGCGTAGGCCGATTCCGGATAGCGCTTGACGAAGGCGTCCAGGGCCGTCACGGCGCCCTTGTAGTCCCCCGACTTGAACAGGCCGAACGCAGATTCGTACGCGCTTTGCTCGGACACGCCCACGGCCGCTTCCTGGCCGTCGATGGTGACCTGGCGCGGTTCGAGCTTGCGCAGGCGCGCGTCGATGTCGGTGTAGAAATCCTTCTGGCGCTTTTGCACATTCGCCAGGTCGTTGCCCAGCACTTCGATCTGGCCGCGCAGGCGGGCGATCTCCTGCATGGTCTGGTCGTGCTGGTTGAGCATGCTCAGGGTGCTGGTCTTGTCCGCCTTGGCGTCGATGCGGCCGTTCAGGTCGCGCGCCATGGCGTCGACCTTGGCGCGCAGCTCGAGGATGGCCTTGCGTGCTTCGTCGTCATCGAACAGGGCGGCGTTGGCGTGCAGGGGCAGGTAGGCAAACGCGGCCATCAAGGCGGCGGCGACGCCGGCTTTCGAGAATGTCATCATGGGTCGGGCTTTCAAAGGTTACGCAAAACATGCAAACGGGGCGCCGGGCGGTGAATCACCGCGCTGCGCCCCATTATTATGCCTATGACTGGCCAGTTAGGTAAGCGTCAATGCTGCCGCGCTCACCCGTCAACATCAATAAACGATGTCAGCGCGGCGGTTTTCTGCCCATGCTGCTTCGTTGCTGCCTTGTGCTTTAGGCTTTTCTTTGCCCAGCGACACGGCTTCCATTTGGCCTTCCGGCACGCCCAGGGCGGCCATCGACTTGCGCACGGCTTCAGCACGTTTCTGGCCCAGGGCCAGGTTGTACTCGGCGCCACCGCGTTCATCGGTGTTACCTTGGATCAGGATCTTGCGGCTAGGCGTTTTCACCAGGTAAGCAGCGTGGTTTTGCACGACTGGGGTGTCCGCTTCGCGCACGACGTATTTGTCGAAGTCGAAGTAGATGCTGCGGTTGGCCAGCACGCCTTTTGGATCGTCCAGCGGATCGACCGATGCGGTCGTCACTGGCTGAACTTGACGGGTGTCAACTGGAGCGGCGACTTTTTCAGGAGCGCGCTCAACCACTGGGGTTTCTGCGACTTTGACTGGGGTGCTGCAGGCGGACAGCAGGGCTGCGGTAGCGGCGATGAAAGCCAAACTTTTAAAGTTACTCATTTTTATTCTCCGGGTCATGGTTAAAGGTGAAACTGTACAGCATTTACTTCATAAAAGGACCCCAGGTGGGCTCCTTGATATTGCCAGCTTGCGTAGTCAAACGCTGTTTGACGCGGCCATCCACCGATACCACTGCCAGCGACTTGCGTCGTCCGGATTCGGTCGCGTACATGATATATTTCCCGTTGGGCGAAAAGCTCGGTGATTCGTCGTTGGCGGTGTCCGACAGGCGCAGTTCCTGGCCACTAGCCAGGTCGAGCGCGTAGAGCTGGAAATTGCCGTCGCGACGGGAAATATAAGCGAGAGTCTTCCCGTCGGAGGAAATCCGCGGGCTGATGTTGTAGGAGCCGCCAAACGTCACGCGCTTGGCTTCGCCGCCGCTGACCGACATGCGGTAGATCTGTGGTCCGCCGCTGCGATCGCTGGTGAAGTAAATGCTTAGTCCATCGGCCGAGAATTGCGGTTCCGTATCGATGCCGCTGCTGTTGCTGACGCGGCGCAAGCCGCTGCCGTCGGCATTGACGGTGTAGACCTGGGTATGGCCGTCGCGCGACAGGGCTACGGCCAGGCGCGAGCCGTCCGGGCTCCAGCTTGGCGCCGAATTGCTGCCTTTTTCATTCGACACGATGGTGCGCTGGCGCGTCACCAGGTTTTGCACGTAGACGATGGGCTTTTTCTTTTCAAACGACACATACGCGACCTTGGTGCCGTCCGGCGACCACGACGGCGAAATGATCGGCTCGTTCGAGCGCAGCGCGACCTGGATGCCCTCGCCATCGGCGTCGGCCACTTCCAGCCGGTATTCGCGGCCCGATTGCGTGACGTAGGCGATGCGCGTGGCGAACGCGCCCTTGACGCCCGTCAGCTTTTCATAGATGTCATCGGCGATCTTGTGCGCCAGCAAGCGGTTGAACTGCGGCGCGGCCGCATTGTTCATGCTCGAGATCTGCGCGCCCTTGATGGTGTCGAACAGCTTGTAGCGCACGTCCAGGCGGCCATCGGCCATGCTTTGCACGCTGCCGGCCGCCAGCGCGTCGGCGCCGCGCGACTTCCATTGCTCGTAGCTGACGGGCGCCGTTTCCGAGACGGGCGCATCGGCGTCGATCAGCTTGAACACGCCGCTGCGCGCCAGGTCGGCCTTGATGATGCCGGACAGCGATTGCGGCGCCGCCGATTCATTGACGAAGCTGGCGACAGCCACCGGGATCTGGTTGCTGCCGATCCCCGTAATCTCCACGCGCAGCTGCGCCTGGGCGCCGGCGGCTCCCAGCATCAGGCCGGCACAGAGCACGACATAGCTCATTTTTTTCATGGTCATCATTTAGGCAAATCCTTCATCTCGAATATGAGTTCAATCTCGCGTTCCACGGTGCCGTCTTTTTTCTTCGGCAGTGGCGACGATTTATTAATGGCGTTTTCCACCGAGCTGTCATACGCCGGCAGGCCGCTGCTTTTAATCTTTCGGACCGAAATAATTTCCCCAGTTGGCAGTTGCTCGATCTTGAACACGGCGCGCGGGTTGCCCGGCACGTCCGTGCTACCGCTGTACGCGATATTGCTCTTGATCTTGCTCGTCAGGGCAGCGACATAGCCGCTGTCCTTGCGCGGCGCGGTCGCTTTCGCGGCCGTGCCCGTTGTGCCGGCGCCTGCAGCGCCCGTGATGCGGCGCATTTCCGCGTCACGCGCCTTGTCGGCGGCTTTTTTCTCTTCCGCCGCTTTCTTGGCCTTGGCCGCTTTTTCCGCCGCCGCTTTTTTCTCGGACAGTTCTTTCTCGGCTTTTTCTTCCGCCGCTTTTTCTTTCTCTTTGGCTTCCTTGGCTTTCTCCAGCTTGTCGGCCTTTTCTTTTTCCAGCTTGGCCGCCTTGTCTTTTTCTTTCTGCTTCTGTTTTTCCAGCTCGCGCTTTTCTTCCTCGCGTTCCTTCAATTCCTGCTTGCGGCGTTCTTCCGCCGCCGCTTTCTCTTCCTTCAGCTTGGCCTTCTTGCGCTCGAGGGCGATTTCCGCCTCGCGCAGGTCGACCTTCGGCTCGGGCGCGGCCACTGGCGGCGGTGGCGGCGGGGCCGGCTGTTCCACTTCGGGTTGCGGCGGCGTCGGCGTCGGCTCCGGTTCCGTCGCCACGTCGGGCGGCGGCGCGGCCGTCTGCACCTTCATGTCCCACACTTCCGCTTCGACGGCGACAGGTTCCGTATTTTGCCAGTGTACGCCCACCCACAAGAAAAACAGCAGGCCAAGGTGCATCGCCAGCGCCAGGCCCAGCGAGGGCCAGCGGCTGCGTTCGCGCGGCACGCTGTAGGGCTTGCCGAGTACATGGTCGATTTGTTTGGTCTGCAAAGTCTAGTCTATCTAAAAACGGTCAAGTCTGGAAACAGGGAGCTGCGCTTACTTGGTGGCCAGGCCGACGCGGGTAATGCCCATCTTTTTCGCTTCCGAAATGAGCTGGATCACATCGTCGTACTTGCTTTCCTTGTCGCCCGCGATCATCACGGGATAGTCGGGATTGCTCTCGTGCAGACCGCGCAGCTTGCGCAGCAGGGCGTCGCGGTTCGGTTCCGTTTCCGGCGCCAGCTGTTCCTTGCCGATCACGCCGATCGACAGCGAACCATTCGGCTTCAGCACGATCTGGATATAGTCGTCGGGCGGTTTGGCCGACTTTTCCGCGTTGGGCAAGTTCACCACGCTGGGATTGTTCGACGACGGCATCACCATGAAAATGATCAGCAGCACCAGCATCACGTCGATGTAGGGCACGACGTTGATCTCGGACTTGAACTTGCGGCCACGGCCGCCGCGCATGCCGCCGCTATTGAATGAGGAACCCATGGACCTTGCTCCCTCTTAGCGCGACTGGCGCTGCAAGATGTTGGAGAACTCCTCGACGAAGCTCTCGAAGCGGATCGCCAGGCGGTCGATGTCATGCGAAAAACGGTTGTAGGCGACGACGGCGGGAATGGCCGCGAACAGGCCGATTGCCGTGGCGATCAGCGCTTCGGCAATGCCGGGCGCGACGGCGGCCAACGTGGCTTGCTGCACGTTGGCCAGGCCGCGGAAGGCGTTCATGATGCCCCACACGGTACCGAGCAGGCCGATGTACGGCGAGACGGAACCGACGGACGCGAGGAAGGCCAGGTGCGATTCGAGCACGTCCATTTCGCGCTGGAAGGCGGCGCGCATGGCGCGGCGTGCGCCGTCGAGCACGGCGCCCACGTCCAGCGCTTCGCGCGAACCGTAGGAAGCCTTGCCCTTGATGAATTCGCCCATGCCGGCGTCGAAGATGCGGGCCAGCGCGCCGCTCTGGTCGCGGTTGCCGCTGGCGTTTTGATGCAGCGCATGCAGGTTGCCGCCGGCCCAGAAGCTGCGTTCAAATTCGATGGTTTGCTTGCGCGCCTGGCGCACGGCAAACATCTTGCGGAAAATGTAGGTCCAGCTGGTCAGGGAAATCAGCAGCAGCAGGGCCATGATCAGTTGCACGATCAAATGGGCGTTGGTGATGAGCGCGAGGAAAGAAAGATCTTGTGTAACGTTCATTGGCTGGCAGTCTGTTGGGTGAATTATCCGGGGGTGGCGGTAGGGCTCAGGCGGCGCGCATGCGGGCCGCGACTGCATCAGGCACGGCGCGCGGGCGCAGTGCCGAGTCGACGCAGCCGATCTTGACGCGGGCCGTGTTGAGCAGGCGGTCGCCGCACCAGGCTTGTTGCAGGAAAACGATGGAGGCGCGCCCCATTTTTTCTATGCTTAAGGTTAATCTTACCGTGTCATCGAGCCTGGCCGGCGCATGATAGTCGGCGTTGACGCTTTTGACAACGAACATCGCGTCGTGCTGTTCCAGCAATGTCTGCTGGCCCACGTCGATGGCGCGCAGCCATTCGGTGCGCGCGCGCTCGAAGAATTTCAGGTAGTTAGCGTAGTAGACGATGCCGCCGGCGTCGGTGTCTTCATAGTAGACACGTACGTTCCAGGTAAAGACTGAAGGCATGTTTATTGCGCCAGTAGTGAGATTGAGCAACATTTTACGCGATTTTTCTTCTTGTGACTGTGGGCGCTTGCTGGAAAACCATGCAAAAGCTGCATATAAGTTGCACCACAGCATTGTAAAACGCAGGGCTGCGATGGCAAGCCCCGTAACATACGCTTACATGCCGTGGCAAAGTTTACGTCCAGCTTAAGATCGTGGACGGGCGCTGCCCGGGCGGCGATTATAGCCGCACGGTTGCATTCCTTGCTCAATTTGGGCACTTAACTTACAATTTGATTTCCATTCCGTCTCACGTGACTGGCGAAAAGTCGGGCGATTTCCATGGATGGCGATCGGCAAACCGGCGAAAGGTGGGCACCCACCGGGAAACGTGAGATTTTTCATCAGCCGTTCGCCTGGGTAGCCACTATGGAAAAGCACGAAGAGGCTGCCCGTCAAATGTTGTTATTCACTTAACGCCGGCTCCCCTCATTCGATCCAACCTGCCAGTACAAGCACCCTCATACTTGGAGTTTTTACATGTTTGCAAAAGATCACACCCTCGCCAACGTCGATCCTGAATTGTTCGCCGTCATTCAAAAAGAAAACGTGCGCCAGCACGATCATATCGAACTGATCGCGTCGGAAAACTACACGTCGCCCGCCGTCATGCAAGCGCAAGGCTCGCAGCTGACGAACAAGTATGCCGAAGGCTATCCAGGCAAGCGCTACTACGGCGGCTGCGAATACGTCGACGTGGCCGAGCAACTGGCCATCGACCGCGTGAAACAGCTGTTCGGCGCCGAATGCGCGAACGTGCAGCCGAACTCCGGCTCGCAGGCGAACCAGGGCGTGTTCTTCGCCATGTTGAAACCAGGCGACCTGATCATGGGTATGTCGCTGGCCGAAGGCGGCCACCTGACCCACGGCATGCCGCTGAACATGTCCGGTAAATGGTTCGACGTCGTGTCATATGGCTTGACGGCGGAAGAAGACATCGACTACGAGGCGATGGAACGCCTGGCCCGCGAACGCAAGCCGAAACTGATCATCGCCGGCGCGTCGGCGTTCTCGAAAAAGATCGACTTCGAACGCTTCGGCAAGATCGCCAAGGAAGTGGGCGCCTGGTTCATGGTCGACATGGCCCACTACGCGGGCTTGATCGCCGCCGGCCTGTACCCGAACCCGGTGCCGTTCGCCGACTTCGTCACCTCGACCACGCACAAATCGCTGCGCGGCCCGCGCGGCGGCATCATCCTGATGAAGGCCGAACACGAAAAAGCCATCAACTCGGCCATCTTCCCCGGCATCCAGGGCGGCCCGCTGATGCACGTGATCGCCGGCAAGGCCGTCGCCTTCAAGGAAGCGCTGAGCCCTGAATTCGTCGAATACCAGAAGCAAGTGATCAAGAACGCCGACGTGCTGGCGAAAACCCTGATCAAGCGCGGCCTGCGCATCGTGTCCGGTGGCACCGAATCGCACGTCATGCTGGTCGACCTGCGCGCCAAGAACCTGACGGGCAAGGAAGCCGAAGCCATCCTCGGTTCCGCGCACATCACCTGCAACAAGAACGGCATCCCGAACGACCCGCAAAAGCCATTCGTCACCTCGGGCATCCGCCTGGGCAGCCCGGCGATGACGACGCGCGGTTTCAAGGAAGCACAAGCGGAAGAAGTGGGTAACCTGATCGCCGACGTGCTGGACAATCCGCATGACGCCGCCACCATCGAGCGCGTCAAAGCGGCCGTGAAAGTACTGGCCGACGCGCACCCGGTGTACGCTGCTTAAGAGACTGTCCAGAATGTGTCATACGGAGTAAGATTCTGTCTGACACATTCCAGTCGTGCCCAAGGGCGCCCGGAGTGATTCGGGCGCCCTTTGTACAAGGGCGGCGATTTCCCGTAATTATTACTATAAAGTTGTAGCCAGCCCATGAAATGTCCATTTTGCCAGCACGGCGACACCCAGGTTCTCGATACGCGCGTATCGGAGGAAGGGGATGCCATTCGGCGCCGCCGCCGCTGCGGCAAATGCGACAAGCGTTTTACGACTTACGAACGCATTGAACTTATCATGCCGGCCGTCGTCAAAAAGAATGGCAGCCGGACGGAGTTCGCTGCGGATAAGTTGCGCGGCAGTTTGATGCTGGCCTTGCGCAAGCGTCCCGTCGCGGCCGCCTCTGTGGATACGGCCATTGCCTCCATCCAGGAAAAGCTGCTGACCAGCGGCTTGCGCGAAGTCGATTCCGGCTATATTGGCGAGCTCGTCATGCAGGAACTCAAGCGCCTCGACAAGATCGCCTACATCCGCTTCGCCTCCGTCTACAAGAATTTCGAAGACCTGGCCGAGTTCCAGGATGCGATCGCCGAAGTGGGACAGGCGCGCAGCAAGCCCTGACGCACACCGTGCCGACAACGGGGCCGAGCGTGCGCCCCGTCTTCATCACGCCAAGGTTCGCCTGGCAAGCGGTCTGATCAATACCAACCCTGTTCTTCTCACCTTATCGCCGTGCTGTTTGCGCCAGCGCAGACGCGGTTTTCTGCGTCCGCCTATCTTTGTAGCTGGGCCGCCTGTTCTTGCGACCGTGTCTGCGGAAGGGAGTAGCGCATGCGCAATGGCGGTCGCGATATGTTTCCTGCGGGTGGCAGCAGCCTCGTCGAGGTGCTGGTGTCGCTGCTGCTGTTGGCACTGGGCCTGCTGGGCGCCAGCATCCTGCAACTGCACTCCCTGCGCGCGCGCCATGAGTCCGCGCTGCTGTCGGCGGGCGTGCAGCTGGCCGCCGGCATGGCCGAACGCATGCGCGCGAACAGCGTGCTCATGAATGGCCCCGATACGGGCAATCCCTACCTGAACGTGGCCTACGCGGCGGCGGACGATGCCGAAGCTGGCGGCGGCGCGCCGGACTGCTTCGGTGCTAGCGCCTGCGGCGCGGCCGAACTGGCGCAATTCGACATCGCCGAATGGAAGCTGGCGCTGCATGCGGCCTTGCCCGGCGCGCGTTTGCATATCTGCCGCGATTCTTCCGCGTGGGATGCCGCCGCCCAAGGCTTGCACTGGGCGTGCAGCGGCGGCAAGGGCGCGCCCATCGTCATCAAGCTGGGCTGGCGCGCCCGTTCGCCCGACGGTTCATCCGCCGTGAATGCGGCAGGCGAGTCGCTGCCCAGGCTGGCGTTTCAACTGGGCGGAGGCGGCGCATGAACGGCCGGCATCGTGGCATTAGCCTGCTCGAATTGCTGGTGGCCCTGTCGCTGGGCGCGCTGCTGATGCTGGCCGCCAGCACCATGCTGCTGGCGGCCAGCGGCAGCTATGGCGACCAGTCCGCCAGTGCGCGCCTGGACGACAATGGCCGCTATGCGCTCGACACCATCGCCCGCGCCGTGCGCCAGACGGCGTACGTGAACTGGGACAGCAGCGCCGCGCCCGTCGCCCATGCCGATGACGACAGCGCGAATATCGCCGGGCTCGACGCGCACAGCCTGGGCAAGAACAGCGAGGGCATCAGCGGCGCGCTGCCCGATGCCCTGCATGGCAGCGACGTGCTGGCCCTGCGTTATTACGGCGCCGGCAAGGAGGCGGGCGGCGATGGTTCGGTGCTCAATTGCGCGGGCTTCGGCGTGGGCGCCGCGCAAACGGAGGCGCAGCGGGGCTGGAGCATTTTCTATGTGGCCCAGGGCGCCGATGGCGAGGGGGAATTGCGCTGCAAATACCGGGGCGCGAACGGCTGGGGCGCGGACGCCGTCATCCGCGGCGTCGATGCTTTCCAGGTGCTGTATGGCCTCGACACGGATACGCCGCCCGACGGCGTGGCGAACCGCTATGTCAACGCCAGCATGCTCGACGCCTACGATGCGGCGCTGGTGCTGGCGGGAGCGGATGCGGCCGCGCGCCAGCGCGATTTTTACCGGCGCACGCACTGGAAGCGCGTGGCCAGCGTGCGCGTGGCGCTGCTGTTGCATGGCGAGGTGGGCCAGGCCGACAAGATGGCGGAACTGGGTCCGGCGCGGTTCGACCTGTTCGGCCAGGCGTATGCCGAGGCGCACGGCGCCGGCGACACGGGCGTGCGCATCGCGCGCGCGTCCTTGCCCGCCGCGACGCGTTCCAGGCTGCGGCAACTGGCGCAGACGAGCATCATGCTGCGCAACGGGCCGGCCTAGGCGGGCGGCGCGATGGCCGGCGCAGGCGTCCGCTGTTGCGCACCGTGGTGCCGACCTCGTGCCCGCTGCGGTGGCGCCACTCTCGTGTATGTGCTGTGCCTGCTGGTGATCATCTTGTTGCTGGGCATATCGGCGGCGCAGATGGCCTTGCAGGGCGAAAAGGCGGCGCGTGGCGAGCGCGACCGGCAGATCGCATTTCAGGCGGCGGAGGAGGCATTGGTGGATGCGCAGAACGATATCGAAGGCTTGCCCGGCGCACCGGGACGCAGCAGCCTCTTCGCACCAGGCAGCGCGGCCGGGTTCGCGGATGGCTGCGGCGAGGGCGGCGCGCTGGGCCTGTGCCTGCCCGCAGCCCCGGACGCGCCGGCGCTCTGGCTGAGTATGGACCTCGATGGCGCGCAAGCGAGCAGCCGGACCGTGCCATATGGCCAGTTTACGGGCGCCGTCATGCAGACGGGGCAGGGTTTCCTGCCGTCGCGCCCACCCCGCTACCTCATCGAACTGCTGCCGTTTCACCTGCCCGGCGCGCAGGCCACGGCAGTGGCTGGCGGCCTGGCCACGCAAAGCTATGTATACCGCATCACGGCCATGGGTTTTGGCGCACAGGAAAGCACGCAAGTGGTGCTGCAAAGTTATTATCGCAAGCAGGCGGCGGGAGCGGGGCCATGAGGGCGCTGGCGTCCGTCTGCTTGCTGTTGCTGGCTTGCCTGGCTTGCGTCGCCGTTGCCGCCCCTCCCGCAGTGACGCTGGCGCGGGCCGACGCGGGCTTGCATGGGGCCAGGGTGCCGCCGAATCTGCTGCTCAACCTGTCTTTCACGCATGCGGCGGCCGCCGCCGCGCATGGCGGCGAGTATGCGCCGCAGCGCGAGTACCTCGGTTACTTCCATGCACGCATGTGCTACCGCTATCCATACCGCAGCAAGGACGGGGTCATGCTGCCGGACTTGCGCGTAGCGACCGCTTACTTCTCCGTGTTGAAACCGGCCGATGCGCTGCACGGCTGCGGCGGCGATAGTTTTAGCGGCAACTTTCTCAACTGGGCTGCTACCAGCATGCTCGACATCGTGCGCTATGCGCTGACGGGCGGCGACCGCGTCGTCGACGAAGTGCGCAAGACGGTGCTGCAGCGCGCCTACCTGCCCGATGCCGCCGGCCCCATCGACTTTTTTTCCCATCCCGTCTTTTTCCCGCGCAAGGTCTTGCAGGCTGGCGTGGCGGCGGCGACGCCGTTTGCGCTGGCGCAACTGGCCATCGTTTCCTGCCGCAACCGCCTGCTGTTCGGCGACGCCAGCTTGCCTGCGGGCGGCAATTGCGACGCGCCCGGCGCCGCTGCCACGCACGGCGTCTTCCTTGCGCGCGTGCGCGTGTGCGACGCTGATGAGGGGCCGCTGCGCGACGACTTGTGCCTGGCGTATGGCAAGAACTACAAGCCGGTGGGCGCCGTGCAGCGCCATGGCGGCAGGGTGCGCGTGGGCGTGTTTGGCCATTTGAACGGCGTGCCCGCCGGCGCAAGCCCCGTGTATGGCGGCGTGTTGCGCGCGCCGCTGGCCCACGTGGGGCGGCAACGCTGGGCGGCGCCCGACTATCTGCCGCAAGACAATGCCGACGTCGAGTGGCATCCCGCCACCGGCGTGTATGTGGCGCCAACGGTGACCCAAGCTGCGGGCCCTGGCGGCGGGGTGACCGCTTACATCAATGGCCTGGGCCGGGGCAACGCCGGGCATCCCGGCAGGTACGCCAGCGCGGCGCCAACGGCCGAATTGCTGTACGAATCGTTGCGCTACCTGCAGGGACGGCAAGCGAGCGCCGTGGTGCCGCCCGTCACGGCCCCGCCTGCCATTGACGACGGCTTGCCGGTGGTGATTGCGTGGAGCGACCCGCAAACGGCCAGCTGCCAGCGCCACAGCATCGTCACTCTTGGCGATGCGGGCATGGCGGTCGACCGCTACGTGCCCGGCAATGTCCCGGCGACTCCCGCGTCAAATGGCGACCGTGCCCGCGCCGCCGACGGCTTTGTGTCGCCGCCGTTGGACGCGATGGCCTGGACGCATGCGGTGGGCAGCCTGGAAAGCGCTGGCGCGCAGGGCAATCCCACGCCACGGCCCGAACTGGCGGCGCTGGAATGGCTGGCCGAGGGGGCGGGCGGCGCCAGCTACCATGCGGCGGGCCTGGCCTACTGGTCGCATGTGCAGATCCTGCGTCCCGGCGGCAAGAACGACGGTGTTGCAAAAGTCGAGCACTATGCGGGCGACTTGCGCCAGGGCGACCCGGCCGCCACTTCCGCCGTCACCCCCTTGTCACTGGTGGCCAAATATGGCGGCTTTCTCGATGCGAACGGCGACGCCAACCCCTTCAAGAGCATGGCGGGTAGCGCGCTGGAGGAGTGGAGCCTCGACGGCCGCTGGCCCACCCATTACCTGCCCGGCAGCGATCCGGCCGCCTTGATCGGGGGATTGCGCGCGGCCTTTGCGGCCGCCGACAAGGGCGGCTTGCCGGCGACGCTAGCCGGGCCGGCCCTGATGGCGCTGGCCAGCGGCACGGAAGAAGCCTACTGGTTCCACACGCGAATGCGCCTGGCCGACGGAGGCATGACCTTGTCGCGCACCGCGTTTGCGTTGGGCCCCGATGGCGCACTGCTTCCCGGGAAGTCATCGTGGACTGCCGGCGGACGAGACAAGTCCGTACCGGATGGCGCGCCCGCACCCTTGCGTCCCGTCTACACGCTTGATGCCCAGGGCGCCCTGATGCCGCTGGCCTGGGCGCGGCTGGACGGGGAACAGCGCGGCGCCTTCGACGGCGGCGATGGACTGGGGGAAGCGCGCCTGGCGTATCTGCTGGGCCAGCGCACGCACGAGGTGGGCCAGCCGGGTGGCTTCCTGCGGCGCCGGTCAGGCAGCCTGGGCGCGTCACCGTACGGCAATCTGTTGTACGTGGGCGCGCCGGGGCTGGGCATGCCGGGCGCCGCTTATGGCTTGCACCGCCAGGCGCTGCTGCAGCGGCGCAAAATGCTGTACCTGGGCGCCAACGATGGCTTGCTGCATGCCTTCGATGCGCGCACGGGCAGCGAAGCGTTTGCCTATCTGCCGCAAGCGCTGCTGCACACGGCCGCCGCCGCTGCGAGCACTCACTACAGCCCCGGGCCGCTGCTCGACGGCGCGGCGGCCACGGCGGAAGTGCTGGCGCTGGGACATTGGAAGACGGTGCTGGTGTCGGGCATGGGCGGTGGGGCGCAAGGCGTGTTCGCGCTCGACATCACCGACCCGTCGCGCTTCGCGCAAGACGGGGCGTTGTGGGAATTCACGGACCGCGACGACAAGCTGATCGGCAACATCCGCGCGCCGCCCGCCTTTGCCCGCGTCAACATGGGCGGCAAGGACGGCGCGCCGGCCTATCGCGATGTTGCCATCGTCGCCAGCGGCTACAACAACCATGTGGACGACGGCAAGGATACGACGGCGCCCGCAGCGGCGGCCGCCATCTTCCTGCTGGCGCTGGACAAGGCGCCCGGCACGCCCTGGGTGTTGGGAAGCAATTACTTCCGCCTCAAGGTGCCCGTGGCCAGCGGCGGCGATAGCCATGAAAGCGATGGGGAGGCGGACGCCGATGCCATCCCCCGCGCGCTGGGTCCGCCCGCCGTGGTGCCGGGCGGCGATGGTGCGCTGGCGTATCTGTATGCGGGCGATTTGCAGGGCAACATCTGGCGCTTCGACATGGCGGGCGGGCCGCCGTGGACGGAGAGTAAGGGACGCAAGCTCGTCTTTGTCGCGCGCGATGCGCTGGGCCGGCGCCAGCCCGTGACGCAGCAACTGAACGTGGCGTATGCGCCCGCTGGCGGTTATGTGCTGCTGTTCGGCACGGGCAAGCTGGTCGAAGCGGCCGATACCTGGCCTGCCGCCTTCCTGTCGCAGTCGTTTTACGCCGTGCGCGACGATGTGCGCGAGTCATCTCCCACGCGCAGCCGGGCCGACCTGGAGCAGCGCAGCCTGGGCGAGGCGGTGGGCGGCGTGCGCGTCGATGGCGCCGAGCTGCGCTATACGGGCAGCGACGCCATGCGCGGCTGGTACCTTGATTTTTTCAATACCGCGCAGACGGGCGAACGCAGCATCAGCAGTCCCGTGCTGGCCGCCGGCAAGGTGCTGTTCAATACCGTCCTGCCCGGGCGCGACCCTTGCGCCAAGCCGGCCACGCGCCTGTACGTGCTCGATGTGCTGAGCGGCTTCGCCGCCGATGGCGCCGGTGTCGTGCAGGCGGGTGCGCAGACGGGGCGCTTGTTCGATGGCCTGGCGCGCGCGTCGCCGCTGGCGCTGGAATTGAACAGCACGGTGGGTGCCGCGACGGCGGCAGGGCGGGCCCAGGGGCGCACGGAACTGGCGGTGCTGCAACCTGGCTTGCCCGGTGCGGCCAGCGGGGCGGGGCTCAAGGTCGCCAGCGCGCCGCTGCCGGCCCGGCGCCTCAGTTGGCGCGAAGTGGCGAACTGGCGCGAATTGCATGAGGCGGCCAAGAAAAAATAGGCCTAAGTGTGGCGTGCGGAAAGCTAACGCAGCGCAGGCCGGTGCCGCGCATCGGCTGGCGCTTTTTGAAAAAAAGGGGAGGTCGCATGGGCATGCTGGCAAGGCGGAATGGGCCTGCTGCAAACGGCGGCACCCCTGCCGTCACTCTGGGCTTCAGCCTGATCGAACTGCTGGCCGCGCTGGCGATCATGAGTCTGCTGCTGGCCTTGGCCGTGCCCGCGTATCAAGGCCATATCGTGCGCGCCAAGCGGGTGCAGGGGCAGGCGGCCCTGCTGCGGCTGATGCAGCAGCAGGAGCGCTATTATTCGCAAAACAACCGCTACCTGGCCTTTTCCTCGGCGTCGCCAGCGTCGCAAGTGCAGCAGTTTCCATGGTGGTCCGGCGACGTGGGCGCGGCCGGCAGCGCGTATGAAATCGAGGCGCTGGCCTGTCCCGGCCTGGCGATCGGGCAATGCGTGCTGTTGCGCGCCATGCCGGGCACGCCCAAGGTCGATGCGCAGTTCCAGGATGTCGATTGCGGTGTCCTGTCGTTCAGCAGCACGGGCCAGCGCGGCAGCAGCGGCCCCGCCAGCCATTGCTGGCCCTAGGCCATGAGCACGCGCAAGCATCCGCGCCGGACAGGGCACACCCTGCTCGAATTGCTGGCCGTGCTGGCGATAGCCGCGCTGCTGGCGGCCGCCGCCATGCCCGCTTTGCGGCAGGTGCTGGCGCGCCAGCAGGTGCGCGCGGCGGCCACGGACTTGTTCTCGGCCATCGAGTTGACACGGGCGCAGGCGATGGCGCGCGGGCAGCGCGTGCTGTTGATGCCGGCCGGGCCCGGTGGCACGGACTGGGGCACGGGCTGGCTGGTGTTTATCGACCGCAATGCCAATCTGGCCTTCGATGGCGATGATGAATTGCTGTTTCGCCAGGGACCGCTGCCGTCAGGCATCACGACGCAGTTCGCGTTTTCCTCGGCCACGGCGCCGTTCTATATCGCCTACAATGGCGCAGGGCGCAGTTGCAGCGCGACCAATAGCCTGGCGGCGCGCTGGGGTACCGTCTCCCTGGTTTTGGGAAAGCAGGTGCGCCATATTAAAATCAATATGCTGGGGCGGGTGCGCGTGTGCGACCCGCAGCTGCAAGCGGCCAATTGCAGCGGCGTGGCCGACAGTTCGTAAGCCGACTCAGCTATCACTCACTCTCAAAGAAGCCCGTGGAAATACTCAACGATATCGATGGCATGCGCCTGGCGCTGGAATGGGCCGCGCGCGGTTTGTACACGACCTCGCCCAATCCCCGCATCGGCTGCGTGATCGTCAAGGATGGCCAGGTGATCGGCGCCGGCGTGACGCAGGCGGCCGGGCAGGATCATGCCGAAGTGCAGGCGCTGGCCAACGCGGCCGCGCGCGGCAACGACGTGCGCGGCGCCACGGCCTATGTCACCCTGGAACCGTGCAACCACCATGGCCGCACGCCCCCCTGTTCCGATGCGCTCGTGCGCGCGGGGCTGGGCCGCGTCGTGGCCGCCATGACGGACCCGAACCCGCTGGTGGCGGGGCAGGGACTGGCCAAGCTGCAAGCGGCCGGCATCGCCGTCACGACGGATGTGCTGGCCGACGAGGCATATGAAATGAATATCGGCTTCTTTTCGCGCATGCAGCGCGGCAAGCCGTGGGTGCGCCTGAAAACGGCGGCCAGCCTGGACGGCATGACGGCCTTGCACAACGGGCAAAGCCAGTGGATCACGGGGCCGCAAGCGCGTGCCGACGGCCACGCCTGGCGCGCGCGCGCCTGCGCCATCCTGACGGGCATCGGCACCGTCAAGGCGGACGATCCGCAACTGAACGTGCGCGCCGTCGAGACGCCGCGCCAGCCGCGCCGCATCGTCGTCGACAGCCGGCTCGACATCAGCCTCGACGCGCGCATCTTGCAGGGCGGCGGCACGTGGATCGTCGCGGCCGTTGCCAACCCGGAAAAGGAGGCGCAGCTGCGCGCCCTGGGCGCGGAAGTCATCCTGTTGCCGAACGCGGCCGGCAAGGTCGACCTGGCCGCGCTGATGCTGGAATTGGGACGCCGGCAAATCAATGAAGTCCACGTCGAGGCCGGCGCTAAACTGAACGGCTCGCTGATCCGCGAAGGCTGCGTCGACGAGCTGCTGGTCTACCTGGCGCCCACCTTGCTGGGCGATGCGCAAGGCATGTTTGCCTTGCCCGCCTTGACGGATATCCAGCAGCAGCGCACTTTGCAATTTCACCAGGTTCAGCAAGTGGGCGAAGATTTGTGTATCCTTGCAAGATTCGCCCAGCGCAATTAATACATTCATACTTTTTATAGGATTAGCTCCATGTTTACAGGAATTGTTGCCGCCATCGGCAAGATTGAAACCGTGCAAGCACTCGACGGCGGCCTCGATGCAGGCGTGCGCCTGAACATCCACGCAGGCGGCTTGCCGCTGGCCGACGTGGCCCTGGGCGATTCGATCGCCATCAATGGCGCCTGCATGACGGTGGTGGAAAAATCGGACACGGGCTTTGCCGTCGATGTCTCGCGCGAAAGCCTCAATTGCACCGTGGGCCTCGATACCACCACGGAAGTGAACCTGGAAAAAGCCCTGACCCTGGCCGAGCGCCTGGGCGGCCACCTGGTGTCCGGCCACGTCGACGGCCTGGGCATCGTGCGCAAGTTCGAAGCCGTGGGCGAATCGTGGGAACTGGTCATCGAAGCGCCGCATGAACTGGCGAAATACCTGGCCTTCAAGGGTTCCGTCGTCGTCAATGGCGTGTCCCTGACCGTCAACCGCGTGGAAGACCTGGGCGCGGGCGCCGCCGACGGCTGCCGCTTCTCGATCAACCTGATTCCGCACACGATCGCCATGACGACCTTGAAACACTTGACGGTCGATGGCAAGGTCAACCTGGAAATCGACCTGATCGCCCGCTATGTCGAGCGCATGCTGTCCCTGGACAAGGCTGCCGCCTGATATAAGAACGGAACACGGCAACACATCCTGCGCCTTGCCAGGCGTGTGTTGCTTTTCTTTCAGACGCGCATACTATGAAGCTTTCCGCAGTGGAGGCTGACCATGGACCCGATTTCGCGCGCAACCGTGCCCAACACCATCCCGGCCACGTCACGCGTGGGCGAGACTGCGCCGCTGGCGCCAGCGCTGCCCGTGCCGGCTTCCAGCGCGGCGGCGGCCCTGGCCATCCTGTCCTCGACCCAGGTCGACCTCTCCCCGCTGGGCCAGTTCCTGTCCGGAGTGGCCTTGTCGCGCCGGCAACTGCTGGCCCTGCAGGGCGCCACGGACGAGGCCAGGGCGGCCAATGCGCCCGTCAACGTCAATGACGACTTGCTGGCGCTGGCACGGCAGCTGACGGAATCGTTCGCCCAGCTGCAAACGAGCGGCATCGATGCCAGCCAGCTGGCCACGGCCGGCGACACGCCGGGCAGCCTGGCGCAGCGCTATGATTTGCTGTCGGGCGATGGCACGACGAATACGGCGGCCGCGCTGGCGCAGGACGGCAACTTGCTGACCCAGGCGGGCCTGGCGCGCATCGGCATCGACTTGCGCAATGAAGAGGTCGATCCCACAACTTTGCGGGCCGCGTATGCGGCCGACCGCCAGGCCACGCTGGACGCCTTGCAACAGGGAACGGATGTGCTGGCGCAGGTGGGCGCCGTGCTGGCCCGGCAGCAGGGCGCGCCGCTGGCGGCCGTGGTCGAAGCGGATTTGACGGGCGAAACTCTGCCATCGCGCGCCGCGCAAGCCGCCCAGCCGCAGGCCGTCGATGCGGCGCCGCCGCAAACGGCCGCCATTGCACAGCGGCAACTGGAACTGCGGCAGCAACTGGAAGCGGAAGAGCTGAATGTGGATTTGCAGGCGCAGCGGGCTGACAGCCAGCGCGTGGATGTCCTGCGCATCGACAGCGAGCGCATGAATGCGGAGCAGCTGGCGCAGCAGCCGGCCGCGCAAGCCGCGGGCATGGCCGTGCCGCCGCCGTCATCGCAAGACCCGTCCGTGGCGGCGGCCATTGCCGCGTATAACCTGAACAATGCAGCCCTGAATCCCGGCTTGATGAACCGGCCAGTGCCGGCCAGCGACTCGCGCCTGCCGCTGGTGGCGCCGGTCGCTCCCGTGGAGCCCGTCAAGCCCGTGCCGAAAATCTAGGCCAGCAGGGTGGCGTCCAGGGTGATATTGGCTTTCAGCAGCTTCGACACGGGGCAGCCGGCCTTGGCCTTGGCCGTCAGTGCTTCGAATGTCGCCTGGTCGGCGCCGGGGATTTTCGCTTTCAGGATCAAATGGACGGCCGTGATGGCAAAGCCGTCGTCGACCTTGTCGAGGGTCACTTCGGCCGTCGTTTCCATCTTTTCCGCCGTCAGTCCCGCTTCGCCGAGGATCAGCGACAGGGCCATGGTGAAGCAGCCCGCGTGGGCGGCGCCGATCAATTCTTCGGGATTCGTGCCCGGCTTGCCTTCGAAGCGGCTGGCAAAGCCGTAGGGATAGTCCTGCAAGGCGCCGCTGCGCGTGCTGATGGCGCCCTTGCCGTCCTTGATGCCGCCTGACCAGATGGCCGATCCATTGGTTTTCATGTTGCCGCTCCTGTGTGGGGTGTCGCTGCGAGTGGGGTGTCAGCGCCGTGGCGGTGACTGGCTGATCTTATGCTCTTTGCAAGAGCGGCGGCGCGCGTCTTGGCGCCGCCGCGCGCGCTGGATCAGGGAAGCGCAGTGTTCCGGGGCAGACTGCGGCATCCGTGCCGCAAACCTGTCTTATTTCAGGTCTGCAAGCGCTAAATCCTTTAAAATAGCAGGTTATAAGAAAATTCCCGGAAATTCGCGGAATATTCGCGCTCGATGTTTCAATTTCAGTTTCAGTTTTTAGTTTCACTAACAACGCCCGGCAAAACCGTCGCAAGCCGCCTATACCGACGCGCAGCAGGTTTTGCCAGGCGTCATACGAGGATGAACAATGTCTATATCCAGCACCGAAGAGATCGTCGCTGAATTGCGCGCCGGCCGCATGGTGATACTGGTCGATGAAGAAGACCGGGAAAATGAAGGCGATCTGGTGCTTGCCGCCGATTTCGTGACGCCTGAAGCCATCAATTTCATGATCACGCATGCGCGTGGCCTGGTCTGCCTGACCCTGACGGAAGAACGTTGCGACGAGCTGAACCTGTCGATGATGACCTCGCGCAACGGCACGGCCTACGGCACCAACTTTACCGTGTCCATCGAAGCGGCCGAAGGCGTGACGACGGGCATTTCCGCCGCCGACCGCGCCAAGACCATCCAGGTGGCCGTGGCCAAGGGCACGCAGCCCAGCGACATCGTCCAGCCTGGCCATATCTTCCCCCTGAAAGCGCAAAAAGGCGGCGTGCTGATGCGCGCAGGCCATACGGAAGCCGGTTGCGACCTGACGGCCATGGCCGGCTTGACGCCCGCGTCCGTGATTTGCGAAATCATGAAGGATGACGGCACCATGGCGCGCCTGCCGGACTTGCTGGTGTTTGCCGAGCAACATGGCTTGAAGATCGGCACGATTGCCGACCTGATCCATTACCGCAGCCAGACGGAGTCCCTGGTCGAGCGCGTTGCCGAGCGCACCCTGCACACGGCGCACGGTGAGTTCCGCCTGATCGCGTTCCGCGACAAACCGAGCGCGTCGGCCCACCTGGCCCTCGTGCATGGCGACCTGGCGCCCGGCCTGGAAGCGCTGGTGCGCGTGCACCAGCCCGTTTCCCTGCTGGACGTGCTGGAAAGCGAAGCGACCACCCACTCGTGGACGGTGGCTGCCTCGATGGCCGCCATCAAGCAGTCCGAGCGGGGCGTGATGGTCTTGCTGAACTGTGGCGAGACGTCGGGCGAGCTGTTTGCCCAGTTCGCCGCGCTCGATACGCCGCAAGCCAAGCCGAAAGGCCGCGCCGCCAGCATGGACTTGCGCAGCTACGGCATTGGCGCGCAAATCCTGCGCGACCTGGGCGTGAGCAAGATGCAATTGCTGGCCAGTCCCCGCAAGATGCCGTCGATGGCCGGTTTCGACCTGGAAGTAACGGGTTTTCAGTGCCATCCAGGCCAGACGCCCAACTGAATCGACTGCGCGTCGCGATTTTGTCAGGCGTCGATGTGAGAGTAAATGATGGCGGCATGTGTGTGTCGCCCTGAACCACCAGATTAAAGAGGCATATGATGACCGTAGGAACTTATGAAACCAATTTTGCCGGCGAAGGTTTGCGCGTCGGTATCGTCCAGGCACGATTCAATGAAATCGTCGGTGGTGGCTTGCTGTCGGCATGCCTGGAAGAGTTGAGCAAGCTGGGCGTGGCCGATGAAGATATCCTGCACGTGACCGTGCCGGGCGCCCTGGAAATCCCACTGATTCTGCAAAAGATGGCGGAAACCGAGCAATTCGACGCCCTGATCGCACTGGGCGCCGTGATTCGCGGTGAAACCTACCACTTCGAGCTGGTATCGAACGAATCGGGCGCGGGCATCACGCGCGTCGGTCTCGATTACGGCATCCCGATCGCCAACGCAGTGTTGACGACCGAAAACGACGAGCAGGCGGAAGTGCGCATGCTGGTCAAGGGAGCCGAAGCGGCACGCGTGGCGGTGGAAATGGCTAATCTGGCGCAAGCGCTGGAAGAGTTGCAGGAATCCGAGGAGGACTAGCCGTGTAGTGAACGTCCGATAAAACGCCCATAGCTGCGTTGCAAGCCCTCGCCGTACATTCGTACTGTCTTTGGGCTCGCGCCTTGCTCTGAGCATTTTCTCGAACGTTCTGACACGCGGTTGGCTGCGGCGCGTTGAAAAGCGCGCCGTGCTGCCTCGCCGGAATTTGTAGTGAACACGTACTTAAGAACAGGTAACAATCATGACTGAGAAAAATTTGCTCGCCAATCCCAGCAAAAACCGCACGCCGCGTCACCGTGCGCGCGAGTTTGCGCTGCAGGGCTTGTACCAGTGGCTGCTGAACAATGAAGATGCGACCACCGTCGTGAACAATATTCGCGCCGCCCATGGTTTCGACAAGGCCGATGGCGATCATTTCACGGTGCTGCTGTACGGCGCCATCAAGGATTCGCTGGCGCTGCGCGACAGCATGGCACCATTGATCGACCGCAATATCGCGGAACTGTCGCCCATCGAACACGGCATCCTGCTGATCGGCGCTTTCGAGCTGAAGAACAACATGGAAATCCCGTACCGCGTCGTCATCAACGAGGCGGTCGAGCTGGCCAAGTCGTTCGGCGGCATCGACGGCCACAAGTATGTGAACGGCGTGCTCGACAAGCTGGCAGTGAAATTCCGCGAGGAAGAAGTCAACGCCAGCAAGCGCAAGTAATAGAGAGAGTAGTTCCTGCGGCCAGTGCCGCAGGGCAATAAAAAAGCCACCGCACGCAAGTGCCGGTGGCTTTTTTACTGGTTGCTGCTTTTCGGATGACCCTGTGAGGGCTTTTAAAGGGTCACAGGCCGGCGATCTCGTTATGGGGCAGTACTTTGATGGTGATGCCGCTTTCCGCTGCCGGCGCCTTGACCGGTGCCGGCGTGTTCGATGCCATCACCGGCGTCGTGGTCGGCACGCGCTGGCCGGCGGACACTTGTTTCAGGCGGCGGTATTCGGCCAGCACGCGCGAGCCGTAGCCCGAGTCGGTGGCGAAGTTGGCGGCGCCCACATAGGTTTTCAAGCCTGCTTCGACGGAACCGCCACGCGTGACGTAGTCTTTCAGGATCAGCGAACCGACGCGGATGTTGGCGACGGGGTTCAGGGCCGCTTGCACGCCGCCCATTTCCTGAAAGCGCTCATGGTGCACTTTCGACATGACTTGCATCAAGCCTTGCGCGCCGACCGGGCTTTCCGCGAACGGGTTCAAGCCCGATTCGATGGCCATCACGGCCAGGATCAGCAGCGGGTCCAGCTTGATTTCGCGGGCCGTCAGGTAAGCCGTCGAGACGAGCATATTGGTCGCGTCGTTGGCCACGCGGTAGCGCTTGGAGAGCCAGTTGGTGACCCATTGCTGCTGCTTTTGCGTGCCCAGCAAGGCTTTTTCTTCCTTGCTCAGCGGTGCTTCGCTGGCGGCGGCCGTTTGCACGGAAGCAGGCGCTTCCATCAGTGCCGACAGGGCCGGTGCTTCAACGGCTTGCGCCTCTGCCATCGGCAGCGGGAACAGGCTGTGCGTCAGTTGCTTGCCCAGGTCCGGGCGGAACATCAGCAGGGCGATCAGTGCCAGGGCGGAAATGCCGAAGACTGTCAGTGTGTGTTGCGCCGTGGTCAAAACGCCACGTGCCGAAATGGCCTGTGCGCGGGCGCGCAAACGCGCCAACGCTGGCTGGCCAGCCACGGTTGAAGCAGGCACAGCTGCTTCAGTGCTACGATGAGTCATAGAGTTCCCCGAAATGTCGCGTCAACAGGCGGTCCCTCCGCGGTGTCGCGGTGTTGTGGGTACTGCCAATGCCGTGCATCAGAAATATCATCGTTTCCGCCGCGTATGGATGCGTGCGAGAAACGCCGTCATTGCTTGCTTGAGCTGATCGGTCCCATGCTGGTATTGGATCAGTCGCAATACAACTTTTACCGGGGGTAAGGCAGACGCCTTTTGAAAACACTCCTTAAAATGTCATGTGGAGCCCCGACTCCGTGAATGAAAGAGAAACGCTAAAATCAAGCTCTGGGCCGGCGTGCTCTTTCAAGTTGGGCGAATTGTAGAAGCCGTTTTATATCAAGTCAATACTAACGAATCGTTTCTTTATTACTTTTATGTCTTACTTTTTGACTTGCATTGTGCCAAAAGCCAATAAAATCAATTACTTGGCATAGATCCTTCAGCAACGGCGTCCGACGTCAAAAAAAAATTAAAAACACATGAAATATTCAGATTTGCGAGATTTTATTTCTCAACTGCAACAAATAGGTGAACTTAAGCCCATTTCGACCCCCATTTCACCGATTTTGGAGATGACGGAGGTGTGCGACCGCACCTTGCGCGCGGGCGGACCGGCCTTGTTGTTCAATAACCCGACGGGATACGACATGCCGGTGCTGGGCAATCTGTTCGGCACCACGCGCCGCGTGGCGCTGGGCATGGGCGCGGAAGACGTCAGCGAGTTGCGCAAGATCGGCCACGTGCTGGCGCGCCTGAAGGAACCGGAACCGCCGAAGGATTTCAAGGATCTGCTGGGACTCGGTTCGCTGGTGAAATCCGTGTGGGACATGTCGCCGAAAGAATTGCGCGGCGCGAAGTGCCAGGAAATCGTCTGGGAGGGTAACGACGTCGACCTGGCGCGCCTGCCGATCCAGCATTGCTGGCCCGGCGACATCGCTCCCCTGATTACCTGGGGCCTGGTGATCACCAAGGGGCCGAACAAGAAGCGGCAAAACCTGGGCATCTACCGTCAGCAGGTATTGGGACGCAACAAGGTCATCATGCGCTGGCTGGCGCACCGGGGCGGGGCGCTGGACTTTCGCGAACACGCGATCCAGAGCAAGGGCAAGCCGTATCCGATCGCCGTCGCGCTGGGCGCCGATCCCGCTACTATATTAGGGGCCGTCACGCCGGTGCCGGACAGCCTGTCCGAATACCAGTTCGCCGGCTTGCTGCGCGGCAGCCGCACGGAGCTGGTGAAAGCCATCGGCAGCGAGCTGCGCGTGCCTGCTTCCGCCGAAATCGTGCTCGAAGGCCATATCTACCCGGACGAAAACCATCCGAGCGGCTACGAGCACGCGCTGGAAGGGCCGTATGGCGACCACACGGGCTACTATAATGAGCAGGACAGTTTCCCCGTGTTTACCATCGACCGCATCACCATGCGCCGCGACCCGATCTACCACTCCACGTACACGGGCAAACCGCCGGACGAGCCGGCCGTGCTGGGCCTGGCCCTGAACGA
Organism: Janthinobacterium sp. JC611; assembly: GCF_018682595.1. NCBI lineage: Bacteria > Pseudomonadati > Pseudomonadota > Betaproteobacteria > Burkholderiales > Oxalobacteraceae > Janthinobacterium > Janthinobacterium sp. JC611. The sequence continues at coordinate 100,432 of NZ_JAFLJN010000007.1, forward strand.
AGTGTTCGTGCCCCTGCTGCAAAAGCAGTTCAGCGAAATCACCGACTTCTATTTGCCGCCCGAAGGCTGCAGCTACCGCATGGCCGTGGTGCAGATCAAGAAACAGTACGCGGGCCACGCCAAGCGCGTGATGTTCGGCGTATGGAGCTTCCTGCGCCAGTTCATGTATACCAAGTTCATCGTCGTCGTCGACGAAGACGTGAATATCCGCGACTGGAAAGAGGTCATCTGGGCCATCACGACGCGGGTCGACCCCATCCGCGACACCACCCTGGTCGACAATACGCCCATCGATTACCTGGACTTTGCCTCGCCGGTCAGCGGCCTGGGCAGCAAGATGGGCATCGATGCGACGAATAAATGGCCGGGCGAAACGACGCGCGAGTGGGGCACGGTGATCGCCATGACGCCGGAAGTGAAGGCCAGGGTGGATGGGATCTGGCAAGAGCTGGGGCTGTAGAACGGCTTGGGTCAGACCCTCAACACCGCTGACGCAAAGGTCATTGCCAACTTGACCGGGGGTCTGACCCCGGATTTCAGCTTGCTTCCCCAATCCTGCCCAGGTCGGGTATAATGGTCCCCGGCGGGCCCCTGCGCATCGTGGCATGGCTAACCTGGTCAGGTCGGGAACGAAGCAGCCACGGCTATTAACCATGAGTGCCGCAGATCAGGCTCGCCTCCTTCGGGAATGTTTTATCAGGATCGACAATCAAGCTGCCATGGGCAGCTTTTTTGCTTTTGCGGCGCCATTTTCTTGCCAGCCCGCAGCATTGCCGGGCTTGCCGTGTTTTCCATATTTCCAGCTGGCCATGTTATACAATTGCTGCTTTGCCGCGTTTGCCATGTTGAATGGCCCGGCCATGAGGCTTGCGCCCGCCGCGCAGGATCACCCGCAAAATCGCATGGTAAAATCTCAGCATGTCCTATCAAGTCCTCGCCCGTAAATACCGCCCCAAGAATTTCGAGACGCTCGTCGGCCAGGAGCATGTCGTGCGCGCGCTCACGCATGCCTTGCACAGCGGCCGATTGCATCACGCCTATCTGTTCACGGGCACGCGCGGCGTCGGCAAGACGACCCTGTCGCGCATCCTGGCCAAGTCGCTCAATTGCATCGGCCCCGATGGCACGGGCGGCATCACGGCCCAGCCTTGCGGCGTGTGCGAAGCGTGCACGGCGATCGATGCGGGACGCTTTGTCGACTATATAGAGATGGATGCGGCGTCGAACCGCGGCGTCGATGAAATGGCGCAGCTGCTGGAGCAGGCGGTCTACGCGCCAAGCAATGCGCGCTTCAAGGTCTATATGATCGATGAGGTGCACATGCTGACGAACCACGCGTTCAATGCCATGCTGAAAACGCTGGAAGAGCCGCCCGAGCACGTCAAGTTCATCCTGGCCACGACGGACCCGCAAAAGATACCCGTGACCGTGCTGTCGCGCTGCCTGCAGTTCAACCTCAAGCAGATGCCGCCCGGCCACATCATCAGCCACCTGGACAATATCCTGGGACAGGAAGGCATCAGCTTCGAGCAGCCGGCCTTGCGCCTGCTGGCCCAGGGCGCCCACGGCTCCATGCGCGATGCGCTGTCCCTGACGGACCAGGCCATCGCCTATGCGGCCGGCGCCGTCACTCTTGACGCCGTGCAAGGCATGCTGGGCGCGCTCGACCAATCGTACCTGGTGCGCCTGCTCGACGCGCTGGCGCAGCAGGATGGCGCGGATCTGCTGGCCGTGGCCGACGAGATGGCGTCGCGCAGCCTGTCGTACAACGGCGCGCTGCAGGATCTGGGCACCTTGTTGCACCGCATTGCGCTGGCGCAAACCGTGCCCGCCGCCTTGCCGCAGGATTTGCCGGAATACGCGGACATCGTCCGTCTGGCTGGCGCTTTCGACGCGGAAGAAGTGCAGCTGTTTTACCAGATCGCCGTGCATGGCCGCAATGAACTGGGCCTGGCGCCCGATGAATACGCGGGCTTTACCATGACCTTGCTGCGCATGCTGGCCTTTCGGCCCGGCATAGGCGGCGCCGATGGCGTACCGGCTGCCGCGCCTGCGTCGGCTCCTGGCAACCGTCCCGCCGCCGTGGCTGCAGCGCGCGCCGCCGCTGGCGCCTCGGCGCCCGCCGCCCGCGCCGCCACGAACAGCGTGGCCAGCCACGCGGCCGTGACCCCGCCCGCCGTGGTGGCCGCCGCTGCCGCCAGCATGGCGCGCAGCGAAGCGGCGCCGCCGCGCGCGGCTGCCCCGGCACCGGCACCTGTCGCGGCTCCGGCGCCGGCACCAGCGGCGCCGCCGCCTGCCGCTCCAGCTGCTGCTGCCCCGGCCGCATCGGGCGCCCCCATCAGTTCCGCCCGCGCCGCCATCAATGCGGCGCTGGAAGCGGCCCGCGCCGCTTCGAAAGGCCGTCCGGGCAGCGCGCCATCGGCGCCATCGTCGGCGCCCAAGCCGGCTGCCCCCGCACCGGCAGCGGAGCCTGTCGCCGCTGCACCCGTGGCACCGGCCGCGCCCGCCCAGGCCGCGCCGCCACCGCCCGCCGCCGCGAAAGCACCGGCGCCGTGGGACGATGCGCCGCCCGTGGCCGTGATGGAAGCTCCCGCATCCGCGCCCGTGCAGCAGACGCGTCCTGCCGCCCCGCCGCCGCAAGCGCAGCAGCAGGATGACGACCTGCCGCCGTGGGTCACCGAATTTTCCGACGACAGCGCTTCCGCCGCCGTGTCGGCGCCCGCCAATGCGCCAGGCAGCGAGCAGCCGGCCGTCGTCATGCCGCAGCGTGCCGCCAAGCAAGCCGCGCCCAGCGGACCGTATGTGATCACGCCCGTGCCGGGCCTGGACTGGGATGGCAACTGGCCGGCCGTCGCCGCCGTGCTGCCCTTGCGCGGCGTGGCCCAGCAGCTGGCCGTGCAGGCCGAACTGATCGAATGCCTGCACGACGGCCACAGCACCACGTTCCGTTTGCGCGTGCCGATCGACACGTGGCGCAGCCCGGCCAACGTGGAAAAACTGGCGGCCGCGCTGACCGAGCGCTTCGGCCGCAAGGTTTCGGTCGATACGGAACTGGGCGCCGTCTGGTACACGGCCAGCGCGGAAGCGCAGGCCCATCGCGAGGCATGCCAGCTGCAAGCGGAAGCCACCATCGCCAGCGACCCCTTCGTGCTCGACATGAAGCAGGCATTCGACGCTTTTGTCGTGCCGGGAACGATTACCCCTGCACCGGCCGGCTCCGCCGCGCCGACCCTGCATTGATGATTAACACACTCACAAACTGAATTGAACGGAGCATTCTCATGATGAAAAATCAACTGGCTGGCCTGATGAAGCAGGCGCAAGCAATGCAAGACAACATGAAAAAGGCCCAGGAACAACTGGCGCTGGTGGAAGTGGAAGGCCAGTCCGGCGCCGGCCTCGTGAAAATCGTCATGACGTGCAAGAACGACGTCAAGCGCGTATCCATCGATCCGTCCTTGCTGGCCGACGACAAGGACATGCTGGAAGACCTGGTGGCCGCCGCCTTCAACGACGCCGTGCGCAAGGCCGAAGCGACGTCCGCGGAAAAAATGGCAGGCTTGACTGGCGGCATGAACTTGCCAGCCGGCTTCAAAATGCCATTCTGATGCAACACCGCATGCGCTCGATCTATGGCACGGGGCAGGGTTGATCCATGTCCAAGTCGCTTGAATTTTTGACCGAGGCGCTGCGGCGCCTGCCCGGCGTCGGCCCCAAGTCGGCGCAGCGGATGGCATTTCATTTGTTGCAGCACGATAGGGAAGGCGCGGCCATGCTGTCGCGCGCCCTGTTCCAGGCCGTCGATGCCGTGCATCACTGCGGCCTGTGCAATACCTTTACCGAACACGAAGTGTGCGAGACCTGTCTCGACGAAGAGCGCGACAAGCGCTTGCTGTGCGTGGTGGAAACGCCGGCCGACCAGCTGATGATCGAGCAGACCTTGACCTACAAGGGCCTGTATTTCGTCCTCATGGGACGGCTGTCTCCGCTGGACGGCATCGGCCCGAAAGATATCCACCTCGAAAAATTGCTGAACCGCGCCAACGATGGCGTGGTCGGCGAAGTGGTGCTGGCCACCAACTTCACGAATGAAGGCGAAGCGACCGCCCATTACATCAGCGAAATGCTGAAGGCGCGTGGCTTGCGCGTGAGCCGCCTGGCCCGCGGCGTGCCCGTGGGCGGCGAACTGGAATACGTCGACGCGGGCACCATCGCCCGCGCGATGCTCGACCGCAGGGCAACTTGAATCATGCAAGAAAAAACGTCGGCTGGTCCTTTGGCGGGTATCAAAGTCCTGGAACTGGGCACCCTGATCGCGGGGCCGTTCTGCGCCCGCATGCTGGCCGAATTCGGCGCCGACGTGATCAAGATCGAGTCGCCCGATGGCGGCGACCCGATCCGTACCTGGCGGGTGCTGAAGGATGGCACCTCGTTGTGGTGGTCGGTGCAGGCGCGCAACAAGAAAAGTCTGACCCTGAACCTGAAGTCGCCCGAGGGCCGCGCCATCGCGCGCCAGCTGGCCCTGGAAGCGGACATCATCATCGAGAACTACCGCCCCGGCGTGCTGGAAAAGTGGGAGCTCGGCTACGAGCAGCTCAAGCAAATCAAGCCGTCCCTCATCATGGTGCGCCTGTCCGGCTTTGGCCAGACGGGTCCCATGAAGGATTTGCCCGGCTTCGGCGCCATCGGCGAATCCATGGGCGGCTTGCGCTATGTGTCCGGCTTTGCCGACCGCCCGCCCGTGCGCGTGGGCGTCTCCATCGGCGACTCCGTGGCGGCGCTGCACGGCGTGATCGGCGCCATGATGGCCTTGCGCCACCGCGACGTGACGGGCGGACGCGAGCATGGCGAAGGGCAGATGGTCGACGTGGCCCTGTACGAATCCGTGTTCAACCTGATGGAGTCGCTGGTGCCCGAATACGACCAGGCGGGCGTGGTGCGCGAGCGCACGGGCGGTTCCTTGCCCGGCATCGTGCCCTCGAATACCTACACGACGGGCGACGGCGAAAATATCGTGATTGCCGGCAATGGCGACGCCATCTTCAAGCGCTTGATGCTGGCCATGGGCCGCATCGACATGGCGGGCGACCCGCAGCTGGCGCGCAACGATGGCAGGGTGGCGCGCACGCAGGAGATCGATGACGCCATCGGCGCCTGGTGCGCCACGCACACGATCGACAGCGCGCTGGCCGTGCTCAAGGCGGCCGACGTTCCCGCCGGAAAGATCTACTCCGTGCGCGACATGCTGAGCGACCCGCAGTTTCTCGCCCGCGACATGTTCGAACAGCACCATTTCGCCGACGGCACGCCCGTCAAACTGCCCGCCATCAGCCCGAAACTGTCGGCCACGCCGGGCAAGACCCAGTGGCTGGGACCGGCCCTGGGCCAGCACAACGACGAGGTGCTGGCGTCGCTCGGCTATGACGCGGCCGCCATCGCGCGGCTCAAGGCCGATGGGGTGGTGTAATTCGCTATTAACCCACAGAACTAAAGCTGGGGTCAGACCCGGCGGGTCTGACCCCGGAATTTGCTTCCCGACTTATTTGATACCGATCATGCCTCCATTGTTCCGCACCGCGCTTGCCCTGGCGTCCGCCGCTGTACTTCTCTCCGCCTGCGCCAGCTTCCCCCACGACGCGCCGATCGCCGGCCTGCGCCTGATCGGCGAGCAGCGCATCGCCTTGAAACAGCCGTTCGAGGGCACCACGGTGGGCGGCTTGTCCGGCATCGATTACGATGCGGCCAGTGGCACTTGGGTGATGGAAAGCGATGACCGTTCGGAAATCAATCCGGCCCGCTTCTACCGCGCCACGCTCGATTACGACAGCGCAAAATTCTCCGGCGTGACATTGAAAAGCGTGCATTTCTTCACGCAGCCCGACGGCAGCCGCTATCCGAACCTGGCGCATGCCAGGCTGGACCAGGGTGACCAGGTGCCCGACATCGAAACCATCCGCGTCGATCCGCACGATGGCAGCCTGTGGTACGGCAGCGAAGGCAACCGCAAGGTGGGCTTGCATCCGTTCGTGCGCCACGCGGACCGCGACGGGCGCTACCTGGCCACCTTGCCCACGCCCGCCATGTTCCAGGTCTCGAAGAACGAAACCGGTTCGCGCAACAACATGAGCTTTGAAGCGCTGTCGTTTGCCTCGGATGGCAAGAGCTTGTGGCTGGGCATGGAAGCGGCCCTGTACCAGGATGGCCCGCTGGCCACGCCGGATCAGGGTTCGGTGGTGCGCATCACGCGCCTGGACCGCGCCGGTGCCGTGCTGGGCCAGTATGCGTATGCGATCGAGCCGGTGGCGTCGCGGCCCGCGCCGGGGCGCGAGGCGGACAATGGCGTGTCGGAAATTCTCGCCGTCAACGACCACCAGGTGCTGGTGGTGGAGCGGGCCGGCGTGGCCAACGCCGACGGCGTCTACACGAATCACGTGCGCCTCTACGCGATGGACACGGCTGGCGCCACGGATATCCAGGCCATCCCGGCGCTGGCCGGCGCGGCGTATGTGCCGGCGCGCAAGCGACTGCTGCTGGACCTGGAAAAGAGCGGCCTGGCACGGGTCGACAATATCGAAGGCATCAGCTGGGGGCCGCGCCTGGAAAACGGCCGCCGCAGCCTGGTGATGATTTCCGACGATAATTTCAACGCCCAGCAAGTCACGCAAATCCTTGCCTTCGAAGTGCTCTAGTTTCCAGGCTGGCCAGCTGGCCGGCCTGCCTGGCCAGCATGGCCGTGATCGTGTCGTGCGGCGACGGGTGGCCTAAAAAGTATCCCTGCGCCATGTCGCAGCCGTATTCTTCCAGCATCGCCAGTTGCTCGTCCGTTTCCACGCCCTCGGCCACCACCACCATCTTCAAGCCATGCGCCATGGCGATGATGGCGCGCGTGATGGCCGCGTTTTCCGTATCCTGCGGCAAGCCGGCGATAAAGCTCTTGTCGATCTTCAGGGCCCGCACGTCGAAGCGTTTCAGGTAATTCATTGAAGAATAGCCGGTGCCGAAGTCGTCGATCGACAGGTACACGCCGATGCCGCGCAATTGCTCCAGCGTCACCATGGTGGCGCGCGCATCGTCCATCAAGGTGCCTTCCGTCAATTCCAGTTCCAGCAGGCGCGCGTCCAGGCCCGTGTCGGCCAGCGCCGACAGCACGATCTGCATCAGGTTTTCATCCTTGAATTGTTTGGCCGACAGGTTGACGGCCATGCGGATGGCCCGTCCGCCGTCGCTTTGCCAGGCCTTGGCCTGGTTGCACGCCGTGCGCAGCACCCATTCGCCGATGGGCACGATGAGCCCCGTCTCTTCGGCCAGCGGAATGAATTCCGTGGGCGAGATGATGCCCCGTTCGGGATGGCGCCAGCGCACCAGCGCTTCCACGCCGACGATCTGCGTGCTGGGCACGTCGATCTGCGGCTGGTACAGCAGGTACAGCTCGTTGTTTTGCAAGGCTTTCCTCAAGCCCACTTCCATCTTGACGTGGCTCATGATTTCCATCGTCAGCGAGGAACTATACAGCTTGGCGTTGTTCTTGCCGCAGTTCTTCGCGTGGTACATGGCCGTGTCCGCATATTTCAGCAGCGAGTTGCAATCCTCGCCATCTTCCGGATACAGCGAGATGCCAATGCTGGCCGTCACAAAAATTTCATGTCCCTCGATCATGAAAGGCCGGCGCATGGCTTCCTTGACCCGGTGCGCCACGTTCAGCGCGTCTTCCACCCGCTCCAGGTCGGGAATCAGGATGGTGAATTCATCGCCGCCCAGGCGCGCCAGGTTGCTGCCGCCGGAGACGCCATCGAGCTCGTAGTCGGCGCGCAGCACCAGGTCGCTGGGGCGGATGGTTTCGCGCAGGCGCTCGGACACCACCTTGAGCAAATGGTCGCCCACGTCGTGGCCCAGGGTGTCGTTGATGCGCTTGAAGGCGTCGAGGTCCATGAACAGCACGGCGAATTTCTTGTCGTGCTCTTTCGAGCGCAGCAGTTCGCGTTCCAGGGTTTCCAGGAACGCCTGGCGGTTGGGGATGCCCGTCAGGCTGTCGCAGTAGGCGAGGCGGCGGATCTGCTCTTCCGTGCGCTTGCGCTCGCTGATGTCGCGCACCAGGCCCAGCACTTCATCGGCGCCCGTCGCCACCAGGCGCGCCTCGAAATGGCGCGTGCTGTCCTCGTGCGTGAGCGTGTAGTCGACCGAGCCGATATGCTGCGTGGCCAGCACGGCGCGCGCCTTGTCGAGCAGGCGCGCGGCGATTTCGGCCGGCAGCACGTCGCGGATATGGCTGCCCACGCAGTCGCTGAGGGAAAATCCCGCGCTGGCGTCGTGCCCTTGTTCGTAGTCGAGATAAAAGCCTTCGCGGTTGAGGCGAAAGAAGGTGTCGGGGATGGCGGCCAGCACGGCGCGGTTGTGCGCGTCGGCGATGCGCAGGCGGGCGATGGCGTCGCTGGCGCGCAGCACGTACAGCACGCGGTGTCCGAGGATGGGCCAGTTGATGGGCTTGGAAATGAAGTCGGTCGCGCCCACTTCATACGCGCGCGTGACGGCTTCCAGTTCGTCGCCGCCCGTGACCATGATGATGGGCACCGTGCCGCCCACTTCCTGGTGGCGGATTTCGCGGCACACGGCAAAGCCGTCCATGGCCGGCATGTCGACGTCGAGCATGACCAGGTCAGGCCCGCTGTGCTTGTAGCTGGCCAGCGCCTGCACGCCATCCTCGGCCTCGATCACGTCCAGGCCCACCTGCGTGAGCATCTGCCGCATCAGCAGGCGCATCACGGGATCGTCGTCGGCCACCAGCACCAGGCCGCGGGGAGGGGAGAGGGGCGCTGTCATGTCAGTGTTCCTTCACGAGGATGGCGTTCAGCGATTCGCGTACGGCCAGGAAGGCTTGCTGCATCTGCTGCAGCAGGGCAGCCGCGCCCTCGGTGCTGCCGGCGCGGCCCAGTTTTTCCATCTCCTTGCACAGTTGCGCCAGGCCGTCGGCGCCCACGTTGGCGCTGCCCGACTTGAGGCTGTGCGCCACCTTGCGCAGCGCTTCCGCATCCGCGCCGGCAATCGCTGCGCGCATGGCGATCAATTGGCGCGGCGTCTCGCCGACGAAGGCCTGGATGACTCTTTCGAGCAGCGCATCGCCATCCGTGCCGGACAGGGCGCGGATATTTTCCAGCGCCTGCCGGTTCAGCGGCTGGGCCGATGCCGGGGCTGCAGGCGCCGGCGGCGGCGCTTCGGGCGGCACCTGCTGCGGTGCTTGCGCCTGCGGCGTTTCGCTGTGGTGCACGGTGGCCGCGCGCGGCAAGGTGATCCAGCGGGCGATGGTGTGGCCCAGGTCCTGCTGCGTAAAAGGTTTACTCAGGTAATCGTCCATGCCGGCCGCCAGGCATGCCTCGCGGTCGCCCTGCAGCGCATTGGCCGTGATGGCGACGATGGGCAGCACGCGCGCGTGGCCGCACTGCTGTTCATGGCGGCGGATTTCCGCCGTGGCGGCAAAGCCGTCCATCACGGGCATCTGGCAATCCATCAGGATCAGATCGAAATCCTCGGCCTGCGCCGCCTGCAAGGCCTCTTCGCCGTTGCGCGCGCAGACCACGTCCAGGCCCAGGCTGTCGAGCATGGCCAGCGCCACTTCCACGTTGACGGGATTGTCCTCGGCCAGCAGCACGCGGCGGCGCTGGCGCCGGCCCACCTGGCGCACCGTGTGCGGCGGGTGGATGCGCAGGCTGTCGCTGGCGCGCGGCGGCGTGACGATGCAATCGAACAGGTCGCATTCGCGGGCCGGCTTGATCAGCTGGAAGGCCACGCCCGCCTCGCGTCGCTGCACGGGGTCGGCCGCCGCCTGTTCCGTGCTCAGCAGCAAAAGTTTGAGGTCGGCCAGCAGCGGATCGCTCTTGATGGTGGCCGCCAGGGCCAGGCCGCTGGTGCGCGGCAATTCCATGTCGAGCAGCGCCACGCCGTACGGCGTGCCCGCCTGGGCGGCCGCGCGCAGCTTGGCCAGGCATTCGCCGGCCGTGCCGGCGCTGTCGCTGACGATGTGCCAGCTGGCCAGTTGCCGCTCCAGCACGGCGCGCGTGGCGGGTGTGTGGTCGACGATCAAGGCGCGTAACCCTCGCGTGGTTTTCAGGTTGAAGGACGGGTCGTCGCTGTCGACCCGCCGCTTATCGAAATTTACTTCGAACCAGAAGATCGATCCTTGCGTTAAAGCATTATCAACGCCGATAGTGCCGCCCATCAGCTCCACCAGCTGTTTCGAGATCGTCAGGCCCAGGCCCGTGCCGCCGTGCTTGCGCGTGGTCGAGCCGTCGGCCTGCGAGAACGATTCGAAGATGCGCGTCTGCGCCTCGTTCGATACGCCGATGCCCGTGTCGTGCACCTCGAAGCGCAAGCCCACGCTGGGCGCGTCCTCGCTGCACACGGTCACTTTCACGGTGACCTTGCCCGTTTCCGTGAACTTGATGGCATTGCCCAGCAGATTGACGATGATCTGGCGCAAACGGTTCGGGTCGCCGCAGATGGCGATGGGGATGTCGTAGGCGATATCGAATTCCAGGCTGATGTTTTTCGCCTCCGCCTGCGGCGCGAAGACGTGCTCGATATCGTCGAGCAGTTCGCGGAAATTGAAGCGGATGTATTCCACGCTCAGCTTGCCTGCCTCGATCTTGGAAAAGTCGAGGATATCGTTGATGATCACCAGCAGATTCTGTCCCGAGCGCTGCACCATGCTCGTGTAGTGGCGCTGCTGCGGGCTCAAAGGGCTGGCCAGCAGCAGCTCCGTCATGCCCAGCACGCCATTCATGGGCGTGCGGATTTCATGGCTCATGGTGGCAAGGAATGCGCTCTTTGCCTGGCTGGCCGCCTCGGCCGCATCCTTGGCCTTTTCCAGCTGCGCCGTGCGCACGCCCACCTGGCGCTCGAGCTGGTCGCGGTAATTGGCCAGGGTGCTGTCGCGGCTGTCGATCTGCGCCAGCATGTCGTTGAAGCTGTCGATCAGCACGCCCAGCTCGTCGCTGCGCTGGTGCGCGATGCGGTGGCTGTAGGTCTGGCTGCTCGACACTTTTTGCGCCGTATCGATCAGCTTGGTGATCGGTTCGGCGATCACGCTCTTGAAGCGCCGCGCGAGGAACACGGCGATCAGGAAGGACAGCACGGTGGCGCCGCCGATGGCGCCCACGTGGCGGCCGATGTCGCGCCACATGTGGTTCAGGTCGGCCTCGATCAGCACGGCGCCGATGATCTGTTGCGGCTCGCCTGGCCGGTAGACGGGACGGTACAGGCGCATGGCCGGCGCCAGGGTCGTGCCCGCGCCCTGCGTGACCGGTTGCACGGCAATGTCGGCCAGCAGGGCCGGGTCCATGTCTTCCGGCGCCGCCAGGCCGTCCGCGTGCTGCGGCGCGCGGTACAGGGCGAACAGCCGCCCGCCCCGGTCGAACAGGGCCGCCTGGGTCACCTCGTTGCGCGCGGCCAGCGCGGCCAGCACCTGTTCCGCCTGCGCCTGCGCCGGCTTGCCTATCAGCATGGGCGCCGCGCTGGCCGCACCGATCACGCCCGCCAGGGACAGCAATTGCTTGCCCTCGTCATTCTTGTGGCTGAGCACGGACGTCAGCGCAAACGCCACGAACACCAGCAGCAGCGCGCAGCCCGACGACAATACCGAAATCATGGTCAGCTTCTGGCTGATGCTGGAGCGTTGGAAATTGAACATGATGGCGGCGCTTCTCCGGTCGGCCCGTTGACTGTTATTTAATTCCTATTGGAAAAATATAGACGCGAAGACACACCCCGATGTTGATGTGGGTCTAAGGGACGAGAGGGGAGGGGAACTTATACGAGAGGAAATGAATGGGGCGGTCTCACAAGACCGCCCTCAAATTATTGCTGAGCAACAACACCTGACTCAGCCGTAGCGAGCGGAAGGGAGAGGTGGCCGAGAAGCGCAACCGTACTTTGTACGGGGCCGCCGAGGCGGTGAGCATCGCAAGCCGCCTATACCGACGCGCAGTAGGCTGGGTCAGGTGTCCGCTAACAGCAACCGCCGCGCTTGCCCGCGCCACCGTAGCGGGCTTCCTGCCGTTCGCGGAAGAACTCTTCATACGTCATCATCGGCTCGCCGGGATGGGTCACTTCCCGGTGCGCCACGTAGGTGTCGTACTCGGGCAAGCCGCACATGAGCCGCATGCTTTGCCCCAGGTACCGTCCTGCCTTGATGATATCGGCTATCATCATTGCACCGTGGGCATGGCCTGGAACGGCGTTTCCTTGGTGCTAGGCTTGCTGTCGGCGCGCGCCTTCAGGATGGTGCGGATGCCGAAGAACAGCACGCTGACGACGACGATGACGAAGAAGGCGGCCAGGCCGGCGTCCAGATAATCGTTGAAGATGATCTGCTGCATCTGCGCCATCGACTTGGCCGGCGCCAGCAGGGTGCCTTCATCCAGGGCCGCCGAGTATTTCTTCGCATGCGCGAGGAAGCCCACGCGCGGATTGGCGTCGAAGATCTTTTGCCAGCCCGCCGTCAGGGTGCACAGCAGCAGCCAGATGGTCGGCGTGATGGTCACCCACGCATACTGTCCGCGTTTCATCTTGAACAGCACGCAGGTGCCGAGGATCAGCGCAATGGCCGCCAGCATCTGGTTGGCGATGCCGAACAGCGGCCACAGGGTGTTGATGCCGCCCAATGGATCGACCACGCCCTGGTACAGGAAGTAGCCCCAGGCCGCCACGCACAGGCCCGTGGCCAGCAGGTTGGCGATGACGTTTTCCGTCTGTTTCAAGGCGGGCACGAAGCTGCCCAGCAAATCCTGCAGCATGAAGCGGCCCGCACGCGTGCCCGCATCGACGGCCGTCAGGATGAACAGCGCTTCGAACAGGATGGCGAAGTGGTACCAGAAGGCCATCATGGCCTTGCCGCCGATGGCGCCGGAGAGAATCTGCGCCATGCCGACCGCCAGGGTCGGTGCGCCGCCGGCGCGCGAGATGATGCTGTGCTCGCCAACATCCTTGGCCGTCTGCGTCAGCATTTCCGGCGTCACGTAGAAGCCCCACTGCGAGATCGCCTGTGCGGCGGACTCGGCCGTGGTGCCGATCAGGGCGGCCGGGCTGTTCATGGCGAAATAGATGCCCGGCTCGATGGTCGAGGCGGCCACCAGGGCCATGATGGCGACGAACGATTCCATCAGCATGGCGCCATAGCCGATGAAGCGGGCGTGGCTTTCGTTTTCAATCATCTTCGGCGTGGTGCCCGAGGAAATCAGGGCGTGGAAGCCGGAGACGGCGCCGCAGGCGATGGTGATGAACAGGAAGGGGAACAGGTTGCCCGACCAGACGGGGCCGGAGCCGTCGATGAACTTGGTCATGGCCGGCATTTTCAGGTAGGGCGCGACGACGATGATGCCGATGGCCAGGCCGAGTATCGTGCCGATCTTCAGGAACGTCGACAGGTAATCGCGCGGCGCCAGCAGCAGCCACACGGGCAGCACGGAAGCGATGAAGCCGTAGCCGATCAGCATCCACGTCAGTTCCGTGCCCGTGAACGTGAACATCGGACCGAGCACCGCGTGTTCCTGCACGTACTGGCCGCCGATGATGGCCAGCATCAGCAAGACGAAGCCGATGATGGAAATCTCTCCGATGCGGCCCACGCGGATGAAGCGCGAGTACACGCCCATGAACAGGGCGATGGGAATGGTCGCCATCACGGTGAAGCTGCCCCATGGGGAACCCGTCAGCGCCTTGACGACGATCAGGGCCAGCACGGCCAGGATGATGACCATGATCATGAAGCAGCCCAGCAGGGCGATCATGCCGGGAATCTCGCCCAGTTCAGCCTTGATCAGGTCGCCCAGCGAGCGGCCGTCGCGGCGCATGGAAATGAACAGCACGATGAAATCCTGCACGGCGCCGGCAAACACGACACCCGCCAGTATCCACAGCATGCCGGGCAGATAGCCCATCTGCGCGGCCAGCACGGGGCCGACCAGGGGGCCGGCGCCGGCGATCGCCGCGAAATGGTGGCCGAACAGCACGTATTTATTCGTCGGCACGTGGTCGAGGCCATCGTTGTGCTTGAAGGCGGGCGTCATGCGGCGCGCGTCCAGGCCCAGCACCTTGTCGGCGATGAACAGGCTGTAGAAACGATAGGCGATCAGATAGACGCAGACGGCGGCGATGACGATCCAGATCGCGCTGATCGATTCGCCACGTTGCAGGGCGACAACGCCCAAGGACCCGGCGCCGGCCAGCGCAAGCGCTGCCCAGCCGAGCTGTTTGAAAATGCGGTTCATGCTTCCTCCAGAGATTGACGGGCGCTGTGCCGTGCGATGATGTGTGCTGCCGAGCCTGGTCGTCGCCAGTTTGGGTGAGAATTGGGTGTCTGCAGCTTATGGCGAGTATTCAGGAATCGTATAATTGCCGCAAGCGCAGCACTACGCAGTAACGCTCAGTATTACTACGCAGGCCGATCGCCGCGCCGCGACGTAAAATCACGCATTTCCTTCCACCCGCATCGAGCCGCCGGAGCGCGCCAGGCCATGAAACTCAGACAGAAAGTCATCTTCCTGGCCCTCACGCCGCTCATCCTCGCCCTGTGCGCGATCGCCTTTGCCGTGCGGCACCAGGCGATTACCCTGGCCGAGCAGCAGCGCGCCACCATCCAGCAAGCGTATCTGGCCAGCAAGGAAGCCGAGCTCAAGCATTACGTGACCCTGGCCAGCCATTCCATCGCCTCCCTGTACCAGTCGGGACGCAAGGATGCCGCCACGCAAGAAGAGGCCAAGCGCATCCTGTCCGCCCTCAGTTATGGCGACGATGGCTATTTCTTCATCTATGATTTGCAGGGCAAGTCGCTGATGCATCCGCGCCAGCCCGAGCTGGTGGGGCAGAATCTGTGGGAATTGCGCGACGCGGACGGCAATCTGACCATCCAGCGCCTGATGCAGCGGGCGAAGAGCGGCGGCGGCTTCGAGCGCTACAACTGGATCAAGCCGTCGACGAACAAGTCCGCGCCCAAGCTCGGCTATGTGATTTTGATGCCGGAATGGGGCTGGATGATGGGCACCGGCATCTACATGGATGACGTGGACCAGGCGCTGGCCAAGGTCGACGCCCAGCAGTCGCGCAATATCCGCTCGACCATGGAATTGATCGCCGCCATCGCCATTCTCGGCTCCCTGCTGGTGGCCGCCTGCGGCCTGGTGCTGAACCTGCGCGAATTGCGCGTGGCCGACGCCAAGCTGAAAGTGCTGGCGCAGCGCGTGGTGGAATCGCAGGAGGAAGAGCGGGCGCGGCTGTCGCGCGACTTGCATGACGGCATCAGCCAGTGGCTGGTGTCCATCAAGCTGCAGATCGAGGCGGGCATCGCGCGCCTGGGCGGCAATGCCGAGCAAAAAGACAAGGCGCCGGCCACCTTCGAGCGGGCCGCCGAGCAACTCAACAAGGTGCTGGGCGAGGTGCGGCGCATTTCGCACAACCTGCGCCCGGCCATTTTAGATGACCTGGGCCTGGCCGCCGCGCTCGACCACCTCGTGCATGAATTCAACGACAGCAGCAGCGCGCAAGCCAGTTTCACGGCCAGCCCGGCGGCGGCGGGCGAGGGCTTGCCCGACATGGTCAATACCGTGCTGTTCCGCATCGCCCAGGAAGCGCTGACCAATTGCGAGCGCCACGCCCACGCCAGCGGCGTGGAAGTGAGCCTGCACGAGGCGGGCAAGGCGGTGGAATTGCGCATCCAGGATAATGGCGGCGGCTTCGACTTCGACGGCATCGCCCTGCATCCGCAGCGCGGCATCGGCCTGCGCAACATGACGGAACGCATGGAAGCCATCGGCGGCAGCCTGCACATCACTTCGTCTCCGGCCGGCACCGTGGTGCTGGCGCGGCTCGGCCTAACACCCACACACTGACAAAAACACAACCATGACCGAGAAAATCAACATCCTGCTGGTGGACGACCACCCCCTCGTGCGCGACGGCTTGCGCGCGCGCCTGGAAGCGGTGGCGCATTTCGACGTGGTGGCCGAGGCGGGCGGCGCCGACGAGGCGCTGGCCCAGGCGCGCCTCCACCAGGTGGACCTCGTGCTGATGGATATCAATATGCGCGGCACGAATGGCATCGAGGCGACGGCGCTGTTCAAGCAGGCGTTTCCGCAGATTGCCGTGCTGATCCTGTCCATGCACGACAAGCTCGAATACGTGTCGCAAGCCATCGCCGCCGGCGCGCGCGGCTATGTGCTCAAGGATGCTCCTGGGAAAGATATCGTCTTCGCCATCGAGACGGTGATGTCCGGCGGCATCTATTACAGCGCGGCCCTGGCGCGGCAACTGTCGCGTCCGCAAGTCCACGATTCCTTCCTCACCACGCGCGAGCAGCAGGTGCTGCAGCACATCGCGGCGGGCCAGTCGAACAAGCAGATCGCCCGCGACCTGGACCTGAGCGTGCGCACGGTGGAGACGCACCGCCTGAACATCAAGCGCAAGCTGGGCATCGAAGGGCAGGCCGAATTGATCAAATACGCGGTCGAGCACGCGCATGGCGGCAGCGCCTGAGCAGGCGTGCGCGGCCCCGTGTTCTTGCCGAACCCGCATGACAGGCGGGTCTCGCGGGGGAGTGTTCTTTTTGAACATTTATTGCCAAAATTAAACTGTTTCGTGGGTGAGATTCGGATAGAATGAGTCTCGCTGTCGAGGGCATCCCTGTCGGGCCAGGGTTGCCAATGCTGGTCAGTTTATTTACTATGGCGCCCTACCCACACTGAGATACCGATGTCAGCGTCTGAATCAAACCTGTTTCCGTTGGTGGGATTACAAGCAGTGGCCAATGCTCATAACGAGTGGGTTGCTGTCACCCTGCATGGTCCGCAGGCCTCGACGGCGCCGCTGCTGGCGGCGCTGGCCGCCGCCGATGCGTATGCCTACCTGGCGCCGCTCGACTGCATCATTCCCCTGGCCGACCCGCATGGCGTGGACGAGGCCGTGCTGGCGCAACTGGCGCCGCAACGCACCATCTTCCGTTTGCCGGCCCATCTTGCCGGCGACAAGCAGATCCAGAAAAAGTGCGAACAATGGCGCGATGCCGGCTACCGCCTCATCCTCGACGGCGCCGGGGCCGGTCCCGTGGCGGCGGCGCAGGTCGACGCGCGCGCGCTGAGCTTTGACGCGGCGGGCGCGCGCCCGGCCCTGCATCAGCTGCTGCCGCTGCCGGGGCCGCACCTGGCCTACAATATCGGCGACGCCGGGCAGTTTGCTGCCGCGCAAGCGCTGGGCGTGAGCTGGTTTGCCGGCGATTACGCCCTGCACCATGCGCGCCAGCAAAGCGAGCCGGAGGACGCCACGTCGCGGCGCCGTGTGCTGGCGCTGCTGGGCTTGCTGGCCCGCGATGCCGACGCGCACGAGCTGGAAGTACCGCTCAAGCAAGACCCATCGCTCAGCTATCATTTATTGAAACTGGTCAATTCCGCCGCCTTCGGTTTCACGGCGCCGATTACCAGCTTCAGCCAGGCCATCACCTTGCTGGGCCGGCGCCAGCTGCAGCGCTGGCTGCAACTGCTGCTGTATGCGCGGCAACAGGACGATGGCAAGATCCACGCGCTGCTGCCGCTGGCCGCCGTGCGCGCGGCGCAGATGGAAGCGCTGTGCCAGTTGCGCGGCGGCGACCGCGACGCGCAAGACCTGGCCTTCATGGCGGGCGTGTTTTCCCTGCTCGACGTCCTGCTGGGCATGCCGATGGCAGAGATCATCGCCACCCTGAACCTGGCGCCCGACGTCAGCGCCGCCTTGCTGGAACGCAAGGGCGAGCTGGGCACCTTGCTGGCGCTGGTCGAAAGCGCCGCGCCGCCACCCGACGGCTTGCGCCGCGCCGGCATCGATGGAGAAACCTATTGGCTCAGCCTGCTGCAGGCTTACCAATGGGCCATCCAGGTCAGCCGGAACCTCTAGCATGCCCTTGTTTCCGGTGTCGGATTTCCTTGGTGACAGCGCCGCCCTGTGCGACGCCGTCGTGCGTTTGCGCGGCCCTGCGCTGGTGGCCGAGCTGGGCCGTATCGCCAGCGCCGTGATGGCCAGCCCGCATGGCCAGTTCCTGCCCGCCGCCAGCATGGACGCCGCTGCGCGGTCCGCGATTTTTCCCGTCGATACACCCGCCCTGTTGCAGGAAATCAGTTTCGACGGCCACTGCTTCGGCCATTACAGCGTGGCGGGACGCAGCGCCTACAGCGACGCCGACCGCCGCCACCTGGCCAGCCTGGCGTCCCTGACGGCGGGCGTCTTGCAAGTGCATTCGCTGGCGCAACGTTCCACGCACGCCTTTGCGCAAGTCGAAGCCTTGCTGGCGCAACAGACGCAAATCCTCGACCAGTTGCACGAATCCGTGCTGACGATGGACTTGACGGGCTACATCACCAGCTGGAACAAGGGCGCCGAGCGCCTGTTCGGCTACAGCTCGGTGGAAGCCGTGGGGCGCAACATCCTGTTCCTGTACGACGACGAAGACACGGGTTTCCACGACGCCTTCCTGGAACAGGGAGGGCGCCTGATGGAGGTGCGCCGCCGAAAGAAGTCGGGCGAAGTCTTCTGGGCCAGCCTGTCCCTGTCGCCGCTGCAAGACATGGACGACAAGCCCATCGGACTCATCGCCTACCTGACGGACATCACGGAACGCAAGCTGGCCGAGGAGCGCCTGCACCACCTGGCGTATTACGATCCGTTGACCAGCCTGCCCAACCGCACCTTGCTGGCCAAGCTGGTCGACCAGGCTCTCAGCGTGGCGCAGCGCAGCAAGATGCTCGGCTGCGTGCTGTTCATCGACCTGAACCGTTTTAAACTCATCAACGACACTCTGGGCCGGCGCATCGGCGACGAATTGTTGCGCCAGGTCTCCCTGCGTTTCCGCAAGGCATTGCGCGACCAGGACCTGGTGGCGCGCCTGGGCGGCGACGAGTTCGCCGTCGGCCTGTTCGACATCGGCCAGCATTTCGAGGCCAGCATGGTGGCGCAAAAGCTACTGGCCTCGCTGGTGGAGCCGTTCCTGATCGAAGGCCACGACTTGCGCGTGGGCGCCAGCATCGGCATCAGCGTCTATCCGCAAGACGGGCAGGACGCGGAAACCCTGCTGCGCCTGGCCGACATCGCCATGTACCGCGCCAAGCAGGACAGCGGCGGCGAAGCGGAAAGCGTGGCCTTCTACAGCCACGACATGAACCTGGGCATGCAAGCACGCATGCGCCTGGAAACAGGCTTGCGCCAGGCGTTATCGGAACAGCAATTGTTGCTGCACTACCAGCCGAAATACGCGCTGGGCAGCGGCCGCATCATCGGCGCCGAAGCGCTGGTGCGCTGGCACCATCCGCAGCACGGCATGATCCCGCCGGCCGAATTCATCCCCCTGGCCGAATCGACGGGCCTGGTGGTGCAAGTGGGCGAATGGGTGCTGGAAGCGGCCTGCGCCCAGGCGCAAGCGTGGAAACTGGCCGGCCTGCCGCCGATCCGCCTGGCCGTCAACGTGTCCGCGCGCGAATTCACGTCAGCGCTGCCCGCCAGGGTGGCGGCGACCCTGGCCCGCTACGGCCTGGAAGCGGCCTGGCTGGAACTGGAAATCACGGAAAGCACGCTGATGCACAACATCGAGCGCGTGATCGGCATCATGGACCGCATCACGGCCTTGGGCGTGGCCTTGTCGCTGGACGACTTCGGCACCGGCTACTCCAGCCTGTCCTACCTCAAGCGTTTCCCCATCGACACCTTGAAGATCGACCGCTCGTTTACCACCGGCATTCCCACCGACGCCAGCGACTGCGCCATCGCCAGCACCATCATCAGCATCGCCCAGCAGCTGCAGCACAAGGTGATCGCGGAAGGCGTGGAAACGGCGGAGCAGCTGGCCTTCCTGAAAAGTTCAGGCTGCGACGAAGTGCAGGGCTACCTGTTCTCGCGGCCGCTGCCGGCGGGAGAGTTCGAAACGGCGCTGCGGGAAAACTGGGGCGTGTAAGGCTTTGCTTTGGCGTGTTGGTGTAGATATGGAACCCATAGGCGAAGAGCTGGGGTCAGACCCGCCGGGTCTGACCCCAGAGCTTGCTGAGAGGTTTAAATACGCGGCCCTGACTACTCGCCATTGGTAAGCCACCGACCTTTATGTATAATGCTGCCATCTGGAAGCGTGGCCGAGTGGTTGAAGGCACTAGTCTTGAAAACTAGCGACGGGTTAAACTGTTCGTGAGTTCGAATCTCACCGCTTCCGCCAAGAAATAAAGAAACCGCCTTCGGGCGGTTTTTTATTGCCTGGCGGAGGCGAGCAGGGCGCCTTCGCGCCCTGCGT
>NZ_JAFLJN010000040.1:0-4864 GCF_018682595.1 Janthinobacterium sp. JC611
CCGCAACGCTGAGCAATGCCGGCGGGCGGATCGAGCACGCTGGCCTGGGCCAGCTGGCCATCGATGCCGCAGCCTTGAACGGGCAGGGGGGCCAGATCACTGTCAATGGCAGCCTGAAGATCACCGCTGGCAGTATCGATTTTCGCAAGGCCAGTACGCAGGCTGGGCAGTTGACCATCGACAGCGGCAGCCTGGATAACCGTCAGGGAGAACTGGTGCAGCTGGGGCAGGGCGCTAGCAATATCCGCATCGCGCAAGTTCTGGACAATCAAGGTGGATTGATCGCCAGCAATGGCAATACCACCGTCAGCGCGCAGGTCATCAACAACCAGGGTGGCACGGTGCAGGCGGCGGGCAGCGCCACCTTGGACCTGAGCGCTGGTACTTCATTGAATAATGACAACGGCGGCAAGATCGCAGCGGGAGGCGACGCGACGCTTCAGGCCGGCAGTATGTCGAACCGCGGCGGCAGCCTGACGACGGGCGGAAGCCTTGCACTGACCTTGAACCAGGCGCTGGATAATAAGGACGGCCTGGTGGCCGCCAATGGCAATCTCGGCATCCAGGCTGCGAGTATCGACAATACGGGCGGTAAACTGGCCAGCGTCACGGGCAATCTGCGCGCGACCACGGGCCAGCTGCGCAACGACAGCGGACAAATCCAGGCAGGCGCGGACCTTGTTTTGCAAAGCTCAAGCCTTGGCAATACGCTGGCTTCCGGCTATGCCTCCGCAGGCAGCATCGTGGGCCGCAACGTCAGCATCGATACGGCGGGACAGGGCTTGAACAATGTCCAGGGAACCATCGCCGCCACGCAAGTACTGAATCTGCAAACTGGAGAGCTCAACAATCACGGTGGTTTGCTGCAAGCAGGCAATGCAATCGTCATCAATACCCATGGCCAGGCGCTCGATAACAGCGATGCCGCGGCGTATGCGGCCAGCCATGCCGGCAGCAATGGCGGCATCAGCAGTGGCGGGACGCTGACGCTGGCGACTGGCGCCTGGAACAACGCGGCTGGTTTCCTGGGCGCGGCGGGGCAGGTAGGCGGCAGCAGCGGCTATATCAATAATATGGGCGGAAAGATTGTTTCCAGCGGCGGCCTGGAACTGGCCATCGGCGGGCTGGCCAATCAGGGCGGCCAGGTGCAAGTGGTCGGCAACCTGGGCTTGCAGGCGGGCGCCGGCACGATCGACAACACGTCCGGACTGATACGTGGCGGCGCTGCCGTCGCGCTGGGGGCTGGCGCCATCGTCAACCAGGCAACGCAGGGGACCGACAAGGGAATCGAAGGCCGCGACGTCAACCTGTCGGCAGGCATGATCAATAACAGCCAGGGTGGCTTGCGTGCAGACAATAACCTGAGCATCAACAGCAACGGCAGTGTGAACAATACATCCGGGCTGATCAGTGCGAACAATACCGTCAGCGTCAAGGACGAGGGCGCCAGCCGCGGCCTGAGCATCAGCAATGGCGGCGGCACCATCATCGGCGGCGAACTGGCGGCGATCAAGGCAGCGGGCTTGGGCGGTAGTGGTAACGTGATGTCCAGGGGGGATCTGAGCCTGGATCTGAGCGGCAATCATGTTGTCGAAGCGGGGGCGCAGGTGATTGCCAACCGCAATGCCAGCCTCAGCGTGGGTGGCAGCCTTGTCAACGCGGGCAAGGTGCAGGCAGGCCAGATACTGGCGCTCAATGCCTACAGTCTCGACAATACCAGCAGCGGCGACATCAATGCCGGCACCACCAGGGTGAATGTCGGAGCGATCCTGACTAACCGCGGCGTGATCGATGGCGTGAATACGCAGATTGATGCGGGCACGCTCACCAATATCGGCAGCGGGCGCATCTACGGCACTGCGCTCAGCATCGGGGCGGGCACGTTGAACAATGCTGTCGAGGGCGGCGTGGCGGCGACGATAGCGTCGCGCGGCAGCCTCGATATCGGTGCCACCACCATCAACAACAGGGAACATGCACTGATCTTCAGCTCAGGGGACATGGCGATCGGTGGCAGCCTTGATGGTAACCGCTATGCCACAGGGGCCGTGGCCAGCCTGACCAATGCCAGCGCCACCATCCAGGCCATGGGCAATTTGGCGCTGAGGGCTGGCGAGATCACCTTGTTGAACAACCACTTTGCTGTCGAGTTTTCGTCACCTGGGCCAAGTGAATATTTTAATTACTACTTAACATATAGTGGCAAGCGATACGATGCCAATGCATCGGAAGTCGTAACCGTGCTAAGCACGAACGGGAATCGGTATTTGCGGACGCCAGATGGCGAGTACAGTAGGTTCACTGAATATCGTATTTACAGGACTGTCAGCACTAGCACGGTGACGGCATCTGATCCTGGCATGATTGTGGCTGGTGGAGATTTGACGGTGACTGCATATAAGACAGTCAACGAAAACGGCCGTCTTATTGCCGGCAAAACGTTGAATGTGCATAGCCAGATCGAGGATAACCGATCAACTGCAAATCAGACACGGGTAACAGAAACGGGCACTGAAATATTTTATGATGAAACGGACGGTGTGGTTGACGACGGTGTAAAAAACTTCGAGTTCGGCCATGCAGTGTCACCCTATTCCAACTCTTACATAATAGGTGGCGGCGACTTGCCTTCCACTCAAGCGCCGCCAAGCAATAGTGTGGCTGCGCGTTCGAACCTGTCTGCCGCAGGAGGAACCAGCGGAACTGGCGCTGCCAATGTCAGCGTCTGGCTCAACACGGTAGGCAATACGGCGGGTTCCGTTGCCGGCGTGGCCGCCAGTAGCGGCCAGGGTGCGGCCAGTGTTGGCGCAGCCAGTGGCCCAGGGGATAGCCAGCTCGGCAATGTCGGCGGCACGGGCGGGGTCGCTTCGGTGGCGGGCCAGACGGTGTCCGCGGCCGACGGCGGCAGCGCCGATATCCATATGTCCGCTATCCTGCGCTCCAACGTCGGCACGGGCACCAATGTGGCCAGCGCTGGCGTGGCCAGCGGCAGCGGCGGCTTGCAAGGCAGTGACCGGGCCGGCCAGGCTGGCCAGGCCGGCAGCATTTCCGCCGTGGCAGCGGCAGCCGTGGGCGCGGCGGTTGGTGAGGGTAATGCCAGCGTCATTCGCGATCCGAATCAGTTGGCAATCGGCTCGCAGGGCGGGCCAAGCAGCATAAGCGGCGGGGTAGGCTTGCACGGCAGCGACCGAACAGGCAGTGCCGGCCAGGCTGGCAGTGTGGGAACGGTAGCTGGCAGCAATGTGGCCGTGACGGGTGCGCCAGCCTTGGGCGGTGTCGATACGGCGGGCCTCGCTGTGGGCGCCGTAGCTGGCCCGGCCGGCGTTGCTGGCGCTAAAGGGATTCATGGCAGCGACCGGACCGGCAATGCGGGTGTGGCGGCGCAGCCTGGCGCAGTGGCGGGTAGTGCCTTGTCCAAGGTCGATGGCGCGGCAGGTGCCACGCAGGCGGCTGTGGGGGCGGGCACGCAAGCTGCCATCGGCACGGCGGCTGGCGCTGCTGGCAAGGTCGCGGCAGGCCCTGGCGCAGGCCAGGCGCGCTCGCCGCTGATCCGGCAAGTGGCGCTGGCCAATCCGGGGGGGAAGGCGGAAGTCGTCAGGACCGGGGCCAAACCACTGCAACTGCCGAATGCCAGCCTGTTCAAGATCAGTCCTTCGACGTCGGCCAAGTATCTGGTTGAGACCGATCCTCGCTTTGCCGAGTACCGCACCTGGACGGGTTCGGACTACATGAGCAGCAAAATGCAACTCGATCCCGCCGTCACGCAAAAGCGGCTGGGCGATGGCTTCTATGAGCAGCAACTGGTACGCGAGCAGGTCGCCGACCTGACGGGCCACCGTTTTACCGGCGACTATAGCAACGACGAAGAGCAATTCCGCGGCTTGATGGACGCCGGCGTCAGCTATGCCCAGCAGTATGGCTTGCGCCCCGGCGTGGCACTGACGCCGGAACAGATGGCGGCATTGACCAGCGACATCGTCTGGCTGGTCGAGCGCGAAGTCACGCTGGCCGATGGCAGCACGCAGAAGGCGCTGGTGCCGCAAGTGTATGTGCGCTTGCGTGCCGATGATATCGACGGCACAGGTGCCTTGTTGGCCGGCAAAAATGTCGATATCAATATCACCGGCGACCTGACCAACAGCGGCACCATTGCCGGGCGTGACGTGGTGTTGCTCAATGCGGAGAACGTCAATAACCTCGGTGGCCGCATCGATGGCGATGCGGTTGCCGTCGCAGCCCGCAATGACCTCAACAACATCAGCGGGACTATTTCCGCGAACAGTACGCTGCAAGCCAGCGCCGGACGGGACATCAATATCGCCACTGGCACGCTCGATGGCGGACACGTGATCGACCGCGTGGCGGGCTTGTATGTCAGTGGCGGTGCAAACGGTAGCGGCAACATGATTGTTTCTGCAGGGCGCGATGTCAGCATCACGGGCGCAATCGTCAGCAATACCGCGCCTGGTGGAGCGACGAGCCTTTCGGCCGGGCGCGACTTGAGTATTGGTTCGGTCGTCGCAAAAGCCACGAACGCTGTGGGGTCGGATTTTGCCAAGGAATTGGTCAGCGACGTGCAAAGCGACAAAGTGGCATTGATGGCAGGAAACGATATCAATATCCGCGCGAGTGGCGTCGTTGCCGAAACGCAGCTGCTTGCCAGCGCGGGCCGCGACATCAATCTGGTGACAACGACCGCCAGTGACTCCAGTGTAGGTCTGCGTGACAGAAAAACCATCAGCGACAGCAGTACGGTCGTCGACAAGGTGGCGGGCCTGTACGTCACGGGCACCGGCGAGGGGAATACGCTGATTGCCCAGGCGGGGAGAGACATGACACTCACCGCTGGCGTCATCGCCAATGC
>NZ_JAFLJN010000041.1:0-243 GCF_018682595.1 Janthinobacterium sp. JC611
ATGCATCAGTCCGTGTCCGAATGGCGGACCTGACCCTGCGGCCCCTGCTGCGGCCCTCTGCGGCCCGAAGGGTCGGGCCTACCGGCCCGGCCCTCTCCGAATCGACCAACTGCTGCCGCTGCGCGGCAGCCCCGCGCGCCTGCGGCGCGCGTTCGTGGTTCTAATCAGGTTTTCGACTGAGCCGGCTTCTAAGGCGCTCAATGCATCAGTTCGTGTCCAAATGGCGGACCTGACCCCGGCACG
>NZ_JAFLJN010000042.1:0-323 GCF_018682595.1 Janthinobacterium sp. JC611
GTCGCCTGCCGTACCCACTGCCGGCGCCGTCAGCGCCACGGTGGCCTATGGCAGCAGCGCCACTCCGATCACCCTGAACCTGGGCGGCGGCACGGCGACCTCGGTGGCGGTGGCGTCCGCCGCCGCGCACGGTACGGCGACAGCCAGCGGCACCGGCATCAGCTATACGCCGGCGGCAAATTATTCCGGGCCGGACAGCTTCACCTACACGGCCACCAACGCCGGAGGCACCTCGGCGGCGGCCACCGTGACGATCACGGTGTCGCCTGCCGTACCCACTGCCGGCGCCGTCAGCGCCACGGTGGCCTATGGCAGCAGCGCCA
>NZ_JAFLJN010000043.1:0-452 GCF_018682595.1 Janthinobacterium sp. JC611
TTCTAGAGTTTGCACGAACCGGTAACGGTTCACGCATCAAATGTTCACACTTATCGGCTGTTTAATTAAGAAGAAACAGTAGTCGTAGTAGTTCCGCGTTGGGGCTGTAGCTCAGCTGGTTAGAGCACCGTGTTGATAACGCGGGGGTCGTTGGTTCGAGTCCAACCAGCCCTACCAGCTAATTAGTAAATAATTCCCGGGGGATTAGCTCAGCTGGGAGAGCACCTGCTTTGCAAGCAGGGGGTCGTCGGTTCGATCCCGTCATCCTCCACCAATACCTTGAAAGTGCAAACGTAAGCCTCTGGGTTTAGGTTTGATCTTTTAGCGATCAAAGCTGTTTCGTTCTTTAACAATCTGGAAGAAGTAAAGATTATTTATTGATCGGTTTGCCGTAAAAGGTGAATCGATGGGTAATGATTGTATGTATCAACAAACAAGCAACAACGTTGTAC
>NZ_JAFLJN010000044.1:0-286160 GCF_018682595.1 Janthinobacterium sp. JC611
AGGCTACTTCCGAAGAAGTATCCTATTTCATTATTTCTTGTGAACATTTGATATTTTAAGTTAGACGCCAATCCTAAGATTGGCGCTGCACTTGCATCAAATGCCCACACTTATCGACTGTTAATTGTTAAAGAACTGTATTCGGTGCTACTTTCGCGCTATCGACAAAGCGTTGTGTTTGTCAGCTGCGAAGAAGGAAGAGTATGAAGCATTTGCAGCATTTCGTCAACCTTCTTTTTCACCCTGCTTCACTCGGCATTTGCATGCGTCGTTCAGCGAGGGGGCGAATTATAGCCCTGCACCGCGCGCGCCGCAAGCGCTATTTTGCCGCCCTCACCGCCCAGCAAGCCTGGTCTTCACTTCAAGCGCCTTTTTGTGCAGCCTGTCGCAATCGGCTGGCGTAGTGCGTGGTCTTTAGGCACAGTGGCAACATCAGACTCTGACGCTACTCAACAAGGGTTAAACTTGCCCGCTGCGTCGATTAACTCTTGTACTTGAAAGTGCCCCCCATGCTTCCGATTTCCAACCTGCCCCAATTGTTGAAAACCATCCTCGCTTGGTTGCAACGGGCATTCGATGCGACGACGACTTGGGTCACCCAACTGTCCTGGTGGAAATTTTTCCTGTTCGCTGCGCTGGCCCTGATCGCCGGCTCCATTTTGCAAGATGAACTGTTCTCGTCCAGCCCGGACGAGGAAGTTGTCATCAAGTCGCATAAACGCAGCAACAAGGGTTCGGGTGAAACCAATATCCTGATCGACGATACAGGCATCCATTTCAATCCCCGCAACAGCAAAAACCGGCGTAGCAGCGCCGCCGATGCGACCAGCGAGCCGGCCGAGGCCGCCGAGGCGGACGCCCAAGCCAGCGCCGTGCCACCAGTGCCACCCGCGCCACCCGCCACCCCCGCCAAGCCCAGCTACCCGGTGACCACGAATGCCTCGGGGGAAGAAGTGCATATCGAATTGCCGCCGCAAATCGGTGAAGAGTTGTCGAATGCCATCGAGGAAGCGGTCGATGATGCTGCAGAACAAAAAGTGTCGCGCTACCACCAGCAAGCCTCGACCTGGTTCAAGAGCTTTGTCTCCTTGCTGGTATTGGCCCTGTTCGCCATGAAAGCCCTGGTGGGCGGCAAGAAACGCGCGGAAGCGGAAACCGTCACGGCGAATGAGGCAGCCGAACGGGAATCCATGCAGCGCCAGCTCAGCGAAGCGAAGATGCAGATGATGCAGGCGCAAGTCGAGCCGCACTTCCTGTTCAACACGCTGGCCTCCGTCGAGCACCTGATCCAGGTCGATCCGCCGCGTGCCGCCAAGATGCAGCGCAGCCTGATCCAGTATCTGCGCGCCGTGTTGCCGCAAATGCGCGACAACGCCCTGATCACCAACCTGGGACGTGAAGCGGACATGGTGCAAGCGTACTTGAACCTGCTGAAAATGCGCATGGAAGAACGCCTGACCGTCGACTTCCAGATTCCCGACGGCCTGCGCAGCGCCGCCTTCCCGCCCATGATGCTGCAATCGATGGTGGAAAATGCCATCAAGCACGGCCTGGAAGTCAAGCCGGAAGGAGGCACCCTGCGCATCGTCGCCGAAGTGGCGCACAGCAAGCTGCGCGTCACCGTCACCGATGACGGCCTGGGCTTTGGCGTGGTGCCCAGCGATGGCACGGGACTGGGCTTGCCCACTATCCGGGAGCGCCTGAAGCTGCTGCATGGCGATCAGGGCAGCCTGACCATTACGCCAAATCAACCGTCCGGCGTGTGCGCCGTGATCGAAGTGCCATATCAATTGTCCAAATAAGACAGAGTAGTTGATAAAAACGCTAAATCATTGAATAATCAATCTTCACCTGTTCACACTTGAGACCTATGCCTACCGCTATTATTGCCGACGACGAAAGACTGATGCGCGACCAGTTGCGCCTGCGCCTGGGCCAGGCCTGGCCCGAACTGGAAATCATCGGCGAAGCCAAGAATGGCGACGAAGCGATCGAACTGGTGGAACAACTCAAACCCGATTTTGCTTTCCTCGATATCCGCATGCCGGGCAAGACGGGCATGGAAGCGGCGCAAGTGATAGGCGGCAAGACGCATATCGTCTTCGTCACGGCCTATGATACGCACGCCGTCGAAGCCTTCGAACGGGGCGCCGTCGACTACGTGCTCAAGCCGCCCGAGCATGAACGCTTGCTGGTCACGGTGGAGCGCCTGAAAACGCACTTGAACAAGCCGGCCCTGGACGTCAACAGCAGCGTCACGGCCATGCTGTCGCAGCTGGCGGAAAAAATCACGGCCAAGCCCACTTACCTGCAATGGATACAGGCCAGCATCGGCCAGGACTTGCGCATGATCCCCGTGGAAGAAATCCTGTTCTTCCGTTCTGACGAGAAATACACCTGCGTACAGACCGCCAAGTATGAGGCGCTGATCCGCAAGCCCGTGCGCGACCTGGCCGAAGAACTCGATCCTTCGCTGTTCTGGCAAATCCACCGCGCCACCCTGGTCAACGTGAATGCCATCGAAGGCGTGACGCGCGACATCCGCGGCCGCCACCTGGTACTCATCAAAGGCAAGTCCGACAAGCTCGAAGTGAGCCGCAGCTTCTTGCACCTGTTCAAGCAAATGTAAGCGGCTCGCCGCCGCCCGGCCCAGGCCGGCGCGGCGCCCCCCCCCCCTCTTCTTTCCCCTTCCTGCGCCACATCAAGCCATGCCGCGCCAACAGGCATAGGCTATGACAAGTCCTGTCCGCCATTCCTGTCTTGCCTGCCTTCGTTCATGTTCGCAAGGAGAACCCCATGCCTGACCGAGGCAGTTCGACACTGCTGCGCATCCTGCCGCTGGGCATGGCGGCGGCGCTTTTGCTGTGCTTGTTTCCTCCACTTAAAGCCCGCCGGCAACGACAGGCGCGCGGCCAGGCCATCATCGACAGCGCCAGCGACGCCATCATCAGCATCGACAGCGGGCAAATCATCCTGCATGCGAACGCGGCGGCAGCCAGATTGTTCGACGATACGCCGGCCGGCATGCGCGGCATGCGCCTGGGCCACTACATCCTGCGCGACTTGCGCACCTTGGGCGGCTTGGGCAAGCACGCTGGCGATCCGCCCTTTGGCGACATCAGCCAGGAGCTGCGCCTGACGGGCCGGCGCGCCACCGATTACACCTTGACGGGACGGCGCAGCGACGGCGCCATGTTTCCGCTCGAAGGTTCGCTCTCGGCCATGCAGGAAGACGGCCACAGCGTGTTTACCATCATCGTGCGCGACATCACTGCGCGCCAGCAGATGCATGAGCAGTTGGCCCGTTCCTTTTCGCAACTGCGCGAATTGTCGAGCGCGCTGCAAACCATCCGCGAAGAAGAACGCAAGCATATCGCGCGCGAACTGCATGATGACCTAGGGCAATTGCTTGCCACCTTGCGCGTCGACCTGACTCTGGTGCGCCAGCACACGGACACCACCGCGCCCCTGCAAGCGCTGCTGCACAGCATGGACGGCTTGCTGGTGACGGCCATCACCTCGCTGCGGCGCATCGCCAGCAACCTGCGCCCGCGCGCGCTCGATGAAGGGGGATTGTATTTTGCCCTACAAAAACTACGCCACGACTTCCTGCTGCGCCGCGCCATCCATTTCGACTTGCTGGCCGACGAAGCCGACCTCGTGCTCGACGATGCGCGCAGCACGGCCATCTACCGCATCGTGCAGGAAGCGCTGACGAATATCTCGCGCCATGCCGAGGCCAGCCACATCACCATTGCCCTGCACCGCATCGACTCCTCACTGGCGATCACCATCCAGGATGACGGCCGCGGCATCGCCGAACAGGACCTGGAAAAAGCCACGGCCCTGGGCTTGCTGGGCATGCGCGAGCGGGTCTGGGGCTTGAATGGCAGCATCCATATCGGCGCCGATAGCGACCTGGGCGGCACGCGCATCGACATCTCGCTACCCATGCATGCCGAGAAGGCGGCAGCGGCGATGCAATAAAAAAAAGGCGCCCGCAGGCGCCTTCCACTTCGTCACATCACATGATGCTTAGAATTTGTGTGCCAGGCCGATCTGGTACGAGGTCAGCGACTTGACGCGCTCGCGGCCAGCATAAGCGTACACATCGGTGCGCTTCGACAGGTGGTAGTCGTAACCGACGCCAAATTCCTTGATGGTGTCCCGATCCTTGAACTTGTTGTTGCTTTGCTCTTGTTTGCCATACGACACTTTGGCATCGCCGCCGCCAACCGTGTAGTTCAGGCCGATCAGGTAGGATTTGTATTCACCGGTGCTTGCCACCTTGGTGTCGCCTTTCGAGTAGGCGGCCGTGATCTTGGCCGGGCCGAATTTATAGCCGCCACCGATGGACCACAGGTCAGGCTTGGCGGCCGTTGCCGTTGCTTGCACGGCTTTTTCGTAGCCGGCGTGCAAGCTGATCGGGCCGTTGTCGTAGGTTGCCAGGCCGATCACGCCCGCGTCAGCGCTGTTGACTTCGCTCAGCACGTATTGCAGGCTGCCCACGAAACCTTCAAAGCTTGGGCTGTTGTAGGTCACGGCATTGTTGACGCGCGACGTGCCGACGCCCGAACGCAGCAGGGTTTCATTGTTCTTGCCGACCACGCCGTAGGTATTGAAGGGATCGACGCGGGCGATGGTGCCATCGACCAGGTTCTTGGTGCGGCCCAGGATGGCGGTACCAAACGCGCCTTTCAAGCCCACGTAGGCTTGACGGTCGAACAACACGCCTTTTTGCGCGCCGGTGTCAGCCAGGAATTCACTTTCCAGGTTGAAAATTGCGGACAGGCCGCCACCCAGATCTTCCGTCCCCTTGAAACCGAGGCGCGACGCATTGTTTTCGCGTTGTACCGTCGGCTGGCCAGTGGTCTTGGCGATACCAAGGTCAACCAGGCCATACACGGTGACGTTCGATTGTGCTTGCGCCGTGGCCGCTGCGAAGGTAGCGATGATCAATGCTGCCAGAGTAATTTTTTTCACTTGAGATTCTCTACTTTAGGTTGGACAAGATGTGGTGCTGCTTAGCTGCTGAACCGAATCATGCCCACCAAATACTTCAACAATATGACATCGACAAGATGTTGTTTTTTAGCACAACATCTTGTCAGATAAAAACAACAGGCGAAAAAAAACCGCCCGCAGGCGGTTTGTCTTGCCGTGCCAGCCTTACTTCAGGCGGCAGCTCAGCAGCCAGTAGTATTCGAGGCGCTTCATGCGGATTTCTCGGGCCGAGTGGGCAAACTTCTTGCGCAGGTGGCTATCCGATGGGAAATTTTTCAGCACTTCATAGCGCTCCCCGCCATCCGTCGTGCGGAACTGGTGGGTATTGCCTTCCAGGTCGGTGCGCGCGATAACCGTGCTGCTGCCATCGACATAGGAATTATCGATCAACACCAGCAGGATGTCCTTGCCCAGCTTGCTACGCAATTGCTTCAGGTATTTGTCCTGGTCTTCGCGCTTGACGTGCGACCACCAGAAACCGGCGAACACGGCCGTGAACTTGCCCAGCAAGTCATCGGGCAAATTGAACGCATCCAACTTGGCGAAGCTGACATTGTCGGGCAAGCCGCGTGCCTGGGCCAGCGCCAGCATTTCATCGTTGATGTCGGTGGCCAGCACGGACTCGGCCGACTCGGCGACCACTTCCGTCCAATAACCGGTGCCGCAAGCCAGTTCCAGCACGGTATGGCCTTCCAGCACGTCGGCGACCTTGTCGCGCAACACTTCCAGGTCCTCCTGGCGTTCGGGCTTGTCATAGACGCGCTCGTACTGCTGCGCGATGGTGGCGTAATACTTGGCAAGCTGATCGGTAATCATTGTTTCTTCTCTTCTTAAATAATCTTGGCCAGGCACCTCGCCCGGCCGACTTCATGCATTGTTATAGTTCGTAGTGCTCTTTATCACCACTCATCGCCTGCTCGATGAGCTTGCGGTTCAGGGTTGGCGTCAGCAACTCGATAAAGGTATAGATATAGCTGCGCAAATATGCGCCTTGCTTGACGGCCACGCGCGACACATTCATGCCGAACAGGTGGCCGGCAGGGATGGCGCGCAAGCCTTTGTCGCGCTCGGCATCGAAGGCCATACCCGCTATGATACCAATCCCCATGCCCAACTCGACATAAGTCTTGATGACGTCCGCATCGATGGCTTCCAGCAAGATGTCCGGCTTCAGGCCGCGCAGCACGAAAGCATGGTCGATCTTGTTGCGTCCGGCGAACGCGCTGTCATAGGTAATCAGGGGGAAAGCGGCGATCTCTTCCAGGGTCACGGACTTCGACTTGAGCAGCGGATGGTCGACCGGTACCACCACCACATGCTCCCATTGATAGCAGGGCAAGGTAATCAGGCCGTCGATGGCGGCGATCGATTCCGTGGCGATGGCCAGGTCGGCCTGGTCGCGCTGCACCATCTCGGCGATCTGGCGCGGATTGCCTTGCAATAAAGATAATCTTACCTTCGGGAACTTCAGCATGAACGCCTGCACCACCTTGGGCAAGGTGTAGCGCGCCTGCGTATGCGTGGTGGCAATGGTAAAGCTGCCGCTGTCCTGCGCCGCGAACTCCTTGCCGATGCGCTTCATGCTGTCGATTTCCTGCATGATCAGCTCGACGGACTCCAGCACCAGACGGCCCGGCTCCGTCAAGCCACGGATACGCTTGCCGTGGCGTGTAAAAATATCCACGCCCAGCTCTTCCTCCAGCTCGATGATGGCTTTCGATACGCCCGGTTGCGACGTAAACAAGGCCTTGGCGGCGTCCGTCAGGTTGTAATTCTGCCGGACCGCTTCGCGCACGAAGCGCAGTTGATGGAGATTCATTGCTGGTTTGCCCTAGATTGCCGTGATTTACCGAGTTTCCGCCCCACCCATGATTTTGCGTTCATGCATATACGCATATCGCATATAAGCAAATGCGTACTAAGTAGTTTGGAATAAACACTAAGTTTATTACTATTGCGAGTACTTTGGGGGTGCAAGCATGACTTTGTCTTATATAGTCTCAGGATTTGCCGTAGGATTACTCGTAGGAATGACCGGCGTGGGCGGCGGCTCGCTGATGACGCCGCTGTTAACCTTGCTGTTTGGCGTGCCGCCCTCCGTGGCGGTGGGCACCGACCTGGCCTTCGCCTCGATCACCAAGAGCGCCGGCACCCTGACGCACCGCCTGCGCGGCACCATCCGCTGGGATATCGTCAAGCGCCTGTGCATCGGCGCCCTGCCGGCCGCCGTCATCGCGACCCTGGCGCTGAAATCGTTCGGCACCCTGTCGCCGGAAATCGGCCAGATCATCCGTTACTCGATCGCCGGCTCCGTGCTGCTGACCGTCGTGGCCCTGATCTTCAAGGCGCGCATGCTGGCCTGGATCAACGCGCACCCGGAGAAACAATTACACGGCAACAAGCTTGCCGCCGCCACCATCATCGCCGGCGCCGTGCTGGGCGTGCTGGTGACGGTGTCGTCCATCGGCGCCGGCGCCATCGGCGCGACCCTGCTGGTGATGCTGTATCCACGCATGAGCTCGGCCGAAGTGGCGGGCACCGACATCGCCTACGCCGTGCCCCTGACGGCCATCGCCGCCCTGGGCCACTGGTGGCTCGGCTCCATCCACTGGGAATTGCTGGCCTCCTTGCTGGTCGGCTCCCTGCCCGGCATCACGCTCGGTTCCTGGGTCGCCCGCTCCGTGCCGGAAAAGTTTTTAAGAGTACTGCTGGCGATGACCTTGACCGGCGTGGCAGTAAAGCTAATCTACTAAATAACACGAGCAGCATCAAGAACATCATCCCAGGCAGTCTTCCAGCATCCCGGCTTTTTTAGGAATTGATATGTACCATTACGATCAGTACGACCACCTCATCATCAAAGAACGCATCGCCCAGTACCGAGACCAGGTTGCGCGCCGTATCGCCAATGAACTGACGGAAGAGGAATTCATTCCACTGCGCCTGCAAAACGGCCTGTACATGCAACGCCACGCCTACATGCTGCGCATCGCCGTGCCCTACGGCTTGCTGTCGTCCAAGCAGATGCGCATGTTCGCACACATCGCGCGCAAGTATGACCGCGGCTATGGCCACTTCACGACGCGCCAGAACATCCAGTTCAACTGGATCGAACTGGAGCAGACACCCGACATCCTGACGGACCTGGCTTCCGTGGAAATGCACGCCATCCAGACTTCCGGCAACTGTATCCGTAATACAACATCGGACCCGTTCGCCGGCGTCGCCGCCGATGAAATCATCGATCCGCGCCCGTACGCGGAAGTGTTGCGCCAGTGGAGCACCTTCCACCCCGAGTTCATCGCCCTGCCGCGTAAATTCAAGGTCGCCATCAATGGCGCCGAGGAAGACCGCGCCGCCATCGCCGTGCACGACATCGGCTTGACGGCCGTGCGCAATGCCGCTGGCGAAGTGGGCTTCAAGGTGATGGCGGGCGGCGGCATGGGCCGCACGCCGATCCTGGGCAGCGTCGTGCGCGACTTCCTGCCATGGCAGCACTTGCTCACCTATATCCAGGCCATCATGCGTGTGTACAACCTGCACGGCCGCCGCGACAACAAATACAAGGCGCGCATCAAGATCTTGCTGAAAGCCATCGGCGTGGAAGAATTCACGCGCCAGGTGGAAGCGGAATGGGTCGACCTGAAGGACGGTCCGGAAACCTTGACCGTCGAGGAAATGCAGCGCGTGGCGGACTTCTTCAATCCGCCCGCCTACCTGGCCCTGCCGGAATTCGATTACCAGGCCGAACACGCGGACAACAAGGCCTATGTGAACTGGCTGGCGCGCAACGTCAAGCCGCACCAGCGCCCCGGCTACGTGGCCGTGGTGCTGTCCCTGAAGAAAACGGGCGTGCCGCCGGGCGACGCGACGGCCGAGCAGATCGACTTCGTGGCCGACCTGGCCGACCGCTACAGCTTTGGCGAACTGCGCGTGACGCATGAGCAAAACCTGGTGCTGGCCGACGTGGAACAGTCGAAACTGTTCAAACTGTGGCAGGAAGCCAAGGCGCACGGCCTGGCCACGCCGAACATCGGCTTGCTGACGGACATGATCTGCTGCCCCGGCGGCGACTTCTGCTCGCTGGCCAACGCCAAGTCGCTGCCGATCGCGGCCGCCATCGCGGAACGCTTCGACAGCATCGACTTCCAGCACGACATCGGCGAGATCGAACTGAATATTTCCGGTTGCATCAATGCCTGCGGCCACCATCACGTGGGCAGCATCGGCATCCTCGGCGTCGACAAGGATGGCAGCGAATGGTATCAAGTGTCGATCGGCGGCGCGCAGGGCAACAACGCGGCCATCGGCAAGATCATCGGACCATCGTTCTCTTCCCTGCAAATGCCTGAAGTCATCGGCCGCCTGCTGCACGTCTACGTGCGCGACCGCATTGACGGCGAGCGCTTCGTCGACACGGCGCAGCGCCTGGGCCTGGCGCCGTTCAAGGAACACGTATATGCAACGCCGATCACGGTCGGCAACCTGGTGGGAGAAGACGAATATGTTTGAAGTACGCGAAGAAATCATCAAGAACGCCGCCGTGGTGCCAAATACCTGGGGCTTGCTGCGCCTCGATGACAACGACACGCCGGAAACGGTGATCGTTCCCGCCGGCAAGGTCATCGTGCCCCTGCCCGTATGGCAAGCCCAGCGCGAAACGCTGCTGGCGCGCCTGCCCGACATCGGCGTCTGGCTGGCCAGCGACGAGCGCCCGGAAGAACTGGCCGCCGACGTGGCGCAACTGCCCGTCATCGGCGTGGATTTCCCGAAATTCACCGATGGCCGCGGCTATTCCATCGCCTTCAACCTGCGCGCCCGCCTGGGTTTCCAGGGTGAATTGCGCGCCATCGGCGACGTGCTGCGCGACCAGCTGTTTTCCATGCACAGGGTCGGCTTCGACGCGTATGCGACGCGTCCGGACCGCAGCATCCATGACGCCCTGAAAGGCTTGTCCGTCTTTTCGGAAACCTACCAGGCGTCGTGGGATCAGAAGTCGCCGCTGTTCCGCCGCCACCACCGCGAAGGCCAGAATCCCGACCTCGACAACGCGGCCGGCATCTGAGGACCCATCATGAGCGATCTGACTTCTTTGATACACGCCACCGAGCAAACGCTGACACGCGTCGCCGCGGAGTTTTCGCCGGCCGTGTTCGCGTCCAGCCTGGCAGCCGAAGACATGGTGCTGACCGACATGATTCTCAAGGCGAAGCTGCCCATCGGCATCTTTTCCCTGGAAACTGGCCGGCTGCACCAGGAAACCCTGGCCGTGCTCGACAAGGTCAAGGCCCGCTACGACCACGACATCACCCTGTACCGCCCGCAGCCGGAAGCGGTGGCTGCCTACGTGGAACAAAACGGTCTGAACGCGTTCTACAATAGTGTCGAGATGCGCCGCGAGTGCTGCCGCATCCGCAAGGTCGAACCGCTGGGCCGCGCCCTGGCCGGCAACAAGGCGTGGGTGACGGGACAACGCCGCGCCCAATCCACCACGCGCGCCGAACTGCACGTGCAGGAAGAGGACGCCGCGCATGGCATGACGAAATTCAATCCGCTGG
Source organism: Janthinobacterium sp. JC611 (assembly GCF_018682595.1). Lineage (NCBI taxonomy): Bacteria > Pseudomonadati > Pseudomonadota > Betaproteobacteria > Burkholderiales > Oxalobacteraceae > Janthinobacterium > Janthinobacterium sp. JC611. The sequence continues at coordinate 10,563 of NZ_JAFLJN010000044.1, forward strand.
CCGACTGGTCGGAAGACGACGTGTGGGCGTACATCCGCGCCAACGACGTGCCCTACAATGCGCTGCACGACCAGGGCTACCCGTCGATCGGCTGCGAACCGTGTACGCGGGCCGTCCAGCCGGGCGAAGATGTACGGGCCGGGCGTTGGTGGTGGGAAAATCCGGACTCCAAGGAATGCGGCCTGCACATGGTGGACGGCAAGTTAATCCGCATCAAGTCCGTGGCAGCCTGAACAGAAACAATAGACTCAGCAGAACAAGAAAGCACCCATATGAGCAATATTTTGAACCAGCGTCACCTCGACAGCCTTGAATCGGAAGCCATTCACATCATGCGCGAAGTGGCGGCCGAATCGGCCAACCCTGCGCTGCTGTTTTCCGGCGGCAAGGATTCCGTCGTCCTGCTGCGCCTGGCCGAGAAAGCCTTCCGTCCAGGCAAGTTCCCCTTTCCCCTCGTGCACATCGACACGGGCCACAACTTCCCGGAAGTCATCACTTTCCGCGACAAGAAAGTGGCCGAACTGGGCGAACGCCTGATCGTCGGCTCCGTGGAAGATTCCATCAAGCGGGGCACGGTGCGCCTGCGCAACCCGGCCACGGATTCGCGCAATGCGGCGCAAGCCGTGACCTTGCTGGAAACCATCGCCGAACATCAATTTGACGCCTGCATCGGCGGCGCGCGCCGCGACGAGGAAAAAGCCCGCGCCAAGGAACGCATCTTTTCCTTCCGCGACGAATTCGGCGCCTGGGACCCGAAGGCCCAGCGTCCCGAGCTGTGGGACCTGTATAACACGCGCGTGCATCCGGGCGAAAACATGCGCGTCTTCCCCATCTCGAACTGGACGGAGCTGGATGTGTGGCAATACATCGCCCGCGAGCAACTGGAATTGCCGCCGATCTACTTCGCCCACGAGCGCCAGGTGATCCCGCGCAATGGGCTGCTGGTGCCGCTGACGGATCTGACGCCGCCGCGCGAAGGCGAAACGGTGGAAACGCAAGTCGTGCGCTTCCGCACGGTGGGCGATATCTCGTGCACCTGCCCTGTCTCGTCAGACGCGGCGACGGTCGACGCCATCATCGCCGAGACGGCAATCACGCAAATCACGGAACGGGGCGCCACCCGCATGGATGACCAGACGTCCGAAGCCTCGATGGAAAAACGCAAGAAAGCAGGGTATTTCTAATGAACGCAGCAATCTCCAACACCACACCAACCGACAGCCTGGAACGCGGCATGTTGCGCTTCATCACGGCCGGTTCCGTCGATGACGGCAAGAGCACGCTGATCGGCCGTTTGCTGTTCGACAGCAAGGGCATCTTCGCCGACCAGCTCGACGCCATGTCGCGCTCCAAGCACAAGCGCACGGTGGGCGACACGGTCGACCTGTCCTTGCTGACGGACGGCCTGGAAGCGGAACGCGAGCAAGGCATCACCATCGACGTGGCCTACCGTTACTTTGCCACGCCGAAACGCAAATTCATCATCGCCGACACGCCGGGCCACGAGCAATACACGCGCAACATGGTGACCGGTGCATCGACCGCCGACGCCGTCATCATCCTGATCGACGTGTCGAAAGTCAAACTCGGTGACGATGGCAGCGTGGAATTGCTGATCCAGACCAAGCGCCATTCCACAATCGCGCACTTGCTGCAGATCGAACACGTGGTCGTGGCCGTCAACAAGATGGACCTCGTCGACTACGATGAAACCGTGTACAAGCGCATCGTCGCCGCCTACCGCACATTCGCCCAGTCGCTGGGCTTGAAGGACATCACGCCGATCCCGCTGTCGGCCCTCACCGGCGACAACGTCGTCGAGCGCGGCGACAAGCTGGGCTGGTACACGGGCCCGACCCTGATCGAGCTGCTCGAATCCTTGTCCGTCTACGACGAATCGCACGACACGCCCTTCCGCTTCCCGGTGCAGCTGGTGGCGCGCCACAACGGCCACGAAGCGAACGACTTCCGTGGCTACATGGGCCGCATCGAAGCGGGCAAGGTCAGCATCGGCGACACCCTGGTGGTGCAGCCCTCGGGCCAGACGGCAACAGTGAAAGATATCGTCACCCTGGACGGCTCGCTGCCGACGGCCGTGGTGGGCCAGTCCGTCACCCTGCTGCTCAATGAATACCTCGATATCTCGCGCGGCGACTTGCTGGCCAGCAGCGAGCGCCCTGCCACCCTGCTGAAAACAGTGGTGGCCGACGTGTGCTGGCTGTCGGAAGACGCGCTGGACTTGCGCCGCAAGTACTGGATCAAGCATGGCACGAAACAGACGGCGGCCAAGGTGACGGCGATCGACTCGATCCTCGACATCAATACGCAGCAGCGCCATCCGGCCGACGGCTTGAAGCTGAACGACATCGCCCGCATCAGCCTGAACGTGCAGCAGGCGCTGGCGGCCGACGCGTATGCCGATATCCGCGCCACCGGTGCATTTATCCTGATCGATGAAGTGACCCACCAGACCGTCGCGGCGGGAATGATTCGTCTCGACTAAGGAAAGCAAATACCATGAACAACTCCGCATCTCTTCCCGGCAAGGTCTACCTGATCGGCGCCGGCCCCGGCGCGCAAGACCTGATGACCTTGCGCGGCGCGCGCCTGCTGGCGCAAGCGGACGTCGTGCTGCACGACGCGCTGGTCACCGAGGAGATGCTGGAGCTGTGCCCCCAGGCGCACAAGATTCTGGTCGGCAAGCGCTGCGGCCAGTTGTCGACGGCGCAGGCCTTCATCAACAAGCAACTGGTCGACCATGCGCGCAAGCACGCCGTCGTCGTGCGCCTGAAAGGGGGCGACCCCATGCTGTTCGGCCGCGCCGACGAGGAATTGCGCGCGCTGGAAGAGGCGGGCATCGCCGTCGAAGTGGTGCCCGGCATTACCACGGCCCTGGCGGCCGCCGCCGCCACGCAGCAGCCGCTGACCAAGCGCGGCGTGTCGCGCAGCGTGGCTTTTTTCACGTCCAGCACGGCGCCGGGCGAGCCGGACCAGACGCGCATTCCCGACTGCGACACCCTGGTGCAATACATGGGCGGGCGCGAAGCCATCGCCACGGCCCAGCGCCTGCTGGCGCAAGGCCGCCGTGCCGACACGCCCGTGGTGGTGATTGAAAACTGCAGCCGCCCAGACCAGCGCATCGTGCGCCTGACGCTGAGCGCGCTGGCGCATGGCCTGGGCGACACCCACGGCCCCGTGCTGGTGATGCTGGGCGACGCCATGGCCGTGCGCGCGCACCAGGCCACCGCCGCAGCGGCCACCGTTCTGGCGCGCCATGCCTGAATAAACACACCGTATTTTACCGACTTTAAAGTCAGTAACCGACGTCTTCCGGGGAAACATGATACGATGCACCCGCATCTTTTCTCGAGAAGTTGTTGCGTGATAGCAATAAATTCACGCTTCGCCCCGCCATAGTGCTTGCCATGCGGTCTCCCTGCTGACGGACCGCCAGGCAATCTCCCCGAAAAAAGCTGCGCCGCAGGCTGCAATACCGCGCCGCGCAACTTGATCCGCTACACCCCATACATGAATTTCACTTCCATGCGCGAAGCCCTGACTTCGCTCAGCCGCAGCAATGCCGGCGTCGCCAGCGCCGTGCTCCTCAGCATGCTCGCCTCCATCGCACTGTGGACGGTGTTCCCGAATATCGACGATGAAAACCATTTGCTGGAATGGCTGCAGGCGCTGTTCCTGGCCCTCGCCTGCAGCGTGCATGGCGTGCGCGCCTGGCAGGAGACCGACCGCCAGTCCTTGCGCTTCCTGATGCATGCCGGCTTGTCCGCCCTGCTGTTCGGCTTCCTGCTGCGCGAACTCGATATCGACCAGTTCGGCACGGCGCCCGCCTGGGCGCAGCTGGAAAAAGCCCTGCGCGTGGTGGAATTGCTGATCCTGATACGCGTGCTGATCTTTTTCGCGCCGCGCGCCCGCAAGGTGTTTGCCCTTGCGCCGCGGATTTTCAGCATGCGCATCACCATCCTGACGGCCATCGGCGGCTTGCTGATGGTCGCCGGCTGGCCTTTCGACAAGAAAGTCTTCCATGGCATGCCGGACGCCTACGCGCTGCTGGGCGAGGAAGTCTTCGAGCTGGGCGCCTATCTGCTGCTGTTCCTCGCTTCGCTGTCCGACAGTTCGGCCGCCGCGCGCATCAGCCTGGCGCCGAAGAAGGCCTAGGCATCTTCGAATGATGACGGCAACGGCAGCAGCCGCTGCAAGGTAGCGGCCACGCGCAGCAGGCGCGGGTCGTCGTCCTCGGCCTCGTCGCAGGTATCGTTGATACAGAAAAACGGCAAGCTGCCGAAACGCGCCGCCAGCTCCTCGAGCTGCCGCGGCGCCTGCGCATCGCCGCTGGCGATATGCAGCGGATCGAGTACATGCGAACGCGCCAGTCCCTGATGCACCATCCAGCGCGGCACCAGGTCGGGCAGCAATGCCGGCACCTGCCAGGAACGGAACACCGTCGCGCGCACCCCGGCAAACAAGGCGGGCGCCAGCGCCTCGAGCGTGTGCAGCGCGCTTTTCAGCATGGGCCGCGGCGCATGCGCATACAGGCGCGCTTCATGCCGGTAATCGGCGTACTGCGCCGTCAGCCATTGCCGCGACAAGGTCGCGCAATTGACGGGCGCCGCCACGTCGGCGCGCAAGCCCTGCACCTCATCGTGCAGCGCGCTCTCCGTAAACACCCTCAAACGCCGGTCGTCCTCCCCGCCGAACCAGAACGCGGGTTCGAACGGCGCGCCGAAAAATACGTCGTCGTTCAAATACAGGAAGCGCTCGGACAGGCCCGGAATATGGTGCAGGTACGATTCGATATGGCCGGAGTCGAACACCGGCAGGGATGCATCGGGCATCAGGCTGGCATGCTCGATCACCGTCAGGCCCTTTGATGCGCGCAGCCAGCGGGGCACTTGCCGGTCCGTCAGCAGGTAGACGTGGCCGTGGGAGGGAAAGAAACGTTCGAGCGCGCGCAGGTTGTAGCGCAGTTCGCCGTTGTCGCGGTAGCGCCCCGCCACGTTGCCGTGCAGGGCCAGCTGGCCGGGATGCGCCTGCGCCCAGGCGGCATACGCCTGCTGCCGGCGCGCGCACCAAGCGGGATCGGCGCCGTCCACCCACAGGTAGACGATGTCGATTGCGCTCAAGGGGGAGTGCTGGCACCTGGCGCAGCCACGCAGTAATCGGCGATGGCGGCCAGCACGCTGGCGTTCTCGCCCACCGCCTCGACCACCTTCAGGCGCAGTACCGGATGCTGCTGGCGCAGCTCTTCCAGCAGCAGCGGCAAGTCGCGCAGCACATGCCCGCCCTGTCCCAGGAACACGGGCACCACGGTGACATCCAGCGTGGCGCCGGCGGGCAGTTCGCCCACCAGGGTCGCCACCAGCTCGGGCAGGCGTGGCGTCATCAGTTCCAGGAAGGCCAGGTGCACGCTGGCGCCGGGCATGCGCGCCTGGGTCAGGTCGCGCAGTCGCTCGAAGGGCGCGGCCCACGATGCGGCGCGCGCGCCATGGGCAAACAAGATCAGTGCCTGTTTCACGTTCGTCTCCATCAGTGCCGCTCCACCCACCACAGGGCGCCCAGCGCCAGCAGCAGGTACAGGGCGCTCGGCGCCACGGCCGTCAGGAAGGCCGGCCAGGTGCTGAGCAGTCCAAGATGCGAAAACAGGGTATTGACCAGCATGAAGCTCACGCCGATCATGATGCCGATGAAGATCTTCAGGCTGATGCCGCCGCTGCGCGTATGCATGTAGGCGAACGGCAGCGCCAGCGCCATCAGCACGAAAATGGCCAGCGGATCGATCAACTTTTTCCAGAAGGCGATGCGGAAACGCTCGGTCTCCTGCTTGTTCTCGGCCAGGTGGCGCGTGTACACGGCCAGTTCGCTGGCCGACATGCGCTCGGGATCGGACGCCGACACCGTCAGGATCTTCGGCGTCACTTCCGACATCATGTCCTTGCTGGCGCTTTGCACCGTGCGCACCAGGCTCGTTTCCTGCCCGTAGTAGTTCGCCAGCTTCGGCTCGAAGCCGGGTGAAGTCGCCGCGCTGTTCGAGAACGAGGTTTCCGTCACATCGGTCAGGCGCCAGATATTGTTGCCCTGGTAGGTCGCGCCCTTGGCCACGGTCAGGGTGCGCAAACGCATATCGGTGTCGAATTCATACAGCTTGACGTTTTTCAGCTGGCCGTCCGGACGCGCTTCGCCGACATTGAAAAAACGCGAGCCGGTGACGGCGCCCGTCAGTCCGTCGCTCTTGACCATGTCCTTGGTCCACAGGCCCGAGCGAAACTCGCTCGACACGGCCGCGCCGCGCGAGGTCAGCTTGAGGCGTTCGGCCAGCGGCTCCGTGCGCGGCGTGATCAACTCGCCAAAGATGAAGGTGATGACGACGAAGACGATACCGATGCGGAACAGGAAACCGGCCGCCATCGCCGTCGACATGCTCGATGCGCGCATGATGGTAAATTCGGAGCTGGCGGCAAACTGCGCCATCGTATAAATGGTGCCGATCAGCGCCGCGATCGGCATCACTTCGTACACGTGTCCCGGCACCAGCACCAGCACGTACAGGAAGGCATACTGGATGGTGTAGCCGTTGCGGCCCACCTTGGGCAGCTCGCCCGTCAGGTCGATGAAGGCTTGCAGTGCCAGGAAGGCCAGCAGCACGAACAGCACCGCCTGGAATATCGAGACCGCAAAATAGCGCTGTAAAATCTTCATTTCGATGCCGCTTTACTTGTATGGCCGGCGCGGCGCGCGCGCTTGAAGGCCGCCAGCAGGACCAACGGATGGTAGCGGTGGTTCACATTCAGGCGCCACGCAAACAGCGCCACCACGGCCAGCGCCGCCAGCAGGTGCAGCGGCCACCAGGCCAGCCCGAAGGTCAGGCGGCCCTGTTTCACGCTCGCCTCGACGACCTTGATCAGATTGCTGTACGTAAAGAAAATCAGCAAGGCGATGATCAGGTTGGTCGAACTGCCGGCGCGCGGGTTGACGAAGCCCAGCGGAATGGCCAGCAGGATCAGCATCAGGCCGATCAGGGGCGCGCTGACCCGCCACAGCAATTCGGCCATGGTGTAGGGATTCGGATTGGCGACCAGCGCCATGGTGCTCATGGCGCGCACGCCCAGTTCCGCGCCCAGCTCCTGCTGTTTGCTCTCGATGCGCATGATGTACTGTTCGAATTCCATGGTCTGGAAGTCCGCTTGCGTCGGCACGCCCTGGTAGCGGCGGCCGCTCTTGAGCACCAGGAAGCGTTCGCCCTTGGCGTCGGTATTGATCACGCCTTCCTTGGCGACGACGACGACGGCGCTGCCTTTTTCATCGACGGTATTGACGAAGACGTTTTGCACCACGGTCTTCTCGCCGCTGACGCCCTCGACGAAGAAGATGCGGTTGCTGCCGGCCGATTCGCGGAACTGGCCAGGCGTGACTTTCTGCAGGTCTTCGCGCTTCTCGAAGCGCGCCACGTATTCATCGCTTTTCTTTTGCGCCCACGGCGTGGCGTACAGGCTCAGGATGCCGGTGGCCAGCACCAGCGGCAGGCCGAAGCTGAGCACGGGCCAGATCCAGCGCGACAGGCTCAGGCCGGAGGCGAACCACACCACCATCTCCGACTCCTTGTAGCTGCGGGTGACGACCATCAGCACCGAGATGAAACCGGTGAGAATGAGGATGGTAGGCAGCTGCATCAGGGCGGAAAAAACCATCAGCGACATGACGTCGGACGACGCGATCTTGCCGCCCGCCGCCTTGCCGAGAATACCGATCAGCATCCAGGTGAGTAGGATGCTGAACAAAACAGTGAAGGTGGCCCCGGCGGCACTAGCCAATTCACGTCGAAGGGCGCGTTGAAAGATCATTCGGAGTTTATAATTCGGGTCAGTTAGTTGAGTAACACGTTACTAGTAAATGAAAACGGAGAACCAAATGGACTTTAGCATAAAAGCATTCGATACCAAGAGCACCCTCGGCACGGCCAAAAGCGGATGCATCGCGGTTGCGGTATTCGAAAACAAAAAACTGTCGCCAGCGGCAAAATCGCTGGACAGCAAGGGTGCGATTTCGGCTGCGCTGAAGTCCGGCGACATCAGCGGCAAGCCTGGCAGCACCTTGCTGCTGCGCGCAGTCGATGGCGTCGCCGCCGAACGTGTTCTGCTGGTAGGCATGGGCAGCGATGACATTGTCAGCGAAAAAAGCTTCACGACCGGCGTACAAGCCGCACTGAAGGCCTTCGGCTCGCTGGGCGCTGCGGACGCCATTATCGCATTACCGCTGGCGGAAGTGAAAGAGCGCGACGTAAATTGGGCAATCCGTTGCGTGGTGCAAGCGGCCCATGACAGCGAATACCGCTGCGACTCGCAAAAAAGCAAAAAAGATCCGGCGCCGGCAGGCGTGCGCAAGATCGTCCTGGCGGCACCGGCTACGGCAGCGACGCGCGGCGCGCTGGCGCAAGCCATCGCCATCGCCAACGGCTCCGACCTGACGCGCAAGCTGGGCGACCTGCCGGCGAACATCGCCAATCCGACCTACCTGGCCAACACCGCCAAGCAGCTGGCCAAGGATTACAAGTTCGAAGTCGAAGTACTGGACCGCAAACAGCTCGAAGCGCTGAAAATGGGCAGCTTCCTGTCCGTCACCAACGGCAGCGAGCAGCCGCCGAAGTTCATCGTCCTGAAACACATGGGCGGCAAGGCCAAGGATGCGCCGGTGGTCCTGGTCGGCAAGGGCATCACCTTCGACACGGGCGGCATTTCGATCAAGGCCGGTCCTGGCATGGATGAAATGAAGTACGACATGTGCGGCGCCGCCTCGGTGCTGGGCACCTTCCGCGCCATCGGCGAAATGAACCTGAAGCTGAACGTCATCGGCGTCATCGCCGCATGTGAAAACATGCCGTCGGGCCGCGCCACCAAGCCGGGCGACATCGTCACCTCCATGAACGGCCTGACCATCGAAGTGCTGAACACGGACGCCGAGGGCCGTTTGGTGCTGTGCGACGCGCTGACCTACGCCGAACGCTTCAAGCCGGCCGCCGTGGTCGATATCGCCACCCTGACGGGCGCTTGCGTCGTCGCCCTGGGCCACCACAACAGCGGCCTGTTTACGCGCAGCGACGCGGCGCATGACCAGCTGGCCAATGAGCTGCTGGCAGCGGGCAAGCAATCGAGCGACACGGCATGGCGCATGCCGATCGAAGAGGCGTACAACGAGCAGCTGAAGTCGAACTTCGCCGACCTGGCCAACATCGGCACGCCGGGCGGCGGCTCGGTCACGGCAGCGGCCTTCCTGGAAAACTTCACCAAGAAGTACACCTGGGCGCATCTGGACATCGCCGGCACGGCATGGAAATCGGGCGGATCGAAGGGTGCGACCGGCCGTCCGGTTCCTCTGCTGACGACGTTCCTGATCAACCGCGTGTAAGAGAACGCCAGACCAAACCTGCTGCGCGGGGCTATTGGCGGCCGGCGATGCTCGCTGTACATAGAGTACAGCTGCGCTTCTCGGCCGCCACTAGCTCCCGCTCGCGACGGTTTTGTCAGGCGTCGTGACACCGTAAAAAAAAACCGCCAGGTCTAGCGACCATGGCGGTTTTTTTATGCGCAGCGCATGAATCAGTAGACGACGGGATCGGGAATCGGCAGCGGCGCCACCTTCGGCTGCACCACCGTTTCAGGCACGGCGGCCGCTGGCGGCGGCGCGGGCATGGGCGCAGGCGGCGCCAGGCGCGCGGGATCCTGCATGACGATGGTCAGGATGGACGGGTAGTCGAAGCCGGCGCCCGTGTTGCGGTCGACGAAATAGCCGACGCCCAGGGTCAGGATGACGTTGCCCCAGACGCTGCCATTGAGCTTGGGGTCGATATGATCGTCCGTCGCGACGGCGGGCGAGCCGTGCTTGCGGCAGTCGACTTTCAGCGGTTCCTGGCTCTTGCGGATGGTGATGCGTCCGGGCGTGGTGACGAACCACTTGCCCACGTCGTTACTGAGGATGCAGCCAGCGCCCGTCAATTCGCGGTTGTCCTGGATGGTTTGCACCAGCACCATCTGCTCGGTGTTGCCCGTCAGCGTGGCGCAGCCGCCCAGGCCAAACAGCAGCAGCGTCCTGGCGGCAAAGGCGGCACGGGGAGCAGACAGCGGCAAGCGCATGGGAAGCTCGCTTAACGGACGGGAATCGGCTGGTCGCCTGGCACGGCGACGGCGGTGACGCTGTTTTTCGGACTGCCCTCGATCAGGCGGTCGGAATACACGAGGTAGACCAGCGCATTGCGCTTGCTGTCGACCATGCGCACGACGCGCACATGCTTGAAGAAGATCGAGGCACGCTCGGTAAACACTTCTTCCTGGCGCGGCAGCTTGCCCTTGAATTGCAGCGGCCCCACCTGGCGGCAAGCGACGGCCGCATCGGCCTTGTCTTCGGCCAGGCCGACGGCGCCCTTGATGCCGCCCGTCTTGGCGCGCGACAGATAGCAGCTGACGCCAGCGACGCGCGGGTCGTCATACGCTTCGACGACGATCTTGTGGTCAGGGCCGATCAGTTTGAACACCGTGTCGACCGAACCGATGGTTTCGGCCTGCGCCGCGGCGCAGGCAAAGCCCAGCACCAAGGCGGCTGGCAGCAATTTACGCATGAAAGAATCCCGGGCACGCACGCAGGCGGCCATCAGTTGATGGGAGCGAATCGCTGGACCATGACGCCTTCGACTTCGATCAGTTGAAAGAACACGTCTTTCGGCCGGGTCCAGATGGAACCGTCGGCGGCGCGATACACGATCATCGGCGTCAGATCCGCTTCCAGCGTGGCTTCGCACACCAGTTCATAAATGCCGCCCTTATAGTGCCGATAACGCATCGCCGTCCCCTCAAGCCGTTGAATCTTCGCTCTTGTCGTCGGCCAGTGCCTTCTGCTTCATCTTCAGGCCCTGGATCACTTTCAGTATGCCTTCCATGCCGGCCGCGCCATCGGCGCCGCTGAAGGCGTCGAGCACCTCATTGAGCACCTTGTTGCGCACCGTCGCTTCGTCGGAGGACATTTCCAGCGCGCGCTGGGCTTTCGCCGCCTTTTCGGCCGCGCTCACGCGCGGCTTGGCAGCCGTCTTGCCATGCGTCAGAGCAGCCTGCCAGATAACCCAGCGGCGCTGGGTCTCGAAAATCAGGTACTCGTCCGGTTTGTCTTCTCTTCGCCGCACAATGTGGCCGTCACGCTGCGCCCACGCTTCAAATGCAGTTCGCATTTTCTTCCTTTGCAAATGCTACGCGCAAGTCTCACTATTAAAACTGCAACATTTCAAAATAGTACCATCTATTGATGTCGCAAAACAGTCTCATAGATATAGTACTGCAATTTATATAACAAGTCTGGCGGCGCCAGGGACGGAATTGACGCTCCGTCCCCGGCACAGTGGTCATGTAATCGGAATAGCAATTACAACGAATTACAACTGCTTCCTGTTCGGTTCTAACTTGGCTGTAACAAAGCCGTATGACACAGTTGTTACACGGTGCCATTTTAGTAGTTTTTATCGCGTTTTAGCGAGAAACTTTACACCTTTGTCGCGTTAAACGGCGGGACGCAGCCTGCCGCACCAGCCACTTATGCCAAATCAAACAAAGGGATTGATCAATCATACACAAAAACATAATATTCATGCGCCACGATTGGTTAAATGCAAATACTTTATTACCACCCCTTTTGCCTTCCAGTAAAAAAGCACCGCCCCGGCAAGCGGCGCAGGACGCCGTCGACACGCATGCGGTAAGATTCGCGCCTATCGACACCTATTCAAGCAAGGATTTTTCCCATGAAACTCGCCACCTGGAACGTCAACTCGCTCAAAGTGCGCCTGCCGCAAGTGCTGCAGTGGCTGACAGACAACCCGGTCGACATACTCTGCCTGCAAGAGACCAAGCTCACGGATGACAAGTTCCCCGTCGCCGAGATCGAGGCGGCCGGCTACCAGGTGGTCTTCAGCGGCCAGAAGACCTACAACGGCGTGGCCATCCTGTCGAAGCTGCCGATCACCGACGTGGTAAAGAACAACCCGCGCTATGAAGATGCGCAGCAGCGCATCCTGGCCGCCACCATCGGTGGCGTGCGCATCGTCTGCGCCTACGTGCCGAACGGCCAGAGCGTCGACTCGGACAAGTACGAATACAAACTGGGCTGGCTGGCCGCCCTGCACGACTGGCTGGCCGAGGAAGCGCGGCAGCATCCGCAACTGGCCGTCGTCGGCGACTACAATATCGCGCCCGACGACCGCGACGTGCACGACCCCGTCGCCTGGGCCGGCCAGGTGCTGGTCTCGGACAAGGAACGCGCCGCCCTGCAGCGCCTGTTCGACATCGGCCTGACGGACGCCTTCCGCCTGTTCGAGCAGGCGGAAAAATCGTTCAGCTGGTGGGATTACCGCCAGTTGGGCTTCCGCCTGAACAAGGGCCTGCGCATCGACCATATCCTGCTCTCGCCCGCCCTCGCCGCCCGCTGCACGGCCTGCGTGATCGACCGCGTGCCCCGCAAGTGGGAACAGCCTTCCGATCACGCGCCGGTGGTGGCGACGATTGATTAACTAACGGCGATCCGCTCCAACAGGGCCTGCGCATTGACCGCCGGGACCGGCGCGGAAAACAGATAGCCCTGCGCATAGCGGCAGCCGTTCGCCTGCAGCAGGGCGAACTGTTCTTCCGTTTCCACGCCCTCGGCCACGGCCGACAATTGCAGGCTGTCGGCCAGCGCGATGATGGCCGACACGATGGCGCGGTCTTCCGCGCTGTGCTCGAGGTCCTTGATGAAGGCGCGGTCGATCTTGACCTTCTTCACGGGGAAGCGCTTCAGGTAGGCCAGGCTCGAATAGCCGGTGCCGAAATCGTCGATCGACAGGCGCAAGCCCATGCCATTGATCTGCCGCAGAATCTCCAGCGTATGCTCGCCGTGCTGCATCAGCGCCGTCTCGGTGATCTCGAATTCCAGCAGCGCCGGATCGACGCCCGTTTCCCGCACCACGGCGCCGATGGCCGCCACCAGCCCCTTGTGCATGAACTGGCGCGGCGACAGATTCACCGCCAGCGGCACCGGCTGCAAGCCCTGGCGCCGCCAGGCCATGCTTTGCTCGCAGGCCTGGCGCATCACCCATTCGCCCACCGGCACGATCAAGCCGTTTTCCTCCATGATGGGAATGAAGCGGTCCGGCAGCACCAGGCCGTGGCCCGGGCGGCGCCAGCGCAACAGCACTTCCATGCCATGCAGGCGGCGCGTGGCGATATCGATGACGGGCTGGTAAAACAGTTCGAACTGCTGCAGCGCCAGCGCCGTGCGCAAGCTGCTTTCCAGGTCGAAGTGCAGGGCCGCCGCCTGGTTCATCGTCTGCGTGAAGAACTGGTAGTTGTTGCGGCCATTGCCCTTGGCGTGGTACATGGCCGCATCGGCGTGGCGCATCAGGGCGTCGACGTCGCCGCCGTCGTCCGGATACAGGCAGATGCCGATCGACGGCGTCACGTGCAGCACATGGCCGTCGAGCGGAAAGGCGGGCGTCAGCGCCTCGATGATCTTCTCGGCCACGCGGGCCGCTTCGTCGCCGCCGCGGATGCCCGGCACCAGCACGACGAATTCGTCGCCGCCCAGGCGCGCCACCGTGTCGCTGGCGCGCACCGCGCCGCACAGCCGGGCGGCCACTTCCTTGAGCAGCGCGTCGCCCGTCATGTGGCCCAGCGAATCGTTGATGGTCTTGAATCGATCCAGGTCGATGAACATCACGGCCAGCTTGCGCCCGGAGCGCTGCGCGGCCAGCATGGCCCGTTCCAGCCGGTCCGACAGCAGCGCGCGGTTCGGCAAGCCCGTCAGGTTGTCGTGGTAAGCCATGTGGTGCACACGCGCCTCGGCCTGGCGCCGCTCGACGATCTCGCCCTGCAGCAGCAGGTTGGCGCCGGCCAGTTCGGCCGTGCGTTCCTGCACGCGCAATTCCAGCTCATCGCGCGCGCGGCGCACCGCCTCGGCCGCCTCGCGGCGCGCCGTCACGTCGTCGACCAGCCACACGGAGCGGCCATGCGCATGCGCCAGGTCGAACGGCCGGCCGGACAGGCGCGCCCAGAAGCGGCTGCCGTCCTTGCGCACCAGCTGGTATTCCGACATGTGCACCCTGCCCGCTTCGAAATCGCGCGCCGTCTCGCCGCGCGCCGCCCTCCACGCGGCCACGTCCGGATACAGCGCCTGCACCGACAGGCCGTTGATCTCGCCGGGCGCATAACCGAACAGCTCCTCCATCTTGCTGTTGGCGCGCAAATTGTGGCCGCCCTCCACCACCGAGATGCCCAGCACGGCGCTGTCGAGGATGGCCTGGTTTTCCAGCAGCGCGTTGCGCAGCGATTCTTCGGCGCGCTTGGCTTCCGTGCGGTCCTCGATGATCCAGATGGTGCCGGCGGCCGGATCGTCCGGATTGACGACATAGGCGATCAGCTGCGCCCACAAGGTCGTGCCGTCGCGGCGCATCATCTCCACTTCCGTCTGGAAGGGCTTGGCCACCGACAGGAAGGGGAAGGCCGCCGCGCCCAGCAAGTCGTACGATTGCTGCGACACGTACAGCGCGCGCCCGGGCAAGCCCAGTGCCTCGTCGCCGCTGTAGCCGAACATCGCGGCAAAGCCCAGGTTGTAGCGCGTGATCTGGCGGTTCTTGGTGTACAGGATGCTCACCGAGGCATTCGTCATGATGGCCGCCACCTCCATCTGCGCCTGGCGGCTGGCGGTGACGTCCTCGAGGATCCAGATGGCGCCCTGCTCGCTGTGCGCCTGGTCGACGGCCTTGGCGCGGATGCGGCACCAGAACAGGCTGCCGTCGCGGCGGCGGAACTGCGATTCGTCCTGCTCGTACGGCAAGCCCTGTCCCAGCAGCGGCGTGGCTTGCACGCCAAACGCCTCGTAGGCGGCGGGCGAAGGAAACAGCTCGGCGGCGGGCAAACCCGTCATCGCCTCCTGCGCGTAGCCGAACATTTCGGCGAAGCGGGGATTGCAGCGCAGGATCAGGCGCGAACGGGAAAACAGGATGCCGACGGAGGCATTGTCCAGGATGGCCTGCTGCTCGAGCATCAGCTGGCGCGTCGCCTCCTCGGCCGCCTTCTGCGCGCTGCGGTCGTCGAACAGCCAGATCGTGTCGCGTAAACCGCGCTCAGTCTGGCTTTCCGGGTTCAGGACATAGCCATACGCCAGCGCCCAGAACGTGGAACCGTCGCGGCGGCGCATCTCCATCTCGCCCTGGAACGGCAGGCCGCGCCGCAGCAGCGGCGCGGCCTGCCGCACGACGTTATCGTAGGCCGCGCGCGACGGGTACAGGTCGGCGACGGCCAGGCCCACGCCGCTGTCGCCGTCAAAGCCGAAGCATTCGGCAAAGCGCCGGTTGTAGCGCAGCACACCCTTGTCGCGCTGAAAACCGATGGCCAGCGGCGCGTTGTCCATCACGGCCTGCATTTCCAGCATGGCGCGGCGCAGCTGGTCCTCATCGCGCCGGTGGTCGCTGATATCTTCGATGATCCAGACCGTGCCGTCACGCGTATTGAGGGGATCGACGGCGCGCCCGTGCAAGCGGCTCCAGAACAGGGTGCCATCCTGGCGCCGCAATTCCAGTTCGGTGCGGTATGGCTTGCCCTTCGAGAGCAGCGGCGCCGCTTCCAGTCCGAGTGCGCGGCAATGCTCGGCGGAGCGGTACAGCACCGCGCCCGGCATGCCCGTCAGCTGGTGGCGCGCATAGCCGAACATTTCGGCGGCGCGGATATTGCACTCTTCGATGAAGCCGCCCTTGGAAAAGACGATGCCGACGGCCGCGCTTTCCAGGATGGCCTGCTGCTCGAGCAAGGTCTTGCGCAAGGCTTGCTGGTCGCGCTGCTGCACGCGGATATCGGCAAACACCAGGGTCGCCCCGGGCAAGCCATCGTCCACCTGCAAGGGCCTGGACCAGACCTGCACGGCGATGGCGCCCGCCTCCCCTTCCAGGCTGCTGTCCCAGTGCCGCTCGCGCCCGGCCGCACCGAGCGCGCCGCGCAGCATGCTGGTGCTCGACGCGCGGTAGGCATCCGTAAAACAGTCCGCCAGCAGCCGGCCCGACACGTCCCGCCCCAGCAAGGCTTGCAAGGCGCCGTTCGCCGCCACCACCATGCCGCAGGCATCGCAGGCGCAGGCCGGCAAGGCGATCAGTTGCAAGGCATCGGCGATGAAATCGGGACTGGTCGGTACGCGGCTCATGGACACCATGGGATGGTTAAGAACAAGATAGACATGCGCCTGGGAAAAAGATTCTTACAAGCATCATGGTGCTGCCAGATCATAAACCAGTTTCCGGCGGTTTTTTCATATTCCTTATTGGCAATATCTGAA
This sequence comes from Janthinobacterium sp. JC611, assembly GCF_018682595.1. NCBI lineage: Bacteria > Pseudomonadati > Pseudomonadota > Betaproteobacteria > Burkholderiales > Oxalobacteraceae > Janthinobacterium > Janthinobacterium sp. JC611. The sequence goes on from NZ_JAFLJN010000044.1 coordinate 26,910, forward strand.
ACGCCACAGACCAGCTGCAACACGCCCGTTGCAACGTCGTTGCATGGCAAAAAATTGAAACAAATCGTTTAGAATAAAGCATGCGCCGCCCTCCCCAACCTCCGCTCGACCACCGCGACAAACCCGTCATCTGGACCGTCTCCGTCTCGCGGCTGTTCGACCTGTTCCGCGACATCACGCTCGAATACGACGACCTGGCGACGATCGAACCGATCAACCTGGGTTTCGACGACGCCGTGCGCCACATCCGCGAACGCATGGCCACCGAGCGCTGCGACGCGGTCATCGCGGCCGGCTCGAACGGCGCCTACCTGAAGGGACGCCTGTCGGTGCCCGTCATCATCGCCAAGGCCAGCGGCTACGACGTGATGCAGGCGCTGGCGCGCGCGCGGCGCATCTCGCCGCACATCGGCGTCGTCACCTACCAGGACCCGATGCCGGAACTGGCCGAATTCGCCGCCACCTTCGGCTTCCAGATCGCGCAGCGCACCTACGCCACGGAGGAAGACGCGCGCGCGCAGATCAATGAACTGAAGGCGGCCGGCGTCAAGGCCGTCGTCGGCGCGGGGCTCGTCACCGACCTGGCCGAGGAAGCGGGACTGGCCGCCGTCTTCGTCTATTCGGCCACGGCCATCCGGCGCGCCTTCGACGACGCGCTGGAACTGGCGCGCCTGACCCAGCTCGAATCAGGCAAGGGACGGCGCGCGGTGGTGGCCGACACCCTGCGCGCGCGCCACGGCCTGCACGACCTGCGCGGCGAATCGGAAGCGATGGAAGCGCTGCGCCAGTCGGTGGTGCTGTTCGCCCGTTCGCCGGCGACGGTGCTGATCCAGGGCGAGACGGGCAGCGGCAAGGAACTGGTGGCGCAGGCCATCCACCGCGAAAGTCCGCGCAGCCTGGGCGCGAACCGGCCCTTCATCGCCATCAATTGCGGCGCCATCGCCGAGTCCTTGCTGGAATCGGAACTGTTCGGCCATGAGGATGGCGCCTTCACGGGCGCGCGCCGCGGGGGCCATGCGGGCCTGTTCGAGGCGGCCAACCACGGCACCCTGTTCCTCGACGAAATCGGCGAAATGCCGCTGGCACTGCAAACGCGATTGCTGCGCGTGCTGGAAGAGCGCGAAGTGGTGCGCGTGGGCGGCACGCGCCCCATCGCCATCAATGTGCGCATCGTCAGCGCCACCCACTGCGACCTGGAACAACGCATCCGCGAAGGACGCTTCCGCGCCGACCTGTTCTACCGCCTGGCCGTGCTGCGCCTGCATTTGCCCGCCTTGCGCGAACGCGCCGGCGACATTCCCGGCCTGGCCGAATGGTCGCTGAAAAACGCCCTGGCCGCGCTGGGCGCCCGTCCGCACCCCAACCTGCACGCCGAGATCCAGGCTTGCGCGCCGCTGCTGCGCCGCTACGCCTGGCCCGGCAACGTGCGCGAGCTGCGCAACCTGGCCGAGCGCCTGGCGCTGTTCCTGGCCGCCGAACCGCTGCAGGCGCTCACTCCCGCCTTCGTGCTGGGCGTGGCGCCGGAACTGGGCAACGCCGCCGGCACGGCGGCGCTGCCGCCTGCGCCGGCCGCCGCCATCGCGCCGCGCCTGGAAGATGAAAGCGCCAGCGCCGTGCTGGCGCGCTTCGGCGGGCGCCGCGACGCCGCCGCCCAATACCTTGGCGTCAGCCGCACCACCCTGTGGCGCCGTCTGCGCGCCGGCTGATTTTTTCAACCCTACCCAAAACACCATGGACGACTGGCCTCACCTGCACGATTTATGGCAACGCTGCACGGGACACGGCGGCGCGCGCGGCAACCAGGGACTGGCGCGCGACCACAGCGACATCAAGGCGCTGTACGCACGCGGCATTTCGATGGAAGACGCACTGCACTTCCTGTACCAGCAGCGGCCCGGCCTGGACGCCTACATCGCCTGGATCGCCGCGCGCACGCGGCCCCGCCCGGACCATGCCCGCAGCCCGCACCAGGACGTGTTGTCCGCCGCCCAGCTGCGCCATTTCGAGGAACACGGCTACCTGGTGCTGCGCGGCGCCGTGCCGCGCGCGCAGTGCGACGCCGCCCGGACGGCCATCTGGGACTACCTGGGCGCCAGTCCCGATGACGCGGCATCGTGGTACCAGGCGCACCCGGGCAAGCGCGGCCTGATGCTGCAATTTTCCGACCATCCGGCCCTTGAGGAAAACCGCCACAACGCATACATACGCCACGCCTATCAGCAGCTGTACGGCGCCGGCGCCGGCATCTACGCCAGCATCGACAAGGTGAGTTTCAATCCCCCTGAAACGCCGCGGTACCGCTTCCTCGGCAGCGCCCTGCACTGGGACGTCAGCCTGCAACAGCCGGTTCCCTTCAAGCTGCAAGGCATGCTGTACCTGAGCGACTGTGCCGCGCAGCACGGCGCCTTCCACTGCGTGCCCGGCTTCCAGCACCGCCTGGCCGGCTGGCTGCGGCAAGTGCCGGCGGGGCGCCAGCCGCGCGAATGGGCCGTCGAGGATTTGCGGCCCGTGCCCGTCGACGGCATGGCCGGCGATTTCATCATCTGGCACCAGGCCCTGCCCCATTGCGCCACGCCCAACCGCGGCCCGGCGCCGCGCATGGTGCAGTACCTGACCTACCTTCCGGACCACTGCCAGGATCAGGATGTGTGGATCTGAACCGCTCATCCGGCCCTGGCGCCGTTAGCCGGACTACTTCAGCGCAGGGATGGGCTGCGCCCGGAAGGCGGGGAGCGGCTGCTCCCTGAGCTTTTTCGCCAGCATGTCGAGCGCCACTTCCAGCTGGCGGTCGGCGCCATCGAAGGTGGCGTGCGGCGGGTTCTCCACCTCCACGTCCGGCACCACGCCCACGCCTTCGATCAACCACTGGCCGTCGATGCCGAACTGGCCGTTCTCCGCCACGCGCGCCATGCCATTGTCGGCCAGGCGCGTATTGTCGCTGAGCCAGACCCCGGCGCCGGCCGTGCGCTTGCCCACCAGCGGCGCCAGGCCCAGGGCCTTGATGCCGGCGGCGAAGGTCTCGCCGTCCGAATACGTGAGTTCATCGACCAGCACGACCAGGTGGCCGCGGAAGGTGTTCTGCATGTTCGACGACGGCTGCACGCCCGGCGGCGCCCAGTAGGCCCAGGCCTTGCGCAGCAGTTTTTCGATGATCCAGCTGTCGATATTGCCGCCGTTATTGCGCCGCACGTCGATGATCAAGCCTTCGCGGTTGATGTTGGCGTAAAAATCGCGCGCGAACGAGGCGATGTCGTTGGGCCCCATGGCGCGCAGGTGCAGATAGCCGATGCGTCCCTGCGAAGCGGCCGCCACCTGCTCGGCGCGGCTCAGTTCCCAATCGCCATAGCGCAGCGCCGTCTGTTTCGCCATGTTGACGGGCGTGACGATGACGGCGCGCGGCGCCCCCTTGCCACGCTTGACCTGCAACAGCACCTGCTTGTCGGCCTGGTTCAGCAGCAGGTCGCTGATGTCGCGCGCGCCCAAGACGTCCTTGCCGTTGACGGCCGTGATCACGTCGCCCGCCATCACGTCCACCTCGGGCCGCGACAGCGGTGCGCGCGCCGAGGGCAGCTCCGCTTCGCTGCGGTAGACATGCTCGACCAGGTAACCCTCGTTTGTCCGCGCCAGCACGGCGCCCAGGCCGGCCGGCGTGCCTTCCTGTTCCGTGCGGCGCAATTCGCCGGGACGGATCTGCGAATGCAGGGCGCCCACTTCGGCCACCATCATGCCCAGCACGTCATTGAGTTCGGCGCGGTCCGTGACCCGCTCGACCAGCGGCGCATATTTGTCGCGCGCCGCCTTCCAGTCCACGCCGCGCATCTTCGCGTCGTACAGGAAATCGCGGTGCAAGCGCCAGGCGTCGTTGAACATCTGCTTCCATTCCAGGCGCGGGTTCGACACGAACGTCCAGTCGTCGACCTTGACCTTGGCCTTCGACAGGTCGGACGGCAGCTTGGCGCCCGCCTCGATCACCAGCATCTCGCCCGGGCCGGTGGCCGCCGCGGTGCGGTAGTACAGGTGCTTCTTGTCCTGCGCCAGGTCGAATTCGCGCACATTGGCCACCAGCAGTTCCGGCTTGGAGCCGGTATTGCCAATCGCCAGTGTCTTCAGGCTGGACTTGTTCTCGCCGCTGTCGCGCTCGAGGAAATACAGGCGCTTGTCGTCCATGGCCAGCGCGCTGTAGTTGCCCGCCGCCAGCGGCACCTCATACAGGCGTTCGGCCAGGCCCTGGCTGACGATGGCCGGCAAGGCGGCTGGCGCCTTTTTCACGGCAGCCTTGCCGCCCGCCTTCTCCAGCGCTTTTTCCGCCGCCAGTTCGGCCGCCTTTTCATCGTCCGTCTCGGCCGGCTTCACGCCAGGGCGGCTCAGCTCATCGTCGGGCTGGAACGGAAAACGGTTGCCCGGCTGCAGCGCCAGCGCATATACGCCGATGCGCTTGTCGAACACGGGCCCCATGTTGCGGTCGCCCCATGGCGACCCGTTGGCCAGCTGGAAATTGCGCGCCGACAGGAAATACAGCCAGCGCCCGTCCGGCGAAAACACGGGCGAACCGGACGTGTAGCGGTCGCTCGTGACGAATTGCAGCTGTTTCGACGCCAGGTTGTACAGGCCGATCTGCTCGCGCTGCTCGTTGCTGGCCACGCGCACGATGGCGAGGTTGCCGCTGTCGGGCGACCATTGCACTTCGTCGTGCTTGTCCACGCCCGCCTTGCCCGCGTCGTCGATCAATTGATTGCCCCTGGTCGCCAGGTCCAGCAGCCAGAAACGGCCCTTCTTGTCCGTATGCGCCAGCCAGCGCCCATCCGGCGACGGGTACAGCTTCCAGCGGTGATTATCGCCCTGCGTCGTCAGCTGCTCGCCCTTGCCCGAGCCATCGGCGGCGTACTTCCAGATTTCGTTCTCGCCGCTCGTGTCGACGATGGCGTACACGGATTTCTCGTCGCTGCTGAAAACAGCATCGCGCGCCCTTGCCCCTTCCGGTATGGCGATGTCGACGCGGCGCAGGCTGCCCGTGCCGGCGATGCTGACGCGCCCGCGGGCGGTGAGGATGATGCGCTCATCCTTGCCCGACAGCTGCACATTGGAGAGGGTGTCCAGCGGCGAGCGGATCTGGCGCGCGCGCTGCTGGTCGAAATCGGACACGAGGCTGATGGCCAGCGCCTGCGACTCGCTGGCGCCGGGCGCGTTCAGGTCGAGCACGTACAAATCGGCGCCCAGCTGGTAGACGATCTTGCCATCGCCCAGCGAAGCGTTGCGCACGTCCCACTGCGTGTGGCTGGTCAATGCGCGGCGGTCCGAGCCGTCGGGCAGCATGCTCCACAGATTGTCGCTGCCGCCTTCATCGCTGATGTAGTAGACGCGGCCCTGCCACCACATGGGGCGCTTGTTGTTGCCAGCCAGCACGGCAGCTTCCGCGTGCATGCGCACGGCCTCGCCCTTGCCGTCCAGCGCGTAACGCCACAGGGTGGCATGCGCGCCACCCCGGTAATTGCGCACGTTGTCGTTGGTCATGGCCAGGCCGAAACGCGTGAAGAACAAGGTCTTGCCCGCATCGTCGAGCACGGCGTCGTTGGCGTCGGCCACGGGAAACACGCGGCGCGTCTGTTTCACGGGATCGATGGCGGCGACGATGCGGCGCGATGCGGGTCCGTCCGTATTTTGCGTGCTGACCAGCACCTCGCCCTGCGCCGTCCAGCCCAGCACCAGCACGCCGCCATTGTCGAAGGAAATGCGGCGCGGCAAGCCGCCCGCCAGCGGCATCACATACGCTTCCTGCGCCCCCTCATAGGCGGCGGAAAAGGCCAGCCACTGGCCGTCGCGCGATATCGCCGCGTTCGTTTCATAGCCGGGATGCGTGGTCAGGCGCTGCGCGGCGCCGCCGCGCACGCTGCTTTTCCACAGGTCGCCTTCGGCGGTAAACACGACGGTATCGCCGCGCACGGCGGGGAAGCGGAAATAGCTGCCGGCCGGCGCGGCGGCGGCGCTACCCAGCAAGCCGGCGGACAACAGGAGCAAGGTAAGATTGTGGGAAATTTTCATGAGAGCATCCAGATAGCGGTCAAGTGGCATGGACACGATGTCGATACCGGACAGCAATTCTGGCATAACTGCGACCAAAGAAAATCTTCTTAAAACCTTCTTTATTGCCCACAAAAACGTAAAAAAACCCGCGCCACTTGCGTGGGCGGGTTTCTTGATCGCACGTGGCGATGGAGTCGATTACTCCACTTCCACCGTTTCCGGCGCAGCCGTCGGCGCCGCGTCTGGCGGTTCCGGGAATTCCAGCAATACCTGATCCTTGTCGTCGAGGTCGACCGTGACCCGTCCGCCGGTGACCAGGCGGCCGAACAGCAGTTCGTCGGCCAGCGCCTTGCGGATCATATCCTGGATCAGGCGCGCCATCGGCCGCGCGCCCATCAGCGGATCGAAGCCTTTCTTGCCGAGGAAAGCGCGCAGCTTCTCGGTAAACACGGCTTCGACCTTTTTCTCGTGCAACTGCTCTTCCAGCTGCATGAGGAACTTGTCGACCACGCGCAGGATGATTTCCTGGTCCAGCGCGCGGAAGCTGATGGTCGCGTCGATGCGGTTGCGGAACTCCGGCGTGAACATGCGCTTGATGTCGGCCATCTCGTCGCCCGCCTGCTTCGAGTTGGTGAAGCCGATCGACGTCTTTTGCAAGCTTTCCGCGCCCGCATTGGTCGTCATGATGATGATCACGTTGCGGAAATCGGCTTTGCGGCCATTGTTGTCCGTCAAGGTACCGTGATCCATCACTTGCAGCAGGATATTGAAAATGTCCGGATGGGCTTTTTCAATTTCATCGAGCAGCAAGACCGCGTGCGGCTTCTTGGTGATCGCTTCCGTCAACAAACCGCCCTGGTCGAAGCCGACATAGCCCGGCGGCGCGCCGATCAGACGGCTGACGGCGTGGCGTTCCATATATTCCGACATGTCGAAACGGATCAGCTCGATACCGAGGATGAACGCCAGTTGCTTGGCCACCTCGGTCTTGCCGACACCGGTCGGACCGGAGAACAGGAAGGAGCCGATCGGCTTGTCCGTCTTGCCCAGGCCGGCACGCGCCATCTTGATGGCCGAGGCCAGCGCGTCGATGGCAGGATCTTGCCCGAACACGACATTGCGCAAGTCGCGGTCGATCGTCTGCAGCTTGCTGCGGTCGTCCTGGTTGACCGTTTGCGGCGGAATGCGCGCGATCTTGGCGATGATGTCCTCGATCTCGGCCTTGCCGATGGTTTTCTTTTGCTTCGACTTCGGCAAGATGCGCTGCGCCGCGCCCGCTTCATCGATGACGTCGATCGCCTTGTCGGGCAGATGGCGGTCGTTGATGAAGCGCGCCGCCAGTTCGGCCGCCGTCGACAGGGCCGAGGCCGAGTATTTCACGCCATGGTGCTCTTCGAAGCGCGATTTCAAGCCGCGCAGGATTTGCACGGTTTGCTCGACGGTTGGCTCGTTGACGTCCACTTTCTGGAAGCGGCGCGACAAGGCATGGTCTTTTTCGAACACGCCGCGGAATTCCGTGTACGTGGTCGCGCCGATGCATTTCAATTGGCCGTTGGCCAGGGCCGGTTTCAGCAGGTTCGACGCGTCCAGCGTGCCGCCCGACGCCGAGCCGGCGCCGATGATGGTGTGGATCTCGTCGATGAACAGGATGCCGTTCGGATTGTCCTTCAACTGTTTCAACACGGCTTTCAGGCGCTGTTCGAAGTCGCCGCGGTATTTGGTACCGGCCAGCAAGGCGCCCATGTCGAGCGAATACACGACGGCATTCTGCAGGATTTCCGGCACGTCGCTTTGCGTGATGCGGTAGGCCAGGCCTTCGGCGATGGCCGTCTTGCCCACGCCCGCCTCGCCGACCAGCAGCGGATTGTTCTTGCGGCGGCGGCACAGGATCTGGATCACGCGGTCGACCTCTTCCTCGCGGCCGATCAGCGGATCGATCCTGCCTTCGGCAGCGGCCTTGTTCAGGTTTTGCGTGAACTGGTCGAGCGGGCTTTCCTTCGGCTGGCCGTCGACGGGCGCTTCTTCCACGCCTTCGGAGGCTTTCGCGCTTTCCGTCGACTGGTCCTTGCGCACGCCGTGCGAGATGAAATTGACCACGTCCAGGCGCGTCACGCCCTGCTGGTGCAGGTAGTAGACCGCATGCGAATCCTTTTCGCCGAAGATGGCCACCAGCACATTGGCGCCCGTGACTTCCTTCTTGCCGTTCGAGGCGGACTGGACGTGCATGATGGCGCGCTGGATCACGCGCTGGAAACCAAGCGTCGGCTGGGTGTCGACTTCGCCCGTGCCAGGCACGGTCGGCGTGTTATCGCCGATGAAATTGGTGAGGGTCTTGCGCAGGTCTTCAATATTGACCGCGCAGGCACGCAACACCTCGGCAGCGGAGGGGTTGTCCAGCAGTGCCAGCAGTAAATGCTCAACCGTGATGAATTCGTGCCGTGCCTGCCGAGCTTCGACAAACGCCATGTGCAAACTTACTTCTAATTCCTGCGCAATCATACTTCCTCCATCACGCACTGCAGGGGATGCCCCGCCTTGCGCGCATGCGTTAAAACGAACTCCACTTTGGTACACGCTATATCTTTAGAGAACACGCCGCACACTCCTTTGCCGTAGCGATGAACACTGAGCATGATTTGCGTCGCCGTTTCACGGTCCTTGTTGAAATACTCCTGAATGATGGCCACCACAAATTCCATCGGGGTGTAGTCGTCATTGAGCAAGGCTACCTGATAGAGCGGCGGCGGCTTCAGCACTTGCCGCTCCAGCAGGGTTTCTGAGTCGTGCTTGGTTGCCATACGCTTATTCTAATGCTTTCACAGTGGTTGTCATGCGCAATATCTACGCCTTTCCAATTGTTCTCAATCTTACGCGTTTTCTTAATAGTGCGCAGATGGCGACCTTGCTGTCAAAATCAAGAGTTGCTTTTTTGGTCGCCGTGAAGAATTTGGCAATATCGATGGAAAAGCGCTTGACTTCATTATTTATTCCGCCAACAATGCTGTATCGACTGTTGCAGTAATGTACAGCTTGATAAGAAGTGAGACGTCGAGGAGGGGGCAAGAAGCTTCTTGCTTTTATGGCTCGTGTGATTTGTTTTAATTTTGAAAGTTCTTTTTATGGCAACAGGTACAGTTAAGTGGTTCAATGATTCCAAAGGTTTTGGCTTCATCACCCCAGATGACGGCGGCGAAGATTTGTTTGCTCACTTCTCCGCAATCAACATGAACGGTTTCAAGACCCTCAAAGAAGGTCAAAAAGTTCAATTCGAAGTCACGCAAGGCCCTAAAGGCAAGCAAGCTTCCAACATCCAGGCAGCCTAAGCATCGCCGGCCCTCAGATGTGAAAAACCCCGTTGTCAAACGGGGTTTTTTTTCGTCCGCGGGGTGCGCGGCACCCCGCCCCGCCCTCGTGTCACATGTGTTCGATCATCACCTGGCCGAAACCGGAGCACGACACTTGCGTCGCGCCCTCCATCAGACGGGCGAAATCATAGGTGACGCGCTTCGAGGCGATCGATTTTTGCATCGAAGCAATCACCAGGTCGGCCGCTTCCAGCCAGCCCATGTGGCGCAACATCATTTCCGCTGACAAAATCAGCGAACCGGGATTGACGTAATCCTTGCCCGCGTACTTAGGCGCCGTGCCATGCGTCGCTTCGAACATGGCGACGGAATCGGACAGGTTGGCGCCCGGCGCGATGCCGATGCCGCCCACTTGCGCCGCCAGCGCGTCGGAAATATAGTCGCCATTCAAATTCAGGGTGGCGATGACGCTGTATTCGGCCGGACGCAGCAAAATCTGTTGCAGGAACGCGTCAGCGATGGAATCCTTGACGATGATGTCGCGGCCCGTCTTCGGATTCTTGAACTTGCACCACGGACCGCCGTCGATCAGTTCGGCGCCGAATTCCTTTTGCGCCAGCGCATACGCCCAGTCGCGGAAGCCGCCTTCCGTGTACTTCATGATATTGCCTTTGTGCACGATCGTCACGGATGGCTTGTCATTGTCGATCGCATACTGGATGGCCTTGCGCACCAGGCGCTCGGTGCCTTCGATGGAGACGGGCTTGATGCCCAGGCCGGACGTGGCCGGGAAGCGGATCTTCGTCACGCCCATTTCATTGATGAGGAAATCCATCAGTTTCTTGGCGTCGGCCGAGCCTTGCTGGTATTCGATGCCGGCGTAGATGTCTTCCGAGTTTTCGCGGAAAATCACCATGTCGGTCTTTTCCGGCTCTTTCACGGGCGATGGCACGCCCGTGAAATAGCGCACGGGACGCAGGCAGACATACAGATCGAGCTGCTGGCGCAGGGCCACGTTCAGCGAGCGGATGCCGCCGCCGACGGGCGTGGTCAGCGGGCCCTTGATGGAGACCACGTAGTCTTTCAGCACTTGCAAGGTTTCTTCCGGCAGCCACACGTCGGGGCCATACACATTCGTCGATTTTTCGCCCGCATAGATTTCCATCCAGCTGATCTTGCGCGCACCGCCGTAGGCCTTGGCCACGGCGGCGTCGATCACCTTGATCATGACCGGGCTGATATCGATGCCCGTGCCATCGCCTTCAATGAAGGGAACGATGGGATTATCTGGTACATTCAGCGAAAAATCGGCGTTGACGGTGATTTTTTGGCCGTCAGCAGGTACAGTGATATGTTGATACATCGTGATCTCCGAAGTGGGACACACCGCTGGCGGCAACACAGGCCGGCGACGCGCTCTGCGGTTGCAGAGTTTACAAAAACAAGTCCGAACAGGGCGGCAACGAGGCACTTTAGCAGGGAAAGTACAGCGGGACCATCCACGGGGCCAAAGAACATTCGCCACACCGCACAAGTCTTCTATAAGACATAAGACTATAATTTCACATTATGCACCAGTATCTTACAGGGCGCCACGCTTTTGCGGCGCCGACCAGCAGCCACCATCGTTTGCCTCAATTCCACTACCAGCATGCCACTCATCCTCTTCAATAAACCATTCCAGGTCCTGTGCCAGTTTTCGCCGCAGGAAGGCCGCGCCACCCTGGCCGACCATTTGACCATCCCCGGCATCTACCCGGCCGGCCGGCTCGACGCCGACAGCGAAGGCTTGCTGCTGCTGACGGACGACGGCCGCCTGCAGCACGAGATCAGCCACCCGGACCGCAAGGAAGCGAAAACCTATCTGGTGCAGGTCGACGGCGTGCCCGATGCGGCCAGCCTGGCGCGCCTGCAGGCGCCGCTGGACCTGGGCGACTTCGTCACCAAGCCGTGCAAGGCCGTGCGCATTGCCGAGCCGGACTGGCTGTGGCCGCGCAATCCGCCCATCCGCGCGCGCGCCGACAAACCGACCGCATGGCTGGCGATCACTTTGAAAGAAGGAAAGAACCGGCAAGTGCGGCGCATGACGGCGGCCGTCGGCCTGCCCACCCTGCGCCTGGTGCGCAGCGCCATCGGCCCGTTCTCGCTGGCCAGCCACCCCTTGCTGCCTGGCGAATGGTGCGAAGTGCCGGCCGAGAACATCGGAAAAACGTGAACCGCACAAGAAAAATGGATTTCCTTGCAGAAATTTTCCAAAATGCACTATTTATTTTTAGATAATGCATTAAAATCATCTGACCTTAACATGACTGAAAAGGAAAGATGATGACAAAAGTAATACTGGCCCTGGCCGCCTCCCTGCTTGCTGGCGCCGCCTTGGCGCAATCGGGCGCCACGGTGCACGCTTCCGCCGCTACCGATGCCGTCAAACCACCACCCGCATCGGCGGCCAGCCATGCCTCGGCCGCCACCGACGCCGTCAAGCCCGTGCCGCCGGCGTCGGCCACCGTCAACGCTTCGGCCGCGACGGATGCGGCACGGTCCGGCGCATCGTCCAAGGCCTCGGCCGCCACCGATGCGCCGCGCCTGATTCCCCAGGCGCGCAAGACCAGGCAGCCGGCCACCGAGGCAGGCAAGCCCGTGAAGTAAGTGTCGTTCCCGGGGTTACGGCGGCAAGCCTGTTGCTGTAACCCCACGCTTTCGGCGCGGCCGGGCGGCACGCTTGACCAGGCAGGCGCCAGCATGGCTTAATCGCCGCTTCGCAGCCATGATCCCGCCCCATGAAAAATTCCCTGCGCCGTCTCAGCCTGTCCATCGCCCTGCTGTCTTGCGCCAGCATGGCCCAGGCGCAAACCAAGAGCTTGCAACTGTCGGCTGGCATGCATTTGATCCAGGCGGAAGTGGCCGCCACGGAAGAGCAGCGCGAACAGGGGTTGATGTACCGTGAAAAGATGCCGGCCAATGCGGGCATGCTGTTCGTCTTTGGCAAGCCATCGACGCAATGCATGTGGATGAAGAACACGCCGCTGCCCCTGTCGGTGGCCTTTATCGACGCCAGCGGCAAGATCGTCAACATCGAAGACATGCAGCCGCACACGCTCGACAGCCATTGCTCGACCAGGACCGTGCCCGTGCGCTATGCGCTGGAAATGCACCTGGGCTGGTTCAAGCAAAGGAACATCAAGCCGGGCATGAGCATCGGCAATCTGCCGGCGGCGCGCTAGGCCCTGGCCGCCGTCCGCTGCGGACACGGCCGCAAAAACGCGAAAAGAACGCGAAAAAACCCGCCAGAATGAATCTGCGGGTTTTTGCTTTTCAACCAGTGCCAGCGTACCGGCACAGGCAAGGCCACCGTGGCGGCTTGCCTGCTGGCGAATATTAAGCGGACAGTGCTTTCAAAGCAGCTGCCAGACGGCTCTTATGGCGAGCTGCCTTGTTTTTGTGGATGATCTTCTTGTCAGCGATACGGTCGATGGTCGACACGGATGCCTGGAAGATTGCAGCAGCAGCTGCCTTGTCGCCGCCCTGGATCGCTTTGCGAGCAGCTTTGATAGCCGTGCGCAAGGTCGAACGTTGGGACGAATTGTGTGCGTTTTGCTTAACTGCTTGACGAGCGCGTTTGCGCGCTTGTGCGGTATTTGCCATGGAATTTCCTAAAACAGGGTCAAAGTGCGTTTGCAAACATTAGTGTTTGCCAACCGGTGCGTTCTGTGCGTCTGCCGAACCATGTGTGCCAAACCAGTGCCTGTCAAACATTAGTGTCTGCGTAACAGAATTCTGTACAGCCTTCGATTATAGCGATATTTTCAAGCGGGAGCAAATCAAAAAACCGTGTGTGATGCCAAAAACACCTGAAAATGGGGCTGGCAAGGGCGAATCGGCCGCGCTTGTTACCCGCTTGTTACCATATTTTAAGCGTTTAACGGTAGCGCGCCCGGCTATAATCTGCCCCCATGAACTTGCTTAAAACCCTCGCCGCCATTTCCAGCATGACCATGCTGTCCCGTGTAACCGGATTATTGCGCGAAAGCCTGTTCGCGCGCGCCTTTGGCGCCGGCGCCTACACGGACGCCTTCATTGTTGCCTTCCGCATCCCCAATCTGCTGCGCCGATTGTTTGCCGAGGGTGCGTTCTCGCAAGCCTTCGTGCCGATCTTGTCTGAATACAAGAACCAGCATGGCCAGGAAGCGAGCAAGCAATTGGCCGACCATGTGGCCACCACCCTCGTCTGGGCCACTTTGCTCGTGTCCGCCATCGGCATCCTCGGCGCGCCCTGGTTCGTGTATGCGATCGCCACGGGCCTGTCCAAGGACCCGGGCGCTTTTGACGCGGCCGTGTGGATGACGCGCTTGATGTTCCCTTATATTACTTGCATGTCCTTCGTGGCTCTGGCCGGCGGCATCTTGAATACCTGGCGCGAATTCAAGATTCCCGCGTTCACGCCAGTGCTGCTGAACCTGTCGTTCATCGCCGCCTCGCTCTTCCTCGCGCCCTACTTGAAGCAGCCGATCTACGCCATGGCCATCGCCGTGTTCGCCGGCGGCCTGCTGCAGGTGGCGATCCAGATTCCCGCGCTGATCAAGATCGGCATGCTGCCGCGCCTGTCGATCAATCCCGCCATCGGCCTGTCCGACGGCGGCGTGCGCCGCGTGCTGAAGAAGATGGGACCGGCCGTGTTCGCCGTCTCGGCCGCCCAGATCAGCTTGATGATCAATACCAGCATCGCCTCGCGCCTGGCCGAAGGCAGCATATCCTGGCTGTCGTATGCGGACCGACTGATGGAGTTCCCCACCGCCATGCTGGGCGTGGCCCTGGGCACCATTTTGCTGCCCAGCCTGTCGAAAGCGAACGTGGATGGCGACAAGACGGAATACTCGGCCTTGCTCGACTGGGGCTTGCGTCTGACTTTCCTGCTGGCCTTGCCCGCCGCCGTCGGCATGGCGACCCTGGCCACGCCGCTGATCGCCACCCTCTTCCATTATGGCAAGTTCACGGCCGAATCCGTCACCATGTCGACGCAGCCGCTGGTGGCCTACAGCCTGGGCCTGATCGGCATCATTCTGGTGAAAACCCTGGCGCCCGCCTTCTATGCGCGCCAGGACATCCGCACGCCCGTGAAAATCGCCATCGGCGTGCTGATCGCCACGCAGCTGATGAATCTGCTGTTCGTGCCGTACATCGCCGTGGCCGGCCTGGCCCTGTCGATCGGCCTGGGCGCCTGCCTGAACGCCAGCTTCCTGTACTGGGGCTTGCGCAAGCGCGGCATCTACCAGCCGAAACCGGGCTGGGCCAAGTTCTTCCTGCGCCTGCTGCCGGCGCTCATCGTGATGGGTGGCGTGGCCTGTCTTGGCGCCATGCGCATCGACTGGATCGCTATGCAAGCCCATCCGCTGTTGCGGGCCGGCGCGCTGGCCCTGGTGGTGGCCGTGTGCGGCGTGGCGTATTTTGCGACCTTATTTGCGGTTGGCTTCCGCTTGCGCGACTTCAAGCGCCACGCTTGACAAGCTGTGCAGGACGTTGTTGCCGGCGTCTCGCCGTACTGGCGTACTGTCTTCGACTTGGCGCCTAGTCCTGCGCAGCTTGTCCGGATTGTGCCGGACCGTGCTGCCGGCGTCTCGCCGTACTGGCGAAAGACGAAAAAAAACCCGCCGAAGCGGGTTTTTTTTCGTTGCGGCACAAGCTTAGGCAGCTTTTTGGGCGCGACGACGGGCGGCGAAACCGACCAGCGCCAGGCCGCCGAGCAGCATGCCATAGGTTTCTGGCTCTGGCACTGGCAAGGCCGAGACGGAACCCAGGTAAGCGGCGTTTTTCAGACCCGTCAGGCCCGTGACGTGCACGGTATACGAACCGGCGGCCAGTTGGCCATCCCAGCTCAGGCTCTGGATGCCAGAAGCCGCAGTGTAGGTCAGGTTGCCGTAACCCAGCAAGGTGGCCGAGAAGTCCTTGATCGCGCCTTCGACGACGGAGAACGTTTGCAGTGCGCCAAACGAGGTCGACGATGGCGTGATCAGCTTGAACGTCCAGAAGTCATCAACCACGCTGTTCGCGGCAAACTTGGTGGTGATGGCCGACAGGGTATCGGAACCCGTTGGGTCCAGGATACCCAGGTCGTACGTCGCTGCCGATGCGCTGAACGATGCTGCTGCCAGAATGCCTGCAGCGATAAATTTCAATTTCATAGTTGATCCTCAAAAGTAATTTATGGCTGCAATACGCAGGCCACCAATAGTTTTAAGTAATCCTCGGGAAATTATTGTGAATTTATGAAGAACAGAACCGGATGCTGTGCAAGGCGGCTGCAGCGACGCAGTGCGAGCACTGCTAGCTGCGGGCAACACCGCACAGCGCCGGTTGTGGAAGTCAGAAAGCGCAATAATTTATTGGGGGTTACTTAGTACCGGAAGTACTGATGAGGATGGTAGCATAATTACATTAATTTTATTATAAATATTTTATCTTAGTTTCGCCTGTGATAACTATTTTTGAGGTGCAATAGTTACCTGCGCCGAGTACTTTCCCGGCAAAAACAGTTCACATGGGATCGATGGCTTTTTACCTTACTTTTCAGGAGAAACTGCCTGTTCCGGGGCTGGCGCGGGCAATTCGGCCTCTTCCGGCGCAGGCACAGGCTCGGTTTCTTGCGTAGGTGAAATAGGACGAGAAAACAACGCCGGCATCGGCATGTCCGGCGCGGCGGACGCACCATCGCTGCCAGGCGCCTGTGCCGCACTGGATGGCGGTGCTGGCTGGGCAGGCAACATGAACTGCCACTCCGACAGGTGCGCCTTGCCTTCAAAACCGGCGAAGCGGGCCTCGAAGTTGCCAACCTTTAATGGCGCCGCCTGCGACAGGCTGTGCACGCCAATGATGCCCTGGCTGCCCGGCTGGTACAGCAAACCCCACTCGGCACGCCCCGTGACGGGGTCGACAAACAGCTTGCGCAAATGGCGGCGCACTTGCGGGAAGCGGGGATCGCGCAGCAAGGCGGCCAGGGTCGGCGGCTGTTGCGGCTGGCCCGGCGGCGTGGCGGCCGCATAGCTGTACAAGGCGTCGGAAAACTGCGCGCCGATATCGAGCAATTCCTGCTCGGCCGCCTGGCGCTGCAGCAGGGAGCCCATCTTCAGCCCGGCCGCCCCCACCAGGCCCAGGATGGCCACCAGGATGATCAGGCCCAGATAGGTAACACCGCGCTGGCGGCGCGCAGGACGGTGCATGGCCGCTACCAGTCGGCGAACGGCGTGCCGCTGCGGTCCTTGCCGGGCGCGCCGCTTTTCACGTCATACACCTGGCCCGGCGTGTCGTCGGGCGGCGGCACGGTGATCCAGCTGGCGTCGCTATCGGTGATGGGATCGATGGGCATGGCGCGCAGGTATTTCTTTTCCACCAGTTGTTCCAGAGAGTCGGGATAGCGTCCCGTATCGCCGTGGAACTGGTCGATGGTCGCGCGCAGGTTGCGCAAGTTATCCGCCAACACGGTTTCCTTCGCCTTGTCGAGGCTGGGAAAATAGCGGGGCACGGCCAGGGTCAGCAGCAGCGCCACGATGCCCAGCACCACCAGCAATTCGATCAGGGTGAAGCCGCGCTCGCGGGCAGGAAGGAGGTCAGCAGCCATGGTTCACCATAGACGGTAAGGCACGTTGTTCAAGCCGGTCTTGCTGGAAGTCGAGTACACGTCGTACACGTCGTCGCCTTCGCGCGGCTCGGTCGCTTCGCTGGCATAGCTGCGCTTGCCCCACGTTTGCGCATCGCCCAGGCCCGCGTCCGCATTGAACGGGTCGCGCGGCACGCGGCGCAGGAAAAACAGCTTGCTGCGCTTCGGGTTGCGCTGGTCCGGCACGCCCTCGACCAGCAGTTCCAGGCTTTTCGGGTAGCCGCTGGCGTCGGGCGCGCGCAGGATGCGGCCCTCGTCGCCGGCCCGTTTATAGGCGTCGAGCCCCTGGCGGATCTCGCGCAGCGCGCGCCGCAATTCCTGCTCCTGGCGCCGCTGCACCGTCACCTGCGTGACGGGGATCACCAGGGTCGCCAGCACGCCCAGGATGGCCAGGGTCACCAGCAACTCGATCAGGGTGAAGCCCCCCTGCGCATGCGCCAGTCTCATTTGGCGGGCGGCGGCGCCACCGGCACCGGCTGGCTCGACGACAGCGGCAAGGGCGCCGCCTGCAGCGGCACGGGCTGGCCCGCCGATATCGGCAAGGGCGAGGCGGGCGGTTCGGGCGACGGCGCCACTGCCGGCGCGGGCACGCTTTGCGGCAAGGCCGACGGCACCTGGGCCGGCTCCATCAGCGGCTGCGCCGGCGCCGGCTGCATGCCGACGGCGGACGGACCGGAGCGCACGATCACCGTGCCCGGCATCTGCGTGGGCGCCTTGGCCGCCATGTCGGGACGGCGGCGGAAGCTGCCTTCCGTTCCCGCCGAGAATTCCGATTCCTTCGCTTCCGGGCGCTGCACCGTGCGCACCAGGTGCGGCGTGACCGACAGCACGATTTCCGTCTTCTGGCTGTCGTCCTTGCTGCTGCCGAACAGACGTCCCAGCACGGGGATGTCGCCCAGGCCCGGCACCTTGTTGCCCGAGCTGCGCTCCTCATTGTTGATCAGGCCCGCCAGCACCTGGTTTTCGCCATCCTTCAGCTGCAGCATGGTCGACGCCTGGCGCGTGCCGATCTGGTACAGCGTCGAGCCGCTCCGGGTGGTGGTGGCCGCGCCCAGGTTGCTCACTTCGAGCGAGATGCGGATGCCCACTTCATTGTTCAAATAGATGGTCGGCTCGGCGTTCACCGTCAGGCCCACGTCCAGGTAGCTGATCGACTCGGAAGCGAAGCCGCCCGTGCCCGGCGAAATGGTGGTGGTCACCACGGGCACCCTGTCGCCGATGACGAACTTCGCCTTTTCCCGGTTGCGCACGCGGATGCGCGGATTGGCCAGGATATTCGCGTCGCCGTCCGTCTTGTTGGCGTTCGCCGTCACGGCCAGGTTGCTCACGCCGATAGTCCGCTGGTTCAGATTATTCAGGTCGTTGACGGTCAGCCCGATCCCGCCCGAGGTGGAAAGCGGCGTCAGGGTCAGGCTCGATGGCCAGGCCACGCCCAGCTCCAGCAGGCGGCTGCGCTTGACTTCGAGGATTTCCAGCTCCAGCACCACTTCCGCCTCCGGCACGTCCTGCAGCGCGATCAGGCGCTCGGCCAGGCGGATCGCCTCGGGCGTGTCGCGCACGATGACGAGATTGAGCTTTTCATCGGCCACCACGTCGCGCGTCTTCAAGATGGTCTTGAGCGTGTTGGCCACCTGCTTGGCGTCCGCGTTCGCCAGGAAGAAGGTTTTCACCAGCACTTCCTGGTACTCCTTCAGTTTCGCCGCCACGTTGGGATAGATCAAAATGGTGTTCGCATCCATCACCTGCTGTTCCAGCTGGTTGGTCACCAGCAGGAAGTACACGGCCGACTCCACCGTGCTGTTTTTCAGGAAGATCGACGTCTTCGCGTCCGCCTTGACGTCCTTGTCGAAGACGAAATTGAGGCCGGAGCGGCGGGCGATCAGCTCGAACACCTGCTTTAACGGCGCGTCACGAAACTCGATCGTGATCGGCTGCTTGTACGATTTCGCCAGGCCCGATTCGACGAGCGGCGGCGCCGTCTTTTCATCGACGTCGCGCAGCAGCGCGCGTGCGCCGGCGTGACCTGGCTGCTCCGTCAGGATGGCGTTCAGGCGCTGGCGCGCCGGGTCGTATTGTTTGGCATCGAACGCCGTGCGCGCATCGGCCAGCAATTTCCCCTGGCGCTGCTCGCGTTCGAGCGCGCGCAAGCCGCTGTTGGCGCGCTCGTTCTGCGCGTCGATTTCCAGCACGCCCAGAAAGCCCGCGCGCGCAAGCTCGCCCTGCCCCGCTTGCGCCTGGCGCTCGGCCTGCTGCAGACGGCTGCCGGTGGCCCGTTCGCGCGCCTGCAGATACGCGCTGCGGTATTGCGCGTTGCCGGGGTCTTGCCGCAGCGCTTGCTGCAGCTTTTGCAGGCCGGCCGGCACCTGGTCTTGCGCAATCAGCTCGCGCCCCTCGCGGTAGGCTTGCTGCCCTGCACAGCCGGACAGCAGCACCAGCAGCGCCAGCAACGGCGCCGGTGAATAGGAACGGGACATCAGTCGAGTACTCCAATGTTGAGCTGCTGAACCTGGTTCAACGGCAGATAAGTGAGCGTCATGACGGGCGGCGCGATCGTCACGACCTTGTAGGCGCCGTCGATGACGGTATTGGCGCGCACGATATACGTCTTGTCGGCGCGCGACAGGAACACTTCCCACGCGCCGTCGGCGGCCGCCTTGCCCAGGTAGACGAAGGGCAGCGGCGGCGCCGTCGGCGCGGGTGGCGGCGGCGCGGCCGCGACCACCGTTTTCGGCGGCGGGGTCCAGTCCTGGCTCTGGAAGACGCCATCGGCGCCGCCAAAGGTCTCGCCTTCCTCGCCCGCCACTTCGCTGCGCGGCAGCAGCGCCAGGATGGCCGGCTGCGCCCCCTCCGCCTTGCCGGCAGGCTGACGCGCGGGCGCGACGGCCCGCTCGACGGCTTCGGCCACGTCGGCCACGGGCTGGCGCTCGCCGAACAGCAGCAAGGCGCCCGCGCCCAGCACGCCGGCCAGCAGCAGATAGTGACGCGGCGTCACGGCGACGCTCCCGCGCTGTCAGTTAAATAAAACGTCAGGCGCAGGCGCGCTTCGAGTTGCGTGTCGGCGATCTGCTCGCGGCGAAAACTCAGTTCGTCGAGCGAGGCGAAGGGCATGGCGCGCAGGGCCTGCAGCGCGAACTGCCACACGGCCGCGTAACTGCCCTTCAGCGGCAAGGTCACCTGGTACGTGGCGACCCCGCTGGCCTTGTCGTAAGCGCTCCTGTATTCGCCTTGCGCCAGCAGCAAACCGTTTTTCGCGGCCAGGTCGAACAGTTGCTTGACCTGCTGCTCCGCGTGGCGCTGCTGCCCCAGGGCGGCATAATAGCGCGCCAGGTTCTCGCTGGCCGTCGCCGGCGGCGCCAAGGCAGCCACGGCCAGCGACGGCTGCGGCAAGGCCCGCGCTTCCAGCCGCGCCGCCACGCTCCGCTGCTGCCAGGCCCAGATCCAGGCGGCCGCGCCCAGCGCGAGCAGGGCCACGGCCAGGCAGGCGGGCGCGCCCAGGCGGCGCAACAGCAGTTGCGCGCGCAGGCGCAAGAGCGCGAGGTCGATGGCCATCATGGCGTGCCCCAGCGCGCTTCAAGCTGGAAGCGCAAGGGTTTGTTCGGATCGAGCACGTTGATTTCATGACGCAGCAGCTGCACGCGGGCGCCGAACAATTCCTGCTGCTTCAATTGCGCGATGTAGGCGACCATGGCGTCGCTGCCGGTCGTTTCGGCCGTGATCTTCAGCACGCGCTTGCGCGCATCCGGTTCCAGCGCCAGCAGCGCGATGGCGGGCGGCGTGGCGCTGGCCAGCGCATCCTGCAGGTCGCGCCACGGCAGGTTCAATTGCAGGATGGCCGCATTCACGGCCGCCGCCTGCGCCGGCGCGATCAGCACTTGCGGGGCCGGCGCCGGCCCCCGCGTGGCGGCCATCACGCGCTGCTGCGCCCGATGCCAGCGTGCCTCGCTTGCCTGCTGGCGCTGCAGCGCGGCGCAGCCAGCCCACGCCGCCGTGACGCTCAGCGCCACGCCCAGCGCGCCGGTGCACCACGCCCACGCGGGCACGCGGTGCAGGCTGCGGCGCCAGTTTGGCGGCGCGAAATCGATATCGAGGCGCGTCATGCCACGCCTCCGCTGCGCGCCAGCCGGGCGGCCGGCGAACAGGCGCCTTCCCCCTCTGGCGTGGCAAAGAGCTGGCAGTGGAACGCTTGCGCCGGCGCCAGCCAGAGCGACGGCGGCGCGCCGCACAGCTGCAGCAGCGCCGGTACGGGCACGCCTTGCAGCAGCGCTTCG
Source organism: Janthinobacterium sp. JC611 (assembly GCF_018682595.1). NCBI lineage: Bacteria > Pseudomonadati > Pseudomonadota > Betaproteobacteria > Burkholderiales > Oxalobacteraceae > Janthinobacterium > Janthinobacterium sp. JC611. The sequence goes on from NZ_JAFLJN010000044.1 coordinate 48,155, forward strand.
CGCATCAGCGTCTGTTCCAGCCAGCCATGGCCGGCGTCCGCTGGGACGGGCAGCGCGCGCACGGCGCGCAGGCGTCCATCGTGCCGCACGCCCAGGGTCAGGGTGTTCTCCTGCAGCTGGCCAAACCAGGCGCCCGGTTGCAGCGCCCCATGCCAGCGGTTCCAGTGGCGCGCAAATTGCGGCGTAATGAAGATCAGGGCCAGCTTGCGTGCGGCCGCCACGCGCGTCAGCTGCGCCAGCAGCGCACGCGGCACGGCGCAGAAAAACGGCGCGCGCGCATCCCAGGCGCTGCTGCTGTGCCACAAGCCGGGAGGATCGCCATACAGCGACTGGAAGCGCAGCGCGGCGGCCGCCTCGATGTCGGCCAGGCGCGTGGCGCCTTGCGGCAGGTCCACCTGCCACAGGCGCGCCAAGCCATCGTCGAGCACCACGGACAGGGGCCAGCCCGCGTATTGGCCCTCCGGCAGCAACTGCGCCAGCGCCTGGCCCAGCGCGGCAAAATCGCCATGCAGCGTGTCATCGGGCACATACGCCGCTTCGCCCAGCAAGGTCCAGGCGGGGGCGCGCCAGCGGCTGCTGCGCCACAGGCTCACCTTGCCCGCCGCCACGCCCAGGCGCAGTCCTAGTCCGTAAGCTCTACGCATGCAGGGTGACCCTCTTGATTTCCGTGATAGTGGTGGCGCCCCGCTTGACCAGTTCCAGCGCCGCCAGGCGCAGGCTGCGCGTGCCGTTCGCATACGCGGCCGCCTTGATCTGGCGGATCGGCTTCTTGTCGACGATCAGTTCGCGGATTTCATCGGTCAGCACGAGAATCTCGGCGATCGAGCGGCGCCCCTTGTAGCCGGTGCCACGGCAGTCGCCGCAGCCCTTGCCCTGCTTGAATGCATAGCCTGCCACATCGGCGCGCGCCAGGCCCACGCTGGCCAGTTCACCATCGTCGGGCGTGTATCCGGTGGCGCAATGGGGGCAGTTGGTGCGGATCAGCCGCTGCGCCCAGATGCCGTTCAGGGCCGAGACGAACGCATACGGATCGATGCCCATGTGGGTGAAACGGCCGAACACGTCGAAGACATTATTCGCGTGCACGGTGGTGAGCACCAGGTGGCCCGTGAGGGCCGACTGCACGGCGATTTCCGCCGTCTCGCGGTCGCGGATCTCGCCCACCATGATTTTATCCGGGTCGTGGCGCAGGATCGAGCGCAAGCCCTTGGCGAAGGTCAGCCCCTTCTTTTCATTCACGGGGATTTGCAGAATGCCGGGCAGCTGGTATTCGACGGGGTCCTCGATGGTGATGATCTTTTCGCGCCCGTTATGGATTTCCGTCAGCGCCGCATACAGCGTCGTCGTCTTGCCCGAGCCCGTGGGGCCCGTCACGAGCAGCATGCCGTAGGCTTCCTGCGCCAGCGCGCGCAAGGCTTCCAGCGAGGGCGCGTCGAAGCCCAGCGCTTCGAGGGTCAGGGCGCCGTACGCCTCGATCATGGCGCGCTTGTCGAGGATGCGGATGACGGCGTCCTCGCCATGGATGCTGGGCATGATGGAGACGCGCAAATCGATTTCGCGCCCGCCCGATTCGACGCGGAAGCTGCCGTCCTGCGGCACGCGGCGCTCGGCGATATCGAGTTCGGCCAGCACCTTCAGGCGCGAGATGATGTGCTCGGCCACTTCGATACCGTTGACGGCCGTGGCGTGATCGAGCACGCCGTCGACGCGGTACTTGACGGCCAGGCCGCCGGCCGTGCTTTCCAGGTGGATGTCGGAAGCGCCCGCCTTCAGCGCGTCGTACAGGGTCGAGTTGACCAGCTTGACGGCGGGGCTGGCCGCTTCCGAGACGCTGGCGAACGACAGCACGGCCGCCGTCTTGCCGTCGCGCCGCGCGTCGGTCGCGGCGCCGGGCAGCAGGCTGTCGACGGCGCGCGCCGACTCTTCCTGCTTCGACAGGTAGGCGCCGATGTCGGCCTGCAGCGCCAGGCGGATGCTCAAGGCGCCCTGCCCGGCGCGCGCACCGAGCCAGGTTTGCAGGTCGAGGTCGAAGGGGTCGGCGATCACGCCCAGCAGCTGGCCATCGGCGGCGCGCAGCAGCACGCTCTGGCGCGCCAGCGCCTGCGACAGGGGCAGCACGTCGAAGGCGGGAGCATACGCCAGCATGTCGGCCGTTTCCAGCACCTCCAGGCCGAACGGGCGCGCCAGGTCGCGCACCACGGCGCGCGCCTCGATGCCGCTCAGCTGCTGCAATTCCTCGACCAGGCCGCGCTTCGATTGCCGGCTCAGGATGCGCGCGCGCTGCAGCAGCGCAGGGTCGATGGCCACGCCGGCCACGCTGGATTCGGTGTGCATCATGAAATGTCGCCGGCAAGGTCAAAGATCGGCATGTACAGCAGGATCACGATGGCGCCCACGACCAGGCCGATGGCGGCCATCAGCAAGGGTTCGAAGGTGCGCGTGAAGCGGTCGATCCAGCGGCTGATTTCGCCGTCATAAAAGGCGGCCGACTGCGTCAGCATGGGCCCCATGTCGCCCGTGCGCTCGCCCACACGCAGCATGCGCAGGGAAATGGGCGTCGTCAATTGATGCTGCTCGAACGCCGACGACAGCGGCTGGCCCGCCTCGATGGCGCCGCGCGCCTGTTGCAAGGACGCCTGCATGCCGGGCGACACCATCGCCTGCACGGTGGCGATCGCCTGGACGATGGTGATGCCGCCCTCGGCCAGCATGCCCAGGGTCAGGTACAGGCGCGACAGTTCATAGATGCGCACGCGCTCGCCGATGCCGGGCAGCTTCGCCAGCAGGCGCGCCACGCCGCCGTTGCGCAGCACGCGCCGCACGGCCGTGAACACCACACTGCCGGTAATCAGCAGCCCGAGCAACAGCAGCACGCCATGTTCGGTGACGAACTGGCCCCAGCCGAGCATGACTTGCGACATCCACGGCAGCTTGCGCCCCGCGCCCTGGTAGACCTCGGCAAAACGGGGCACGACATAACTGATCAGGAAGGCGCTGACGCCGCCGCCCACGGCCAGCAAAATAGTGGGATAGATGGCGGCGCTGACGATCTTCGCGCGCACCGTATCGATGCGCTGCTGGTAGTCGATGTAGCGCGACAAGGCGCGCGGCAAGTCGCTCGTGCCTTCGGCCGCCTTGACGATGCCGATATACAAGGGGGGAAACAGTTCGGCCTGCTCCGCCAGGGCGGCGGAAAAGCGCTTGCCTTCGCGCAAGCCCTCCAGCAGGCGCGTGAGCACGCTGCGCGTGGCCGGCGACGCTTCCTTTTCCAGCAAGGCTTCCAGCGCTTCGACGATGCCCAGGCCCGCTTGCAGCAGCGCCAGCAATTCCTGGCTGAACAGCAGCAGAGGCAAGGCCCGCGCGCGCTGGCGTCCGGCCGCGCTGAACGGCGTGGCCCGCAGCGGACGGATGGCGCTGACGAACAGGCCGCGCGCCTCGGCCTGGCGGCGCGCGTCGGCTTCGTCGCGGCCGTCGATCACGCAGGTGTGCAAGGTAGCGACCGCCTGGTCCGTGGAAAGCGCACGTACTTCAAACTGCATGATGGCGTATCCGTAACGAAAGAGTGGGCGCGCTGGCCTTATTGCGAGCTGATGTCGGCATTCTCGCCGCTGCCGCCCGGCTGGCCATCCTTGCCCATCGAGACGATGTCATATTCGCCCTTGCTGCCCGGTGCGCGGTATTGATAGGCATGGCCCCACGGGTCGAGCGGCACGGCCTTTTTCAGGTAGGGGCCGTTCCAGCGCGTGCCGGCGGCGGGCGGCGCGACCAGCAGCGCGGCCAGGCCTTCTTCCGTAGTGGGATAACGCCCCACGTCGAGGCGGTAGGTGTCGAGCGATTTTTCAAACGCCTCGATCTGCGCCTTGGCCACCGTCACTTCGGATTTGCCCAGCTGGGCGAAATACTTGGGGCCGACATAAGCGGCCAGCAAGCCGATGATCACGATCACGACCAACAGTTCGAGCAAGGTAAAGCCACGCGCATGGCGCGTTGCCGCAAGGTTCTGCCTGTGTGCTGCATGCATCCGGTCACTCCTTATTGCCTACCTTCAATACATTGCGTCGCCGCGCGCAGCGGATGGCCACGCACGGGCGACACGCGCTTGCCTGATGCTTACCAGCCTACCATGCCGGTTATGGTTAATACAATCTTTTATTTGTACTGTGAACAACAAATCGCCGAGGAAACGATCTGGCGCAATAAAGGAACGGTATGCGCTTGCAATCTTCGCGCATGTGTCAGAAATCAACTATTTTCGCGTAGGAAACTTGTAACTATCGGTATTCAAATCATAGTATTGCATGAACTTTATTCATTCATTATTTGTAACTTTCAAATTAAATTTGAAAGAATATCGAACAATGGAATTGCCTATTTTGCTATAGTAAAAATCAATTTTCTGCGCATTGGTCTTATCCGGCCGCGCGGGAAAGAACCGCCAAGACGCAAAACATATTGCATCCGACATAATCATCAAGGGAAAATTCATGACTCGTATCGTGCATTCGAAGGCAGCTTCCGCAGCAAGTCCCTTCTCCGCCAAGCGCTTGACCGGCGCCGCCATCCTGGCCCTGTCCGCCGCCTGCGCCCCCGCCGCCATGGCGGACGTGATCAACTTCGATAATCTGGATAGCCAGTTCGTCGGTCATGGCGATGCCCTGGAAATCGGCAAATTCCTGCTGACGGGCGCCTCGAACGTGGCCGGCGCCAATTATGGCGACCTGGTCGGCGCCGTGTTCGACGGCACGGACCCGGCCGCCTGCGGCATGGCGTGCCCGACCAACAATACGAGCAATTACTATGCATCGCTCAACGATGGCATCGTCTACCTCGATCCGCTGAACCCGGGCGGCAGCGTCAGCCTGCAAGGCTTCGACGCCAGCTTCATCGGCTATGCCCAGGGCGTCACCTATCCGGCGGTGGCCGGCCTGCTGCGCGTGCAGGGCTTTTACGCCAACGGCACGTCCATCTATGAAACCTACCAGCTGGGCGGCCCCGTCGGTGGTAACTTCCAGTTCCAACGCTACAACACCAGCGCCAGCTTCGGCAGCCAGCAATTCGCCTCGCTGGCCTTCTTCGGCTTCACGTGCAACACGGCCGGCAGTTGCAACGCCTTCAGCACCAACAAGGGCCAGTTTGCGCTCGACAATATCGTCGCCTCGGTACCGGAGCCATCGACCTACGCGATGCTGCTGCTGGGCCTGGCAAGCATCGGTTTCGCGGCGCGTCGCCGCCAGCAAGTCTGATCGCCCCTTTCGATTCCCGCTACCGTCACCAGGAAACCCGACATGACATTTCGTCCCACCTTGCGTCCCATTTCGCTCGCCGTGCTGAGCCTGTTTGCCAGCCTCAGCTTCCAGGCCCACGCCGACGACCTGCGCCGTCCCTACATCGTGCAGCTGACCGATAAACCGATCGCCTCCTACACCGGCTCGGTGGAAGGCCTGGGCGCCACCCAGCCTGCCGCCGGCGGCCGCCTCGACCTGGCCAGCGCGCAAGTGCAGCTGTACGGCGACTACCTCGAACAGAAACAGGCCCGCGTGCAGGCGCTCGTCGCCGCCGCGCCCGTGCAATACCAGTACAAGATCGTCCTCAACGGTTTCTCCGCCCTGCTGACGGACGCCGAGGTGCGCCAGCTGCAAGCGAGCGGCGAGGTGGCCAGCATCGCCCCCGACGAGCCGCGCGCCCTGCAAACGAACTACACGCCCACCTTCCTGGGCCTGGACCAGCCGGGCGGCCTGTGGAGCCAGCTGGGCGGCAAGCAGCATGCGGGCGAAGACATCATCATCGGCATCGTCGATGGCGGCGTGTGGCCGGAAAACCTGTCGTATGCGGACAGGGTCGACGCCAACGGCGCCCCGACCTTCGACCCGAACGCCACCCTGGCATACGGCGCCGCGCCGGCCGCCTGGAAGGGCAGCTGCCAGACGGGCGAAGGCTTCACGCAAGAGCACTGCAACAATAAGCTGCTCGGCGCGCAATACTTCAACGCCGTGCGCCTGACCGAGACGGACAAGATCCAGCACTGGAGCGAATTCACCTCGCCGCGCGATTCCATCGGCGACCCGAATGGCGAAGGCGGCCACGGCACGCACACCTCGTCCACCGCGGGTGGCAATGCGGGCGTGCCCGTCACCGCGAACGGCACGCCGCTGGGCGCCATTTCCGGCGTGGCGCCGCGCGCCCGCCTGTCCGTCTACAAGGTGTGCTGGTCCTACAACCTGGCCACCCAGCCGACCGGTGCGAAGAACGGCTGCTACGGCGGCGACAGCGTGGCGGCGATCGAAAAAGCCGTGCAGGACGGCGTGCACGTGATCAATTACTCGATCAGCGGCGGCAGCAGCGTCAACGATCCGGTCGAGCAAGCCTTCCTGCACGCGTCGAACGCGGGCGTCTTCGTTGCCGCATCCGCCGGCAATGCGGGACCGGCCAACACCGTGGCCCACGTCAGCCCATGGATCACCACCGTGGCCGCCTCGACGCACAACCGCGCCAACCAGGCCACCGTGACCTTGGGCAATGGCGCCAAGTACACGGGCGCCTCGCTCAACTACACCCCGCTGCCGGCCACCACCCTGATCCGCGCCCAGGATGCGGGCCTGCCCGGCGCCGATGCGCAAAAACTGGCGCTGTGCTACCGCGCCGGCGACAACGGCGGCGTGGCCCTGCTGGACCCGGCCAAGGTGGCCGGCAAGGTCGTCAGCTGCCTGCGCGGCACCACGGCGCGCACCGACAAGGGCGTCGCCGTGCTCGAAGCCGGTGGCGCCGGCATGGTGCTGGTCGACACGGGCGTCGGCCTGGTATCCGACCCGCACGTGCTGCCGGCCGTGCACGTGAGCGCCGCCGATGGCGCGCTGATCAACGCCCAGGCGCAAACGGGCGCGGCCACGGCCGCCATCTCGCGCTTCGTCACCAATGGCAACGGCCCCGCCGCGCCCGTGGTGGCCGACTTCTCGTCGCGCGGCCCGAACCTGTACGACGCCAACCTGCTCAAGCCCGACGTCACGGCGCCTGGCGTGGACATCCTGGCCGGCGGCACGCCTGCCCTGTCGCGCGCCCAGCGCGACGCCGTGCAGGATGGCAGCCTGGTGCCGCCGCAAGCCTATATCTTCCTGCAAGGCACCTCGATGGCCAGCCCGCACGTGGCCGGCCTGGCCGCCCTGCTGCGCCAGCAGCATCCGGACTGGAGCCCGGCCGCCATCAAGTCGGCCCTGATGACGACCGGCAGCGCCACCCTGCCCGACGTCCAGGCGGGCGACGCGCGCGGCATCCTGCCATGGGGCCAGGGCGCTGGCCACGTGACGCCGAACAAGGCGACCGATCCCGGCCTCGTGTATGACGCCAGCCTGGCCGACTACAAGAAATACATGTGCGGCGTCGGCATGACGGCCGAATGCGCGGGCGGCACCCTGGCCGGCTACAACCTGAACATGCCGTCGATCACCATCGGCAACGTGCTGGGCACGCAAACGGTGACGCGCCGCGTCACCAACGTGGGCAGCAGCAGCGCCACCTACACGGCCAGCGCCTCGCTCAGCGGCTACAGCGTGGCGGTGGCGCCTGCCACCCTGCTGCTCGCGCCCGGCGAAACCAAGTCCTTCACCGTGACCTTGACGCGCACCACGGCGCCGGACAACGCCTGGCAGTATGGCGCCCTCGTGTGGAGCGACGGCGTGCACACGGTGCGCAGCCCCGTCACGGCCCGCTCGGGCCGCGCGGTGCAGTCGCCGGCATTGCTGCAGGCCGACAAGGTCAGCGGCCTGCGTTCGCTGACCCTGTCCACCGGCTTTGCCGGCAAGGTGGGCGCGGCGACGGGCGGCCTGAAGGAAGTGGCGCGCAGCGAGCACACCATCAGCCAGGCCGCGCCGGGCAGCGTGGACACGCTGGCGCAGATGGCTGCCGCATGCAAGGCGGGCGGCAGCGGCGTGCGCGTGGTCAATGTCAGCATTCCCGCCAGCACCGTCGTGGCGCGCTTCGAAACGTTTGACCGCGACACCGGCGAAGGCGCCGGCAATGACCTCGACTTGCTGCTGCTCAACAGCGCCGGCGCGACGGTCGCCACCTCGGCCACGGCCGGCTCGAACGAGGCGATCAGCGTGACCACCCCTGCGGCGGGCAGCTACAAGGTGTGCGTGATCGGCTACGAGCTGGCGAATGGCGCCTCGACCGGCTTCGGCCTGTCGTCGGCCGTCGTCACGACAGCCGACAAGGGCGGCAACCTGAAAGCCACCCTGCCCGGCAAGGTGTACGTGGGTGGCAGCGCCACGGCCGGCGTCAGCTGGTCGGGGCTGGAAACGGGCAAGCGCTACCTGGGCGGCGTAGTCTTCCTTGATGGCAATAACGCGGCGGCGTCCACCACCGTGCTGTCGGTGGAAACCAACAACCCGTTGCCGCTGGCCGTCCCCAGCCAGCGCAACGTGAGGGCGGACGCCAAGCTGTAAGGCGCTCGCTCCAGGCGGTCACACGGCGCGCCCTGCGGGGCGCGTTTTTCATGCGCGACGCGCGTACAATCGGCGCATGAAAGACTGGCCGTCCGCCACGCGCCAAGGGAGCTTGCATGTCTGTATTTCGCCTCAGCATGGCCATCCTGGCCGCCATCGCCAGCATCCATGCGCTGCCTGTCGCGGCGCAGGCCGCCGCGCCGCGACTCCCCTATCTGGTGCAATTGCGCGCCCCGCCGCTGGCCTCGCTGGCGGACGGCGTGCATGGGCTCGATACCAACAGCGACGCCGCGCGGCGCCACACGGCCCGGCTGGAAGCGCAGCAAGGCGCCGTGCTGGCGCTGGTGCCGGACGCTACCGTGCAGTACCGCTACACGGTGACCTTCAACGGCTTCGCCGCCATGCTGACACGCGACGAAGTGGCGCGCCTGCAGGCGAGCCCGGACGTGCTCAAGGTGTCGCCCGGCAGCGTCGAACACACGCAGGATGGCGGCGGCAATGGCAAGAATAAAATACAGGACCAGCGCTAATGGCTGAGCAGGCGCAGCGCGATGCCGCGCGACACGGCCTGCATGCGGTTGCTCACGCCAAGTAATTTGTAGATGCGCTGCAAATGGCTTTTCACGGTGGCGCCGCTGATGCCGAGGATTTGTCCCACCTCGTCATTGCTCTTCCCCTCGCGCACCCAATGCAGCACTTCCAGTTCGCGCGCACTGGCCGCGCGCGTGGCGCCCGGACCGGCCAGCGGCGCACGCTCGCTGCCCTGCAGCGCCAGCCAGCGCAGGTGCAGATACGGCAGCAGCAATTCCAGCGCGTAGGCCTGGCGCGCCGCATCGATGCTCCCCGTGGCGAACAGGGCAAAAAAGCTGCCGCCGGCCTCCCCCACGCTGCCATGCACCAGCACGCCATCGATGACGCCCGCCCTTTGGCCGCCCGCGCGCCAGGCCAGCGCCAGGCGCGCCAGCTGGCCGTGGCGCTCGTGCAGCTGCGCGTGGTCGGGCACGATGCTGTGCCAGGCTTGGCTGCGCAGCACGGCCCCGTCGGCGCCCAGCTGCGCGCACATCAAGATGTCATGCGGCAGCAGCGTTTGCAGCGGCCCCTGGCTCCACAGGAAGAAGTCGCCTGGCACGGCGATGCCATGCGCGCCGAGGATGGCGTGCAGCAGGTATTCCTGTTCCCGTCCCGTCAGCAGCATCATGCGCACGCGGCGGTATCAAACGCCAGATAGCGGTAGCCGCTGCCGCGCACGGTCTCGATGCGGTGGCCGCAGCCGCCTGGCAGCAAAGCCTGCCGCAAGCGTCCCACGTGGGCGTCGACCGTGCGCTCGTCCAGATACACGGCATGGCCCCACACCTGGTCCAGCAGGTGCGCGCGGCTATGCACCGTGCCCGGGTGATCCATGAGGAAATGCAGCAGCTTGAATTCCACGCGGCCCAGGCTGACGGGCACGCTGCCGGCCGTCACGCGCAAGGTGCGCGGATCGAGGCGCAGCACGGTGGCGTCGGCCGCGCCTGCGCCTGCGCGCAAGGCCGATGGCGCGCGCCGGCGCAGCAACGCGTGCACGCGGGCCAGCATCTCGCGCGGACCGAAGGGCTTGCACAGGTAATCGTCGGCGCCGCTTTCCAGCGCCAGCACCTTGTCCTGTTCGCCGTCGCGCGCGCTGACCATGATGATGGGCAAGTCGCACAGCGCGCCATCCTGGCGCACCTGGCGCAGCAGCGCGATGCCGGACGCGTCCGGCAATTCCCATTCCAGCAGCAGCACGTCGGGCGGATCGGCCGCCAGCAGCGCCAGCGCGCCGCGCGCATCCAGGGCGCAGCTGACCCGGTAGCCGGCGCCCGTCAGGTTATGCGCCAGCAGCGCTTGCATGGCGGGCGCAGGGTCCAGCACCAGGATATGGCCAGGCATCGATGCATCTCCCGAAAAAAGTTGGCGGCCCCCTTGAGAAACTAGACGGCTCGACAAGTTTTTTACTATGCATCAAGCGTAAAACGGTGACCAATACAATTTAGTTTCCTGATTTATAGCTATTTCAAATAAATAAACAAAAAACACAGCGGCCCGCAGGCGCGCTGTGTCCAGGCTGGAACGGCTATGCGCGTGCGACAGGCTGGCGGCGGCGCAAGGCAAAACCGATCAGCGCCAGGCCGCCCGTCAGCATCATCCATTCCGACGCTTCCGGCACGGCCGAGATCGAGGCGATGCTGGCATAGGTGCTGCCGGCGATGCTGGCGGGCACGCCGCCGTTGAGCGGGGTCAGTTCGAATTGCAGCAGGTTGCCGTTCGCGTTGCCCAGGTATGCCATGCCGGTGTAATCGAGCAAGCCCACGCCAAACGTCGTGCCCGCGTTGCCGGCCGTGTTCAGGAAGTCGCCGCCGAAGACGACGTTGAAACCGAACTTGCCGCCCAGGGTCACGTTGTGAAACCAGTCGTTGTAGGCGCCGCCATTGCCGAAGGTTAAGGTGCCGGGCACGCTGCCGCTGACGTTGCCTTCCTGCGACGCCAGCGCGCCGAACGCGCCAGAGAAATTGCTGAGCACGGCGCTGGCGCCCGGCGCCGGACTGTTACCGGCGATAAAGGCGAAATCGAGGAAACCGGCGCCCGAAAACTGGCTCGTGTCGATTTCCACGCGGTAAGCGAGCGGATCGGCCAAGGCCAGGCTGGAACCGCCAGCGAGCAAGGCGGCCAGCACGGCGCGGCGCAGGGTGAGGTTGAATGTCGGTGCAAACATGGTCATGTCCTTAGAAGTTGCCGGCAAAAATGCTGGCCGAGTAGGTGATCGTCACTTTCGACGGATTGGTGAAACTGACGGCGAACGAGGCCGTCGCGCCTGGCGCCAGGCTGGCCGCGTTGACGGTAACAAAGGCCGCGCCCGCATGGCTGCCCGTGGCGTTCGCCAGGGTCACGCCGGCCGGCAAGCCGCCGAACGCCACCTGGAACGGGCCGTTGATGGCCGTCGTGCTCGTGTTGGTGAACGAGAACGTCCCCGTGTATTTCTGCGTCGCGCGGTTGAATCTCAGGCCCGAGCTGGCCTGCGCCACTGCGGCCGTGATGTCGCGGTAGGCGGGCTGCAAGTCCAGGCTGACGACGACGGGGTCGTGGTCGGAGGCGCGGTAAGGCAAGGCGTTGTACAAGTCTTGCGGCTTGACCGAGTCGATGTTGTAGTCGATCACTTCCGGCTCGTCCGCATTCACATGCCATTCGGCCACGCCGGCCACTTGCGGGCTCAGGCTGGCGCTGGCCAGCGCATGGTCGAGGTAGCCGCTCTGGCCGCCGAACACGTACGAATACGGCATGCCGGATGGCCGCACGAAGCGCTCGAGCTCATTGACGAAGCCGGCGCCCGTGATGACCTGGATCGGGTCTTCCGCGCCATACGAATTCAAGTCGCCGATGACCAGCACGTCCGCGTCGCCGGCGGCGGCGGCCACCTGCGGCACGAAGCTGCCCACCAGGCGCTGGGCCTGCTGCACGCGGGTGGCGTTCCAGCAGCTCTGGCTATCGTTCTGGTCAGCGTCCAGCCCGCTCGACGGGCAGCTGCCCTTCGACTTCAGGTGGTTGACGACCAGCGAGAATTTCTCGCCATTGGCGGCCTTGAACGTTTGCGCCATCGGCGGGCGGTTGTTGATGGCGTTGGCGTCCGACAAGGCGCCGCCCACCAGGCCCAGCCTGGCTGGCTTGTAGATCATGGCCACGCGGATGGCGTCCGTGCCCGTGGCGGCCGGCTTCGGCACCACGGCATACGTGACGCCGCCGATGGCGGCGTTCAACTGCTCGACCAGGTAAGTGACGGCTATTTCGCCATTGTTCTGGATTTCCATCAGGCCCACCACGTCCGCATCGATGGCTTTCAGCTCGGCCACGATCTTGTCGCGCTGGCGCACGAATTCGGCCAGGTTGTCGGCGCCGCGGCAATTGCTCTTGCTGTTGCCGCTGCCCAAGGTGCAGCCCTGCCCCGTCTGGCCAAAGACGTTGCTGCCATTCGTAAAGGTTGTAAAGAAATTCAGCACATTCGCGCTGGCCACCTTGACGTTACCGGATGGCAGTTCCGGGCTGCCCATGCGCGGATTGTCGCGCGAGAACTGCGGCGTCTGCGTCGGCTGCAATTTGTAGGCGGCGCCGCCACCGCCGATGGCGCCGAAATCCACCACGCCCGTCAGGTCGGCCACCGTGTCGCCGCTGCGCACGGTGCCATCCTGGCCGATGTACGGTATGGTGGGCGGCGTGACGAAAATGCCATCATCGAGCACGATCAGGTTGTTCGCATTGGCGGCGATCAAGGCTTGCGCCTCGGCGGAGCCGGCCGGATGGCGGTTGGTCGGCACTTCGCGCCTGCCCGCCGACAGAGTCAGCTCGCCGCGCGCGCCAAGATACGCGTTTTGCGACACGGTCAAGGGCTGCGTGAAGCGCACCAGCATGCCTTCGACGGCGGCCAGGTTGTCGTTCGGCAAGGTCACGTTGGTCGGCACGATGCCGTGGCCCGCGCTTTGCGTGAGGATGGCCGTCACGTCCTTGAATTCCGTGTAGGAATTTTTCGCGCCCGTCGGCGTGTATTCGACCACCGTGCCCGTCACGCGCACCAGTTCGCCCGGCTGCACGGTGGTGGCCGTCGCGCCCGTGTACACGAAGATGCCGTCCGAGGTCGACGGGTCGCCATCGCCGGCCGCGTCCTGGATAAAGAAGCCGGTGCCCACTTTCAGGGTCACCACGCCTTCGGTCGTCTGCACGGAATTGGCGTACGGGCTGGCCGCGCCGCTGCCCTGGATGTGCGGGATCGTGTGGCTGACGGCGGCCAGGCCTTGCACGGCCACGTCGATCTTGCAGCTGGCGCTTTGCTGCTGGTCGTTGCTGAACTGGACGACGACAGGGTAATTGCCCACCGGCACGCCAGCGGCCACCAGCAGGCTCACGCTGGCGCTCTCGCCCGCCACGCCGGCGGCGCTGAAATTGGCCAGGCTGATGCCGGCCACGGCTGGCGAGCTCAAGATAGCGGCGTTCACGACGCCATCCACGTCGGACGCGCGCAGCACGGCGTTGCCGCCATTGCCCACGGCCAAGGCCAGGCTGGCGGGGCAGCTTGTCATGATCTGGTGCACGACGGGGCCGCCGCAAGCATGCAGCGGCGAAGCCGTATTGCGCGGCGTCACGCTGCCGGCGGCGAAGTCCACGCTGTTGTCGTCCGTGTCGGCGCAGCCGCCATCCGCGCGCGCAATCGACAGGGTATTCGACGGTGCGGGCGCCACGGCGCCTTCGAAGCCGTTGGCCGTGCCGAAACCGACCAGGTCGATGACGGCGGCGCCCGTGGGGCTGGTGCCCGTTTGCGCCGTCTTGCTATTGCTCAGCAATACCTTGCCCGCCGTGCCCGACATGGCCAAGCTGCCCGAGGCGTCCGGCGCGGGCAAGTCCTGCGTGCCGCCCGTGCCCTTGGCTTGCTGGACCAGCAGATACTGGCCCGGTTGCAGATCGATAGCCGGCAAGGCCGTCACGGCCCAGCTCGAACCGGCGGCGGACGCGTATTGCACGCTCCAGTTACCCAGGTTGACGGGGCTGGCGCCGCGGTTGAACAACTCGATGAAATCGTTGCGGTACAGCGCGCCCGTATTGCCGCCACCGCCATACACCTGGCTGATGACGACATCGGAAGCGGCCAGGACCGGCAGGGACAAGCTGGCCAGCAAGGTGGCCATGACGGTCAGGCGCAGCGGCCTGCGCAAGGGGGAAAACGAGGTGTGCATGAGGGTCCCGGTCGGTAAATAAAGGACGCCGGTCCCGCATGATCGGCCGGCGCGCCACAATTAACAAAAGTATTTCAGACTTGTTATTTGCATATTAAAGGCCGGGCATGACGACTTGATGACATTTGATTAAGCCGAACGGAGTAAGATGGCGCCGATAAAAGTGGCGACCAAGCAACAAATATAATTCTGCAGAACATCGCCTCTGCAGCGACAGGCAAAATATGATATATTTCCTACAAATAAGTTTAATTACTTGCAACGATTTAAATGTTGCTAGCGCCCATACTCCAGGTGCCAGCAATGCAGTCGAAAACGTATCGGGCCCAACTCATGCCTGTTTTTCAGCTGTGCACGGCAACAGCGATGTACCGCATTGGCCCAACGAAGACAGCACACGCTGTCAGCAATAACTCCGCGAGATCAAACATGACCACACCGATCAGTTTCAAATTATCATTCTTATTCGTCACGCTGCTGACCCTGACACACGCGACAGTTAACGCGCAGAATGCCCGCGCGCAAACAGCGCCGGAACAACAGAAGCGGTGCGAGGCTGCCGGTGGCAATAGCGCCGGTGGCAAGGCGAACAAAAATGATGATATGGATAGCACTTATAGTTCGTGCCGCCTGATCGATGGCTATATTGGCATTGATGTGCGCAGCAACGACGGTGTCGGCGAGACAAAGCAATATGACAACAATGAAGCTACTCCCGACCTGAGCAAATCAGCTCAGTCCGGACGCACGCACTCGCTTGGCCTGCTCGACGATGCTGGTTTGAGTGGCATGAATGGCGGCCAGGGTGGCAAAAGCTTAAAGAACCGCAACTCTGGCAGTAATATCGACCAGTTCACTTATGTGGCCACTGCGGACGAGTTTCCCAGCTGGGATGGCTACCACGCGCCCTCGCTCGTGCGTCAGAACGTGCCGGAAGACGTTACGCAATTGCTGAGTTCGACCTCAAGCAGCGGCAATAGCTTGCCAGCGGGCGGTGGCGTTGGTGGTGGCGGCAGCGGCGGCGGTATCGATACGGGCCGCAATACTGTACCTGTGCCATTAGTCCCTCCGATTCCTGCCGTTCCTGAGCCACAAACCTGGGCCATGCTGATGGCTGGGCTGGCCTTACTGGGCTTCGCCGCACGCCGCAAGGCATAGCAAAAAAGGCTCGCACGAGCCTTTTTTCCTCCATCAATACCATCTCAACGTCGGAACTTGGCATACGGCGCCGCCAGCGGATCGCCGATGAACAAGCCTTGCGCCGGCCAGGCCACACTTCCCCAGTACGCTTCCAGCGCTGTCATTCCCGTCAGGTAACGTCGCAGCAGGACGGTTGGATTCGGAAATTTCTGCCAGTGGTTGCACGGTTCGCTGACAGTGCCATAACTGGCCGTCGCGCCCGCCTCCAGCCAGCGCTGGCTGCTCATTTGCGCCGTCCCCTGCAGATCGCCACCGAACGACGTCAGGTGATCCGCCAAGGCACCCGGCAGGAAGCGCAAGGTGTCGAGCTTGGCGACCTTGGCCATGCCGGTCTGGTACACCATGATGTCCTGCGCGCCATCGAGCACATCGGCCTTCAGGTTCTTGACCGTCAGCTTGCGCTGGCGCACGATCCCGGCCGGCGGGAAAAAGGCGGCACGGCTGTTGCGCGCCTTTTCGCTGGTGGTCAGATAATACGCGCTGGCGGCGGGCACGGAAAAACCGCTGACCGTCCCGCGATCCACCACGGCCTTGGCCTCCTCCACATAGTCGACGGGCAGCAGCATGGACAGGCGCATGCCCATCTGCGTGAATGGTTGCGGCACATTGCTGTTGAAATACGTACTGGGCTTGCCGGCGTCACACGTCTTCGCACATTGCTCCGCATCGTAGCCCAGAGTATAGGCGGACGTGATGGAATTGCATTCGACCGCATACGGCGCGCTCCACACCATCAGCACGGCCTGGATATGGGGCTTCAATTGCGCATCGATACGCTCCTTCAACTGCGCGAACTGATCCATGCTGAGCTTGCGCGGGCGATTCGGGATATGCACGTGCACCACGTTTTCAGGAGGAATGCCATGCGCCTGGCGGTAATACTCTCCCACGGCGATGCTGTTCGGTTCGGCATCATTGATCACGACCGCCAATTGCAGCGCATTCAATCCTGGCGGGGATGGCGCATCGGCATGGGCGATGCCGGCAGCCAGCGCCAGCGAAAGGAAGAGAGATTTATGCAAGGTCAATATTGTCATTGAGGAAGATTGAAGCAGCCATGCCGCAGCCACCCACTGTGCGTGACGATTATAGCCCCACGCCGGACGGCGGCAAAAAAAAACGGAGGCCGCGGCCTCCGTTTCATGTCCAGAATTTTTTATCTTCAGGCTTGCTGCTTGCGGCGGCGGGCCATGAAGCCGACCAAACCCAGGCCCGCCAGCAGCATGCCGTAGGTTTCCGGTTCCGGCACTGGCGTGACGGCCAGGATGCCGCTATAGCTGCCGCCCGTTGGCGAAGCCACATAACCGTCAATTTGCAGGAAGTAATTGCCAGCAGCCAAAGGTGTGGAACCGGACTGCAGCGACCATGCCTGGTCTTGCGCCGTGAAGTTGATCAGGTCGAGGGCGCCATGAAACAGGATGCCGCTCGCATTGCCCAGGCTGAAACCGGTCAGGGTCAGGCCCGAGTTGGCGCTCGGCTTGAGCGACGTCGCCAGTGCGCTCAGGTCGTTAAAGCCGGTCACGCTGAACGTGAATTTGTCGCTGAAGAAGTTATTGCCCGCGCCAGCCAACTGGCCGGATGCCAGCGAAAACGAGCCCAGCAGGTCACTGCTGGAATAATCGAGCAAGTCTTGCGTCAGATCCACCGTGGCGTGGCTGATGTCAACCGGCGCCGCGTGGGCGGCCAGGCTGCTGCCGGCAAACATGGCGGCCACGAACAGGGATGTCAGGAATTTTTTCATACTTTTCACCAAGATAACTGCAACCGGCTCAGGCCAGTTGCGGGATGGAAACGCAAACGAGGATGCCTATCAGCCAGGCTGGGCTCAAGCCGCGTTCTGGCGACGGCGTGCCATGAAGCCCAGCAGACCCAGGCCCGCCAGCAACATCGCATACGTACCTGGCTCAGGCACGGCCGACACCAGGCTGCCGTTCGCGCTGAAAGCCGCGCCCGTGTTCGAGACCACGTTGCCGCTGACTTTCAGGTAATAGGAACCGGCAGCCAGATTGGCATACGACAGGGTCCACTTGTCATTAATGCCGGTCAACAACTGTTCGCCGCCCAGCAACAAGGTATTGCCAACGCTGCTGTACAAGCCGAATCCCGTCAGGTTCAAGCCATTCGCGGCGCTGCTGCTGCGCGAGTTCAGTACCACGCTCAGGTCGCTGGCCTGCGCCACATTGAACGTGAACAGGTCATTGAAAAAATTACTCTTTTGATTGTTTTTGAACTTGTCGCCAAAGGTCAGCGAACCGCCCGCTGCCAGATTGACGGCGCCAGGCGTGGAGCTGATGTCGACGGGCGCGGCAAAGGCTGCCGGAGCGAACAAAGCTGAACCGGCAAAGGCCAGCGCGGCCAGCATCGAATACGTATTTTTCTTCATGCGATTCCACTGAACGTGAATGCGGACGCGCCAGCGCGTCCGCATGAGTTATTTGATCAAACCAGGCAGAATCATAGCATAAAGCAATTTTTTGTGTTAACTATTGTTTAATGATAAGTTACTTTATAGCATCGTTCTTTAAGGCAATAGTTTCACGACGCAGATATCTTCAATAAACCGCATCAGGCGCGCTGGTAGACATCCTCCAGGCGCACGATGTCGTCTTCACCCAGATAGCTGCCCGACTGCACTTCGATCAGGTGCAGCGGCAACTTGCCCGGGTTTTCCAGACGGTGCGTCATGCCGATGGGAATATACGTCGATTCGTTTTCCGTCAACAAGGTCACTTTCTCGCCGCACGTGACTTGCGCCGTGCCGCTGACCACCACCCAGTGTTCGGCCCGGTGATGGTGCATCTGCAGGGACAGCTTGCCGCCCGGATTGACCGTGATGCGCTTGACCT
This sequence comes from Janthinobacterium sp. JC611, assembly GCF_018682595.1. Lineage (NCBI taxonomy): Bacteria > Pseudomonadati > Pseudomonadota > Betaproteobacteria > Burkholderiales > Oxalobacteraceae > Janthinobacterium > Janthinobacterium sp. JC611. The sequence goes on from NZ_JAFLJN010000044.1 coordinate 66,374, forward strand.
GGAAGCGCTCGCCGATATCGATGCCTTCATAACTGCCCCACGGGCGGTACACCTTGCGGTGCTGCACGTGTTCGCTGCGCCCCGCCTGCGTCAAGTGATCGACCACCTGCTTCACGCGCTGCACCTGGTCCTTGTGCGCGACCAGCACCGCATCGTCCGTTTCCACCACGATCAGGTCCTGCACGCCCAGCACGGCCACCATGCGGCGCTCGGCGCGCACCAGACAATTGCGCACGCCATCGAGATACACGTCGCCGCGCACCACGTTGCCGTTGGCGTCCCCCTGCTGCACTTCCCACAGGGCCGACCAGGAACCGACATCGCTCCAGCCGATGGCGGCCGGCAGCACCACCGCATGCGCCGTATGTTCCATGACGGCATAGTCGATCGAATCGGACGGGCAGGCGGCGAAGGCCTGCTCTTCCAGGCGGCAGAAATCGAGGTCGCGGTAGCCGTCGCGCACGGCCGTTTCGCAGGCGGCCAGCATGGCAGGCTGGAATTGCCCCAGTTCGCCCAGATAGCGTTCGGCGCGGAACATGAACATGCCGCTGTTCCAGAGATAGTTGCCGGTGGCCAGGAACGACTGCGCCGTGGCCAGGTCCGGCTTTTCCACGAAACGCTCGACCTTGCAGCCGCCGACGCCCGGGGCCACGGGCGCGCCGCTGCGGATATAGCCATAGCCCGTTTCCGGCGCCGTCGGCACGATGCCGAAGGTGGCCAGCGCGCCGTCGGCCGCCAGCAGCGCCGCCTCGGCAATGGCCTGGTGAAACGCGGCCACGTCGGTGATGACATGGTCAGCCGGCAAGACCAGCATCAGCGCCTGCGGGTCGATGGCCAGCAGATATTGCGCGGCCACGGCCACGGCCGGCGCCGTATTGCGCCCCACCGGTTCGAGCAGGATGCCCAGCGGCGGCAAGCCGATCTCGCGCAGCTGCTCGGCCACCATGAAGCGGTGCTCATTGCCGCACACCACCAGCGGCGGCATGACCTCGAAACCGGCCAGTCCGTTATCGCCGGCACGGCGGTTGGGCAGGCTCTGCACGCGCAACGCCGTTTCCTGCAACATGGTGTTGTTCGTTACCAGCGGCAACAGTTGCTTGGGCAGCACGGCGCGCGACAGCGGCCATAAACGGGTGCCCGAACCACCGGACAGGATGACTGGATAAATTTTCATGGCTTCATTTCGCAAACAGTTTATTGAGGAGCACGCATGCTCGACACTATAATCCTTCAGGCGATCAACATGCCACCCAGCACGCCGCGCACCGAGCACCGCGCTTTTGTCCGGCGCTATCAGCGGCCATCCTTGCTCAGGGTCACGGGAGCGGCAGGCGCGGCGGCGGGAAACAGGCGCGCATACGCGGCCAGCAGCTTGGGCGCTTCATATTCCCATTCCAGTTCATTGATCACGCGATGGCGGCCAAACGCGCCCATCTGCTCGCGGCGGGCCGGGTCGTCCAGCAATTCGACGATCTTGCGCGCCATGTCGACGGGGTCGTTCTTCAAGGCGTACAGCGACGCCTGCTGCGCCGACACCTTGCCCTCAACCAGGTCGAACTGCACGATCGGCTTGCCCAGAGCCATGTATTCCATGATCTTGTTCATGGTCGACTTGTCGTTCATGTCGTTGGCCACGTCCGGGTTCACGCACACATCGGACGTGTTGAGCATTTCCAGCAGTTGCTGGTCCGGCACGCGTCCCGTAAACGTCACGTAGTCGGCGATGCCCAGCTCCCGCGCCATCTGCCGCATCTGTTCCAGCGAAGTGCCGCCGCCGACCAGGCCGAACTGCACATCCTCGCGCTTCAGGGTCTGCACGATGTATTGCGCCGCCTGCAGCAGCAGATCGATGCCTTCCTGCGCGCCCATCACGCCCACGTAACCGACCAGGTAGGCGCGGCCTTTTTTCAATTCCGGCACGGGCGGCAGCACGCGCAGGCGGTCCAGCTTGGGTCCGCTGCGCACCACGTAGACATCCTCGGGCTTCATGCCGCCCCGCTCGATGGCGATCTTCTTGTACGACTCGTTGGTGGCGATCGACACATCGGCGCTCTGGAACGACCAGCGCTCGAACAGCACCATCAGCTTGTAAAAGAAATCGCGCCGGCCGAACTTGGCTTCATACAGTTCCGGATTGATGTCGTGGTGGTCGAACAGGAAGCGCTTGCCCATCGTCAACTTGAAAAAGCCGCCGATGAGGAACAGCAGGTCGGGCGGATTGCAGGCGTGGATGACGTCGAAACCGCGCGCGAAATGCACCTTCCACGCCAGGCGGAAAGTATGGAACAGCGCCAGCGAATACTCGACCAGGTAGCCCTTCGCTCCTTCCGCTTCCAGCGGCAGGTGGTAGCGGTAGATATGGATGCCGTCGATGGCTTCGTAGCGCGACTCGTAGCCCTTGCCCGTCGGGCAGATGATCGACACTTCATAGCCGTTCGCATGCAGGGTCGTCGCTTCCTGCCACACGCGCCGGTCGAACGGCGACGGCAGGTTTTCCACCAGGATCAGCACCCGGCGCGGTTGGCCGGCCACGGCGTTACCAGCAGATGCCGTCATATTGCTCTCCACTTTGTTCCTTGCTGATGCGCACCAGGTCGACGATGTGCTGGTGCGGCTTCAAGCTGGCTGGCACGGTCTTGAATTCGGCCGCGCCGTTGCCGATGACGATGGTGTCGGCGAAATCGAGCACGTCCTGCATGTGCGTCACCATCAGCTTGGAAATATGCGGAATGTGATTGAGGATGTAGTCCTGGTTGGCGCCCGTCAGGGCCGCCAGGTTGACGTTCTTGTCGTACAGTTTCAGTTCGTAGCCCTTGCCCAGCAGGTATTCGATGACGTCGACCAGCGGCGACTCGCGCAAGTCGTCCGTGCCCGCCTTGAACGAAAAGCCCAGGATGCCCACCTTGCGCGCGCCCTTGTCGACGATCATCTTGATGCCCTTTTCCACTTGCCGCTGGTTCGAGGGCAGGATGGAGTTCAGCAAGGGCAAATCGAGGTCCAGGCTGCGCGCCTTGTAGGTCAGCGCGCGCACGTCTTTCGGCAAGCAGGAGCCGCCAAAGGCGAAGCCCGGCTTCATGTAGTACGGCGACAGGTTCAGCTTGGTGTCCTGGCAAAAGATTTCCATCACCTTGTGGCCATCGATGCCGACGGCCTTGCAGATGTTGCCGATTTCATTCGCGAACGCCACTTTGACGGCGTGCCAGGTGTTGTCCGTGTACTTGACCATCTCGGCCGTTTCCACGTCCGTGCGCACCAGCGGCGCATCCATCTTTTCATACAGCTGCACCAGCAGCGCGCCGGCCTTTTCGTCGGATTCGCCAATCACCGTCTTCGGCGGATTGTAGTAGTCGTAGACGGCCGTGCCTTCACGCAGGAATTCCGGGTTGTTGCACACGCCGAAATCGACGCCGGCCACCTTGCCCGACGCCGCTTCCAGGGTCGGGATGACGAGCGAACGCATGGAGCCGGGCAACATGGTCGAGCGCGCCACGACGACGTGGAAAGTATCCTTTTCACGGATGGCGGCGCCGATCTCCTGGCATACCTTGCGCACGTGGCTCAGGTCCAGGTTGCCATTCAGTTGCGACGGCGTGCCCACGCAGATGAGCGACATGTCCGAACCAAAGACGGCGTCGCGCACATCGAAGGTGGCGCGCAAGTGGCCGCTTTTGACGGTGGCGGCGATCATCTCGCCGATGTCTTTTTCGATGATGGGCGTGGTGCCCTGGTTGATCAGCTCCACCTTGGTCTTGTTCGGATCGACGCCGATCACTTCGTGCCCATCCGTTGCCAGGCAACCAGCCGAGACGGCACCCACATAACCCAAACCAAATATGCTAATTTTCATGTTTTCCTCGTATTTTCTGACAGATCAGAGTTAGCCAAACTCAGGTGAAACTCCGTGCGCAAGGTGGCTGCGCCTTGCAGCCGCCCACGCCAGACCAACACAGGCGCAGCCTGTTTTTCATCGAAGCGGTGCGAAATCCAGCCCAACGGCGGATGGTCGCTGCCGCATACCAGTTGCACGGAAGCATCCGGCAACGGCGGTAAATGCATCTCCAGCGCGAAGGCGTCGCCCGCCACACGCAACACCTGGCCGTCCAGCTGCACGCGGCAGCGGGGATCGACGTGCCAGAACAACTCCACCTCATGCGCACCCTGGCATTCGAGCATGTCATCGACCACGATCAGCGCGGCGCCGGGCGCGACGCGTACGTCGCGCCGGTGCAGCACGCCATCTTTCAAGCCCAGGTAGCCGTCATGGCTGGCGCTCCAGAATTGCCCATCGTCATCATCGCGCCACGCCAGGCACGCTGCCCTGGCCTTGCGCAGCCACAGGAAGTTGCCGCCCGACTGGGACTGGTCGCGGCCATCGATGCGTACGGTGTTGTGCGCGCTGGTGCCGCGGAAATAATCGCGCCACTGCTTTTGCGTATGGTAGGCATAGGTGCCCGGATCGACCAGCACCATCTGGCCCGCCACGGACAAGGTCAGCGCCAGCGCATCGGCGTGGCCGTGCGCGGCGATGCCCAGGTAGCCCAGCGGGCCGGCATCGGCAATCAGGCGCACTTCGTCGGGCGTGCCAAAGCCGGCGCCCATCACGTAATAGCCGCCATCGGGGAAGGCGCGCGGCAAGGTATCGGGCGCAAGGTCCGGCAAGGCGCCAAACGCCTTGCGCCCCGCCTCGCCCAGCAGCCAGGCGCTTTTCTCGTCGAAGGCGCGCGCCTTGGCCTTGAAGTCGGCGCGGCCGAACAGGGCCGCGCCGCTGGCCAGCAGCGAGGTGTAGGGATTCGCGCCCGGCGCCTTGTCCCAGTGCGCCAGCAGGGCATCGTCGGCGTCGCCGATCATCGGCACCTCGCCCGCCACGTTCGTCATGGCGGCGATAAAGTCCAGCATGGCTTCCAGGCGCTGCAGGAAAGCGGCCGAGCGGGGGCGGCCATTCGCGCGGCCCGCCAGCACGCACAGCAGCATCTCGTCGGCCACCGTGTGCTGATAATAAATGGCTTGCTCGCGGTTCACCCCATCCGGGCCGTTTTGCTTGAGCGCCTGCGCTTCCAGCTCGCATTCCGTCTGCGCCAGCCAGCCAGCACTTTCCGGCCAGCAAGGCCATGTGAGTGCCGCGATATGCAAGCCCGTCAATTCGCCAAACAGGTGGTTGTTGGCCGACGAGTGGCGCGAAAAATGGCCCGCGATGAAATGGCAATGCTGGTAGATGCTGTCGAGCCAGCGCCGCAAAAAGGCTTGCCCCTGCGCACCCTCGAACAAAGGGCTGTGGATGCCGCCGAGTAAGTGCCACGCATGCGACCAGCTGACCAGTCGCAAGGCCAGTTCCAGCGCGCTGCTCCAGTTCGGCCCCAGCGGATACGGACACTGCTGCCACCACGATTCCAGCAAGGCTTGCGCGCCGTTCGCATGGCGCAAGTCGCCGCCGAGGCGGTACGCCATCGCCAGGTCAACCACGGCCAGGTGGCGGTTCGGTTCCCACAGGCATTTGATGTCGCCCACCACGGCTTCATCGCGGTAATTGAGCGTCTTGCCGAAGTCCAATGGCACCACCGTGCCCGTCTTCGGATCACGGTTCCATTGGGGCGGGAAACCCAGGTCCGCATCGCGCAGGGCAAAGACGTCGAAGCGGCCCGCCAGGATGCGTTCGGCCGCCGCCAGGTGCGGTGCCGCGGCCATGGGCAAGCCCAGCCATGGCGTACCGAAACGCTGGCGCGCGGCGGGCGGCGGCACATGCGCCAGGCCATAGCCGCGCGCCTGCAGCCGCTGCTGCACGGCATCGCGCACACGGTGCGCCACCTCGGGCGCCCCCATGGCGCGCAGGCGGTTCAGTTTCCAGGACAGGTTACTCAGCATGGACATCTCACAGATACTGGCGGTGCCATATTTCCAGCGTGAGCAAACTCCACAGCAGCTTTTCGTGGTTTTGCCGCCCGGCCACATGCTCGGCCAGCACCTGTTGCAGCGCAGCAGCATGATAATAGTGGCGCGTACGCGACTCGGCAGCCGTCAAGTGTTCGTACAGGTAATCCTTCATGGGGCCGCGGAACCATTCGTTGACGGGCACGCGGAAGCCTACCTTCGGCCGTTCCAGGATGGCTTGCGGCAGCAGCTGCTTCATGGCTTCGCGCAATATCCACTTGGTAGTGCGACCGCGCACGCGGTAGTCGTCAGGCAGGCTCGACACGTAGGCCGCCAGCTCGTGGTCCATGAAGGGCATGCGCGCTTCCAGCGACGCGGCCATGGTCATGCGGTCGCCCCGCTCCAGCAGATTGTCGGGCAGCCAGCTCAGCTGGTCGAAGCACAGGATGCGGCGCAAGGCGCTGTTGCCGGTACTACCGCAGCCCAGCGACGGATCGCGCTGGCGCGCTGGCGCCGGCATGGCCACCAGGCGCGCGCGTTCCTGGTCGGACATCATGCCGAACCAGCGCGGCATGCGTTCGTGGAACGCTTCCAGGCCCAGGTTCACGATGGCCGTCTTGGCGCGGCGGAAACGGTACGGCAAGGCGCCGATGGCCGGCTCGATCAAGCCCCGGCGCAGCAGGCCCGGCAGCATCTGGTAGTTGCCCGCATAGCGCTCGTACACGTGCTTGGGATAACCGCCGAGGATTTCATCGGAGCCTTCGCCCGTCAAGACCATTTTCACCGTCTTGCGCGATTCCTTCGCCAGCAGATAGATGGGGATGTCGGACGGCTCGGCCACGGGGGCGTCGCGGAAACGCACGAGATCAGGCAGCAGTGCGATGACCTGGTCGACGGACACTTCCAGCTCATGGTGCTCCGTGGAAAATTGCCGCGCGATATCGGCCGCATACGCCAGCTCGCTGAAGCCGCCCTCCTTGAAACCGACGGAAAAGGTCTTCACGGGCACGCCCGCATGGCGCGACATCAGCGCCACCACGGCCGACGAGTCGATGCCGCCGGACAGGAAGGCGCCGAAGGGCACGTCGGAAATCATGCGGATGCGCACGGATTCATCGAGCTTGTCGAGGAAGGTGGCGACGGGGTCGGCAGGCAGCGGTGCCGCCACGCGCGGCCGGCTGTCGGCGGGCGTGAAATACACCGGTTCGCGCAATGCGCCATTTTCCCATGTCAGGGTGGAACCAGGCGCCAGTTTTCGAATTCCCTGGAACAGGGTCGCTGGACCCGGTACATAGCGGTAGGCAAAATAATCCCAGATGGCAACCTCGTCAGCCTGCGCGGCGACACCAGGAACGGCCAGCAAAGACTTGATTTCCGAAGCAAACAGCAAGCCGCCAGCGTGTTCGCACAGGAACAGCGGTTTCTTGCCGAACGGATCGCGTGCAATAAACAGGCGGTCGTGGCGCGCATCCCAGATGGCGAAGGCAAACATACCGCGGAAATGCCGCACGCACTCTTCGCCCCATTGCACATACGCGTGCACGATGGTTTCCGTGTCGGATGCGGTTTTGAACGTATGTCCCAGTGCAATCAGTTGCTCGCGCAGGGGCTGGAAATTATAGATTTCGCCGTTAAAAATCACTTGCACCGAACCATCGGCATTACCCAGTGGCTGGTGGCCGGTGGCCAGATCGATGATCGACAGGCGCCGGTGTACCAGGCCGACACGATACTGTGCATCGTCCGTGGCGACATCGAGCATGCCGGTATCGTCGGGGCCACGATGAGCAATCGCCGTCCCCATCGCGGTCATGATGTCACGCTGTCCAGGAACAGATGCGGGGAGAATGAAGCCAGCAATACCACACATGAATAACAGCCTCTTGAAAAGTAATCTTATCGACGCAGTGCGCCATAGGTGTCACGGAAGTCCTGCGCCAGGCGCTCCAGCGAATACTGGCTCTCGATGCGCAATCGGCAGGCCTGGCCCATACTTTGCAGCAACGCACGGTCCCCATCGAGCCGTAAAATAGCCTGGGCCAGAGCCTGTGGATCGCGCAATGCCACGAAAAGGCCGTGCACGCCATCCTGCATCACATCAGGAATGGCGCCCACCGGACACACCAGTGCTGGCGTACGGGCTGCCATACTCTCCAGCAATGCATAAGGCAGGCCCTCATGATGCGTGGGAAACCCAAATACATCCGCACATTTCCACAACTGGTCCTTCTCCTTGCCAAACACTGGCCCGAGGAAACTTACGGCGTCTTGCAAGCCCAATTCGACGGCCCGCGCCCGCAATGAGACCTCGGCTGGACCACTACCGGCGATCTTCAATGTCACCGTGACGCCGGCAGAGCGAACCCGGGCCAGGGCCGCCAGCAGTTCGAATAGGCCCTTGCTTTCCGCAAGCCTTCCCACGTAGACCAGAAGCAACGGCCGAGCATGCATTCGTTTGTCTTGCGGATCGTCGGCGATATCGATGGCATTCGGTATCACCGCCAACGGCAGCGCTTCGTCAAAATGCCGATAGGCGCGCAATTCCGCTTGCGCCAGCAACACAACCTTGTCGGCAGAACGCAGCACCTTGCGCAATAGTCCCGTCAGCAACGGCCGGTTGCCAAAAAAATCCTCTGGTAGCGCGCCGCCATGCACCTGATAGACGACTTGTTTGCCCATCAGTTTGGCGATAAATACGTACACGATATCGCGCCAGTAACTCTTTTGCTCCATCGACGTATTCACATGGACAATATCGGGACGTTTCCGCAACAACGATACGGCAAATTGAAACGGGCTGGTCAAAAGACGCACCACTTTTCCTGGCGCGGACTCCCCACGCCCTTCGCTGCCCACCTGGAAATGTACAAGATGAAAATCTCGCGACAAGCTGGAACGGTACATTTGATTCAGATGGGTACTGACCCCACTGACCGCATCAAGAGACGGCCCAAGCAACATCACAGTAATCATTTTCATATTATAAATTATTTTTTTGCAATCTAGTTAATCATATAACCAGTGTGCAAGCGACATCGCTTTGCGCCACAAAAAAACGGGCGAGACCGCAAAGGACTTGCCTTGCAGAAATGGTGTTCAGTCCTGTATGCCGGCGGCATGGAGAAAAGCCTCGAAGGACGCGAACTGCGCCTTGTGATTCGCCACATACCGTGGATAGGCGCGGTCCAGTTGGCGCTTCACCGGCACGCGGTCGTCCAGCTGATCGCCGTCCATGAACAACGGAAATTCTTCCCAGAAATCCTCCACGACAGGACGCCGCCCCAGCCGCTCTTGGATGCTGCGCGCATACTCAAAGGCTTCGGCCACACATTTGACTTTGCGTTTTTCATAATATTGCTCAACATTTCCGACAATCCGCGCCGGATTGCCCGCTACGATCGCGCCAGAAGGTACGTCCCTGGTAACAACGGCGCCATAGCCGATCACGCAGTTATCGCCAATAGTCACGCCCTTGAGCACGGTGCAATTGCGGGCAAAATACACATTTCGGCCGATCACCACCTTCCCCGAAGAATTAACGAAGTCGCCATGCAAATCCAGGAACAGGTTGGTGACGAAATCATGCGTCAGAATCTCTGTGCCAGAGTTGATCGTCGTTCCCGCGCCAATTTCCAGCAAGGTTGGGCGTGTGACATCGATACTGATCGTCTTCAAATTTCCCCAACGAATGTTTTCGCCAAGCGCAACGCCGCGTCTGCGAAGCATCTGCTCAAAACGACGTACCCGCCGTGCAGCAAGCACTTTTTTTATAGAAGCAAGCATACCGATTATCCCAAGTCATTAATAACAGAACCATCCACGCGATGCGGGACAGTCGTGCAACTTACAAAATATAGCGCAGGCGCCGCGCCAGCAGCATCAGCGGCAGGCTGGCAAGCAGCGACAGGAACAGCCCTGCCAAGGTCAGGCTTCCCCAGTCTTGCCATCCCCAATAGACGCCCAAGGTCAGGCAAGCAGGATGAATAAAATAGACTGCGGATGACATTCTGGAGGCCAGCATGCTGCCGTGCGAAGGTGCGTGCAGTGCCACCATGAAGCATGCTGGTGCGGCCAGGGCCAGGGCAAACAGCATGTCGAAACTTTTCTTGGTTGCGCCTTGCAAGAGATAGTTCGCATGCGATTCCAGCAGCACAAGAAGCAATGTGGCAGCCGCAACGCTCGCCATCGCCGTCAGGCCATGCGGACGCCAGGCCTGTCTGGCAATCAAAAAGCCCGCACACAGGAAAGGGAAGCCAAAAAACAAAAAATTACGGGATATCCAGTTCAGCGCCACGATATTTTGTAGCAGAGGCGACGAGAAATTGTGATAAACACGACAATATTGCAAACATACGCCCATGACAAACAAAATCATGGCCATTGCAGCAAGACGAAGGCTCGTCTGCTCACGCAAGCAATATAGCAAGATCCCTGCACAGAGCAGGCCCGACATATACCAGAGGTGGTGATAACCCATCACCACCGTGGCAAACAGCATGACCCAGGCAGTCGTGCCGGAGAGTGTCTGCGGATGCAGATAGCATGGCGAATACAGCACCATCCAGAAGACATAAATGGCTGCGGCCCTTTTCAACCAGGAAAGAAAAGTGGCTCCGCTCGTGCATGCCTTGCTGAAATAATAGCCATTCATGATGAAAAACACGGGTACCGCTATACGGAACAGGCCATTCACCGTCAAATAGGCCCCCTCTCCCACCGCTTCGCTTCCGGCATGCAAAGCCAGTACCATGACAGCCAGCACCATGCGAAATCCATCGAGCACCCCATCACGCGGCGGGGTGCTATTTGCTGGTGACAAAGTTCCCATCTATTGATCTCCTTTGCCTTCGATACATAGCGAAAGCCTAGGCGGCTGCGATATGGCGATATTGCTGAGCAACTTGCGCAGCAATGATGGCATAGCTGCGCGCGCTGGCAATATATGCCGGCCCACGGCTGGCGCGCAAACGTGCGCGGTCCCGATTGGCGAGCACGTCGGCCATGGCGCCGGCCATGGCGGCCGGCTCGCTAGCCGTCAGCCAGCCAGCCTGACTGGTCTCCAGCACCTGCACCTGGTCGGGGCTGTCATTGCCGATGGTGGGCATTGCCAGCGCCAGGTATTCCAGTAATTTGGTAGGCGAACTGACATCGTAGCGGACTCCGCGCGGAATATAGGACAATGCCAGATCGGCGCCCTGCAGCAATTCCCAGGCCTGCGCCGAAGGCAACCACCCGGTAATGCGCACGGCGTCGGACAGGCCGGCACGCGCCGCGTACTGCAGCAAATCCTGCTCGTCTTGTGCATAGGGCGAACCGCCGATCAATAATAGGCAGGCACGCGGGACCGTTACGCGCAACAACTGGAGCGCCTCGATCATGCGTTCGACATTGCGTGATTTGTCCAAGGTACCCAGGTAGGCGAGCAACGGGACGTCCTGCCAGCCTTCCGGACGCCGGCTCGATCGAGGAGTACCGTCCATGAGTTCCATATCCACGCCCATCGGCACGCCACTCAGGCGCTCGGCGGGAATTCCTTTTGCAATCATATAGTCGCGCATGGCATCGCTTTGCACGAAAACGTGCTTGGCGCCCGGCAAGACAAGACGGTATAAAAGTTGCGCCTCTAATAATCCTTTGAGCAACACCAGCCGCTGACGCAGGCTGGGCTGCCGCGCCAGTTGATGGCGCGCGTTTTCTATGCGGCCTTCGCACATCAGGTACGAGACCCAATAGGTAAATGGAATTTTCTTGAAACGGGCAATACACATTCCCAGCAGGCCGATCGACACCATGTCGCGTACCTGGATAATATGGCAATCGCCACGCCGGGCCGACAACAGGCTGCGCAGGCTCAGTTTGATGAACGACCATTCGCGCCGCAGGCGGCTGGCGTGATAGGAGGCGCGCTGCGCCGAGGCAAAGCCCTGTTGCTGGAATGGCGCACTGTCCGCCATCCCCACCAGATCACAGACGACTTGATGGCGGGGCAAGTACTTACCGAACAGGACAGCCACATCCGGGCGAAAAGTCGGCAATGCCTCAGGCACAAGCTGTAATATTTTGAGAAACATGTATGAATAGTCGCAGAGGCAAGGTGAATTAATCGTCCAGGACGAAAAATATTATCATAAATAACATATAATTATTATAATTATACCATCCGTATCAGAGAGCAATGTCAGTTACACCATATCTTCAGCAAGAGGCCTCATACTGCAGAACAAAGTGTACAGGGCAACAGGCCGTACATCCGATATTTCATTGCAATTTCACCAGCTATCCGGTTACGCTGCCGTCTACCGTCGCCACGCCGCACATACATCGCCAACTTGAAAAGGGCCGCGCTACCCATGCTTAGTATATTTCGCCTGTCTGCCTGGCTACAACGTCATCGCATCCCGTTCTTGCCAAGAATGCTATATGCGCTCAACCGCATGCTCTTTGCCGTGGTGCTACCGCCAGGCGTAACAATGGGCAGCGATGTATTGCTGGCGTACAGCGGGCTGGGTATCGTGGTGCATGCACGTGCCGTCATAGGCGACCGCGTCAAGATATCGCAGAACGTCACCATCGGTGGACGCGCTGGACTGCTGGAGGTGCCGGTGATCGAAGACGATGTGGAAATTGGTGCGGGCGCCTGTGTCCTGGGGCCTATTACGATAGGCCGCGGCGCGAAGATAGGCGCCAATGCGGTAGTGCTGCACGACGTGCCGGCTGGCGCCACTGCGGTCGGCATCCCGGCGCGCGCCGTCTCTGAGAACCGCAACCGAACTTGAAACAATGCCGGCATGGCGCCGGCATTGTCATCAAGTTTACATCAAGGCAAGACGATAGTCTGCGTGCCCACGGTGAGTTGTCGCCCTGTCGCCGTTTGCGTCAGCTGCGATTTGATGCCCTTGCACCCCACATCGAGCACCACCAGAAACTCGCCTTTCAATGCCGCAGTCGGTTTGACGAAGGCCGCGTGGTCTTCTATCGTACCGGCCTTCGATGGCGGACTCAAACGCTTGGCCAGCGCAGTGCCGTCAGTCGACAATGACTGCAGACACAGGCTGCGATCAACGTTGACGATCTTCGCCGCATTGGTAGCGGTAAAAGTAATGGGCGCGGCCGCATGCAGGTTCCATTCGAAAATACGCGGTGTCGCGGAAGCGAGCGTATCCAGCACAACGACCATATCCTGCCCGCGCAAATACCAGACCTTGCGCAATGCCGTCGTCAACAACCCGTTGTAAGCGGGCAAGGCATCGCCTTCGGCATAGTCCAGCGTCGGCGACGTGCGGAAGGCAGTAATGCGCCCCTTACGATCAAGCAACTCCAGCGTACCGGCGACTGGCTGACCCAGCCCGCCATCGACCGTCACCGCATTGTGCGCCTTGGTCGTGCGATACCAGCTCATCGCTTGCGGCGACGCAAAATAATCCTGATAACCCGCTTCCGTCAGCAGTTTGCGGCCGCCGCTGTTGATCACGATGCTATTTTGGTCCCCATGACTATGATTATAGGAGCCATACGGGCTGGACTTGAAGAAAACGGAAGTGCGCGCCCGGTCGGCCATGCTGCTATGCATGGCCACCCAGCCGATACTTGGGAACAGCATCGCGTTCGGTGGCGGCGCCGCGGTTGTCACTGCCGCCACTGGCAGGGGGTACGGTGCCTGCAGCAAGGTAATCGGATTCTCCTCCCCCACCGTGTTGCTGACAAACCACGCCGCAGCGGGCGTTTTCTGGCGCGAGATGAACGCCTTCATCAATGCCTGATCAGGCACGCCTTCATGTACGTCGCCAAACACATGGCTAGGGGTGCCAGGCGGAGTGAACTGCATGAAGTAACTGGCAAAGCCTGCTGCCCACGGTTTTTCGAACAGGTTAATGCCGGTTGCCTGGGCCAGTGGTTGCCACACCTGCATCTGCATGTCGATCGTGTATTGCGCATACGCCGTGCCATTTGAATAGCCCCCTTCGGCGCCACTCCAGACATGGATCAAGTGCGCATATGAGCGCACTGCGAAATCGAGCCAGACCTTCGCTTCAGGCGATTCGCCCAGTGCCAGGACAGAAATCAGGCTCAGGTAGCCAAGTGCCTCGATACCGTGCGAGTCCAGCGGTGTCTGGTCGAGCCGGCCATTTGCCACCGCCAGATTATTGTAGATGGGGCGCGCGCGCAGAACCGCCATGTCCATCCAGGCCTTGCGCCGTGGCGCGTCCAGCTCATTCCAGAGCAAGTCGGCCCCCTTGGCCAGCACCAGCGACATCATGCGCGCCACCTGGTCTTGCGACGCAAAACTGGTTGCCCCCTCGGGATCGAGCGAAGCGATCTGGTCGCCTCGCGCAATGGCTTCTTGCAGATACTTCTTGTCGAGGGTGAGCCGATACATGAGCGCTGCGGCTTCAAGCTGCCGTATCACGCCACCCATCGTATTCGACACCAGCGCATATTGCGCGGAAACCGCCGCAGCGCCTGCCGTCGCTGACAAGGTCGGGAAGGTCGCATTGGATACCGGCGCCAGTGAAATCATGCGCGTATTCACCTCGGTAGTGAGCTTGGCAAGGGCACCGCCGCGGTCTGCGCGCATGGCAGCGGACCAGGTGCTTGCCGGCTGGAAGCTAGTCGCCAGTTGCCGCGGACGTGGGTGGGCAAGTATCGCCGTGCCGATATTCCCATTCTCGGGCACGACAAATTGCTTGGAAGTAGCATCAATTATGAAACCACGCCAATCCGACCAGTCGATGACCGTGCTAAGAGGACGCACCCGCCACGCATACTGGCCAGCCTCCAGGGGCTGCGCGAGCAGGATGAAATTGCGGCTGACGGTATAGGACGTCGTCGTCCCGCCCTTACGTTGGATTTCAACGACATATTGTGCCGGATAAGTCCGATGACGCGCCCATGTGATGGAAGGGGGATTTTGCGGCTGCGTCTGTAATTGATCTGGCGCAGGGCGTACGATGCCTGGCGTGGCCGACATGACCCAGTCTGCGCGACTGGGCAAACAAGTCACCAGCAGGCTGGCCAGCAGCAAGCCCGAACTGGACACTATTCTTGTAGGCATTTGATATCTCCTGATATAGAGGTGAAGGGCATGATAAGCGCCTCCCAGACTGCAGTCAGGCTTGCCGGTGTCAACTCACCAGTGAACATATCGGACTCAAGGGGGAACTTCTTCAATTAAAACGGCAACAGGGAATAACGGCAGCGCCAGAAAAACCTGATTAATGTTGCATTCAGCCGTCACTATACACCAAGGAATTGTAAATAACTGTCGCTTGGAGACAACCACCCCACAAAAAATATATACGCGCAGATCCGCATGGAATGCGACTTAAGCAACCATTTGCGAAAATGAAATGTGAAATATGGATAAATATAGCGCTTTAATCATGACTAACCAACAAGCAAACAAATATCAAATAATTAATTCCAATTCCCTGGAAAAGGATTGAAGGAAATTTGCCATTTACGGCGAATAGCAAGTTTTGCCAAGGCACGCGATAGCAGCCGCTGCACGCGCCCATCGGCCCAGGAACCATGTAATCCATAGTGATGTACGCCATAAGTTTCCGCCGTCACATCCGCATACATGAATTGCCGGGGATTGCGCGCGATATCAGGATCATACGGATTAAACGGATAAAACGACTTGGGTGTCAGAATCCTGCTATGTTCCTCTCCTGCCAGGGCGACCGCACGTTTGAGGATATGCGGCGAAGTGGCAAACATCTGGCGCTTGCTTAGCTCATCAGCGATAAGACTGCGCGCATGCTGCATCGTCAAATCACCAGCCTGACAGGCGATAAATGCGGTGGCGATTGAGCGCTTGCTTTCGCGTGCCAGCAGGCAATCCACGCCAGTTAATAACTCATCAATCGGACGGATCAATTCAAGATCGGTATCCAGATAAATTCCGCCATACGTCACCAGTGCGTCAAAACGAACCCAATCAGCGACAAATGCCCATTTTTTTTGCCTGATCGCCGCGCGACAATAGGCATTATCCAGATTGGAATTACTCTCATTCCACAGCTTGATTTCATAATCTGGACAATATTTTCTCCATGATGCCACGCACCGCTCGTGCAAGCCATTCATTTGTCCATCGCCGAACCAGCAATAATGTATTAGCTTAGGGATCATATTTATTGAGGCATCAAACGCCGTAGTAAGAATATTTTTAATATAGCCACAAGAGAAACATGTACGAGAAAAGCGCTGACACTGCCAAGCAGACCGTAGTGCGAGGTCAGCAACCATAGCATCAACAGGTAAAAGACATTCGAACCTACCGCGATAATGGTCGTCTGCCGCAACTTTCCAAGCGACCAATATAAGGCATGCGTCGTTACAAAAGTTCCCGCCAGCATGGCGCTGGCTAGCACCACAGCGAACTCCCATGGATAACTCTGCAGGCCCGAAAATATCAACGGCATCCATAACTTTTGGCTGGCAAAACACAGTGCGCCTGCGATCAACGAAACGCCGGAAAGCACGCGCAGCGTTTTCAGCCAGAGCGTAAAAGCACCGCGCACGTCGCCCGCATTCACGCGTGAAGCAAATTCGGGGATGGACGCCGAATAGAACGGGGCACTGGCCATATTCACCAAGGCATAAATCCGCTTCAGGATGCTGAATACGCCGAGGTACTCTCCCGACAGGGAAAAGCCCAATATCACGCGGTCCAGCTGAGCCACGGGCAAGTCACAGATCGCCTGGAAAGTACTCCAGCGTCCAGCTCTCACTATCCGCCCTTGATCCACTGTGCTGGCCTCAAGGCTGCCATCGAGTCCTTTCCTGGCCAAGTGAATATATAAAAAAAGGCCCGCACAACGCAGCGCTTCCGGCACAAAATAGGCCAACACCAGCATAAATGCACTTGGCGAAAAATGCGCTGCCAAAAATAGCAACAGCAGGCGTAACAGACTGCTCAGCAAACCAGCCAGCATCAACACCTGATATTTGTTAATCAGGCGAAAATAAGCCGTGGGGGTGCCCACAATGGGAAAGACGGCCGCCAAGGCCAGCAGTATCAGCTGAGACAAAGAAAAGGAACTTAGCTGGCTCAGCTGAAACAGCTTCAGTATCAGCATCACGGCCATGACGCCGCACACCGCGAGCAATTCGAAACGCGCGCTTTTCCAGACAGCTGCACTGAGTGCCTGCGGCAACAGGCGGCGACCGGGCAACTCAATCAGCAATCCCTGCCAGTACTGAAAATTGCACACGGTGAACACGGCCAGCGCAATTGACTGCACCAACACAAGGTGACCGAATGCGGCGATACCGATAATTTTCAAGCTGAGTGGAATGGCAAGTACGCTGACGCCTGCCGAAGCTATGTTCAGCAGAAACATCATCGAACTGTTTTTGAGCAAATTATTAAAACTGCTGCGCGAATGGCTCATCGTCCCGGCAGTGCCCCGGCACCCGCCGTGCGCGGTTTCTGAAGCGGCTGAGCAGCAGCAGCAGCAGCGTCCGCATGACGATAGCGGCAGAAATGCACAATACAGCCCAGACTGAAAAACATCAGCAATTGCAAGGTAGACTCATCAAGCAAGGCCCGATTGTAGATCACGGTCGTACTGAGCATGATCATTGTGACCGTACTGACATCCACTATGGCCAGGCGCTCCGGATCTGCCCCCGAAAATTTCACGTAACGCAGGCCCGCCACGATACCCGTCAGTGGAATGGCAAGGAAGGCAAGCAAGCCGAGGATCCCGACATCCCATAGCAACGCGGAAATGGCCGTCGCGTTGATGGCCAGGCGACGATAACGCACCGCAACAATACCCTGTCCTGTACCTGCATTAGTGGCGCTGGCGCCCGGCCCGTAACCAACCAGGCGCTCCACCAAGGTCGGCATCGGGTCGCGATACCATAGATACATGGATGCACCGCGCCCCACCTCGCCAGTGGTGTAGTTGACACTGCGCGGATCAAAGAAATACCCGCCCGTCCGATCGAGCTTTTCTTCCACCGTCTTGCCACCACCGATCACGTCCCCCCAGTACAGCGCCTTATAGGCACCATATGTGCCAGCCATAAACAGGCCAATAAATAAGCCAAAGGTAACAAAAGCAAAAATGTTTTTCAGCACGCGCCGGCGCAGGATCAAAAAGAGAGTCAAAGGCAACCAGACAAAAACTGCCTTGACTTCGCCCAAGATACTAATTGCCAGAACCACCGCCAGCATGGCAGCCGGCAACAACGGGCCGCTCAGCCCGCGTACCCAGCGCGCCACTACATACAGCAAGCCGCTCGTGCTAAACAAGACCAAAGTGGCGCTCATGCCCAGTCCGAAAGTGCCAACGACACCATCCCAACCCAGGCTGCCTATCATGAAGAAATGCTGGTAAATTACAATTGGCAACTGTGTCACTGTGATTATGGCGATCAGTTTCCAAAGCGTCTGGATTCGGTTCAACGGCCATTCAAACCAGTACAGCGCAAACAGCACACCGAACATGGGCACGCAAAAGCGAAAGGCGGAAATCATCTTGGGTAAACTCAAGTGCCCAATGGCCATGCCGAAGAAAAAGAAGGACAGGTAGAGAAATGAGGCGACAATGACGGCGCTGGCGCCAAAAGCGGGCTTCGGCGCGCGCTCGCGGCGCCCATTGAAGGAACTTAATTCAAGAACGGCCCGGGCGAAAAACAGGGCGCCGAGGCCACTGCCTAGCCATGCCGCCAAACGCAGGTTGAACGCATACTGTGCCATCCCCTGCACCAGGAAAGTAAACACAAATAGGACCGGCAGCAAATTTTTCGTGTTGACCACCGCGACTACCGGCACGATCAACATGATACCAGCGAGAATGAGGGTCAATTGATTCGAACCGAGCGCCACCACGGCACCGAGCAGCAGTGCCAAGAAGGCCACGGCAAGCGCAATAAATACGGTGGAAGCGCCCGGCATGCGCAAGCCCGCGTTTTTGCGGCGAGGTGAATTCGTTTGCGGCACACCTGCCGGGCTCAGCTTAGTTCGAAAAAAACTCATCTTGATTCCAAATTGGGCGCAGGCTTGCACCACATTGATTGTTTGGGCGGCAAACCAGCAACCTCGCCTGGCCGGCGTTAACTGCCCTGGCCCGAGAAATGACGACGATGCGCAGGTGTCATGGAGGACAGCATCTGATTGACAAACTCCTCGGCTAAAGTGAAGCCGCGCGCATTATCCTGCGTAATCGTCGACACACGCATCAGGGTAGCGTCCGGAATGCGGCCATCAAGCGCGTAGGCAAGCTTGACCTTTTTCATCTGCCAGATGTCGTTAACCGCCTTCTCGCCAACCACGACCCAATAAATGATCGGCTCATTGCGATTATTTAAAGTTGCCACCAGGCGCGAGGCAGGGATGCTGCCAGCGACCGTCTCCAGTGGTTCATGCGTGGTGGCGCCCACCGCAAAGCCCTGGCCACCATAACAGCCTTCGGGGAAGTGAATCGACAAATTGTCGCTCTGATCAGTTCCATAGGCAATCGATAGCATGATGCGTTCGCCTTCGCGATTGACATACGTGCGCGTCAGGGTCTGGTTATAAATCTTGTTGATTTCCGCTAGCGCCGTAGGATTGACAACAGCGGAAATCTGCGCACGGTCTTCCTCCCAGTCGCCGAACTCGGCAGGAATCGCCGTTTCCAGCATAATTTTCGGCCGGCTGTCAGCGATGCGGATCGTGGGAGTTGCACGCTGCCCGAGCCATAACGCGAACAACATGCACAGGCCCAGTATCACGCCGCTGATCCAGGATTTGCTCACTTGCGTATGCGTATTCATGACTGGCCTCCCTGGCTGCGTTTACTATTGCCGCGGCGCACTATCCATTGCAGCAAGGTGTCGAGACTAATAATCAGTATCAAGGCGCTGATGAAGAGCACCATGCCGGCAAAACCATGCAGAAAACCTTGACCTGCGGCATCACCAAAATAATACGTGATGAGCGTGAGCGTCACGACGCGTATCACATTGGCGGTAAAGGAAATCGGGATGATCAGCGTCGCCAGGACGATATTGCGGAACGGTGAAGTATGGCGCACCAGATTCAGATAGAACAAGCCCAGCGCCTCAAGCGTCAACAATGTCTGCAAACCGGCACAGGCATCGGCAACCAGCAACTGATATTGTCCGATCTGCAGAATCACGCCACTGCGTGCGACCGGATAGCCGGCCCAGAACAGCAAGTGTTCCGTGACATAGGAAACGGCGACCTTCATTGGCAGCGTCAATGCCGAGACGATAGCGCTAGGCAATGGAATCATGAAAAACATGAAGAAAAACGGGAACCACACGGCGCGCAGCGATGCCGCGCCAAACTTGAAGCAGACAATCGACATCGTGACGATAACAAAGGAGCCTATCTCAAACGCCAATATCTGTTGCGAGACGCCTGCGACATACAGCAGCAGGCCAAATACGAACATGAACGAGCCCAGCACAGGAGAGCCGCGTGGATCGGCACGGTCCAGAAGCTTGGCGCGCTGGTGATACAGCAGCCACACGGACAGCGCCAAAATGATCGGCCCATGCGCCTGATCTTCTGTTGCCCAAATGCCATGAAAAAGCGAGTAAAACGATGGCAGGTACAGCGCCAGGAAGCCAATAATGATCGGCATCCATTCCAGAACGATCGCGCGCGATGGCAACTTGTCGCGCACTGATGCAGGATGGCTCAGCGTACTCATCAAAAATCTACCAGCACGGAACCGACGACCTCGACGCCGCTTTGCACCATTTGCTCCGTCATCGCATGGATATCGTGCAACAGCGTGTAATTCTTCCGCGCCACCAGCAGCACGCCACCAGCACGGGTTGCGGTGATCAAGGCATCGGAACCAACGGAAAAAGCGGAGGTATCGTACAGCACGACATCATAGCGGGACTCCAGCTGCGCATTGAGTCCGCTAAACGGCGAACGGCTCAGCATTTCCTGCGGATTCGGAGGAAGCGTACCGGCTCCCAGCACGGACAGATCGACAAAGGAGTCAATTTTAGTGATGGCGTCCTGATCAGCACGGCCGGCCAGCATGTCCGACAGTCCCTGCCGACCTTTCAAATCAAAGATCTCATGCTGACGCGGCGTACGCAAGTTGGCATCAACCAGCAGGGTGTGCTCCCCAAGCTGTGAAAATACCACGGCAAGGTTGGCAGCGAACAGGCTCGCCCCTTCCCCAGGGTTAACAGACATCACTACCAGCGCCTTGTGGCCGCGCGCAAACCAGCGCAACATCAATTGGCTGCGCACAGCGCGCAACGTTTCCACTTGGGGACTGAATGGCTGATAGGCAGCCACCAGCTTATCGGAAAAATCACCTTGCCCCGCTTGCAGATAGGGGTAGTCGAACTGGCGCGCCAGCACTTGCTGGATGTCGGCTTCCGTCACAAGCCCAAGGCGCTGCGCGGCTTCACCAAAACGAATGCCCAGTTCTTTTTGCATGCGCAATACGCGCTCGGCATTTTCAGGCGAAATCTTGCCCGATTCAAGCAGCAAGCTGCCAATGCTCGAGTCGCCGCCACGCGGCAGGGTTGGGGTGGTCTGAACAGAATGTGGGACTGGATTCATGATGCTTTCCAAGAAAAATTAATTTGCGCGCAAAGAACGCGGCAACAGCGACCAGAAACGGTTCCCCCGAGAACGGGCTGGCGCATTCCAGGCAATGCTGCCAAGCATGGGCAACTGCAAGGCATCGGAAAGATCATTTTCAGAACGCACGCGACGATCCAGCATTTCAGCCAGCAAGGCCACACCGATACCGAACATTGTGCCAAGGAACAGGGCTAGTACCGTATTCAACAAGACCTTGGGTCCCGCCGGCTGGCTGGGCGGCACTGCCGGATTCAACAGCGAAATATCGGACTGCTCAGATTGCCCTTCCAGGCGCGTTTGCGACAGGCGCTGCGACGTCGCCTCGAACGCGCGCTGGGCGCTCTCCACATCTTTTTGCAACACGCCCATCTCGTCGCGGGTACGGTTCAACTCCAGCACTTTCGCCTTTTGCGCGGCAAGCGCGGCGCGAATGGCACCTTCGCGCTGCGACATGATCTGCGCATTATTGCCGACGCTATTTGATGTAACGCGCAGGCTTTCCTTCAGGTCACTGCGCAATTTATCGACTTCGGCCTTTGCGGATTGATACTGCGGGTGATTGGTGCCCAGTCGCTGTCCAATCTCGGCAAGCTTGGATTCGGCGCTACCCAGTCCCACCTTCAGGCTCTGAATCAGCGGATTGGCCGCCACGTCGGGCGATTCGGCAAAGGCACCACCCTGTGCCATGCGCTGGCGCGACGTCGCTTCCATTGCCAACCCTTGTGCTGCGACCAATTGCGCCGACAGGTCGTTGAGGCGGTTCGACTCGACATCGAGGCGATTATCAAGGCTCACGATGCCATTTTTTTGTTGATACTCGGACAGACGGCTTTGCGCGCTCTCCAGGGAATCACGCAATAGCTTCGTCTGTTCCGTGAAGTACGTCGATGCCTTTCTCATGGGATCGACTTTAAGTTGAATACTGGTCTTCTGATATTCATCCGCAAAGGCATTGGCTACTGCTGCAACAAATTGCGGATCGCTGCCCTTGAAACTGATATCGACCACGCTACTTTCGTGCGATGGAACAATTTCCAACTTCGCCAGCAGTAACTCGGCAAGCCAGTCACGCACATTGCCTACACCCTTCGAGGCTTCATTAAACTGCGCAATCACCGCAGGACTTTCCGCCAGGTGCAATTGATCGACCACACGCAGTGCAACATTCTTGCTGCTGATAATATCAATCTGCGTTGCCATGTAGCCGGGCAACAACTGCCCAGGCATCGCCATGCCGGTGACGGGATCAATCCCCTTGTAGTTCATCAGTACCGAGGCCGATGCCTTGTATGTTTTTGGCAACAGCGCACTAACGATGACGGTCGCACCTACCGTAATCAGCAAGGTAATGATCAATATCCATTTGCGCGCACGCAGGATAAGTAAAAATTGTGAAAAATTCATGGTACAGCTCTCATATCAGAGAAATCGATTCAGACAAATTATCCGGACGTGCGCGACATAAACTAAAACAGGCTTTCCCTGACATAAACGACGTCGTCTGTCTGCAGCAGATCATCGTGCTTCGCCTCAATCGTTTCCAATTTACCTGCTGCGTCACGGCGCTTGATGCGCATGCTGCGCTCCGTGCCACGCTGCGTCAGGCCGCCACCGACAGACAGCGCCTGCAGTACGGTCATTCCCCGTTCGAGGCGGAAGGTTCCGGGTCGCTGTACCTCTCCATAGATATAGAAACGCGGGGTGCGTTCTACGTAAATCACGTCATTGCCAGTCAGATCGACATCACGCTCCAGTGAACCGGCGCGCACCATTTCGATAATGTCGATAATTTCCTTGCTGGTCTTGCCATCACGCTTGCGGATCAGATTGATGGTGTCGCCAGCATCGGCAGTAAAGCCGCCAGCCATTGCCAGCACATCCATCAGGCTGCGCTTGCCTTCGAGCGGATAACGTCCAGGACGATTTACCTGCCCCAGCACGGATACCTGCTGGCTCTGCAGCGAAGTTACGATGATATTGACCTGTGCCTTGCGCAGAAAACCGCCGCCTTCGAGCAGGTTGCCAATTTTCTTTTCTGCAGCGGCAACGGAAAGCCCGCCGATGGGCACGGCGCCAACCAGAGGAAACGTGATCTCACCTGCTTCGCTGACGCGCGTTTCCAGACCGAGATCCGGGCTACCGTACACGGAAATCTTCAGCACATCGCCTGCACCGAGCAACACATCGGCGGCGCCGGCAACACCAGCGGTCAGCGCAAAAAAGGCTGCCATCATCCACATTGCAAGTCGTTTCATGATTTGCCTGCTTCCATAAAAATTTGCGTTCATCTTATACCGGGCATCACTTCAGCCCAGCTGCTCCACGTTCATTCATTTCGTTCGACACTGCTGTCGGCGCGGCAGGCGCTGACGCCGGCGCGGCAGCCGAAGCCGGGGCAGCTGTCGAGGCTGCGTCCTTGCCCGCTGCAGGCTTGTTCAGATATTCGATCTTTGCCGTTGCGCGCAAACGCTTGAGCTCAGCATCGGCCACTTCCTTGGTTTTCTTATTGGCGAGAAACTGTTCGATTTGCGCCGCCGCCTGGGCCAGGGTCACCGGACTATCCTTGATATCGACCAGCGAAATCAGCAAGGTACGGTCGCCTTCGCGAATGATGAATAACTGTCCTTTTGGCATGGTCAGCAGCTTCCCGCTCAACTCCGGCGCCAGATCGGCGCTCGAACGGGACAATTGCGTACGACCATACTTGACCTGATGCGTGTCGAGCCAGGCGGCCACCTCATCGAGCGACTTGGCTGCGTCCATTGCGGCCTTCAGCGCATCATTCATATCGGCGCTGGCAATAATCAACTCGCGCATATCGAACTGCTTGCGCTGGCTGAAATACTGTGGATTCTTTTCAAAATACGCTTCCACCTCGGCCTTGCCCGGACGGGGCAGCGCACCGATCTTTTTCTGCATATAGGCCTGTGCAATGATCAAAGACTTCGCGCGCTCGACCGCCTGCACTACCTTGGGGTCCCGGTCCATCTTTTCCTTGACCGCTTCGTTCAACAGCAATTGGCGATCGATCAGCGATTCCAGCAGTTGCTTGCTCGCGGCTTCTTGCTGCACAGCCTGTACATTGGCACGCTGCATTTCCTCATTGAGCTGAAGAACAGTAATTTCCTCGCCATTCACACTTGCCAGTGCCTGCCCGGCCTTTTTTTCCTTGTTGCCACACGCGGCCATCCCTACTGCAGTCAGCAAGACCAAGGCCGAACACAGCATACGAGCGTTCAGTTCCGGCACGCGCACACTCCAACGTTGTTTATGCAAGAGGTTCAAAATTACTCCTTTAGTTCAGAAAAGAAATCGCTCACGGCAATTTAATAACAAAAACATAACCGTGCTATCAAAAAATATTGCCAAAATAACAGATTTCTTATGGAATTATGGTACTTGACCACACAATTGTCAATATTATAAATATGATACACAATGTACAAGAGCAGCCGGGAAATATTTGCTTAAAAATCCATTAAAAAGTTTTAAAAACAACTGTTTCCAAGAAAACTTACAGCCAGACCATTTCATTATTTATCTGCGCGAGGCTTAATAAAATAGCATTTCTTGTGCTTGGCACGAATGTATTTTCCCTGCGGACACGCTGTCGTGACGCGTTCCTGCACAGGATCGGCGAGGATGGGGCCGTAGTCTGAGGCGCAGCATGGACCAACGCCGGCGAGTGAGGGGGCGAAGCGGTGCGAACCAGGCTGGTTGCCGGCAAGACAACCGAAGCAATACGCGTCGCCACCTGCCGTCACATGATGCTGTCGCGCCTTTCTCATATTGTTCTTTGCATGACACCTGATTTGCTGGTACGGACCATGGTCCATACTTCGAATGCTTGCTTCATTTTAACGCGTATTGATCTGACGCAAAACAAATTCCATGCAGTGTTGCAGGGTCACTTCATTCAATGGGCATTGTCCCGCTTGAGCACAACTTTCACCGTGCGCATGATGATCCACAGGTCCAGCCAGAGTGACCAGTTGCGCAGGTAGTCGAGATCAAAATGAATGCGTGCTTCCATCTTGTCCAGGGTTTCTGTCTCGCCACGCAGGCCATTCACCTGCGCCCAACCCGTGATGCCGGGCTTGACCTTATGGCGCAACATATAGCCCTTGATCAATTTACGGTACTGCTCGTTATGCGCCACCGCATGCGGACGGGGCCCGACGATACTCATACGCCCCTGCAACACATTGATAAATTGCGGCAACTCGTCGAGTGAACTGCGACGCAGGAAACCGCCAATGCGCGTGACGCGCTGGTCGTTCTTCGTGGCCTGCACTACCTTGTCACCATCCTCGCTGACCGTCATTGAGCGGAATTTATACACAATGATTTCCTCACCATACAGGCCGTAGCGGCGCTGGCGAAAAATCACAGGACCTTTAGAGGTCATCTTCACGGCGATGGCGATGACCAGCATCACAGGCAACAACATGATCTGGATCAGCAGACCCAGCACGATATCGCTGCCGCGCTTGACCATGCTGTTAAAGCCGGTAAACGGCGACTCACGGATGGCGATCACCGGCATGCCGCCCACGTTGTCGAAACGTGCCTGCATCAGGTCGAAGATATAGATATCGGGCAAGAAATACACGGATGCCGTCGTATCCTGCAGTTCATCAAGCATCTTGCGGATGCGCGGCTGGGCCGAAATGGGCTGGCTGATGAATATCATCTTGATATTGTGTTCGCGCACGTAGGCAGCGATATCGGCCATCTTGCCCAGCATGGGCTCGCGCATCTTCTCGGGCCAGCGGTCATCTGTGCGGTCGTCGAAAAAGCCGCGTACGCTCATGAACAGGTTCGGGTTGCGCTCGACGGTGGCGGCAAACTTCAGGCTGGCGTCATTGGCGCCGATGATGACGACCGAGCGCACCTCGCTGTCGCGGCCGGGATCGGCCACCATGCGCCGCGCGGCCAGATGGCTGAGCAGCAATATGAACGGCGTCAGCAGAAACCAGGCCAGCACCAATTCGCGGTCGAAATGAAACGCCAGTCCTGTTGCCGAGCCGAGGAAGATCAGGATCAGGGCCGTGATGCCCCAGCTGACGAAGACATCGCGCGCATACGCCAGCATGCGGCCGCTGCGCCAGGTGCGGTAGGGGTCGACATACTGGAATACGGATGAGGAAATAAAGAACGCAAGGATCATCAATACCAGCGAGTAGCCGGTAAAGGGAGAACCTGACAAGGCGGACAGCAGATACAGCGTACCCATGATGATCAATGGATCGAGGATGCGCTGGAAAAACGAAATCAGGGGTATATCATTGACCGTCATAATACTCATCAGAACTGGATGCTGGCGTTAAAGGAAGCGCCTTTGGCACGGTAACTACCTGTGTTGATAATAGGAGCGCCTCTGCGCGTATCGCGGAATGCGCTGACGCCCAATTGAATATTTGGCCGCGGCGAATACGTCAGACCGATACTGGCCGTCTTCGTGATGTCGTCGACATCGACGGGCAGCACCAGGCCGCTCGCTGCGGAAAAATCGCGTTTCTCGCGCCGCAGTTGCGCGTCCATGCGCACTTTGGCCGAGATATCCCAGGCAGCGGCCAGGCTGGCGCCATTGTTCAAGCTACTGGTAATCAAGGAATTTTCCACTGCAGCAAATTCATGCCACAGGCTCCCCGTAAAACGCACCTTGCCGAGCGGAGCCCAGTTCACGGTGATGCGCCCATTGGCGCCGCTGGAATCGCGGCCGGAAAATAGCTCGTTCTTGCGTTTCACCCAACCGCCAAGCAGTTGCACTTGCGTCACGCCACTGAGACGCCAATAGATATTCGCCTTCACTTCGTCCTGTTCATACCCTTGTTCAATACCGAACGCAGCCAGGTTTGCCCGGTTTGGATAGGTCCCTTTCAAATGACGCAGCTGTATGCCGATCCGGCTTCCGCTGGCCGGCAAATAATCGAAACCCAGCTCAATGGCATCCTCTTTCCTATCGGAAAATTTTTGCGCGATCGAGTCATAACTATATCTATCGCGCGAGAGCCCCCCACGCACGCGCCAGCTAGGATGAAAGCGCCAGCCACCATTCGCATACTCGCGGCGTATCGTGCGCAGGTTACGTTCCGAACTGCGCAAATCGCTGAATGGTGTCAGTGTCTGCGAATAACTGCCGCCCACGTGGCCTTCGAGGTGATTGGCAATATGCCACTCAAGATCAGCCAAATAGTCCTTGCCCGTATAGTCGAGCTGGTCAAAATGATCAAAGTAGACGCGTGACCACTTTACCTGCCCCGTCAGCAATTGCCGACCGATGGGACGATTGATCATGAATCCCGCTTGCACCTGACGCGAGGTGTCGGAACGCTGCCCATCAAAACCGGGCACATTGTCATCGACCCGGAATAAATTATCGTCATACGAGTACGATGTCGCGATAAAAGGCGAAATCGTATCGCTGATGGCGGCGCCAGCCGGCAAACTGCATGCCGCCCCACCGGCCACCAACAGCGTAGCTGGCAATATGCGAGCCAGAGCCGAGGCCAAACGGTTGCGCTGCAATCCTGACTGCCCGATATGGGCCTGGCAATAGTACGGTGAGTTCAACATGGGCATTGTCTTTGAAAGAGCAAACAGTTGGTTAGCAATATTACCAGTAAGTCCAGTGCCCACCGGAAACAATCCAGAGGCCCAGCACACCATTCGTCATGCCGTGCGCCAGGATGGGCGACCACAGGTTCTGGCTGCGCATGTACAGCAAGCTATAGGCGGCGCCGGCAACGATGCCGGCCAGCCACAAATTGTGTTCGAAGCCAAACAGCACCACGCTGACAACAAACGCCTTGGCGCTGGCCAGGCGGGGCTGACCTTTCAGAAAATCAGGGGCGTCGATCCAGCGCAGCAGGAAGGAGCGCCAGAACAGCTCTTCCATCACGGGCACCACCAGGGCGGCGCCGGCGATGCGCAAGACCACCAGGCTCCACTCGATCTGGCCATCATCGCGCGGATCGAAGCCATCGGCACTGCCGATCGTCATCCAGCCTGCGTCCAGGTTAATCCACAACAAAAAAACAACAAGCCCGGTGGCCAGCGCCACGGCCAGGGCGCGCGCGCGCAGCGGCGTCCACCGCAATTCCGTGTAACTGCGGCGCCAGTACAACAACATGCCCAGTACGACGCCGATCTTGACGGCATACAGCCAGCGCAAGTCCTGCGCGGCAAAGCCCGCCCGGCCCAGCATGTCGGCGATAAAGATAAAGGAGAGATAGGCCAGGAATGGCGCTACCCGGGGCAAGGCGGCGCGATCAAACATGATGCGCACCGGAGGTGGAACCACGCGCCGGACGCCGTGGTCCGGAGCGCGTGTTTTTGATAACAAACATGCATCCTCCGATGTAATAAATATAATTATATAATTATATCAAGCTGAACCGTTGCCGTGGCAAGTAATCCTAACTTAATTACAACAGAAGAGGCAGAAAACAATCAACCGTTGGCGCGCGCCTCGATCTGTTCCCACTTTTCCAGCGCTTCCAGCAGTTCGCCTTCGATCTCGGCCACGCGCGCGTTCAGGCGCTTGCCTTCGGCCGGCGTCTTCTTGTAGAAGTCAGGGTGCGACAGCTCGGCGGCCAGTACCGATTGCTCGTCTTCCAGCTTGGCGATCAGTTTCGGCAACTCTTCCAGCTCGCGCTGTTCCTTGTAGCTGAGCTTTTTCTGCTTGGCGGCCGGAGCGGCTGCCTCGACCTTGACGGCCGGCTTGCTGGCTGGCGCCGTGGCGATCGGCAAGGTGCGCACGCGCTCCCAGTCCGTGTAGCCGCCTACGAATTCGCGCCACTTGCCCTCGCCTTCGGCGACGATCACCTGGGTGACGACGTTGTCGAGGAAGGTGCGGTCATGGCTGACGAGGAACACGGTGCCGGTGTATTCTTCCAGCAACTCTTCCAGCAGCTCCAGCGTGTCGATATCGAGGTCATTGGTCGGCTCATCGAGCACCAGCACGTTGGCCGGCTTGGCGAACAAACGCGCCAGCAGCAAACGGTTGCGCTCGCCGCCGGACAGCGACTTGACGGGCGAACGGGCGCGTTCCGGCGCGAACAGGAAATCGTTCAAATACGTCATCACGTGACGGCGCTGGCCATTGATCTCGACCCAGTCGCTGCCCGGCGCGATGGTTTCCATCAGGTTCGCCTCTTCGTTCAGCTGCGTGCGCATCTGGTCGAAGTACGCCACCTGCAGTTTCGTGCCCAGGCGGATGGTGCCCGTGTCCGACTGTTCTTCGCCGAGGATCATCTTCAGCAAGGTGGTCTTGCCGGCGCCGTTGGCGCCGATCAGGCCGACCTTGTCGCCACGCAAGATGGTGGCGCTGAAATCCTTGACGATGACCTTGTCGCCGTAAATCTTCGAGACGTTTTCCAGGTCCGCCACGATCTTGCCCGAGCGTTCGCCGGCCGATACGTCCAGCTTGACCTGTCCCTGCTGTTCGCGGCGCGCATTGCGCACCAGGCGCAGCGCTTCCAGGCGGCGCACGCGGCCTTCGTCGCGCACGCGGCGGGCCTTGACGCCCTTGCGTATCCACACTTCTTCCTGCGCCAGGAACTTGTCGAACTTGGCGTTTTCCACTTCCTCGATTTCCAGCTGCTCCGCCTTGCGCGTCTGGTAAGCCGTGAAGTTGCCCGGATACGACAGCAAACGGCCGCGGTCGAGTTCGATGATGCGCGTGGCAACGTTGTCGAGGAAGGAGCGGTCATGGGTAATGAACAGCACGCTGCCCTTGAAGTCGCGCAACAAGCCTTCCAGCCACAAGATGGAGCTGAAGTCCAGATGGTTGGTCGGTTCATCGAGCAGCAGCACGTCAGGCGCCGACACCAGCGCGCGCGCCAGCGCCACGCGCTTTTGCATGCCGCCCGACAGGGTCTTCATCGCCATGTCGCCCGTCAGGTTCAAACGGTCGAGCACGGTTTCCACCTTGTTCGGCAAGCTCCACGCATCGGCCGCATCGAGTTTGACCTGGATGTCGTGCATGCGTTCCATCAGTTCGTCGTCATTGCCCTGGCCAAACTGGCCCGTCAGCGCATCGTATTCCTTCAGCCACGCCTGCGACTCGCCCATGCCGGAAGCGACGGCGTCGAACACGGACATCTCCGGGTCGAATTGCGGCTCCTGCTCCACATAAGCGATCTTGATGCCTTGCTGCATGACCAACAAGCCATCGTCGAGCTTGAACTTGCCCGAAATAACCTTCAACAGCGAGGATTTGCCCGTGCCGTTGCGGCCGATCAAGCCGACCCGCTCCGAGGTTTCCAGTGAAAATTCCGCGTGATCGAGCAGCGCGACGTGACCGAACGCAAGTTGCGCCGATGAAAGAGAAATGACAGCCATAATGAGTAAAGGTGTACGGGCGCCGCCTCGCGCGCACCGCATGGTGCGCCAAACAGCTGCCGATTGGATGAATGAAGCACGCATTGTACCGACAACTCGGCACCACCAGTACATTGCGGCCAGCATGAACTCAGGCCACCGGCGCGCGTTGCGTGGAATGTGGTGTCGCCAGCAGGAATCGAACCTGCATTTAAGTCTTAGGAGGACCTTGTACTATCCATTGTACGATGGCGACACGCGCAGCGGCATTATACAGGGAAGCGCTTGCCATTAACAGCCTGGCAAGCGGCGAGATTCATGCATGTTCAGGCCAGGACGGCCAGACGTTTATTGCGCCGTAGCGCGACCAGCATCCCCAGGCCCGCCAGCAGCAAGCCATACGTGGCCGGCTCCGGCACCGCACTGATGGTGAAAACCTGTATCGCGCCAAAGGTCACATTGTTGCCGTGCCAAATGGAACCGTCGAGCAGGCTGACGCCGTTCGATGGCTGTCCCAGATAATTATACGTGTACAGATAAGAGCTGCCGCCATTCGTCAGATCCTCGGGAACGTAGAGGTCATGGCCGACGCCGAACGTAGGCCCCGCCTTGGCACTATTGAAGGTCTGATCCTTGCCCACGCCATCCCCGTTGAAATACTGCTTCAATTGCGGCAGCATGAAGCCGCTGGTCAGATTGAACAGGAAGGCCGTGCGGTCACTGTCTGCCATAGTCACGTGCATGCCGTCGGTGGAACTCCAGCTTTGCGGATTATAGCCACCCACGAGCCAGGTTTGCCCCGAGGCATTGGTCGCTTCCATGATGGAAAAGGTCCGTCCCTTGCCATCGGACGCCTTGTGAAAATCGAGCGAAGTATCGCCCGCCGCCTTGGTATAAATATTCGTCAGCGACAGGCGGCCTTCGCCGAGCCAGGTTTCCAGTTGCGTCTTGTAGCCGGGAGAGAGTAGCGAGGGAGCGGACTCGGCCTGCGCCCCCAGGCTAACAACCATGCCGGCCATCGCCAGCGCCACGCTTCTTGCCGCTCTCAAATTATTGCGCATCCTCTACCTCGACTGTCAGTATTTAAAACCGGCGTATTTCCCGGTTGCCAAATATAACACGATAGATATTGTTTTTATATTTATTATTTAGATGCCAATATGCAATATTTCGTAGCAGAAATTCAGCCGGGCAGCACCGCCGTCACTTCGATCTCGACCTTCGCTCTGTCCTCGATCAGTCCGGCCACCTGCACCGCCGTCATGGCAGGAAAATGCTTGCCGATCAGCTCGCGGTAGGCTATGCCGATTTGTGGATATGCCGCCACATATTCCTTCTTGTCCAGCACATACCAGTTCATGCGCACGATGTGCTCGGGCAAGGCGCCCGCCTCGGCCAGCACGGCGACGACGTTCTGCAGCGCCTGGCGCACCTGTCCCGCGAAGTCGTCCGTATGAAACTGGCCCTGCGCATCCCAGCCGATCATGCCGCTGACGTACACCGTGCGCCCGCTGGCGGCCACGCCGTTCGCATAGCCGCGCGGCCTGGCCCATCCCGCTGGTTGCAGCACTTGCATCGTGTTCTCCTTGTTGTTGCCGTTCATGCGTGTCCCGCCTCGCGCAGCAGTTCGCGCGCGATGATCAATTGCTGTACTTCGCTGGCGCCCTCGTAGATGCGCAAGGCGCGAATTTCGCGGTACAGGCGCTCGACCGGATGGTCGCTCACCACGCCCATGCCGCCGAACAGCTGCACGGCCGCGTCGATGACCTGCTGCGCCGTTTCCGTGGCCGTCAGCTTGGCCATGGCCGCTTCCTTCGTCACCTTGCGGCCCTGGTCGCGCTGCCAGGCGGCGCGGTAAGTCAGCAAGGCAGCCGCGTCGATGCCGGTGGCCATCTGCGCCAGCTTCGCTTGCGTCAACTGGAAGTCGGCCAGGGTCTGGCCGAACATCTGGCGCTGTGTCGCGTGGCGCAGCGCTTCGTCGAAGGCGCGCCGCGCAAAGCCCAGCGCGGCGGCGGCCACCGAGGTGCGGAACACGTCGAGTGTCGCCATCGCCACCTTGAACCCCTGTCCCGCCTCGCCCAGGCGCTGCGACGCGGGCACGCGGCACTGGCTGAAGCGCAGGCGCGCCAGTGGATGGGGCGCGATGACGGCGATGCGCTCGGCGATTTCCAGCCCGGGATTGTCGGCGTCGACGATGAAGGCGCTGATGCCGCGCGCGCCGGGCGCCTCGCCCGTGCGGGCGAACACCACATAAAAGTCGGCGATGCCGCCGTTCGATATCCACGTCTTTTCGCCGTCGAGCACATACTCGTCGCCGTCGCGCCGCGCCGCGCACGCCATGGCCGCCACGTCGGAGCCGGCCTGCGGCTCGGACAGGGCAAAGGCGGCGATGCGCTTGCCGCTGGCCACGTCGGGCAGATAGCGCGCCTTGTTCTGCGCACTGCCGAACAGGCCGATGGCGCCGGAGCCGAGTCCCTGCATGGCAAAGGCGAAATCGGCCAGGCCGTTGTGGCGCGCCAGGGTTTCGCGCATCAGGCAAATGGCGCGCGTGTCGATCCTGCCATCGGTACCGGTGGCGTATGTCAGCCAGCCGCCCTGCCCCAGTTGCGCCACCAGCGCGCGGCAGGCCGCGTCGACGTCGGCGCCATGGCCGTCGTCCAGATGCAGCGTCGCCCAGGCGTCGAGCTCCCGTTCAAGTTCGGCATGGCGCGCGTCGAAAAACGGCCAGTCCAGATAGCTCGTATCACGCATGTCAATTACCCTCAAATTGTGGTTTTTCCTTTGCCACGAAGGCG
Source organism: Janthinobacterium sp. JC611 (assembly GCF_018682595.1). Lineage (NCBI taxonomy): Bacteria > Pseudomonadati > Pseudomonadota > Betaproteobacteria > Burkholderiales > Oxalobacteraceae > Janthinobacterium > Janthinobacterium sp. JC611. The sequence goes on from NZ_JAFLJN010000044.1 coordinate 99,941, forward strand.
TGATAGGCGCGGTGGAAATCGTTGGTGGCCATGCAGATGGCCTGCGCCTGCGCTTCCGCTTCGATGGCTTCATCGACGCCCATGTTCCACTCCTGCTGCAGCATTTTTTTCGTCATGCCATGCGCGAACGTGGGGCCGCCGGCCAGGCCGGCGGCGAACAGCTGCGCCGCTTGCGCCAGCTCTTCCGGCTCGACCAGGCGGTTGAGCCAGCCCCAGCGCTCGGCCTCCGCTCCAGGCAAGGAGCGCCCCGTGTACAGCAGTTCGGCGGCGCGGCCCTGGCCGATCACGCGCGGCAGCAAGGCGCAGGCGCCCATGTCGCAGCCGGCCAGGCCCACGCGGGTAAACAGGAAGGCCGTCTTGCTGCGCGCCGTGCCGATGCGGATGTCGGAAGCCAGCGCCAGCATGGCGCCGGCGCCCGCGCAAATGCCGTCGATGGCGGCGATGATCGGTTGCGGGCAGGCGCGCATGGCTTTCACCACGTCGCCCGTCATGCGGGTAAACGCCAGCAGGCCGGGCATGTCGAGCCGCGTCAGCGGGCCGATGATGTCGTGCACGTCGCCGCCCGAGCAGAAATTGCCGCCGCTGCCAGTGATCACCACGGCCTTGACGTCGTCCGCATGCGCCAGCGCGCGAAACAGCTCGCGCAATTCCGCATACGAGTCGAAGGTGAGCGGATTCTTGCGCTCGGGCCGGTGCAGGGTCAAGGTGGCGACGCCGCCTTCGACGGAAAACAGGAAATGCCGCGCCGCGTAGCCGGCCAGGCTGGCGCGGTTGCCTGGCAGGTCTTGCGGCTGGCCGGGTAGATGGCGCATGCTCAGTCCTTGAGGGTAGTGTTATTCAATTGCTGCTTCATGTGCGACAGCAGGTCGATCAATTGGGTTTTGTCATCCGGCGTCACGCCCTGCAGCAGTTCGGCGATCCAACCTTCGTGCACGCGCGCCATCTCGTCGAAGGCGCGCCGGCCGGCCGGCGTCAGCTTGACGCTGTAGGAGCGGCGGTCCTTCGGATCGACCACGCGCACCACCAGTTTTTCCTGTTCCAGCTGGTCGGTGATGCCCGTGATATTGCCACCCGTGACCATCATGCGCCTGGACAGTTCGCCCATGCGTAAACCTTCGGGAAAGCGTTCCAGCTGCGCCATCAAGTCGAAGCGGGGCAAGGTGATGCCAAAGGTGGCGCGCAAGCGCGTGCGCACCTCGTTCTCGATTTTTACCGTGCACGAGAGCATGCGCAGCCACAGCTTGAGCGACTGGTGGTGGTCCTGCGTCAGCCGGCTCGCCAGGTCCAGCACGGGTTCGTATTGCACGTTCTCGGTTTCTTTATCCATGGTCTTCATTCGGTTACATGACTTCGCCGCCGGCGACGGCGATCGATTGTCCATTCATGGCAGCCGACGCGGGCAGGCAGAGCCAGGCCACCGCATCGGCCACTTCGCGCGCCTGCACCAGCCGCTGCTGCGGATTGGCGGCCGCCAGTTCCGCGCGCGCCGCGTCTTCACCGCGCCCCGTCTTGCGCACGATGTTCTGCACGGCCTGCGCCACCATCTCCGTTTCCGTGTAGCCGGGGCAGACGGCGTTGACGGTGACGCCGCGCGGCGCCACTTCCAGCGCCAGCGCGCGCGTCAGGCCGATCACACCGTGCTTGGCGGCGACATAGGCGCTGACGTAACGATAGCCCTTCAGGCCCGCCGTCGACGCCACGTTGACGATGCGCCCCCAGCCCGCTTCCAGCATGGCCGGCATGGCGGCATGGCAGCAGTGGAACACGCCCGTCAGGTTCACGGCCAGCATCCGCTGCCAGATGGCGGCGTCCGTCTTGCCGAACGGCGCCGCATGCGCCTGGCCCGCGTTATTGATCAATATATCGATGCGGCCGAAATGCGCGGCGGCCTGCGCGAAGCCCGCCTGCACCGCCGCTTCCACGGCCACGTCGAGCACGCAGATGGCCACCCTGCCCGCATGGCCCGCCTCTTCCAGCTGCATGCGCGCGCGCGCCAGCCGCGCGCCGTCGCGCCCGGCCAGGGTGACGCGGGCGCCCGCGTCCAGCAAGGCGCCCGCGCAGGCGAAGCCGATGCCGCTGCCGGCGCCCGTCACCAGCGCGTGTTTGCCGGCCAATGCGCCGTCCAGCCGTTCCTTGTTCATGTCATCCTTCCAGCAGCCGCGCGGCCACCTGTTGCGGGGTGAGGCCCGTATTGCTGGCGGCCAGCTGGCGCTCGCGCTGCAGATTGCGCTCCAGCTGCTGCTGGCCCGGCCGGTACTGTTTTGGCCAGGTTGCGCCGGCGCCGCTGTAGCCGATGCGCGCCATTTCCGTCAGGGTCCAGGCCGGGTTGGCCAGGTGCGGGCGGCCCACGGCGCACAGGTCGGCGCGCCCGGCGGCGATGATGCTGTTGGCGTGGTCGGCTTCAAAGATCGAGCCGACGGCCATGCTGGCGATGCCCGCCTCATTGCGCACGCGGTCGGCGAACGGTGCCTGGAACATGCGTCCGTACACGGGTTGTTCAAGTTTGCTGACCTGGCCCGAGGAACAGTCGATCAGGTCCGCGCCCGCCTGCTTGAACAGGCGCGCGATGACGACCGCATCGTCGGGCGTGATGCCGCCTTCGACCCAGTCGTGGGCCGAGATGCGCACGCTCATCGGCTTATCCTGCGGCCAGGCGGCGCGCATGGCGCGGAACACGCGCAGCGGATAGCGGCAGCGGTTTTCCAGGCTGCCGCCATATTCGTCCGCGCGGCGGTTGGTCAGCGGCGAGATAAAACTCGACAGCAGATAGCCGTGCGCGCAATGCAGTTCCAGCCAGTCGAAACCGGCGACGGCCGCGGCCAGCGTGGCGCGCACGAAGTCCTGCTCGATGCGCGCCAGGTCGTCTTCCCGCGCCGCGCGCGCCACCTGCGACACGCCGGCCAGGTATTGCTGTTCCGAAGCCGAGATCAGCGGCCAGTTGCCTTCCCTGAGCGGCTGGTCGATGCCGTCCCACATGGGGCGCGTCGAGCCTTTCGCCCCCGCATGGCCCAGCTGCAGGGCGATCTTCGCGTCGCTGTTGGCATGCACGAAATCGACGATGCGGCGCCAGGCCTGCGTGTGCGCTTCGCTGTACATGCCGGGGCAGGCGGGCGTGATGCGCGCATCGGCCGACACGCAGGTCATCTCGGCAAACACGAGACCCGCGCCGCCCATGGCGCGCGCGCCCAGGTGCATCAGATGGTAGTCGCCGGCCACGCCATCGACGGCGCTGTACTGCGCCATCGGCGAGACGGCGATGCGGTTTTTCAGCAGCACGCCGCGCAGCCGGAACGGCGTGAGCATGGGCGGCACGGGCGCATCGGGCAGCGGCACGCCGGCCTGCCCGGCAGCGCGGCGCGCCAGCCACCGCTCGTAATCGGCCACGTAGGCGGGATCGCGCAGGCGCAGGTTTTCATGCGAGATGCGCTGGCTGCGCGTGAGCATGGAATAGGCGAACTGCGGCGCTTCCATGGCGCTGTAGCGCTCGACGTTCTCGAACCACTCCATGGAATTGCGCGCCGCGCTCTGGATCTTCAGCACCTCGACGGCGCGCAGCTGCTGGTAGGCGGCCAGCGCCGCATCCGTACCGGCATCGGCGTCGGCATGCTGGCCGAAACAGCGCGCCAGTTCGATCGCGTCTTCCAGCGCCAGCTTGGTGCCCGAGCCGATCGAGTAATGCGCCGTGTGGGCGGCGTCGCCCATCAGCACGACGGGCACGCCATCCTGCCTGTGCACCCATTGCCGGCAGACGATGCGCGGAAAGGTGATCCACTGCGCCGAGCCGCGCAAGTGCGGCGAATTGCTCAGCAACTCATGGCCATCGAGCTCCTCGGCGAACAGCGCCGCGCAAAAGGCGATGCCCTCTTCCTGGCGCATGGCGTCCAGGCCCGCCGCGCGCCACACGTGTTCGGGCGTTTCGACGATGAAGGTCGACGTGTCGCCGTCATATTGATAGATATGCGCCTGGAACCAGCCGTATGGCGTCTGGCGGAAGGCAAACGTGAATGCCTCGAATTTCTTGCGCGTGCCCAGCCAGACGAAGCGGCAATGGCGCTGCTCGATCTCGGGCTGGTAGCTGGCCGCATAGCGCGTGCGGATGCGGCTGTTCAAGCCATCGCTGGCGATCACCAGGTCGGCGCCGTACTGGCGCGCGATGGCCTGGTCGTCCTGCACTTCCGTCTCGAACACCAGCTGCACGCCGAGTTCCTCGCAGCGCGCCTGCAGGATGTTGAGCAGGCGCTTGCGGCCGATGCCGCAAAAGCCATGGCCGCCCGAGCGCACGGTCTGGCCCTTGAAGTGGATCTCGATATCGTCCCAGTGGTTGAACGCCTGCAGGATGGCGCGCGCCGTCGGCTCGTCCGCGTTGGCGAGGTTGCCCAGGGTCTGGTCGGAAAACACCACGCCCCAGCCAAACGTGTCGTACGGGCGGTTGCGCTCGATGACGGTGATGCGGTGCGCGGGGTCCTGCTTTTTCATGAGCAGGCTGAAATACAGGCCGGCGGGGCCGCCGCCGATGCAGACAATATTCATGCGGTGTCCGTGCGAAGTTTGAAGCGCTGCAGCTTGCCCGTTTCCGTGCGCGGCAAAGAAGGCAGGAAGCGGATGGCGCGCGGGTATTTGTACGGGGCGATCTGCTGGCGCACGAACTCCTGCAGTGCGGCCGCCAGCAGGTCGCCGGGCAGGAAACCGTCCTTCAGCACCACGTGCGCCTCGACGATCTGGCCACGTTCGGCATCGGCGCGCCCGACCACGCCGCATTCGGCCACGGCCGGGTGGCGCAGCAGCGCCTCCTCCACTTCCGGGCCGGCGATGTTGTAGCCGGCCGAGACGATCATGTCGTCGCTGCGCGAACGGTAGTAGAAATAGCCGTCGGCATCCATCTCGAAGGTGTCGCCCGTCAGGTTCCAGCCGTTCTGCACGTATTCGCGCTGGCGCGGGTCGGACAGGTAGCGGCAGCCGGTGGGGCCTTTCACGGCCAGGCGGCCCGTCACGCCGGGCGGCTGCAGCACGCCCGCGTCGTCGACGATGCACGCCTGGTAGCCGGGGATGGCCTTGCCGATGGCACCGCGGCGTATACCCTCGCCCGTGGCGGAAATGAAGATGTGCAGCATCTCGGTGGCGCCGATGCCGTCCGTCATGGACAGGCCCGTCGCCGCCTGCCAGGCGTCGCGCGTGGCCAGCGGCAGCGCTTCGCCGGCCGACACGCACAGGCGCAGGCTGCGCACGTCGTGGCTGGCGGCCAGCGGCGCCATCTGGCGGTAAAAGGTGGGCGCGGTGAAGCAGATGGTGGCGTGATAGGCCTCGATGGCGCGCAGCAGGCCGTCGGGCGTGAGTTTTTCCAGCAGCACGGCGCAAGCGCCGAAGCGCAGGGGGAACAGCAGCAAGCCACCGAGGCCGAAGGTGAACGCCAGCGGCGGCGTGCCGATGAAGATATCGTCGGCGCGCACCTGCAGCATGGAGCGGGGAAAGCAGTCGCAGATGGCCAGCAGGTCGCGGTGCATGTGCATGGTGCCTTTGGGGACGCCCGTCGTGCCCGAGGTAAAGCTGACCAGGCACACGTCGTCGGCCGCCGTGTCGCATGCGGCAAAGGGCGCATCGTGGGCGGCCATGCGCCGTTCCAGTTCCGCGCCGTCGGCGCCAAAGCACAGCATGGCAGGCAAGCCGGGCACGCCATCGAGCTCTTCGCGCAAGCCCTGCGCGCACAGCACGGCGTTCACTTGCGCCTTGGCGAGGATGGTGGACAGTTCGCGCGCGCGCAGCAGCGGCATGGTGGGCACGGCGATGCAGCCCGCCTTCAGCACGGCCAGCAGGCAGGCGGCCATCATCGGGGTATTCGCGCCGCGCAGCAGCACGCGGTTGCCGGGGATCAGGCGCAGGTCGCCGCGCAGCACGTGGGCGATGCGGTCGACTTGCCGCGCCAGTTCGGCGTACGTCCAGCGCTGGCCGTCGGCCAGGATGGCGGTGCGCCCGCCGCCGCCGCTGGCCACGGCCGCATCGAGCAGCGCGGCGACGCAGTTCAGGCGCGCCGGATACCGCAGTTCGGGCAAATCAAGGCACAGCTGCGGCCAGAGCGCGCGCGGCGGCAAATGCGTGCGCGCAAAGTCGTCCTGGGGAGATGCGGTGGTAGGCGATGGGTCGCTGCTCATGCTCATCCTGGCGGGTGGCGGGCGCGTGCACATGGCCCGGAAGCAGATACTTTAAACCTAAAGTATTTTCCCGGCAAGCAAAAAACAGCAAATTCAATACACCTAACAAAACCGTAGCGAGCGGGATGAGTTGTGGCTGAGAAGCGGAGCTGTGCTTTAGCACAGTGAGCATCGGAGGCCGCAAATCGCGACGCGCAGTAGGTTTTGTTATGGTGTTTCAGTCGATCCCGTCCTGCTGACGCAGCAGTCGCGCCTGCTGCGCCACGCTGCGCGCCAGCGTGGCCAGGGCCGCCTGTATCTGGTCGCCGTCGAGCACCGATGCCTGCAGCAGGACCATCATGCCAGCTTCCGCGCCATGCAAGCCGAGGGTGCGGCAACCGAGGTGCAGCCGTTCGAGCTGCTGGCGCGCCTGGGCCGGTTCGCCGCGCGCCAGCAAGGCGTCGACCTGTGCGCCGGCGGCGACTATCTGCCCCTGGAAGCCCGTCAGATACGCCAGCAGGCGTTCGCTGTCGATACCCAGCCGCTGCAAGGTGTCGCGCGGCGCCTCGGCCGGCAAGGCCGACACGTCGAAGCAGGCGTCGATATGCTGGCGCACCTGCTCCGGCTGGAAGGGCTTGACGATGTAGCCGGCGGCGCCGGCCTGCACGGCGTCGCGCACCGTGTCCTGGTCATTGGCCGACGATACCAGTACCAGCGGCATGGCGTCGAGCGCGCTGTCGGAGCGGATTTTCTGCAGCAGCTCCATGCCGGACAGGCGCGGCATGCGCAAGTCGCAAAAGCACAGCGAGGGGCGCAAGCCGCCTTCGAGCTGCTCCCACGCCGCCGCGCCATCCTCGGCTTCCACGATATCGTGCACGCCGCAGCTGTCGATCAGATGCATCAATACCATGCGCGACACGACATCATCGTCAACCACCAGTACTTTCATTGCGTTCTCCATTGGCGGCAGCGTCAGGGCGCCTGCCGTATTCTACCCAGTTTCGCCGCGCGTTCGATGGCCGGCATTGCCTATTTTACATTTCCTTGCCCGAAACGGCTATGTGCGCCAACAGTGCGCGCAATTGCGGCAAATGCAAGGCCACCTGCGTCCAGCGGCCGCCGTCCGCCGCCTCTTCCATCTCCGTGCACAGCATGTGCAGCTGCGTTTCATCGAGATAGGCGGCGCTGCCCTTCAAGCCGTGCAGCAGGCGCCCGGCGTTGTCCCGGTCCTGCGCCGCCAGGGAGGTGTCGAGTTCGCGCAGGCGTCCCTCCAGGTCGGCGACGAAGGCGACGCGGATGCGCCGTTGCAGTTCGCCGCTGCGGATGGATGGCGCAGGCGCCGCGACGGGAGGCGCCGGCGCGATGCCGAACAGGGCATCGAGTTCGGCCTGCCCCCGCGCCGCGCCGCGCGGCGCGTTCGACGGCATGCGCGGCAACATGAAGCCGCGCTGCAGCTGGCGCTCGATGGCGCGCGCCAGCAAGCCATGCAGCGCCGCCTCGTCCACCGGCTTGCTGAGGAAATCATCCATGCCGACGCCAAGATAGCGGCTGCGGTCCTCTTCGCTGGCATTCGCCGTCAGGGCCACGATCATCAGTTCCTGGTCGCGCACGGGCTGGTCCGGCCAGCCGCCCACGCGGATCAGGCGCGTCGCCGTGGCGCCGTCCATTTCCGGCATGCGCCCGTCCATCAGGATCAGGTCATAGCGCGTATGCACGCAGGCCGCCACCGCCAGCACGCCGTTGGCGACCACGTCGACTCGATGACCCAGTTCTTCGAGCATGACGCGGATGATGATCTGGTTGGTGGGGAAGTCTTCCGCGCACAGCACGCGCAACTGGTGGCTGTGCGGCGCCAGCGCCACCTGCGGCACCAGCGGCGGCGCCACGCCATCGGCCAGCGGCAAGGTGAAGGCAAAGATACTGCCCTGCCCCGGCGTGCTGGCCACCTCGATCTCGCCATCCATCAGTTCGACCAGCTGGCGGCAGATGGCCAGGCCCAGTCCCGTGCCGCCGTAGCGGCGCGTGGTGCTGGCGTCGGCCTGCTCGAACTTCTGGAACAGGCGCGCCATCGCATCGGCGTCGATGCCGATGCCGCTGTCGCTGACCGTAAAGCGGATCAGGTTGACCTTGCGTCCGCCGCTGCCGCTGGCCACGCCGGCCCGCTCGACGCTCACGCTGACGCCGCCGCGCTGGGTGAACTTGAAGGCATTGCCGACCAGGTTGACCAGCACCTGGCGCAAGCGGGTCGGGTCGCCCACCACGAAGGGCGGCAGGTCGGGCGCGAAATCGATGGCGAAACCGATGCTGCGCGCGGCCGCCTGCTCCTCGAACAGGCTGACGACGGCCTCGATCGCCGCGCCAAGCGCGAAGTCGATGTTTTCTATACTCAGCTTGCCCGCCTCGATCTTGGAAAAATCGAGCAAGTCATTGATGATCACCAGCAGCGACTGGGCATTGGCCTGGCCGCGCAGGATTTGCTCGCGCGTGGCGTCATGCAGCTGCTCGTCGCGCAGGGCAAAGCCCAGCATGCCGATCACGCCGGCCAGCGGCGTGCGCATCTCGTGGCTCATATTGGCCAGGAATTCCGACTTCTGGCGCGTCGCATCCTCGGCCTTGCGCTTGGCCTGGCGCAGGCTTTCCTCGTTTTTCGTCAGGCTGCTGTTCACTTGCGCCAGCTTCTCGGACTGGGCCAGCACTTCGATTTCCTTGCTCTGCAACTCGGCCGTTCGTTCGCTGACCTGCTTTTCCAGTTCATTCTGCTGATGCCGCAGCGCGCGCACGCGCTGGCGGTACGCGCCATACACGACGCCCAGCAGCAGCACCGCCATCAGGGTGCGGAACCACCAGGTCTTCCAGAATGGCGGCAGGATCGTGATGGCCAGGGTGGCGCCGCTCTCGTTCCACACGCCGTCCTTGTTGGCCGCCTTGACGCGAAACACGTAGTTGCCGGCATCGAGGTTGGTGTAGGTGGCAAAGCGCCGTCCCGCATCCGTCATGACCCAGTCCTGGTCGAAGCCCTCGAGCCGGTAGGCGAACATATTGCGCTGGGGCGCGGCGAAATGCAGGGCCGCGAATTCCAGCGAAAAGACGCTTTCGCGGCTGGTCAGCACCAGCTTGCGCGTATGGTCGATGGCCGCCTTGAGCACGTGCGCGAACTCGCCGCGGCCGATGGCCACCGGCTTGTTGAAGATCTGCAGCTCGGTGATGGCCACCAGCGGCGGCACGCGGTTGTCGTGGATATCCTGCGGCACGAACGCCGTCATGCCGTTGAAGCCGCCGAAATACATGGTGCCATCGGATGCGCGCAGGGCCGCGCCATCGAAGTACGAGCCTTCCACCGTGCCATCGGCGCTGTCGTAGTTGCGAAACAGGCCGCTGCGCATGTCGAGCCGCGTGATGCCGCTGTTGGTGCTCAGCCACAGCTGCTCGTTGTCGTCGCCGAGGATGCTGGCGACGGCATCGTCGGCCATGCCGTCCTTGCGCAGGAAGCGGCGGAAGCGGATCTCGCCCTTGGCGTCGATGTCCATGCGGTTCAAGCCATTCGCCGTGCCCACCCACAGCACGCCGCGCTTGTCCTCGTGCAGGAAATGCACCTCGTCGTGGCTCAGGCTATGCGGGTTTTGCGGATCGTGGCGGAAATGGCGGAAATGGCCGCTGGCGCGGTCCAGCAAGTCCAGGCCGTGGAAGGAGCCTATCCACAGCCGTCCCTTGCCGTCTTCCAGCACGGGCCGCACCATGTTGTCGGACAGGCTGTTCGGATCGGCCGGGTCGTGGCGGTAGGTGGTGAAGCGGCGGCTGGCGGGGTCGAAGCGGTGCACGCCGCCGCGCGTCGAGACCCACAGCATGCCGCTGCGGTCGCTCGCGACGTTGCGGATGGTGTCGCTGTTCGGATCGCCGGCGGCAAAGCGCATGGTGAAGAAGCGCCCCAGCGCGGGATCGAAGCGGTGCAAGCCCGTCGAGCCGCCCACCCACAGGGTGCCGTCCGGCGCCTTGTACAGGGTGGTCACCTGCTCGTCGCGCGACATGCCGGGCGCGCTGCGCAGGTCGAACAGGCGCGAACTGCCGTCGCGCGTGTCGTACAGTTTCAGGCCGCCCTTGGTGGCCAGCCACAGCTTGCCATTGCCCGCGTCGGCCACGGCGCGCACCTTCTTGTCCGCCAGCGCGCCCACGTCGCCGGGCGCGCGCGCCATGCGCGAAAAGCCGCCGCTGCCCAGGTCGACCCGGCTCACGCCGTTGTACCAGGAGCCGACCCAGAAGGTGCCGGCGCGGTCGCGGTACAGCGACGACAGCTGGTTGTCGGCGACGCTGAATTTGTCGCCCGTCTGGTGGCGGTACTGCAGGAAGGTGTCGCTTTCGGGCTGCCAGCGGAACAGGCCATCGGCATTGCTGCCCAGCCAGACGGTGGCGTCGACATCCTGGTACAGGCTGGCGACGCGGATGGCGGAAAAGCCATGCTTCTCGCCGAAGCGCACGCGCGCCTGCGGCGGCTGGCCGGCGCCGCCCAGGCGCCAGCGCTCGGCGCCGGCCATGGTGCCGATCCACAGGTTCTGCTGGCGGTCGATCAGCAGCGACTGGATGACGTTGTACTTTGAGCCCGGTTCCGTATCGACGGCGAAATGCTCGAAGCGCTCGCTGCCCGGCGCCAGCATGTCCAGGCCCGTGACGGTGCCGATCCACAGGCGATGTTGCGCGTCCAGCGCCAGCGCCTTGATTTCATTGTCGCCCAGGCTGTGCGGGTTGCCCTCTTCATGGTGCCAGGTGCGGAAGTGGCCCGTGGCGGGGTCGAAATGCTGCAAGCCGTCCGAGGTGGCGATCCAGAAGCCGCGCGCGCCGTCGTCGAGGATGGCGTGGATATGCCGGTTGCCGTTGCCGCGCTTGCTCTTTTCGGCCGGGACGTAATGGATGAAGGTCTGGCTGGCGGCGTCGAAGCGGTCCAGGCCATTGTCGGTGCCGACCCATAACTGGCCCTGGCTATCGACATGCAGCTCGCCGACCCAGTTGTCGGCCAGGCTGGTCTTGTCGCCCTCGATATTCTTGTAGACGACCATGCGGTAGCCATCGTAGCGGCTCAGGCCAGACTGGCTGCCGAACCACATATAGCCCTGCCGGTCCTGGGCGATGGCCAGCACCGACTCCTGCGCCAGGCCCTGGTCGACGCTGAGCTGGTCGAAACGCAGGGTGGGCGCAGGCGCCGCCGCGACCGGGCCGCCCAGCAGCAGAATTAATAGTAAGGCAACATCGCAAACACGTCGAAATACCAGCACAATCGTCCTGTCAAAAAAAACGCGAAAATCCCGCACGCCGCTCCAGGGGCCGTCTCAGGAACCAAAGAACGCCAGGACATCATCCTTGCGGGCTTGCGTATCGCGCTGTCCAAGACGGATCAACTCGTTAGTATACGTCGATTCGAACAATAAATACGATGCCAGCGCCGCGCCGCGCGCTTCGGCCGCACCGATACCCGACAGCATGGTGCGTATGGGACGCGGCAAGCTGCCGATATGCCGGCTGGCGATGGCGTCGAGCCGCTCGGACGGCGCGATGACCAGCAATTCCACCGGCCGCAGGGCCGTCTTGCCCAGCAACTCGGGCGGCAGCATCGACAAAGTCAGGTTGATGCGGTTCAGGCGTTCGATGTCCACGGCCAGGCCGTCGAGGAAGATCGACGACAGCGCGTGGCCGGCGATCTGCGCCAGGCTCGGGTAGCGCGCCGCTTCGGGCGCGGCGGGCGCCGGTTCCGTCATGCGTCCCGCGCCCACCACCAGCACCTTGTTCGCGCCCAGGTGGATGGCCGGCGAGATCGGCGCCAGCTGGCGCATGGAGCCGTCGCCGCAGTATTCGCGCTGGCCGCCCACGTACAGGGGCACGGCGGGGAAGATGAAGGGGATGGCGGCCGAGGCGAGCAAGTGCTCCACGCCGATCTGGTCCGGCAGGGCCAGGCGCTGCGTGCGCACCCACGGCGCGATATCGCCGGCCGTCTGGTAAAACGTCATGTGGCGGCTGCCCGAATACGACGACGCCGTCACGGCCAGCGCATGCAGCAGGCCGTCGGCCAGGGCCGCGTCCAGGCGCGGCAGGTCGAGCATGCGGTGCAGCAGGCTGACCAGCGGCGTATTGTCGAGCAGGGAATTGGGCGGCGACGCGTGCCACTGGCGCAGCAGCCAGCCGAACGACAGCAGCGACAGCCAGCGCGCGCCCGAGCGGATCACGCCCAGCGAGTCGGCCCGGTACACTTGTTCGACCTCGATGTGCTGCCACACGTCGAGCAGCTTTTGCACGCCTTCGCCGAAGTTGTCCGCGCGGCAAGCCAGCGCCGTGGCGTTGATGGCGCCGGCCGAGGTGCCGCAGATGATGTCGAACGGGTTGCGCGCCGGCGCCCAGCCCGCTTCCCACAGAATCGCCGAAATCGCCTGCAGCACGCCCACCTGGTAGGCGGCACGGGCGCCTCCTCCCGTCAGTATCAAGCCTGTTTTATTTTGCATTCCCATGCCGGCAGATTAGCAGGGTCTGCATACTTTGTGGAAATTTCAGTCGCCCCGCACCATGCCTTCGCGCCGCGGATCCGCCCCGCCAAACCAGAAATCCTTGCCGTGCGCATGCAGGCGCATGATGCCCTGCAAGCCGGAATTCTGTTCGATCACGCGCACCTCGTGGCCCATCGCCTGCAGCGCCTCGACCTGGGCGGCCGGCGCGCGGCCCTTTTCCAGCTCCGTCGGGCCGTTGCGGCTGCCGAAGTTTGGCAGGCTGATCGCTTGCTGCACGTTCAAGCCCCAGTCCATGGTGCCGACCAGCACCTTGGCGACATAATTGATGATGGACGAGCCGCCCGGGGACCCCGTCGCCAGCACCAGCTTGTGCGTGCCCTTCTCGAACACCAGGGTGGGCGACATGGCGCTGCGCGGACGCTTGCCCGCTTCGACCCGGTTGGCGATCGGGCCATCCGCATCGCGCGAATCGAACGAAAAATCCGTCAGCTGGTTATTCAGCAAAAAGCCGTCGACCATCTGGCGCGAACCGAAGGCGTCTTCCACGCTGGTGGTCATCGACAGGCCGCCCCCAAAGGCGTCCACGGCCACCAGGTGCGAGGTCGACGGGCGCTGCAAGGCGTTGTCCATGCCCCACGCCACCTGCATGCCGGGCGGCGTGCCGGGCAAGGCGCGGCCCATGGATTTCTCGCCGATCAGCGAGGCGCGCTGCGCCAGGTAGGTCTTGTCGAGCATCGAGGCAACGCCCTTGCCCGGCAGCGGCACGAAGTCCGTGTCGGCCACGTAGCGGTTGCGGTCCGCGTAGGCCAGGCGCCCCGCTTCCGAGAACAAATGGATGGCTTGCGCGTCGAGCACGCCGTCGACGGGCGGGTACGGGCCGATATCCTTCACTTCCAGCATGCCCAGCATCTGCGCGATGGCGATGCCGCCCGACGATGGCGGCGGCATGCCGCACACGGTCCAGGCCTTGTAATCGCTGCAGACGGGTTCACGCACCTTGGCCCGGTAGCCGGCGATATCCTGCGCCGTCAGCTTGCCCGGATTGGTCGGATGCGCCGCCACCTTGGCGGCGATGTCGCGCGCGATGCGGCCCTGGTAAAAGGCGTCGGCGCCGCCGCGGGCGATCTCGCGCAGGGTGCGCGCCAGCTGCGGGTTCTTCAGCACGTGGCCGACGGGCCAGGCCTTGCCGTCCGGGTCATAGAAATACGCGGCGGCGACGGGGTCGCGCTTCAGGGCCTGGTCCCAGCTCAGCAAACCGTTGAGGCGCTGGCTGACGGGAAAGCCGCCGTGCGCCAGGCGGATGGCGGGAGCGAACAGGGTCGCCCACGGCAGCTTGCCGTGTTCCTTGTGCGCCAGTTCCAGCATGCGCAGCACGCCCGGCGCGCCCACGGAACGCCCGCCCACCACGCCCGTGGCGCGCGAGACGGGACTGCCGTCCGCATTCTGGAACAGGTGTTCGTCGGCGCTGGCGGGCGCCGTTTCGCGTCCGTCGTACGCTTGCACACCCTTGGCCGTGGAATACAGCAAAAAGGCGCCGCCGCCGATGCCCGACGACTGCGGCTCGACCAGGGTCAGCACCAGCTGCGTGGCGATGGCCGCGTCAACGGCGCTGCCGCCCTTTTTCAGCATCTGGTAGCCGGCATCGGCGGCCAGCGGATTGGCGGCGGCGACCATGAATTTCTGCGCCGCCCAGCCACTTTTTTCCGCATACGCGGTGGCGATTTCCGGCGCCTTTTGCGGCACTTCGGCAAATACGGGGCTGGCGGCCAGCGCTCCCAGCAAGGTCAGGCTCAGCGCCAGCGGCTTCAATGCGATCATGGATTCTCCGATAAAAAAAGGGCGCACAGCCAGGCAAGGCTGTACGCCCCATACGGGGGTATCCTACCTCAAATCACGCCGGGCTTATTTGGGTTGCATGCGGATCGCACCATCGAGACGGATGGTTTCGCCATTGAGCATGACGTTTTCCACGATGGCTTTCACCAGTTGCGCGTATTCGCCGGGCTTGCCCAGGCGCGAAGGGAACGGCACCATCTTGCCCAGCGCATCCTGCACTTCGGCCGGCATGCCGAGCAGCATCGGCGTTTCGAAAATGCCGGGCGCCACCGTCATCACGCGGATGCCGTTGCGCGACAGGTCGCGCGCCATCGGCAGGGTCAGCCCCACCACGGCCGCCTTCGACGACGCATACGCGGCCTGGCCGATCTGGCCATCGTAGGCCGCCACGGACGCCGTGTTGATGATGACGCCGCGCTCGCCTTCGGCCGTCGCATCCTGTTTCGCCATGGCGTCGGCCGCCAGGCGGCACATATTGAAGGTGCCGACCAGGTTGATGTTGACGACCTTCTGGAACAGGGCCAGCGGATGCGGGCCATCCTTGCCCACGGTTTTCACGGCCGGCGCCACGCCGGCACAGTTGACCAGGCCGCGCAAGGTGCCGAGCTTGGTTGCCGCCGCCACCACGGCCAGGCCGTCTTCTTCCGACGTCACGTCGCACTGCACGAACACGCCATCGAGTTCAGCGGCCAGCGCCTGGCCCGCCTCCGTCTGCACGTCGGCCAGCACGACCTTGCCGCCGGCCGCCGTCAGCATGCGCGCCGTGGCCGCGCCCAGGCCCGATGCGCCGCCCGTGATGATGAATACATTGTCCTGAATCTGCATGAAATCTCCTGAGTGATAAGGGCCGTGTTCCCGGCGCCTGGTGGTTGCATGGTGTCATGATTACGTTTACGTAAACGTAATGTCGGCGACAATTGTAGCCATTTTTACGCTCACCGAGCGAAAACTTGCGGCGCCGGCGTACGGCAGGGTTAAAAACACTGGATAAAGGCGCCGTTGCGGTGACAGATGCGCCCGTTGGCGTCGAGCGTGGCGTTGCCCGCGCCGTTGTAGCGCGCGCCGGCCGCGTCGCGGCAGCCGCCCGTGTCGCATGAACCGATGGGCTGCGGCGCGCGCGGCATGGGCACGGCCAAGCCGGGCGGCAGGGGCGCCACGGGCACGACGGGTGGCGCGGGCTGCGCCGGCATGCGGCCGATCACCTGCGCCACGGCACGGCGCGGCTGCACGGGCGGCGCCGGGCGGCATGGCTCCACCGCCAGCTTGCCGCTGTCGCGCGGGTCGAGCCGGCAGACGGGCAAAGGCTCAGTCAAGGACCCGGCGGGCGCCGCCTGCTCCTGGGCGCCAGCCTGGCCGCCAGCGAGCAGCATGGCGCACGCCAGCACCGGTATGGTTCTTATCAGCGTCTTCATGCCACCTCCCCAAGCATCGATCATACCGCTTTCATTATTGGCACACGCGGCGCCAGATGCCATGCGCACCGTGCAACAGTGTTTTATTTCCTCTCAGCACTTTCCTTCTTGCCAGGATGGCATTACAATAAGAACGATTCTTATTCTCATTAACAGAATTCGAGCGCAGTTGATTCTCTTTTCATTCATTGATACCCAAGCCACCCGGAAGGCAGCCAGGAAATAACAACATCCGGAAAGTTCACCATGACCCAGCGTAGTCCCGCCTTCACAGCCCCCGTCGCCACTCCCGCCCCTGCCATCCATTCCGCCGCCCTGCTCCTGCCCTGCCTGCTCTCGCTGGCCGTCGGCAACGCCTGGGCCGAAGGCAATGCGGCCGCCGATCCCAGCATGAACACGGTGGTCGTCACCGCGTCGGGCACGGCCATCGACATCAAGGATGCGCCGGCCAGCATCAGCGTCATCACGCGCGAGGAAATCGAGCGCCAGCCCGTGTATGACCTCAACACCCTGCTGCGCCGCATCCCCGGCGTGACGGGCGGCACCGGCCCCGAAGGCGAAGCGTCGAAGATCAAGCTGCGCGGCCTGCCCGACAAATACACCCTGATCCTGGTCGACGGCAAGCGCGTGGGCAGCTCGGCCGACACGGCTTACCGTCCCGACCTGGGCCGCCAGGACTTGAACTGGATCTCGCCCGACATGATCGAGCGCATCGAAGTGGTGCGCGGCCCCATGTCCTCGCTGTACGGCTCGGACGCCATGGGCGGCGTGATCAACATCATCACGCGCAAGGTGCCGGGCAAGTGGAACGGTTCGGCCACGGCCAACTACACGCAGCCGCAGGACAGCGACCGCGGCACGGCGCACCAGCTGGGCGTGAACCTGGCCGGCCCCCTGTCGGACACGGTGGGCATGCGCCTGGGCGTGAGCCAGTCGCGCCAGAATCCCGATGAAAAATTCGACAAGGCCGGTGGCATGGGCGGCGAACGCAACCAGACTGTCTCGGGCCAGCTGACCTGGGCGCTGGGCAAGAAACAGAACCTCTCGCTGGACGCCAGCTACGGCAGGCAGGAAGCCAGCGATTCAAGCACACGGGATGCGGATGGCGAGCCGCTGGTCTACAGCTGGGGCGCCAGCAAGCTGATACGCAAGAGCGTCAGCCTCGGCTACGAAGGCCGCTGGGACTTCGGCAAGACGACGGTCAACCTGTACCACAACGATTTCGACAACGAAGTCGTCGGCACGGTGGCCAAATCCAAGGACAGCACGCTCGACGCCAGCCTGGAAAAACGGCTCGGCTGGGGCGGCATCGAGCAAATGCTGGTGATGGGCGGCCAGTGGAAGCACCAGGAATTGACGAATACGGACACCATCGGCACCGTGCCCACCGATTACCTGGGCAATCCCGTGAGCGGCGCCACCCTGTCGGGCACCACCTCGGCCCTGTTCGCGGAAGATCAACTGTTCCTGCGCGACAACTTGACGGCCACGGCCGGCCTGCGCCTCGATCACCACGGCAAGTTCGGCAACCATTACAGCCCGCGCCTGTACCTGGTGTACCACCCTGCCCCCGCCTGGACCATCAAGGGCGGCGTGTCGCAAGGCTTCCGCGCCCCCAGCCTGAAGGAAAACTCGCCGGCGGCGGCGACCAACTCGGGCGGGCGCGGTTGCGGCAGCTTGAAACCGCTGGGCTACATCAGCGGGACCTGCTACATGGCCGGCAATGCGGACTTGAAGCCGGAAACGAGTACGGCAGCCGAGATCGGCGTGGCGTGGGAACAGAATGGCTGGGACGTGGGCCTGACCTGGTTCCACACGGATTTCAAGAACAAGATCGACTATGCGCCGCTGGGCAAGTTCCAGGGCCTGTGGTGGACCAGGATGACGAACATCCAGAAGGCGCGCACCAGCGGCCTGGAAGCGACGGCCACCATCGCGCTGACGAAAAACCTGAACTGGCGTAACAACGTGACCTATATGGCGGAAGCGAAAAACCTGACCACGGGCGCCAACCTGCTGTCGACGCCAAAACTGTCGTGGTACTCGGCGCTGGGCTGGCAAGTCAGCGACCAGCTGTTCGGCGAAGTATCGGCCCAGTACACAGGCAAGGAACTCGATGCGGGCAAGCTGGCCGACAAGGCCTACACCATCGTCGACACGGTCGTGTCCTACAAGGTCACGCCACAATGGACCGTGCGCGGCGGCGTGCAAAACCTGTTCAAGAAGGGCCCGATGGCCGACGGCCTGGTCGACTACTACGTGCCGGGCCGGCGCATGTTCGTCGGTCTGACGTCGCGCTTCTGACGCGGCACAGCCCCGCAGCATGTGCCACGGGGCTGCCGGGAATGCGCCGTCTTATTGCGCCGGCAAGCTTTGCACGGGTGTCGCCGGCGCCAGGATGGCCGGCGCGGGGGCGTGGATGGGCGCCGGCGCCTTGACGGCCAGCCAGCCCGTGGCCGGCAGCAGCGGCACCAGCAGCAGGGCCACGATATTGATGATCTTGATCAAGGGGTTCACGGCCGGACCGGCCGTGTCCTTGTACGGGTCGCCCACCGTGTCGCCCGTGACGGCCGCCTTGTGCGCGTCCGACCCCTTGCCGCCGAAGTGGCCATCCTCGATGTATTTCTTGGCATTGTCCCAGGCGCCGCCGCCCGTCGTCATGGAAATGGCCACGAACAGGCCCGTGACGATGGTGCCCATCAGGAGGCCGCCCAGCGCCGCCGGTCCCAGCAGCATGCCGACGAGGATGGGCACCACCACCGGCAGCAGGGAGGGAGCTATCATTTCACGGATGGCCGACGCCGTCAGCATGTCGACGGCCTTGTCGTATTCGGGCCGCGCCGTGCCTTCCATGATGCCCTTGATGTCGCGGAACTGGCGCCGCACCTCGACCACCACGGCGCCGGCCGCGCGGCCCACGGCTTCCATCGCCATGGCGCCGAACAGGTACGGTATCAGGCCGCCGATGAACAGGCCGACGATGACCATGGGGTTCGACAAATCGAAGGTGATGTGCTGGCCCACCGATTCGAGCGCATGCGTGTAGTCGGCGAACAGCACCAGCGCGGCCAGCCCGGCCGAACCGATGGCATAGCCCTTGGTGACGGCCTTGGTGGTGTTGCCGACGGCATCCAAAGGATCGGTGATGGCGCGCACGGAGTCGGGCAAGCCCGACATTTCCGCGATGCCGCCCGCGTTATCCGTGATGGGGCCATACGCGTCGAGCGCGACGATGATGCCCGCCATCGACAGCATCGAGGTGGCCGCGATGGCGATGCCGTACAGGCCTGCCAATTGATACGAGACGAGGATGGCGACGCAGACGGCCAGCACCGGATACGCGGTGGACTTCATCGACACGCCCAGGCCGGCGATGATGTTGGTGCCGTGGCCCGTCGTCGACGCTTCGGCGATGTGGCGCACGGGCTTGAAGTCCGTGCCCGTGTAGTACTCGGTGATGTAGACCATCAGGCCCGTGAGGACGATGCCGACGACGGTGGCGCCCAGCATCTTGTAGCGCATGGCGTCGTCGGGCCACAGCAGCCACGTCACCACGGCAAAACCCACCAGCGACAGGCCGGCCGCCCACCACAGGCCAGTGTACAGGGCCGACATGATCTTCTTGCCGGGCGCCGTTTTGACCATCGAGCAGCCGACGATGGAGGCGAGGATGGAGACGGCGCCCAGCAGCAGCGGGTAGATGATGGCCGTGCCGCTCGCCTCGGCCATCAGCAAGGCGCCCAACAGCATGGTGGCGATCAGGGTCACGACATAGGTTTCGAACAGATCGGCCGCCATGCCGGCGCAGTCGCCCACGTTGTCGCCCACGTTGTCTGCGATGACGGCCGGGTTGCGCGGGTCGTCTTCGGGGATGCCCGCCTCCACCTTGCCCACCAGGTCCGCGCCCACGTCGGCGCCCTTGGTGAAGATGCCGCCGCCCAGCCGCGCGAAGATGGAAATGAGCGAGGCGCCGAAGGCCAGGCCGATCAAAGGCTTGATCAGGTCATGCTGCGTCAGGCCGGGCGCGCCCGTCGTCACCAGCAGCCAGTAGAACAGGGTCACGCCCAGCAAGCCCAGTCCGACCACCAGCATGCCGGTGATCGCGCCGCCCTTGAAGGCCACGTTCAGGGCCTGGTTGATGCCCAGGGTGGCCGCCTGCGCCGTGCGCACATTGGCCCGCACCGAGACATTCATGCCGATGAAGCCGCAAGCGCCAGACAGCACGGCGCCGATCAGAAAGCCCAGCGCCGTGTGCAGGCCCAGCAGCACATAGATGGCGATCAGCAGCACCACGCCCACAAACGCGATGGTGCGGTACTGGCGCGCCAGGTAGGCGGCCGCGCCCTGCTGGATGGCCAGGGCGATTTCCTGCATGCGCGCGTTGCCGGGATCCTGGCGCAGGATCCAGCTACGCGACACCAAACCGTAAATGACTGCGACCACGCCGCAGGCTACCGCAAACCACACACTGGCTGCCATATCGTCCCCTTCTGTTTTTATCCGACGTCATTGCCAACAGCTGCAGACCGCACCGGGTAGGTGCGCGCAGCCAGGAAAACACGACCTGCAAAAAAACTGAACCACGAAAACGACACGGCACCGCCGGTGAACAGCGGGCACAAAAAAAGCGGACACTCAGGTCCGCTTTTCAACAACTGCTTATTCCGCCAGGGCGGCAAATGCGCTGTCGCGGATTTGCTCGACCGGACCGACGCCGGCGATGCGGCGGTATTTCGGCGCGCCTGGCAGGCCGGACTTGGCCCAGTCATTGTAGTAGCCCAACAAGACCTTGGTCTGGTTGTGGTACACGTCCAGGCGCTTCTTGACCGTTTCCGCCTTGTCGTCGTCGCGCTGGATCAGCGGCTCGCCGGTGATGTCATCGACGCCGTCGACCTTGGGCGGATTGAATTTGACGTGGTACACGCGGCCCGAACCCGGGTGGCTGCGGCGGCCATCCATGCGCTCGATGATCGACTCATCGGGCACGTCGATTTCCAGCACATAGTCGACATTGATGCCGGCATCCTTCATGGCGTCCGCTTGCGCGATGGTGCGCGGGAAGCCGTCGAACAGGTAGCCGTTGGCGCAATCGGCTTCCTGCAGGCGGTTCTTGACCAGGCCGATCATGATGTCGTCCGACACGAGGCCGCCCGCATCCATGACTTTTTTCGCTGCCAGGCCCAGTTCGGAGCCTTCCTTGATCGCCGCGCGCAGCATGTCGCCCGTGGAGATTTGTGGAATGTTGTATTTTTCTTTGATGAAGTTAGCTTGGGTGCCCTTGCCGGCACCGGGTGCTCCTAAAAGTATCAGACGCATTGAAAAGTTCCTAAAAAACAGATTTTGGATGGTGGTATGTGTAATTATTTTTAGATGATGTTGCTATGGCTATCTTTCCCTACGAAACTTACCACAAAAAATCCCCGGAACGCCAGTTTGCTGTCGAATTGCTATGCCCTGATTGATCAAAGCCAGCAATTAGCGAAGCAGGCGTTTCAAAATGTGGTTTTTACTGCAGGCGCACAAAACTTTATTTGCACGCCTGCCGTTTTGCGGGTAGCGCTTACAGGGCGCCGTAGTGGGCTTGCACCCTGGCAAGATCTTCCGGCGTGTCGACACCGGCGGCCGGCGCGCTATCGGTCACGTGCACGGCGATGGCGACGCCATGCCACAGCACGCGCAACTGCTCCAGCGCCTCGATGGTTTCCAGCGGCGAAGCGGACAATTGCGGATATTCTTGCAAGAACGCATTGCTGTACGCGTACAGGCCGATATGGCGCAGCGGTACGTAGCCTTGCGGCAAGCTGTCTTTCGACTGCGCGAAGCCGTCGCGGTGCCAGGGGATGGTGGCGCGCGAAAAATACAAGGCACGGTTTGCCTTGTCCAGCACGACCTTGACGACGTTCGGATTGAACGCGTCGGCCACCTCGTGCAGCGGATGGGCGCAGGTGGCCATGGGGACGGTGGCGCTGATCTGCGCGGCGCAGGCGGCCAGCAGGGACGGATCGATCAACGGTTCGTCGCCCTGCAGGTTGACGATGACGGCATCGAGCGGCAAAGCGAGCGTGCGCGCCACTTCGGCGATGCGGTCCGTGCCCGACGGATGGTCGGCGCGCGTCATGCACACTTCCACGCCATGCGCGGCGCAGGCGGCGCGGATGCTGTCATGGTCGGTGGCGACGATGACGCGCGCGGCGCCAGAGAGCAGCGCCTGCTCGGCCACGCGCACCACCATCGGTTTGCCGCCCAGGTCGGCCAGCGGCTTGCCCGGCAGGCGCGTCGAGGCCAGGCGGGCCGGGATGATGACGATGAACGCCATCGTTATTCCACTGCGTCTTGCAGGGTGCGCGCTTCGTCCGCCCACATGATGGGGATGCCATCGCGGATAGGATAGGCGAGGCGGTCGGCGCGGCAAATCAGTTCCTGCGCCTTCTTATCGTGTTCAAGCGGGCCCTTGCAAACAGGGCAGACCAGGATATCAAGCAGTCGAGCGTCCACGACATTTCTCCACAATTTGTTGGGCCAGCGCGCTATCGATGCGCGCGCTGACCGGGACGACCCACAGTCTCGGGTCGTCTTTGAGATGTTCAATTTGCGCACATTTTACTGCATCCTTCTCGGTGATCAAGATCACGTCCGTGTCGAGGGCGGCAAATGGCTGGTCGAGAAAGTCGTGATGGTCGGGCAGCGGCAGTTCCATGAAGTCCAGTCCGGCCCCGCGCAGCATGGCAAAGAAACGCCGCGGGTTGCCGATGCCGGCCGCCGCCACGATGCGCTGGCCGCCGGCCGCCAGGTCGGCCAGCGCCATGCCTTGCGTGCGGTCGGCCAGGCGTTCGGCCACGCCGCCATCGAGCCGCATCTGCACCACCAGGGAGCCCTTGGGCGCCACCTGCGCCACCAGCGCCGGCGCCAGCGCGGGCGCATTGATCACCGTCACGTCGCGCCGGCGGCGCGGCGATTCGCGCAGGGGTCCGGCCGGCAGCAGCCAGCCGTTGCCGGCGCCACGGCCGTCGAACAGCACGATTTCCACGTCGCGCCGCAAGGCGTAATGCTGCAAGCCGTCATCGGTGACCAGCACGTCGACGTCCGGATGCGCCGCCAGCAGCGCCCTGCCCGCCTGCGCGCGGTCGCGCCCCACCATCACGGGGCAGCCGCCGCGCTGGAAGATCAGCAGCGGCTCATCGCCCACCTGCTGCGGCGTGGACGCGGCGGTGACGGCGCGCGGCGAACGGTCGGCGCTGCCATGGCCGCGCGAAATCACGCCCGGGCGCATGCCCGCCTCGCGCAAGGCTTGCACCAGCCAGATCGTCAGCGGCGTCTTGCCGGTGCCGCCGATGAAAATATTGCCGACGACGACGACGGGCACGGGCAGGCGCGCCGATTTCAACACGCCGGCGCGGTACAAGCCGCGCCGCACGGCGCTCAGCGCGCCGAACAGCACGGAGACGGGCCACAGCGCGCACGCCAGCGGGCCGCGCGTCAGCCAGGCGCGGGTGAGAGTGATTTCAAGCTTGGCGGGGGAGGATGTGGGCATGGGGACAGACGTAAAAAATAACCCCAGGAGCAAAATCCGGGGTCAGACCCGGCGGGTCTGACCCCAGCACTTCGATTGGGGTTGAAAAAGAACTTACTTGCCGCCCGCCTGCGCCGCGAACGTCAGCTTTTCATAGCCGGCCAGGCGCGCCGCTTCCATCACGTGGATGACCATCTGGTGCATGGCGAACTGGTCGGCGTTGACCACCACCACGGGCGTCTGCGCGGGCGCCTTGCCGCCGTTGGCCGCCTTGGCCGCGTCTTGCAGGGCGTCGGCCAGGCCGGCCACGTCGCGGAACGACACGGGTTCGCGGTTGACCGTGTAGTTGCCCTTGGCGTCGATGGTGACGTCGATCTGCTGCGGCTTGTCCTTGGCTTGCTCGGCGTCGGCCGTCGGCAAGGTGATCTGCAACTCCGTAAACTTGCTGTAGGTGGTGCTGACCATGAGGAAGATCAGGATCACCAGCAGCACGTCGATGAACGGGATCAGGTTGATTTCGGGGTCTTCACGCCCCTTGCCTTTGCGGAAGTTCATTTGCGGCCACTGTGGACGATGTCGACGAACTTGACCGCTTGCTGCTCCATGTCAATCACAAAACTGTCGACGAGGGCGCGGAAGTGGCGGTAAAAGACGAGGGTCGGCATGGCGATGGCCAGGCCGAAGCCCGTGTTGTACAGGGCCACCGAGATGCCGTGGGCCAATTGCGCGGGATTCGAGCCGCTGGCGTTTTGCGAGCCGAAGATTTCGATCATGCCCACCACCGTGCCGAACAGGCCCATCAGCGGCGCCAGGGTGGCGATGGTGCCCAGGGTCGTCAGGAAGCGTTCCAGCGTGTGGGCCACGCCGCTGCCGGCCTCCTCGATCGATTCCTTCATCACCTCGCGCGGCGCGTCGACATTGCGCAGGGCGGCGGCCAGCACCACGCCCAGCGGCGAATTGTCTTCCAGCTTGGCCACCGTGTCCGGCGTGATCTTGCCGCTGCGATACACCTGCACCACTTCATCAAACAGCTTGCGGGGCAGGATCTTGGCGCGGCGCAAATACAGCAGGCGCTCGATGATCAGGGCCAGGGCGACGATGGAAGCGATCAACAACAGCCAGATGGGCCAGCCAGCGGCTTGAAATATAGCGAGCAAAAGAAACTCCTGGTAAAGGGAAGGCGCTGGAGCGCCGGAACAGCCTGTATTGTACCGAGCGCCAAAGGACGATGGTACGTCCGCGCAGGAATGGCGCAATGTAGCGCGTTGCCGCGCCGGCGGCAAGTGGCGCCCGCATGTAGACTTGTCCACACGGCGCGGCGGGCGCCTGCCGCCGCGGCACAGTTTTGCACACTTTGTGTGGATAAGATTGTGAGCAAGCATGAAGTCCATTATGCAAGTCGTTGATTTACATGGGAATTATCGCACTGCGCAAAATACAGGCATAGCAGCTTATCGGCAGGAGTCAATGTCAATAAACCAATACCTGAAGAGTTCTGCACATTTACTGTGGACAAGATTGTGCGCAAAGCCCAGGAATTCAATCAAGCCATTGATTTTAAAGGGAATTAAATCAATGAGTAAAAAAGTGGCAGCGGGCGCGCAAGACGCGGCATGTCGGCCGCCAAAGTTCTGCACACAATCTGTGGACAAGATTGTGCGCAAGCGCAAAGATACGCGCCAAGTACTTTGATTTATATCGTTTTTATTGCCTTGCATAAAAATGTAGCAAGGGTAAAAAAGCGGGGTTTTCGGCGTCTTATTTCTCTTCAAGACAGCACTTTTCCACCGCCAGCGCAGTTCCACACATAAAGTGTGGATAAGATTGTGAGCAAGCCGATTGACTCCATGCAAGAGCATTGATTTTAAAGGGATTTTTTTCATTGCTCAAAAATAAGGCAAGAATATTGGACATCCACGCGGTGAAAAAGCCGGGCAAACCAGGAAACGGTTTAGGCAGTTTTGCACACATTCTGTGGATAAGATTGTGAGCAAGGCCCACGACAGGATGCTACACCCTTGATTTATATGGCTATTTTTATCCTGCGCAAAATTCAGGCAAGCCATGCCATGGACGCTCCAGTGGATAAATGGGGCGCCGCGCCGGAGTTCTGCACATTTTTTGTGGATAAGATTGTGCGCAAGGCCATGCATGGCATACTAAGCGATTGATTCATATGGACTTTATTTCCGTGCGCAAAAATGTGGCAAGGCATTTTTATGGCTCAACGTGGGCTGGCCGGGCAATGTTTGTCCAAGGCAAAAAGTTCCGCACACTTTCTGTGGATAACTTTGTGCGTAAGTGGCAGGGGCTGTACTGATGTGCTTGATATTAAAGGTTTTTTTCCCTGTGCACGCAAATCGGGCATACGGGAATTCATCATGAAATCAAATACTTAGAAATAGAACTTGTTGTTTTGCGCGATATATGACATAAGCATGACCTCGCCGATAATTTGTGGACAGATCCTTCCCTGCCCCGCTTGATGATGACCGACAACCCGACTGACAGCGGCTTTGCCGCCCCGCCCGTGCTGACCGTCAGCGCCCTGAACCAGGCCGTCGCGCGCCTGCTCGAACGCTCGTTTCCCCTGACCTGGATCGCCGGCGAAATTTCCAACTTCACGCGCGCCGCTTCCGGCCACTGGTATTTCACCTTGAAGGACGATGGCGCCCAGGTGCGCGCCGTGATGTTCCGTGGCCGCGCCCAGTACGCCGGCTTCACGCCGCGCGAAGGCGACAAGGTGGAAGTGCGCGCCCTCGTCACCCTGTACGGCGCGCGCGGCGATTACCAGATCAACGTGGAAGCCATCCGCCGCGCCGGCGTGGGCGCCCTGTACGAGGCATTCCAGCGCCTGAAGGAAAAGCTGGCCGCGCAGGGACTGTTCGACCAGGAACGCAAGCGCGCCATCCCCATGTTCGCGCGCAGCATCGGCATCGTCACCAGCCCGCAGGCGGCCGCGCTGCGCGACGTCCTGATCGCGCTCCAGCGCCGCGCGCCGCACGTCAATATCATCCTGTATCCCACACCCGTGCAGGGCCAGCAGGCGCCGGAAAAGATCGCGCACGCCATCCGCACGGCATCGACACGGGCCGAGTGCGACGTGCTGCTGGTATGCCGTGGCGGCGGCAGCATCGAGGATTTGTGGTCGTTCAACGATGAAGCCGTGGCATACGCGATCGCCGATTGTTCCATGCCCGTGATCAGCGGCGTGGGCCACGAGACGGATTTCACCATCGCCGACTTCGCGGCCGACCTGCGCGCGGCCACGCCGACGGCGGCGGCCGAACTGGCGGCCACGCCGCGCGCCGACTGGATGGCCTCCCTGCGCGCCGACGCGGCCGACCTGCGCCGCGCCATGCGCCGCCGCCTCGACGACGCGGCGCAAACGCTGGACCGCCACAGCCGCCGCCTGCTCAACCCGAAGGCGCAGCTGCGCCAGCAGCGTTTGCAGCTGCTGGCCCTGTCGACGGCGATGACGCATGCGGCGCGCGCGCCCGTGACCCAGTCGCAGTACGCGCTGGAGCGCCTGCGTTCGCGCTGGACGGCCTTGCGGCCCGACGTCACGGCGCCGCGCGCGCGCCTGGTGGAAATGCAGCGGCGCGGCGGCGCGGCCATGGCGCAGCAGCTGGGCCAGCGGCGCCACCGCCTCGACGGCCTGGCGGCGCAGCTGGAGCTGCTCAACCCGCAGCGCACCCTGGAACGCGGCTATGCGATTTTGCGCGATGAAAAAGGCGCCATTGTCCGCTCGCCGGCGCAGCTGCAGGCGCGCCAGAACGTCAACGTGCGCCTGGCCGAAGGCAGCGCGCAGATCGGCATCGCCAGCGTGCAGGCCAGCCTGGAATAAGCGCTGGAATAAAAAAGGCCGGGGACGCCCCCGGCCCAACACCTTCCCTACTGAGTGGACTGCTACTGCGACTGCTCTTTCACACTACCCGATCAGAACTTCATCGACACGCGCGCGCCGAACGTGCGCGGCGCGTTGTAGAAGGCGCCATAGATCTGCTGCGTGGGCTGGCATGGCATGCCCACGTCCGTGCAGATTTCATTGACGTCCAGCTTGACGGCCTTGTCGGTGGCGTTCTGCACGAATGCTTCCACCGTGTAGGCCGTGCTGGCCGGCTGGAAGCGCAGGCTCAGGTCCAGCGTCGTATAGGCTTCCTGGCGTTTGACGCCAGCATGGCCCGGCACGTCGCCATTGAACGCGCCCGCGCCCACGTACGACATGGTTTCATAGTGCACCGAGGCGCGCGGCGTGAGCTGTCCGCCGGCGACAGTGAAATCATGCTCGTACTGGACGGTCGTGGAAAACTTCGGCGCATGCTTCATGGTGCTGCCGCCCACGTTCACCAGTGGCGCCGTCGAGCCGCACACCTGGCCATTCGCGCGCGCCGCATCGACGTCGCACGAGAGAAAATCGTCGTACACGGCTTTGAGCCAGGTGGCGTTGCCCGTCAGGCGGTCGACCTTCGTTGGCCGCCATACCCATTCCGCTTCCAGGCCCTTGACGGTGGCGCCGGCCGCGTTGAAGTTGGCCAGCACGCTGTTGACCACCTGCGATTCGAGCTTGTCCTTGTACTTCATCAGGAAGGCATCGAGGTTCAGGGTCAGTTCGCGGTTCAGCAAGTCCGACTTGAAGCCGATTTCATAGCTGGTCAGCTTTTCCGGCTTGGTGGTGGCGCCGCCATCGCCGATGGCCGGCGAGTGGAAACCCGTCGTCACGGAGCCGAACAGCAGGATGTCCGGGCGCAGCTTGTACTCGATGCGTCCCAGCCACGTGGCCTGGCCGTATTTCAGGTCGGCCGTATTGTCGCCCGGCGTATTGCCGCAAGTGGCCGCCGTGATGGCGCCGCCCGGGCCGATATTGTGCGTGTTGGCCAGGCCCGTGCCCGGCGTGACCAGCTGCGCCAGCTGCTCGGGCGTCAGCACGGTGGTGCCCAGCGGCGTGTTGGCTGGCCAGTTCGGGCAAGCCCAGTTCTTGCCGCCGATGTCGAATTTATGGTCCTTCGTGTAGCGCGCGCCGGCCGTCAGCTTGATCTGCTCCGTCACCTGCTGGCTGACCTGGCCGAACACGGCTTTCGATTTGAGCTGGCGGTCGCCCTGGATGAAGGACATGGACGACGCATACTGGCCCACGGTGGGCTGCACGAAAATCACGGCGCCGTTGGCGATATCCTGCTGCACGGCCGCCTGCGAAATCTGGCTGCGGTCGATATCGAAACGCACCTTGTTCTTTTCATTGAAGAGGAACAGGCCGGCCACCCACTGGAACGGCGCATCGTCGTCCGAGCGCGCCTGCAGCTCGTGCGAATAACTGTCGAACTGCGCCCAGTCCGTGCGGTTTTCCGACTTGAAGCCGGGGAACAGGCCCGCATCGGCATCGTTGCTGTTCTGGCGCTTGTAGCGGCTCCAGCTGCCCAGGTAAGTGAAGTCCAGCGCGTCCGTCGGCTTGTAATTGAGCTTGCCCTTGTAGGTCAGGATCGACTGGTCCAGAGTGCCCGGCGTGTCGATCAGGGCCGAGCGCAGCTTTTCGCCCGGCTTCGGTTCGGCCGCCAGGTAGACGTTGCCGGCGCCCTGGTCGAGGAAATAGTCGGCGATGAAGGTGCCGCGCAGCTGCGGCGTGAACTTCCACAGCAGCGAGGCGCGCACGCCCATCTGGTCGCCGGCGCCATACTTGGCCGTGCCCGGCATGACGTTCGAGCCGCGGCGGAAGTCCACCGTGCCGTCGTGGCTATCCTTGATGGCGGCGATGCGCAGCGCCACGTCGTCGGAAAACGGGATGTTGAGCATGCCCTGCGTCTGCAGGTGGCGGTAGTCGCCCACCGTGATGCCGGCCGAGCCCATGAACTTGGCCGTGCTCGGCGCGGCCGAGACGAGATTGACGGCGCCGGCCGTCGAATTGCGGCCATTCAGGGTGCCCTGCGGTCCGCGCGCCACCTCGACGTGGGACAGGTCGTACATCAGCGCCGTGGCGCCCTGCGGACGCGGCGAATACACGCCATCGACATAGAAGGCGACGGCAGGGTCGCCCAGCTCCGTGTGGTTGGCAGAACCGACGCCGCGCATGTAGACGTGCACGCCGCCCGAGTCGCCATGCTGTTCGACGACGAGGCTCGGCACCATGGTCGCCAGCGACGCCAGATCCTTGACCTGGTTGTTTTGCAGGGTGTCCTGGTTGAAGGCGGTGACGGCCAGCGGCGTCTCCTGCACGAAGGTGTTGCGGCGCGTGGCCGTGACGACGATGCGGTCCATCTGCTCGGCGGCCGGTTTTGCCGCGTCGGTGGCTGCCGCGGTGCTGGCCGCTTCCTGGGCCATGGCGGCGCCGCTGCCCAGCAAGATGAACTGGGCGAAGGTCGCATGCGCCAGGCTGAGGGCGATGGTATTGCGTTTGAGCTGTTGCATTGTTGTTGTCTCCTGTACCGCTGGTTGAATGATGATCACATAGCTCTTTGGCTACTGCTGCACATTTTTGGGGTGTCAATCTGAAGTCATGTCGCCTCCGTGCGGGGTCTATGGGTGGCCACGGCGCGCCCGGCCGTGTCGAACAGAAAGGCATGGCCATCTTCCGGCGCGAAGCCGATGGCGCTGCCCTGCGCCAGCGCGTGGCGCGCCTCGCCATGCAGCTTGATGGCCACCGCATGCGGGCCGCCGTCGCTGCGATCGTCCAGCGTCGCGTGGATGATCTGCGCATCGCCCAGCTGCTCGATCAGGGTCACGCTGGCGCCATAGCCTTCATCGCGCGGCACCAGGCGCAGGTGTTCGGGGCGTATGCCGACCAGCATGCCCGCCTCGCCGCCAAGCTGGCTGGCCAGCGCCGGGACGGCGGCGCACGGCAAGAAGTTCATGCGCAGCGCGCCGATGAAGCCGGCGACGAACTGGCTGGCCGGATGGCGGTAAAGGTCCAAGGGCGCGCCCACCTGCTCCAGGTGGCCGCCATGAAAGACGGCGACCCTGTCACCGAGCGTCATGGCTTCGACCTGGTCGTGGGTGACGTAGATCATCGTGGTGCCCAGTTCCTGGTGCAGCTTGGCCAGCTCGATGCGCGTCTGCACGCGCAGGGACGCATCGAGGTTGGACAGCGGCTCGTCGAACAGGAACACCTTGGGCTGGCGCACGATGGAGCGGCCGATGGCCACGCGCTGGCGTTCGCCGCCGGACAAGGCCTTGGGCTTGCGGTCGAGCAGGTGCGTGATCCGCAAGATCTCGGCCACCTTGCCGACGGCCGCGCGCACTTCCGCTTCCGGCCTGCCCGCCAATTTGAGGGCAAAGCCCATGTTGTCGCGCGCCGTCATGTGCGGATACAGGGCGTAGCTCTGGAACACCATGGCGATGCCCCGCTCGGCCGGCGCCACGTCGTTGGCCAGCAGGTCGCCGATGCGCAGCTGGCCCGCGCTGATGTCTTCCAGTCCCGCGATCATGCGCAGCAGGGTCGACTTGCCGCAGCCGGACGGTCCCACGAAGACCATGAATTCGCCGTCATGGATATCGAGGTCCAGGCCCTTGACGATTTCCGGGCCGTCGCCGTAGGTCTTGCGGATGCCGCGCAGGGAAATGGCGGCCATGTCAGCGCTCCCCGACCAGGGCGGCGGCATGGGACGCGCGCTGCGCGGCGATGAAGTCGCGGTACCACAGGGCGCTGTCCTTGAAGCTGCGCTGCTGCGTGGCGTAATCGACGTACAGCATGCCGAAGCGCTTGGCGTAACCCGAGTTCCACTCGAAGTTGTCCATCAGGCTCCAGTAGAAATAACCGCGCACGTCGATGCCCTGCGCAATCACGGCGCGCAGGGCGTCCAGGTGCAGCCGCACGTACTCGATGCGCGCCGCGTCGTGGATCTTGCCGCCGACGGGCTTGTCGGCGACGGCCATGCCGTTTTCCGTGATGTAGACGGGCGGCAGCCGGTACTCGCGGTGCAGGCCCACGAGCAGCTCCGTCAAGCCTTGCGGATAGGTTTCCCAGCCCATGTCGTTGACGCCGAGCTTGCATTCGGGCTTGCGCGGCGGCGTCTCGGCGCTCATGAAGGCGCGCGTGTAGTAGTTCACGCCGAGGAAATCGATGGGCTGCCTGATATCCGTGAAATCGTTTTCAAAGATGGACAAAGCGGAAGCGTCGGCGTGTTTCAGGGCCAGGGCCGGGTAGCGGCCCTTGAAGATGGCGTCCATATACCACTGCACCGAGCGCGCATATTCGAGTTCGGCCAGCGCACGGTCCTGGGCGCTGTCGGTGGCCGGCGTGGCCGTCCATTGATTAAGCACGATGCCCAGTTTCGCCGGCGCGTTCACCGCGCGCATCGCCTGCATGGCCAGGCCGTGCGACAGAAGCAGATGGTGCGACACTTGCACGGCGGCGGCCGGGTCGGCCATGCCGGGCGCGAACTGGCCCGTGCCGTGGCCCAGCACGGCCGTGCACCACGGCTCGTTGTGCGTGGCGATGCTGGCGACCTGGTGGCCGAAGCGGCGCGCCACCTCGGCCGCGTAGGCGGCGAAGTGATAGCAGGTGGCGCGATTGAGCCAGCCGCCCTCGTCCTGCAAGGCTTGCGGCAAGTCCCAGTGGTACAGGGTCAGATGGGCCTCGAGTCCCTTGGCGGCCAGGGCGTCGAGCAGGCGCGCATAGAAATCGAAGCCGGCCTCGTTCCAGGCGCCGGAGCCGGCCGGCTGCACGCGCGACCAGGACATGGAAAAGCGGTAGGCGTTCACGCCCAGATTGGCGATCAGCTCCACGTCCTCCGCGTAGCGGTGATAGTGGTCGCAGGCCACGTCGCCATTGCTGCCGTCGATGATCTTGCCGTCCGTGTGGCTGAAGGTATCCCAGATGGACGGGCCGCGACCGTCGATGGCGGCGGCGCCCTCGATCTGGTAGGCGCTGGTGGCCACGCCCCAGGTGAAGGTGGCGGGAAAGTTGGTGTCAATGTCGTCGTTATGCATGGTGGTCATGTCAGTGTGAGTGGATTAAAGAGAGTGCTAGCCTTTGACGGCGCCTTGCGTCAGGCCTTCTATGAGGCGCTTCGAGGCGACAAAAAACATCAGCAGCAGCGGCAGCACGGCGATCGCGGCGCCCGTCATCAGCGCGCCCCACTCCGTGTTGTTCGGCGCCTGCATGCTGCGCAGGGCCAGCGGGATCGTGTAGTTCTCGACCGAACGCATGACGACCAGCGGCGTGATGAAATTGTTCCACGAGTTGATGAAGGTGATCAGGCCCAGGGTGCCCATGGCGGGGCCGATCAGCGGCAGCACGACGCGCCAGTAGATGGCGAATTCGCCGCAGCCGTCGATGCGCGCCGCCTCGATCAAATCCTTCGGAATGGCCGTGCCGATGTACTGGCGCATGAGGAAAATCCCCAGCGCGCCGGCCGCTCCCGGCACGTACAGGGCGCGCGGCTGGTCCAGCCATCCGAGGATATCCATCAGCATGAAGGTCGGGATCATGTTCATGAAGGATGGGATGATCATCGACGCCATCACCAGGGTAAACAAGGGCCGCTTGAAGCGGAATTCGTACATGGCGAAGGCATAGCCGCCCAGCGAGCAAAAGAACAGGGTTAATGCCGTCGTCATCAGGGCCACGTACAGGCTGATGCCGATGTTGCGCCAGAACGGCAGGCGCTCCTGCAGCAGCTCCAGGTTGTGCAGCAGGGCCGTGCCGAACCAGCGCGGCGGCGGCAGGCTGTAGATCTCGGCGCTCGTGTGCGTGGCGAAGACGAACATGAAGTAGAACGGCGCGACCATGATCAGGGCGCCGATGGCCACCATGGCGTAGGCCGTCCAGCGGGTGGTTTTCATTTGGCCTCCTTGCGCTCATGGCGTTCGTTGCGGCTGAAGATGCGGTTGTTCACCCAGGTGGTGCTGGCGATGATGAGGAACAGCAGCCAGGAAATGGCCGACGCCGTGCCGAAGTCGCCCGAGGAAAACGCCGTCTTGTAGACGAAGATGGCCGTCGTCATCACGGACTGGCTCACGCCGCTCGATTCGGCCACCAGCACGAACGGCTCCTCGAACAGCTGCAGATTGCCCATGATGGTGAGTGTCACGGCCAGGTAGATCATGGGACGCAGCTGCGGCAAGGTGATGTACCAGAATTGCTGGCGTGTCGAGGCGCCGTCGATGGTGGCCGCTTCATACAGGTCCTTGGGGATGACCTGCAGCGCGGACAGGTACAGCACCAGATTCCAGCCCAGGTAGCGCCAGAAAATGACGAAGGCGACGGCCGGCTTGATGAACAGCGAGCTGCCCAGCCAGTCGATCGACTCCGCCGGGAACAGGCCGCCGATCAGCGGCAGGCTGGCGCACCATTGGAGCAGCACATTGATCTGCCCATAGTCGCGCGAGAACAGGGTGTTGAAGACCATGGCGATGGCCACGCTGGAGGTGATGAACGGCAAAAAGTAGATGCCGATCACCAGGTTGCGCGAGCGCTTGAAGCTGTTGTGGATGAACGCCGCCAGCGGAATGGCCACCAGGTGCTGCGGCACGCCCGAGGCCAGCGCCAGCCACACGGTATTGCCCAGCGAGCGCAGAAACCACGGGTCGCTCAAGGCATATTTATAGTTATCTAGCCCCACCCACTGCATGGCTTCCACGCCGCTGGCCGCTTCCCACTGGTTGAACGACAGGTAGATGGAAAACAGCAGCGGGAACAGGCTGAAGACGGCGAACAAAATGAAGAAGGGGCTGATGAAGATGTACGGCGCCCACTGCTTCATGTTGAAGCGCTTTTTTGCGGGCCGCGCCGCGGTAGCAGCGGGCGCGCCCTCGGTACAAGGCATGGAGGTAGTCATGCTGCTCCTAGCGCCGCGCGCGGTGGGTGATCAGGGCCTTGGCGTCGGCCAGGGCCGTCTTGATATCCTTGTTTTGCGCCAGCACGCTTTCCAGTTCCATGTTGACGATGTCGCGCGCCACGGCGTCGAACTTGTCGACGCGGATGACGGGAATCTTCGCCGCCGTGTCGCGCGCCAGCAGGCGCGTCTTCTGGCCGCCGAAGTACGGCTGCGGCTCGTCCATCATGGGGTCGGCATACGCCGCCTTGAGGGCCGGGAAGGCGCCGATCTCCTTGAGCGAATGCAGCTGGATATCCTTGTTGACGGTCATGAACTTGATGAATTCCCACGCCTGGGCTTTGTTCGCCGCCTTTTTCGGAATGCCGTAGAAGGAGCCGCCATACGACGCCAGCGCACCGGCCGGCAAGTTCGCCGCGCGCCACTGGCCCTTGGAATCTGGCGCCAGCCACTTGGCCAGATGGCCGCTGAGCCAGGAACCCATCATCTGGCTGGCCACCTTGTCGCGTTTAAAACCTTCGGCCCACTCGCCCGTCCAGGCCACGGTGCGCGCATCAATGCCGGCCACCCGCGCCGCCTTGGCCAGTTCGAAGGCCTTGACGAAGCGCGGCGAGTCGACCAGCACCTGGCCCTTGTCGCCAAAATAGATGCCTTCGCCATCTTTCAGGTTGGCGCGGATATAGATATCGGCCAGGTCGCTGGCGCCGGCCAGCAGGTAGGTGCCGGTGGCGGCCTTGAGCTTCTTGCCGGCGGCGATGTACGACTCCCACGAGGCCGTCAAATCGCTTTCCTTGATGCCCGCCTTGTCCATCAGGTCCTTGCGGTAGAACAGGGTGCCCGGTCCCAGGTCGGCCGGCATGGCGCCCAGGGTGCCGCGCGAACTGGTGGCCTGCACGAAGGTGAACGGCACGAACCGGGCGCGGTACTGCCCTGCGCCGTAGGGCGGCTGCAACAGGTCTTCCATGCCCTTCGATTCGGCGAAGCTGCCGACATAGCGGAAGTCGATGGCCATCACGTCGGGCAGGCGCGCGCCGGCCGCCAGCGCCGTCGTCATCGAATTATGGTGGTCGTCGATCTGCAGGCTGACCAGCTTGACCTTCACGTGCGGGTACAGCTTTTCCCACAGGGGCAAGGCCGTCTTGACGGCGCGGTCCAGGTCGGGGAACGAGGCGACGGTAATGGTGGCGGGGGCCAGCGCCGGCACGGCGTCCGGCGGGACGGCTGCGGGCGCGGCGGCCGCGCTGGCGGCCAGGGTCAGCGCTGCCAGCGGGGCCGCGCCAAGGATGCTTGACTTCATTATTCATCTCCGATTATTGAGCGTCTTCTATCTTGAAAACGTTTTCACAACATGCGCCCATTTAACACCGCAAAGAAAATCAAGTCAACCGAAAAAGTTGTCATTTTTACTGAGGTCAGCGTGGCAAGCGGGGCGCCATGCTGCGTTTTCTCCTATGGGAAAGGCGAAAATACAGGCCGCCAGGCTTGCTGTTGTTTTTTGTGAAAACGTTTTCAAAATTGGGGCGGGTTAGCCCTGCGGGCATTTATGGTAATCTTTCACTGAAAAGGTTTTCAGAGCACTGACAACCAGCCATCTCGATACCAGGAATCACCTTGAACGCTAGCGCCCGCGCCGCTCCCCCCTCCACCCTGCTCGACGTGGCCCGTCAGGCCGGCGTGTCGCCCAGCACCGTCTCGCGCATCCTCAACGGCACGGCCAGGGTGTCCGACGACAAGCGCGACGCCGTGCTGGCGGCGATCGCGCAGATGAAGTTCGCGCCGAACCAGATGGCGCAGGGCTTGAAGAAGGGCCGCTCGATGACCATCGGCATCGTGGTGCAGGATATTTCCAGCCCCTTCTTCGACGAAAGCCTGCGCGGCGTGGACGACGGCTTGAAAGACACGGGCTACGCGTCCGTCATCGTCAGCGGGCACTGGAATGCGCAGGAAGAGGCCGACCGCATCCGCCTGCTGCTGGCGCGCAAGGTCGACGGCATCATCCTGCTGTCGGGGCGCATCTCGGACGAGAGCGTGCTCGATTTCTCGCAGCAGCGGCCCATCGTCTCGACGGGCCGCCTGCTGGCCACGAAAAGCGCCATCGGCTTCAAGCTCGACAATGAATACGGCGCCTACCTGGCCGTGCGCCACCTGGTGGAACTGGGCCACCGCCGCATCGCCTTCGTGGCCGGCCCGGCCAACAACACGGATGCGGCCGAGCGCCTGACGGGCTACCAGCGCGCGCTGCGCGAAGCGGACATCGCCATCGATCCGAAGCTGATGGTGGAAGGCGATTTCCACGAAGCCAGCGGCATGCTGGCCATGAACCACCTGTTTGACACGCAGCAGCAGTTCAGCGCCGTCTTCGCCGCCAACGACCTGTCCGCCTATGGCGTGCGCCTGTGCCTGTACCGCAAGGGCATCCGCGTGCCCGACGATATCTCGCTCGTCGGTTTCGATGACTTGCCCGGCTCGTCCTACACGACGCCGCCGCTGACGACCATCCACCAGCCCCTGTACGACATCGGCCGCATCGCCACCGAGGCGCTGCTGGGCCTGATCAATGGCGAAGCCGTGCAGGCGGCCATTCCGCCTTTGGAACTGATCGTCAGGGAAACGACGCGGCGCTTTCGCTAGCCCCGGCACTGAACGAGAATCATTCCGCGAACGACATCCGCGACACCGGCGGGAATCTGCAGCGATGGCGCATCCGCTTTACAATAGTGGCTCGTTCAGCAAGAATGCCTGCTTCCAGCAAGCTTGGCTCAACCCTCCGGCCACAGGCTGGAAGACTCCGAACACTCACCACAAAGGGACATCACATGGAACATACTCTGCCACCACTGCCGTATGAAATGGACGCTCTGGCGCCGCATATTTCGAAAGAAACCCTGGAATACCACTATGCCAAGCATCACCAGGCATATGTCACCAACTTGAACAACCTGATCAAGGGCACCGAGTTCGAGAACCTGTCGCTGGAAGAGATCATCAAGAAATCGTCGGGCGGCATCTTCAACAATGCGGCGCAAGTATGGAACCACACCTTCTACTGGAACGGCATGAAGCCGGCCGGCGGCGGCGCGCCTGCAGGTGCCGTGGCTGACGCGATCAACGCCAAATGGTCGTCGTTCGACAAGTTCAAGGAAGAATTCACCAAGTCGTGCGTGGGCAACTTCGGTTCGGGCTGGACCTGGCTGGTGCAAAAAGCCGACGGCTCCGTCGACATCGTCAACACCTCGAACGCCGGCTGCCCGCTGACCACCGGCGACAAGCCGCTGCTGACCTGCGACGTATGGGAACACGCCTACTACATCGACTACCGCAACCTGCGCGCCAAGTACGTGGAAACGTTCTGGGGCCTGGTCAACTGGGACTTCGTTGCCAAGAACTTCGCCTAAGCGATTCTTGACTACGTAGGGCGAAAAGAAGCCTGCGCCACGCCGCGCAGGCTTTTTTTTGTCCGCTGCACGGCATGGCGCTGCGCTACAATCAGCATCCTCCCACCTTGCCCTGCCTCGATGTCCGCTCGCCTGCTGCGCCGCCTGTCACTTTTGCCCCTGCTGGCGCTGCACCTGCACGCGTGCGCGGCCGCCCCCTCTCCCCTGCTGTCCGACTACACCCACAACGCCTGGGGCGCCCTGCAGGGCGCGCCCGTCGACGTGCTGAAATTCGCCCAGGGCCAGGATGGCTGGCTGTGGATCGCCACGGCTACTGGTTTGTACCGCTACGACGGCGTGCGCTTCGACCGCGTCGACAGCGTGTACGGCCACCGCCTGCCCTCAAGCAATGTGCTGGGCCTGGCCACGCCGCCGGACGGTGCCGTGTGGGTCGGCTACCGCCTTGGCGGCGTCAGCGTCTTTCGCCGGGATGGCGCGCGCACCTACCGGGAAGCGGACGGCTTGCCGGCGGGCGCCGTGTTCCATATCGAGGCGGCGCCCGACGGCGCCATCTGGGTCGGCACGCGCGATGGCGCGGCGCGCCTGGCGCCGGGCGCGGACCGCTTCGAAGCGCAAGCCGCCAACGTGGGCCTGCCCGACAAGCGCGTGTACCAGATCCTGTTCGGGCGCGACGGCACGCAGTGGATGGGCACCATGCATGGCGTCTTTTTCCGCCAGCCGGGCCAGGCGCGCTTTTCCCATGCCTGGCCGCGCACCATGCTCACCAGCATGGATGAAGCGCCCGACGGCACCATCTGGGCGGTCGACACGCAAAGCAATTACTACCGCGTGCGCACCAGCGCGCCGCGCGGCGATG
The DNA here is from genome assembly GCF_018682595.1 of Janthinobacterium sp. JC611. NCBI lineage: Bacteria > Pseudomonadati > Pseudomonadota > Betaproteobacteria > Burkholderiales > Oxalobacteraceae > Janthinobacterium > Janthinobacterium sp. JC611. Next base: position 138,329 of record NZ_JAFLJN010000044.1, read on the forward strand.
CGCCCATCCGGCCCGACGCCCGGGGCAACGGCCTGCGCTTCGACCGCGCCGGCACCATGTGGCTGATGCAGCCCGATGGCATCGAGCGCAAGTTCGACCCTTCCGGCCCCAGCCTGCCGGCCCAGCGCCTGACGCGCCAGAACGGCATCAGCGGCCCGCTGCCGCAAACGTCGTTCCAGGACCGCGAAGGCAATCTGTGGTTCGGCACCTCGACGGGCCTGGACCGGCTGCGGCCGAACCGCCTGCAGACCTTGCCCGTCGCCGTGCCCTTCGACCATCCCGGCATGCTGCCGGGACCCGATGGCGACGTGTGGATCGGCGACTACGTCAGCGACGTACGCAGCTTTACCGCCGACGGAGCGAAAAAGGTAGTACTGACAGGGGCGCTGGCGGCCAGCCACTGGGCGCCCGACGGCACGCTGTGGCTGGGCAACGAGAAGGAACTGCATCACCGCGCGCGCAGCGGCGCCATGACGCGCGTGGCGCCGCCCGTGCGGGGACTCGATCCCCAGGCGCTGCAGCAAGACCGCTCGGGCGCGCTGTGGGCCTCGTTTTCCGGCGGCGGCCTGTTCCGCCTGAGCGGCGACACATGGATCGCCAACGGCGGCCTGTCCGGCCTGCCGGCGGTGCTGACCACGGCCATGGCGATGGATGGCGCCGGCACCGTCTGGCTGGGCCATGCCGACAATACGGTCAGCCTGGTGGCCGATGGCCAGCGCGCGGGCGCCGTCAGGCGCCTCGGCGCGCCCGACGGCCTGCAAGTGGGCACCGTGCTGCAGCTGTACCGCGATGGCGACACGATGTGGGCGGGCGGCGAAAACGGCGTGGCCCTGTACCGCGCCGGCCGCTTCCAGATGCTGCGCGGCGCGCGCGGCGCGGCGTTTCGCGGCGTGTCTGGCATCGTGCGCCTGCCGGACGGCGACCTGTGGCTGCATGGCGCGGATGGCATAGCCCATATCGGCGCCGCCAGCCTGGCCGCGTGGCTGCGCGACGGCAGCGCCGTCGTCGCGGAACGCTTCGATGCGCTCGACGGCTTGCAGGGCCACGCCTCGCAACTGCGCCCCGTGCCCTCGCTGATCCATGCGCCCGATGGCAAGCTGTGGTTTTCCACCTCGGCCACCATCGCCATGCTCGACCCGCTGCATATCCGCCGCAATCGCCTGCCGCCGCCCGTGCAAATCCACAGCTTGCTGGCCGATGGCGTACATTACGCCCCGGACGACGGCAAGCCGCTGCACCTGCCGCAAGGCAGCAAGACCCTGCAGATCGGTTTCACGGCCCTGAGCCTGTCGATGCCGGAGCGCGTGCGCCTGCGCTACCGGCTGGCGGGCGTGGACGCCGGCTGGCAGGAGGCGGTGGGACGGCGCGAAGCGTACTATACCAACCTGGCGCCCGGCAGTTATCGCTTCGACGTCGCGGCCGCCAACGAAGACGGCGTCTGGAACACGCAAGGGACGGGGCTCGACATCGTCATCGCGCCCGCCTTCGTGCAAACGCCGTGGTTCGTGGTATTGCTGGCGCTGGGCGGCGCGCTGCTGCTGTATGGCGGCTATGTGCTGCGCATCCGCCACCTGACGCGCAATATGCAGGAACGGCTGCAGGAACGCTTGCAGGAGCGCCTGGCCGAACGCTCGCGCATCGCCCGTTCGCTGCACGACACCCTGCTGCAAAGCGTGCAGGGCCTGATCCTGTCGTTCCATGCGCATGCGGACATGCTGCCCAAGGGCACGCGCGAACGGGCGCGCCTCGACGGCACCCTCAACCTGGCCGACCAGCTGCTGATCGAAGGGCGCGACCAGATCATGGACTTGCGCGCCTCGGCCGAACCCGACGAACTGCGCCTGGCGCTGCAGCAATTCGGCAAGGGCCTGGCCGAGCACCGCGCGCACGCCTTCACGGTGCATGTCAGCGGCATCTGCCGGCGCCTGCAGCCGCGCGTGCATGACGAGGTCTATGCCATCGCGCGCGAAGCGCTGTTCAACGCCTCGCGCTATGCCGAGGCGGCAAACATCGTGCTGGAACTCGACTATGCGGAGCAGGCGTTCACCCTGCGCGTGCGCGACGACGGCTGCGGCCTCGATGACGCCGTGGCGCAAACGGGCCAGCGGCCCGGCCACTGGGGCCTGGTCGGCATGCGCGAGCGCGCCGCCGGCATCGGGGCCAGCCTGCGCATCGACAGCCGGCCCGGCGCCGGCACGCAGATCGAGGTGAGCGTGCCGGGCCGCCTGGCCTACTGACGGCGCCCGGGCCGCGCGGCGCCGCAAGCGTGCAGGGGCCAGGGCGGAAAATGTTATACGATGCGCAAGAGCCTGACATGCTCTTGCATCCCCCTCCCCCTTACCGAAAGCCCGCCATGAAAAAATGCCTGCTTGCCCTGCTCGTATTTGCCTCCGGTTCCGCCTTCGCCAACTCGGCCTGCGACACGCCGCGCAACGACTTCGACGGCCTGTATTGCCTCAACAAGGTGTACCAGGAAGCGGACAAGGAACTCAACGCCAACTACAAAAAGCTCGCTGCCCAGCTCGATGCCGGCGGCAAGCAAAAGCTGAAATCGGGCCAGCTTTCCTGGATCGGCGAGCGCAACGAGCGATGCTCGAAAAAGGATGGCTCGGGGTTCTATGTGAACCTCGATTGCGCCACCCGGACCACCATCGAACGCGCGCAATTCCTGCAAGACCGCGTGCGCGAATGCGTGAGCGCCGGCTGCCAGAACAGCAAACTGTGAGCTGAAGCTGCGCTAGCGCAAACGGGAACGGGCGGCAAGCGCCGATACTGGCCGCTCCGATATCTCCCCGTTTGTGCCATGAGCAAACTCATCGATATTTCATTGGAGCAGTGGGACGCCGACGGCAGCGCCGCGCAGCAGGCGGCGGCGCTGCAGGCGCTCGAAGATGGGCAAGTGCTGCTGTTGCCCCGCCTGGGCTTTCCCCTGCAACAGCAAGAGCACGCCCTGCTCAACGGCGCGACGGATAACGCCAGCAGCGCCAAGAACATCAGCTGGGAACCGGCGCGCGGCGTGCGCGGCCACGGCGATGCCTACGATGCGGCCCTGCTGGCCGCGCTGATGCGGCGCTATGCGGAGCACACGCGGCGCTTGCTGGCCGGCTTGCTGCCTGGCTATGCTCCCCATCTGCAGCAAGGCAAGAGCAGCTTTCGCCCCGTGGAAATCGCCGGCCGCGTGAGCTCCTGGCGCAAGGACGATACGCGCCTGCATGTCGACAGCTTTCCCTCCTCGCCCACGCAGGGCCGGCGCATCCTGCGCGTCTTCAGCAACATCCACCCGCGCGGCGCCCCCCGCGTGTGGAAGCTGGGTGCGCCCTTCGAGCAGGTGGCGCAGCGTTTCTTGCCCGTCGCAAAGCGTCCGCAACCCGTGCTGGCGGCCCTGCTGGAATGGCTGCACGTCACCAAGTCGCGGCGCACGGCCTACGATCACTACATGCTGCAGCTGCACGACGCCATGAAGGCCGACCTGGATTACCAGGCGCAGGTGGAGCAGCACACGCATGCGTTCGCGCCAGGCCAGACCTGGATCGTCTTCAGCGACGCGGTGTCGCACGCGGCCCTGCGGGGACAGCATGCGCTGGAGCAAACCTGGCTGCTGCCCGTGCGCGCCATGGCCGCACCGCACAAGTCGCCGCTGGCCATCCTCGAACGCCAGTTGCAACGACCGCTGGCCTAGCCGGGCCGCACGCCACTGCCAGGCCGGCTCAAGCCGGGAAGCGGGCCGCCTTGAAGCGCCGCCAGGCCTTGTGCATGCGGCCATCGCTGCCCTGCGCCTGGGAGCGCGCCGCCAGATAGCCGCGCACGAAGGCCGCGTGCTCCCGCAGGCCGTCCTGGGCGGACTGGTCAGCCTGGCCAGTCTGGACATCGGGCAATTGCTGCAGCAGCCGGTCGGCCACCTGCACGTCGTTGAGCCAGCCCAGTTCATCCTGCAGGGCCGACAGGCGCCCCACATACGGCTGCACGGCGCGCGCGGCCAACAGCGAGGCGAAGAATTCCGTCGCATAGCGCGTCTTCTTGGCCGCGATGCGCACCCGGTGGCGCTGCTGCGGCGTGGCATGCAGCAGGCGCTTGCCGCGCTTCACCAGGCGGCGCTGATCCTTGCGCAGGGTGGCGCGGGCAAACGGACAGATGGGTGCGTCCAGGCGCCGCACCTGGCGCACGGAGCAACTGTCGCGCCAGGCGCGCGCCTGCAGCCAGCGCTGCAAGCCCAGCATGCAAGCCGTGTAGCGCACCGACGTAACGGCCTGGGCCGCTTGCACGTGCTTGACCCGCGCCTGCGCGTGCGCCGCCTCAGCCAGCGCCGCCGCGTCCGCTTGCGCCTCGCCATCGAGCCGCGCCAGGGTGTCGCCAGCCAGCACATCCCAGTCGCGCGCCTCGCCCAGCGCGCCGCCCAGCCAATCGAGCTCGCTCTTCAAGGCGTCCGGCAGCGCCAGCAGGGACTTGAACATGCCCAGCGCCGAGCGCAAGCGGCGCAGGCCCACGCGCATCTGGTGCACGCTTTCCACATCCTCGCCCGCCGCCACGCCATCCTGGTTGCCGCTGACCTGCTCCAGGCAATTGCCGGCGATGGCCAGGAACACTTGCTCCACCGACATCTCCGCGTCCAGCGCCAGGGGTTGCGCCTTGACCGCCTGCAGCGGTTGCGCCGCCGCCAGGCGGTAACCGCGTTCCGCCTTGCTCATGTGGCCCAGCTGCAGCGGCACATCCTGCAGCAGGGCCAGCGCCACGTCGAACAGGCCGGCCGCTTGCCCCTGCTTCAACTCCAGTTCGATCTCGCTGACGGGCACGCTGCGCGCGGCGCCATCCGCGCCGCTTTCAATGACACCCTGGTCCAGCACGCATTCGATCTGGTCGCCCTGCGGCGTGCGCAGCTGCCATACGGTGCGCTCCATGCGCGTGGAAAACACGGGCTGCAAGGCGTCGCGGATGGCGTCCTGGCGCAGCAGCGCGCGGATGGGCTGCTTGCGGCCGATGGCGGCGTCGAGCGCGGCGAGGTCCGGCCGCGGCCCGGCAACGTCGCCTTCCCATTCGTGACGGCTATGCAAGCCGCCGCTGACCGTGCCGCCCGCCTTCAGGGTTTGCACCCAGCGCCCGTCCACCTGGCGCACGCGCAAACCCGCCTGGTGGCGGCATAGCTGCAAATCGGGCGTATCGACATAGATATCGTGCAGCTGCAGCACCTGCGGCGCCGTTGGCGCATTTTGCGCAGACTGCGCCAGCAGCGGGTGCGCGCGCAGACGGGGCGCGTCTTGCGGCGCCAGCAACAATTTCAATTCGATTTCCATGACCGCTCCTTGCGAGACTCCTGAACGCCCATTGTAAGGCGCGCCCGGCCACATACAAGGCGCACGCACATCGACTTTGATTTTGCGCGAAAATAGGCGCTTCATTCAAGCAGGAGATGCCATGACCTACCACGCCGCCGAGAACCGCTACGACAACATGCCATACCGCACCTGCGGTCGCAGCGGGCTGAAACTGCCGCTGCTGTCCCTGGGACTGTGGCACAACTTTGGCGACAGCAACCATCTGGCTTCGCAGCGCGACATGCTGCGCACGGCCTTCGACCTGGGCATCACGCATTTCGACCTGGCCAACAACTATGGCCCGCCGTATGGCAGCGCGGAAAGCAATTTCGGCAAGCTGCTACGCGACGATTTCTTACCGTACCGCGATGAGTTGATCATTTCCACCAAGGCGGGCTGGGACATGTGGCCAGGTCCATACGGCCAGGGCGGCGGTTCGCGCAAATACGTGCTGGCCAGCCTGGACCAGAGCTTGCGGCGCCTGGGCCTCGACTACGTCGACATCTTTTACTCGCACCGCTACGACGCCGACACGCCGCTGGAAGAAACCATGGGCGCGCTGGCCACCGCCGTGCAACAGGGCAAGGCGCTGTACGTGGGCCTGTCGTCGTATTCTCCGCAAAAGACGGCCGAGGCCACCGCCCTGCTGAAGGAATGGAAAGTACCGTGCCTGATCCACCAGCCCGCCTACAACATGCTCAACCGCTGGATCGAGGAAGACGGCTTGCTCGACACCTTGCAAGAACAAGGCATGGGCTGCATCACGTTTACGGCGCTGGCGCAGGGTCTGCTCAGCGACAAATACCTCGATGGCGTGCCGCAGGATGCGCGCGTCAACCGTCCCGGCGGCGGTTCGCTGCTGCAGCAGCACCTGAGCGCGGAAAACCTGGCCCGCGTGCGCGCCCTGAACCAGATCGCCGCGCAGCGGGGACAAACCCTGGCGCAGATGGCGCTGGCCTGGGTATTGCGCGATCCCCGCGTCACCTCGACCCTGATCGGCGCGAGCAGCAGCGCGCAAATCCGCGAAAACGTGGCCGCGCTGCAGCAGTTGTCGTTCACGGCCGACGAGCTGGCCGCCATCGACGTGCAGGCGCGCGAAGGCCATATCAATCTGTGGGAAGGGCCGTCGCGCGCCGTCTAAAACCTTGTCACGGCCCGTTCAGGGCGGCGACATTGGCGGTGGCAGCAGGGCCAGCAGTTCCTGCGCCACCTGCAGGCGCCGTTCGGGCGTGGCGAACACGCCCACCGCCACATGCCGGGCAGCATCACGCATATCGTTGATGTGTATCAATTGGCGCGGCCCTTGCGGCACGGCGATGCGCGTGCGCCACGGCGCAAAGTGGTGGCGCACACAACGCCCGGCGCTCACCTGTTCGATGATCAGCTCGCCGTCGCGCAGGGCGATGTGTTCATAGTCGCGCGCATGGCGCAGGTAATGCAGCAGGGCGATGGCCACCAGGCCCAGCTCGGCGAACGAAAAGACGGGAATATACCAGAGCCCGCGCAACGCAAAGGCGGCGGCAATCACGAGGGAAAACAGGCATAGCAAGCCATAGGCGCGCAGCAACTGGCGCGCCGTCAAGGCACTGTGGCGCGCCAGCAGCCATTGCGGCTGCTCGCGCCCGAGATCGCGTGGCATGGCGCCTCCCGCACTGTCGCTCCGTCAACGCAACTGCCTTGGCAGCAGCCGCCAAGGTTGGCCAGACCGCGCCCGGATCAGCCGCCCATCCGCACCAGCGCGTGGCCCACGTGCTGCCACCAGTGATCGCGCGACCTGACCTGCTTCAGGCAAGACATGTCGATTTCCGTGGGAAACACGCGATCCTGGCACGCCTTCGTTTCCAGGGCATGGCGCTGGTTTTCCGCCGCCGCCAGGGCCACGACGAGCCAGAACGCCAGCGCCTGCAACACCACCAGCGCACTCCAGGCCAGGTGGTTGGTGTCACTTTTTTCACCAAAAAACTCGCGCGGCCGCGTCTCGCGGTACATCGACATCAAGTCTTTTTCTTTCTCTTCCGACATCTGCGTTTGCATCCTCTGACATCCTATCCTGTGCCGGCCGGCTGGCCATGGCGGCGCGCACGCCGCCTTGAGCACATTTTACGCTGATGGCGCAGGAGAGACATTAATTCGTGGAGGCAATTCGTCCTCGTCCCCTTCGGGCTGCGGCACGGGTGCCAGGCTCTCCACATGATCAACGTCGATGTCGCCGCCATCGGGCGATACGTTGAGGGGTTCCACGCCGGCCCGCTCGCCCGTGCCGGCCGCATCGCTGTCGTTGTCTAACGCTTCCGCATCCTGGCCAGGCACGCCCTGCATGTCGCTGCCGCTGTCGGAACTGTCGCTGGGCCCCAGCGCCCCCTTGCCATGGCCGCTGCCCAGGACGCGGTCGGGCGTGACGGGCAGATTGTCCGGATCGAGTGTGCTGCCGCTCATGGCTGACTCCTCTTGACAAAAAACCATCCTACTCCCTTGGCCCGGTCAGCGGCGCACGCCTGCACGGCATTTTCCCTAGGAAAAATGCGGCGACGCACAAATATTTTCAGAAATTACTTCACAAATGTAATATTCATTGCTATAGTTAATTCAAGTAGGCATCTTCTCATCCAGAAATTGCTTCATCGGCGGCACGGCGCCCACCAGCGCCATGCCGCCGAACCGACCGGTACGTGGCGAGCCGGCCCATCCACCCAGCCATCATGCACATATTGGAGTCTTATCATGCAAGCCAAATCACTGATCGCAGCATTGTTTGCCCTCACCACGGCCACCTCGGCTTTCGCCCAGAGCGCCGCGCCTGCAGCTGCCAGCCAGCAACTCACGCGCGAGCAAGTCACGGCCGAATACATCCGTGCCCGCAACGCCGGCGAAATCGCCACCAGCGAAGTCGACTACCCGAAAACGCCGGCCACCGCCGCCAGCAAGGTGACGCGCGAGCAAGTCATGGCCGAGTTCTACGCCGCCCGCAAGGCTGGCCTGATCCCGCAGACGGAAGCCGATTTTGACATCGCGCAAACGGCGAAACACGTCGTCAAATAAGAAACCAGTCAGCCGGTTTCAATCAGTAACAACTCAGTTGCGGCGCAGCACCCGGGCCTGCCCCGGCCGGGCCACTCCCGGCGCTCACCGCGGCGAGCTGTGATTTCCCCCGACACCATCCAACCGGAGTCCCTGCATGTCCCTGCACCGCCGTCTGCTTGCCGCCAGCCTGATCCTTGCCTTGAGCGCTTGCGCCGACATGGGCCATATCGCGCCGCAATCGGCCATGCTCGACGCCAACAAGCTGCAGGCCAGCCAGGCCATGGATGCCGCCGCCAGCGCCGCCATACCATGGCCGCGCGCGCAATGGTGGCAAGACTTGCACGATCCCCAATTGAACCGTTTGATGGACCAGGCGCTGGCCGACAGCCCCACCCTGCGCGGCGCCCAGGCGCGCGTGCGCCAGGCCGAGGCGCTGGCCGGCGCGGCCGAGGACAAGACCCGCCCGCAGGCCGACGCGAATGTATCCATCAACCGCGAACTGTATTCGCAGCACGGCAGCACGCCGGCGCCGCTGGCCGGCAACTACGCGTGGCGCAACCAGGCCACCGTCACGGCCTCGTACGACCTGGACCTGTGGGGCCGCAACCGCGCCGCCCTGTCCGCCGCCCTGGGCGACGTGCAGATGGCCTCGGCCGAATCGCAGATGGCGCGCCTGGCCCTGGAAACGGCGCTGGTGCGCACCTACATCCAGCTGTCGTATGAATTCCAGCTGCAGGACGTGATCGAACGCAGCCTGGCGCAGCGCGCCCGCATCCTCGACATCACGCGCCAGCGCAAGCAAGCCGGCATCGGCACGGACATCGACGTGGCGCAGATCGAAACCACCTTGCCGGCGGGCCGCCGCCAGCTGGAACAGTCGGCCGAATCGCTGGCCCTGCTGCGCAACCAGCTGGCGGCGCTGGCGGGCAAGGGTCCGGCGGCCGGTGCGGCGCTCACGCGCCCCGTGCTGCGCCTGGACCAGCCGCTGGCCATTCCCGCCGCCCTGCCGGCCGACCTGATCGGCCGCAGGCCCGACATCGCCGCCCAGCGCTGGAGAGTCGAAGCGGCGGCGCAGCGCATCGACGCCGCCAAGGCCGAGTTCTACCCGAACGTCAACCTGGTGGCCTTCGCCGGCTTCCAGGCCTTCGGCTTCAGCCACTTTCTCGACGCGAATTCGGACATCCGCGGCGTCTCGCCCGCGCTGAGCCTGCCGATCTTCGCCGGCGCCCGCCTGCGCGCCCAGCTGGGCAGCCAGACGGCCGTGTACGACGGCGCCGTGGAGCAGTACAACGCCACCGTCATCAACGCCATGTCGGACGTCGCCAACGCCGTCACCCGCGCCCAGTCGCTGAAAAAGCAGCACCAGCTGACCGTGCAGGCGCTGGCCACGGCGCGGCGCGCGCGCGACCTGGCGGAAAAGGCGTACAAAGCGGGCATGAGCGACGCCATCGCCATGCTCAACACGCAAGTGGCGCTGCTGGCGGAAGAACAGCAGCAGGCGCAGAATGGGGCGCGCGAGCTCGATCTGTATGTTTCCTTGATGAATGCGCTGGGAGGCGGGATCTGAGCTTGCAATCCTGGCATTGCCCTAGCCCAACAAGATACAATCGGAACTTTATTCACACATGAAGGAATATGACATGACCGCTTTTGACGCCACCTCCAAGCGGCTGCAAAACATCCGCACGCGCATGCCAGGCTTCCCCATGGAACTGATGCGCCTGTTGCGCATGACGTACCACATTCAAAAAGGCATGAAGGACTTGACCAATGCGGCGCTGAAGAAGCACGACCTGGTCGATGCCAGCTACATGGTGCTGGCCGTGCTGTACGGCACGGACGACGAAACCTCGAACGCCTGCACCCTGGGCATGGCCTGCCATGAAAAGCCGGCCAACCTGACGCGCGTGTGCAACGACCTGGAAACGCGCGGCCTGATCCACCGCGGCACGCGTCCCGGCGACCGCCGCTCGGTGATGATCTCGCTGACCGACAAGGGCCGCGCCCTGATCGAAACGGCGCTGCCCGACGTGTACCAGGAAACGTCGGCCCTGTACGAAGGGTTTACGCAAGAAGAGCTGCAAGTGCTCGACAAGCTGTACATGCGCCAGTTGCGCAACCTGAACAATCTCAACAACCAGAATTGATAGCCTATCGATGACGCCAGCCACAGTAACAACACCCATAGATGACCGCCTGACCCGGGCGGCCCGCTGGCTGGCGCTGGTGCTGCAGGACTGGCGCGCGACGGAAGGCGAGCGCTGGATCTACGTCGGCAAGACCCTCATCGCCGCGTTCTGCGCGCTGTGGCTGGCCTACCGCCTGGGCCTCGATTCGCCCAGCACGGCGATGACCACCACCATCATCCTGGCCCTGCCCAGCAGCGGCATGGTGCTGGAAAAGAGCTTTTACCGCCTGTGCGGCACCCTGCTCGGATGCACGGCCGCGCTGACCCTGATCGGCCTGTTCCCGCAGCAGCCGGTGCTGCTGTTCGCCGGCCTGGCCCTGTGGGTGGGCCTGTGCACGAGCGGCTCGGCCCTGCACCGCAACGCCCAGTCGTATGTGTACGTGCTGGCCGGCTACACGGCCTGCATGATCGTGCTGCCCGCCATCGAGCAGCCGATGCAGGTGTTTTCGCTGGCCGTCACGCGCGTGGCCGAAGTGGGCCTGGGCATCATCTGCTCGGCGGCCGTGTCCAGCGTGCTGCTGCCGCGCCACCAGGGCACGCAGGTGATGCGCACGGTGCAGGCGCGCTACGGCAAATTCCTCGCCTTTTGCCAGGACGTGCTGCAGCAAAAACTCACGCCGGAGCAGGTGGAACTGACGCATCTGCAGTTTGCCGCCGACGTGGCGGCGCTGGAACTGGGCCGCTCGGCCGCCCTGTTCGAAGTCACCAGCAAGGTCGGTCACGTGCGCGCGCAAAACCGCAAGCTGCACGCCTTCAACGCCACCTTCATGGCGGCGCTGACGACTTTCTACACTTTCCACCGCCTGTTCGACCGCCTGCAGCGCGATGGCGAAAACCAGGTCATGCAGGCCTGCGCGCCCCTGTACGCCATCGTCGCCGAGGCGCTGCAGGCGACGCCGTCGCAAGACTCGCTCGACACCATGCAGCGGCATCTGCAAACGGCGCTGGCGCAAGCCCGCGCGGAGATCGACAGTGCGCACGTCAAGCATGCGCAGCGCATCGATTTCGACACCGTGTGCGAGTTGCTCGAGCGCTTCGCGCGCGACATGAGCCGCTTTCACGAAGTGTATTTCAGCCTCGTGCACGACACGCCGCTGGAAGTGAGCACGCCGCAGGCGTATGCGCCGAAGACGCCGCCGGCGCTGGTGCTCGCCAGCGGCGCGCGCGCCGGCATCAGCCTGGCCCTGCTGGCGCTGGGCGCCTACTTCCTCGCCTGGCCCTACGCCAGCACGGCGATGCTGATGGCGGCCGTGTTCTGCGCGCTGGCCTCGTCCTCGCCGCGCCCCATCATGATGATCCGGCAAGTGCTGACGGGCTTTTTGATCGCCATGCCGCTCTCGCTCGTGTGCGTGTACTTCGTGCTGGTGCACGGCGACGGCTTCCCCATGCTGGTGCTCAGTTTTGCGCCGTTCCTGGCCGTCGGCCTGTACCTGATGACGAATCCCGCCAGGATGGGCGTGGGCCTGGGCGTGTCGACCTTCATCACGCAGATGGCGCCGACGAATCTGATGCATGTCGACGGCGCCGCTTTTCTCAACACGGGCATGGCCCTGATCGTCGGCCTGATGCTGGCCGCCCTCGTCTTTGCCGTGCTGCTGCCCGAGCACACGATGGGCCACAAGGACCATATCGGCCGCGCCCTGTGGCGCGAAGCGCTGCATGCGTGCACGGCGCCGGCGCGGCGCGTGAAACACCGTTTCGACAACCGCGTGCGCGACTTGCTCAGCCAGCTCAATGCGGCGGCCGGCCCGGCGCCGGGCGAGGCCACGCGCGCCGTCGTGCGCCAGGCATTGACCCTGCTGGAAATCGGCCACTCGGTGATCGAATTGCGCGAACTGATCGCGACCGCCCGGCCGGGCGCCACGCGCCACGCGCTGCAGCAGTGCGTGGACCACATCGCCGGCTGGCTGCGCACGCGCGGCGACACGGCACTGCAGGCGGCGCTGGCCGCCACCCTGCAGGCGGGCGCCGTGGTGCGCGCGGCGCAGAACGAAGCCGGCGTCACGCCAGAACGCAGCGCGCGCCTGCAGACGGCGCTGGCCGACCTGCACTCGATCTATACCTCATTACTCGACCATATGGCGCCTGGCGCCGGAGACCACCATGCCGCGTGAATTCGCCCTGTTCGGTATCTTGATTCCCACCCTGCTGCCCCTGTTCATCCTCAGCATCGTCCTGCAAACCCTGCTCGACCGCGCGCTGGGCTGGCTGGGCGTGTACCGCATGGTATGGCACCCGTCGCTGGCGCGGCTGTGCATCTTCATCGCCATCTTCGGCGCGCTGGCTTTATCGCTTTACAAATAAAAAAAACTGTTCAATCTGATCAAGGAAAGGCTGCCGACATGGTAAGCAAACTGACCCGCTATGCAATCACCCTGCTGCTATTGGCCGCCGCCCTGTGGATAGGCAAGAGCGTCTGGGACCGCTACATGGCGTCGCCGTGGACGCGCGACGGCCGCATCAAGGCCGACATCGTCAACATCAGCGCCGACGTGGCCGGCACCGTCACGGACGTGCTGGTGCGCGACAACCAGGTGGTGCACAAGGGCGACGTGCTGTTCGTCGTCGACAAGGAACGCTATGTCAGCGCGCTGGCGCAGGCCGACGCCGTGCTGGCCGCGCAAAAAACGGAGATGGGCCGCCGCGGCAAGGAAGCGCAGCGCCGCGCAGGCCTGGACGCCAGCATCATCTCGACGGAAAGCCGCGAAAGCGCGGCCTTTGCCGCCAGTTCGGCCTCGTCGCAGGTGCAGGCCGCCGTGGCCGCCCGCGCCCTGGCGCAATTGAACCTGGAGCGCACCACCGTGCGCGCGCCCGTCAGCGGCTACGTGACCAACCTGAACGTGCACAAGGGCGATTTCGCCGCCGTCGGCGCGGCCAAGCTGGCCGTCATCGACAGCGCCTCCTATTATGTCGTCGGCTATTTCGAAGAGACCAAGCTGGGCATGCTGGCGCAGGACGACAAGGCGGAAATGAATCTGATGAGCGGCGGCACCCTGCATGGCCACATTGAGAGCATCGCGCGCGGCATCACCGACCGCGACGCCGCCACGGGCCGCGAATTGCTGGCCGACGTCAATCCCACCTTCAACTGGGTGCGCCTGGCGCAGCGCGTGCCCGTGCGCATCCACATCGACGCGCAACCGGCAGGCCAGCTGCTGGTGGCCGGCACCACCTGCACCGTGGTGATCACGCCCCATTCCGCGCCCCACTCGGCACCGGCACAGAAACCAGCGGCCGCGCACCCGGCATGAGCCGCGGCGGCGCCGGACGCCTGGCGGAAATCGCCCTGTTCCTCGACGCCGCGGCGCTGGGCAGCTTTTCCGCCGCCGGCCGCAAGCACGGCCTGTCGCCGGCCGCCGCCAGCGCCGCCATCGCGCGCCTGGAAACGGCGCTGGGCGTCACCCTGTTCGAACGCACCACACGCCAGCTGCGCCTGACGCAAGAGGGGCTGCACTACCGCCACTACAGCGAGCAGGCGCTGGACTTGCTGGCGCGAGCGGAAGACGGCTTGCATGCGGGCGGCGGCGCCGTGCGCGGCGTGGTGCGCATCTCGGCGCCGTCCGACATCGGCCGCCAGCTGCTGCTGCCCATGCTCGACCGCTTTGCCGCGCTGCACCCGCAGGTGCGCCATGCGCTGACCCTGACGGACGCCACGTCCAACCTGGTGCAGGACGATATCGACCTGGCCATCCGCTACGGCGAGCTGCCCGACAGCGAGATGGTGGCGCGCCTGCTGCACCCGGGCCGGCGCGTCGTGTGCGTGGCGCCCGCGCTGGCCGCCAGGGTCGGCGTGCCGGCCACGCCGCGCGACCTGGCGCTGCTGCCGACCCTCGTGCTGACGGCGGGCGACGGCGCGCCGCAGGAATGGCGTTACCGCGAGGACGGCAAGCGCCACGGCCTGCGCCCGCAGGGGCACTGGCACAGCAACGACGGCGAAATCATCCGCCGCTGGGCCGTGGCCGGCCATGGCTATGCCTACAAATCCCTGCTCGACATCGCTGACGATCTGCGCGCGGGACGCTTGCAAACGGTGCTCGACGATTATTTTGCCGATAGCGTCCCCCTGAACCTGCTGTACCGGCGCAGCCGCTTCCCGCCGCCGCGCATCGCCCTGCTGGCCGACTTCCTGCTGCGGCAATTCGCGGCACTGCAAGCCTGAAGGCGATCATTACTGCGCCAGCACGCCAAACTGGCGCAGCAGGGTCAGGTTGTCTTCCAGGTGCCAGTTGTCGCTGATGCGCCCTTGCGCATTGACCCGGTACAGATCAAACGCGTAAAAGTCGATGGCTTGTCCCTTGCCGCGCACCTCGCCCTGCGGCGTGGGGAAGACGCCCGTGAAGTGGCCCGTGAAATGCAGGCGCAGGGTGACACGGTCGCCGGCCACCAGCATGTCGTCGATGGCGACCTGCAAATCCGGCACGGCCGCGTGAAAGACCTGTGACGCCTGCAGCGGGCCGGCCAGTCCCTGCGGGCGGCCGGCGGGCAAGGCGCGATCGGTGAAATCGTCGGCCAGCGCCAGACGCGCCAGGGCCGGATCGCCGCTCTGCCAGAACGCGGCATAGCGGCGCGCCGCCAGGGCCACCTGGTCGGTGACGGCGGCGCCGGCAAGGTGGGCCGGCACGGGCAGGTTGGCGGCGGTATGGGCTGGCACGGCGGCCAGCAACGACAGGGCCAGGATGGCGGGAGCAAAAGCGGACATGGTCATTCCAGGTAAGTTGATCGGCGTGCCTGCTGCAGATGGCACCCCGCCATTCTGGATTGAATTGTCCCGCTTGATAATTGGCCCGCCGATTGAATCAGTCGCTTGCCGCGTTTGAAAATCAGCGTCCGCCCGCCACGTCGAGGATGCTGCCCGTCACATAGCTCGCGCCTGGCCCCAGCAGGTACACGATGGCGTCGGCAATTTCTTCCGGCTGGCCGCCCCGCAGCATCGGCACGCCGGGCGCCAGGCGCGCCACCCGCCCCGGCTCGCCGCCAGACGCGTGGATGTCCGTGTAGATGATGCCGGGCCGCACGCCGTTGACGCGGACGCCCTCGGCCGCCACTTCCTTCGCCAGGCCCACGGTCAAGGTATCGACGGCGCCCTTCGAGGCCGCGTAATCGATGTATTCGCCAGGGGAGCCGAGGCGCGCCGCCGCCGACGAGACGTTCACGATGCGTCCGCCCTGCCCGCCATTGGCCGTCGACATGCGCCGCACCGCCTGCTGGCAGCACAGGAAATAACTGATCACGTTGGTGCGCAGCACGCGTTCGAGGCGCTGCGCGGACATGTCGACGAGCCGGCATTTCTGTTCCAGCACGCCCACATTGTTGACCAGCGCCGTCAAGATCCCCAGGCGGGCATCGACTTCCGCAAACAGGCGTGCCACGTCCGCTTCATAACTGACGTCGGCCTGCACGGCGATGGCCTCGCCGCCTTCGGCCACGATGCGCGCGCACAGTTCCCCGGCCGCCTGCGCATCGCGCGCATAGTTGACGCACACGGCATAGCCCTGGCGCGCCGCCAGCAGGGCCGTCGCCGCGCCGATGCCGCGACTGCTGCCGGTAATCAAGATCACTTCCTTCATCGTCCCTCCCGGATGGTTGTGGCGTCATCATACGCGGACGAAAAAAAACCCGCGCGCGGCTAATGCCGTTCAGTTAAGACTGAACGGCATTTTCATTTTGGGCTTGTAAACGTCAGGGGCTGCTGTTAACCTGCCTGGCTATGCTCGACGATACTCTCCACTTCCTTGCCAACCACCTTGAAGCACCTGACTGGCGCCGGCTGGGCGAACACTTGCCGGTCGAGTGGATTGAACAAGCCGTGCAGCGCAATGATGCAACGAGCATCCGCCATCGTCGCCTGCCGGCCGAACAGGTAGTCTGGCTGATGGTGGCATTGGCGCTCTATCGACACAAGTCCATTAGTGAGGTCCTCGATGATATGGGCTTGGCCGTTCCGGACGCGCAGACCCCTTTTGTCAGCAAGAGCGCAGCTGCCCAGGCGCGCCAGCGCCTTGGTTCAGACCCGTTGAAATGGCTGTTCGATCACTCGGCGCAGCATTGGTGCGACCAGGATCGCCGCGCCTATGTATGTAAAGGGCTGGTGTTGTTTGCCATGGACGGGACCACCTTGCGGACCCACGACAATGCCAAGACCCGTGAACACTTCGGCGCACAACATTATTCCAGTGGCGCCATCGCGAGCTACCCTCAGGTACGCGGGGTGACCGTCACTGCGTTGTCCACCCATCTTGTTCACAGCGCTGCGTTTGGGCCTTACGGCACGAACGAAATGCGGTACGCCAAAGAGCTAATCGATGGCATCCCCAACGATTCGCTGACCGTCTTTGATCGCGGATTTCTCTCAGCTGAAATTCTGTGCGCGCTGACGCGAGGCGGCAGTGAGCGCCACTTCGTCATTCCGGCCAAAGCGAATACGCGCTGGGAAGTGATCGAGGGCGATGAGCATGGCGATGACTTCACCGTACGCATGCGCGTGTCGCCACAGGCGCGCACCAAGTGTGCCGAATTGCCCGCGTTTTGGGAGGCGCGCGCCATCACCGTCGTCGATGCACAAGGGCGCAAGCGTGTCCTATTAACTTCGCTGCGTGATCGACGCCGCTACAAGCCTGGCGATATAGCGAACTGCTACGCACGCCGCTGGGGCATCGAAACAAGCTACCGTGAACTCAAGCAGACCATGCTTGGAAGCACGCTCACCCTGCGTTCAAAAACCGTGGAGGGCGTGTACCAGGAGATCTGGGGCACCTTAATCGCCTATAACCTGATCCGGCTGGAGATCGCCAAAGCCGCTTTGGTGGTCAAATGCGAACCGACCGAAGTGAGCTTCATCCGCGCCTTTCACCTGATCCAGTTCGAACTGCACTGGGCTGCCGTGACCAGGTCGTATGGCAAGCTGCCTGCGTCAATGAAGCATCTGCGCGAAAGGCTGGTTAGCCTCTTGAATGACGAACGGCCCGATCGAAAATTCGATCGGGCCGTCAAGGCAAAACCAAAGCGCTATGCCACGCGCATTCTACGAAAACCTGCTTAACTGAACGGCATTAGGGCCTTGCGGCCCTTTTTACGTCGACAAGAATGGCTTAATGCAGCTTGACCTGCGGCGTGCTGCGCTTGATCAGGAAGCGGCCCATGGCCATGACGGCCGTGCGCACGCTGCCCAGCACGGCGTTGTGGTGCATCAGGTGCAGGCTGACGTACATCATGCGGGCAACAAAGCCTTCGACGAACCAGCTCAGGCCCTTGAGCGAACCCATCAGGGTTCCCACCGAGGTGGTGCGGCCAAACGAGACGAGCGAACCGTAGTCCAGGTACTCGTAGGGCTTGGTTTGCGGCGGCTTGCCCTTCGCTTGCAGCAGGAAGGTCTTCAGCAGGTAATCGGCTTGCTGGTGGGCAGCCTGGGCGCGCGGCGGCACCAGCTTGCCGTCCGGCCCCATGCAGGCGGCGCAATCGCCCAGCGCGAAGATATTCGCATGGCCCTGCACATTGAGCATGCCCGTCACTTCCAGCTGGCCGGCGCGGTTGGTCGGCAAGCCCAGGGTCGACAGGAATTCCGGCGCGCGGATGCCGGCGGCCCACACGCAGATGTCGGCCGCATAACTGGTGCCGCTGGCCACCGTCACCTTGTCGGCCTCGATCGAGGTGACGCGCGTATCGGTCACCACCGTGATGCCGTGCTGGCGCAGCAGTTTCGAGGCGGCGATGGAGACGCGCTCGGGCAGCGGCGCGAGGATGCGCGGCGCTCCTTCGAGCAGGGTGATGCGCACATCCTTGATGGCGTTGAGATTCTGGAAACCGTACGCGGCATACACGCCGCTCGCTTCGCGCAACTCGGCCGCCAGCTCCACGCCCGTGGCGCCGCCGCCGATGATGACGATGTCGACGCCGGGATGGCCCGCGTCGCCCTGGCGCTGCTCGGCCATGGCCAGCAGTTTCAGCAGGGTCAGACGGAAACGTTCGGCGTCTTCCGTGGCATTCAGGGAAATCGTGTTTTCCTGGGCGCCGGGCACGCCGAAATAATTCGACGTGCTGCCCACGGCCAGCACCAGCTGGTCGTAGCTGACAGTGCGCTGCGGCAAGAGCTGTTCATCCTTGTCCGTGGCGATGGCGCCCACGGTGAGGCTGTTCGACGCGGCGTCGAGCCCGATCAAGGGACCATAGACATAGGTAAAACCATTGTCATGCGCCAGCATCTGGTACGACAGGCCCTCCTGGTGTATATCCAGGGTGCCGGCCGCCACTTCATGCAGCGACGGCTTCCAGATGTGGTACAGGCGGCTGTCGACCAGGGTGACCTGACCGGGGCCGAGCTTGCGGCTGAGTTTGCAGGCCAGCTCCAGGCCGCCTGCACCTCCCCCTACGATAACGATTTTACTATGCAAAGATCCTCCTGCTTGTTAATCCCGGTGCCCGTTGCCATTGCCATGACCGTTGCCATGGCCACGGCCCGGATTGTCGTCATGCTTGTCGCGCTTGCCTTCATGCTTGTAGCGCTTGTCATCATGCTTGTCATAATGGCCGCGATCACGGTCATGCTCCCGATAGTCGGGACGGCCATGGTCGCCATGCTGCTGGCGGTAACGGGGCACATACTGGTTGTTATACCAACCATCTTGGACGAAATATACCTCTTGGTTACAGGCATTATACTTGCGGCAGTGCTTGGACCAGTGTTTGGCATGGCCGGGCGGCACGCGCAGGTAGATCGGGGCGGCCGAATAGTATTGCGGGCGCTGCACGATGACGGGCTGCGCGTAGATCAATTGCGGCGCGGGATAGTCGCCTATGTCGATGCGGCCGTAAAAGCCGGGCTGGCCCACGGTGACGGAAACCTGGGCAACGGCGGCGGTACCTGCCGACAGCAGGACGGCGGCGAGAATGAGGGTTTTCATGAGGACACTCCTTTTATCAGTTATGCCGTCATTGTAGACCTTGTGCGCCACCCTGTTTGTTCGCAAGGACACATAAGGAATCCCGTCGCAATCTCACCACAGCTTGCCCAAAGGCACGACCAGGCCGCTGAACAGCGACCAGTCCGGCGATGCCGCCGTCAAACCGCGCGCCATGCCAATGTCGATGGCCAGCCGCGGCGTGGGACTGCAGGTGGCGGCCAGCAACAGCTGCGCCGTGGCTGGCACGCCGCGCAGGCGCGTGCCCGACACTTCCGCCGTGGCGCCCCAGCGCGCGCTGACGGGCGTGGAAAACGAGGTCGCCCAGCCCGTTTGCACCCTGCCCGCGCCAAGGTCGGGCGCCCCCAGGCGCGTGGCGTTCAGGTTGGCGTCCATGTGCACGGCGCCCAGGTCGCGGCTGACAATGCCGTTCAGCGACATGTCGCTCTTGCCGCTGCCGATGCTGTCTTTGGCCGTGGGCAACTTCCAGCCCAGTTCCAGGCCCAGCGCCGTGGCGTCGTCGAGCACAAAAGCGCGCTTGAGCACGAGCGTCGTGTCGCCCACGCCCGTGTCGCGCCGCCCCGTGTCGTCGCGCGCACGGACGAAGCCCTCGCCTTCGAGCAGCACGCCCCATTCGGGCGTGAACGCCAGTTTGAAGGTGTACGGCAGGCTGGCGCGGCGCGTGTCGTCCGTTGTCGACAGCAAGCCGCCCGCCTCGAATTCCAGCTGGCCCGGCACGGGCAACTGGGCGGGACTGGCGACGGAAGGCCGGTAAGGCAAGACGGGATCGCCCTGCTGCGCCTGCGCCAGGGGCGCCAGGGACAGCAACAGCAGGGGAAAACAGAATAACGGCAGGGCAGGAGACGGCATGAGGAATCCGGAAGTGGCAAACGCGCAATAGCGACAGCCTACCACCACCGCGCCGATCGCGCCCGCTCCAGCCAGGTTCAGGCCAGGCGCCGCACGCCCTGCCTGACGCTCGCCACTGGCCGGCGCAGCGGCGTGACGTTGCTGGCCGGCGCCACGGCGATATGCTCGGCCTGGGCATGCAGGCGGAACACGCCCACCAGTTCCGTCAAGGTCTGCGCCTGATCCTGCAGCGATGCGGCGGCGGCCGCCGCCTCTTCCACCAGGGCCGCGTTTTGCTGCGTCACCTGGTCCATCTGCAGCACGGCCTGGTTGACTTGCTCGATGCCGGCGCTTTGTTCGGCGCTGGCGGCCGTGATTTCCTGCATGATATCGGCCACCTGGCGCACGCTGGCGACCACTTCATCCATCGTCTTGCCCGCGTCATGCACGAGTTTGGAACCGATCTCCACCTGCTCGACGGAGTCGCCGATCAGGGTCTTGATTTCCTTGGCGGCACTGGCCGAGCGTTGCGCCAGGTTGCGCACTTCGGACGCCACGACGGCAAATCCCCGCCCCTCTTCGCCCGCCCTGGCCGCTTCCACGGCCGCGTTCAAGGCGAGGATGTTGGTCTGGAAGGCGATGCCGTCGATGACGCTGATAATGTCGACGATCTTGCGCGAGGAGGCATTGATCGAGTCCATCGTCTGCACCACCTGCCCCACCACGGCGCCGCCCTTGCCCGCCACGTCGGACGCGGCGCCGGCCAGCGCATTGGCCTGGCGCGCGTTGTCCGCGTTCTGCCGCACGGCCGACGTCAGCTCTTCCATCGACGACGCCGTTTCTTCCAGCGAACTGGCCTGCTCTTCCGTGCGCGACGACAGGTCGAGGTTGCCCTGGGCGATTTCGCCCGAGGCCGTATTGATGGTGTCCGTGCCCGAACGCACCTGGCTGACGATGCCGACCAGCTTGTCGCGCATGGTTTTCATGGCGAACAGCAGGCTGGCGCTGTCGTGGCTGGCCGTGCGGATATCGACGGTGAGGTCGCCCTCGGCGATGGCGCCGGCGATCTTGACGGCATACGCCGGTTCGCCGCCCAGCTGGCGCGTCAGTCCGCGCGTGATCAGCGCGCCCAGCGCCAGGCCGGCGGCCATGCTGACCAGCACCAGCGCGATCATGAAGCTGCGGCTGGCCTGGTACACGCCGGACGCCTGCTCGGACGCCGCCTTGGCGCGCGCTTCCTTCTGCAGCGAGAGTTTTTCCAGCACGCCGTCGAGTTCGTCGGCATGCTGGCGCGTCTTGTTGAGCAGCTCGGTCAGCTGCGCGCTGCGCTGGGCCAGCGGCTCGGCCGCCGCCAAGGTCAGCGCCTGCTGCATGGTGGCGATGTATTCGGCTTCGACGGTGGCGAAGCGGGCAAACAGTTCCTTGGCCGCTTGCGTGACGAACAACGGTTCCGCCTTGGCAAGGTAACTTTTATTCGACTCGAGGAATTTGGCGATGTCGGCCTGGCGCGTGGCGCGTTCCTCGGCGGTCGTGGCCAGCAAAAAATTGCTGCGCGCGCGGCCCACCTTGATCAGGGCGATATTGGCTTCCTTGATGTACGACAAGCCCAGCAATTCATGGTTGTACATCTGCCCCGCCATGGTATCGATCTTGCCCATGTTGAAGATGCCGATGCCGGCCACGATGGCCCCCATCAGCGCGACGCAGAAAAATGCCGCCAGCAAGCGCGTACCCACCTTCATCCGGTTCAACATGATTTCCCCCATAAACTGGCTGACATTCAAGGCAACTGGAGCGTACTGGCTTGAATATAAAGAAAAATCACGGAAAAAAATGCTCGGATTGTCACCAAATAACAATTCATTGATTTATAACAACATGCAGAACGGCTTGCCATGCTAGGCAAGCCGTTCTGGCATTTGCGTGTGCCCCGTCAATGCCCCGTGTGCGCGCCAGGTTTGCGCACCGTCATCTCCACGCCACCCTTGGCCGGCAACTTGCCCGTACCCTGGCCGCGCACGGGCGCCGGCAAGGCGCCCGTCCATTCATAGGCCACGCTGCCGGCCGGATGCTGGTACCAGCCCGGGTCGCGGTAGTCGCCCGGTTTCTGCTCCTTGCGCACCTTGACGGTGGTAAACATGCCGCCCATGCCGATGGCGCCGAAGGGGCCGTCGCCGGCCATCATCGGCAGGGTGTTGTCGGGGATCGGCATCTGCATCTCGCCCATGTCGGCCATGCCCCGCTCGCCCATCACCATGTAGCCGGGCACGAGCTGGTTGATCTTCGCCGCCACTCCCTGGTGGTCGACGCCGATCATGGTCGGCACGTCGTGCCCCATGGCATTCATCGTATGGTGCGACTTGTGGCAGTGGAAAGCCCAGTCGCCCAGGTCGGTGGCCGTGAATTCCACGGCGCGCATCTGGCCGACGGCAATATCGGTCGTCACTTCGGGCCAGCGCGACTCGGGGCGCGTCCAGCCGCCATCCGTGCCCGTCACCTCGAATTCATGGCCATGCATGTGGATCGGGTGGTTCGTCATGGTCAGATTGCCCACGCGCACGCGCACCTTGTCGCCCTGGCGCACGACCATCGGGTCGATGCCGGGGAAGACGCGGCTGTTGAAGGTGAACAGATTAAACTCCGTCATCGTCATGATCTTCGGCGTGTAGCTGCCGGGGTCGATGTCGTAGTTGCTCAGCAAGAAGACGAAATCGCGGTCCACCCTCATGAAATTCGGGTCTTTTGGATGCGTGACCCAGAAACCCATCATGCCCATGGCCATCTGCGTCATTTCATCGGCGTGCGGGTGGTACATGAAGGTGCCGGGCCGCCTGGCAACGAATTCATAGACGAAGGTCTTGCCGGGAGGAATGCCCGGCTGGGTCAGGCCCGTGACGCCATCCATGCCGTTGGGCAAGCGCTGGCCATGCCAGTGCACGCTCGTGTGTTCCGGCAACTTGTTGGTGACAAAGATGCGCACCCGGTCGCCCTCCACCACTTCGATGGTGGGACCGGGCGACTGGCCGTTGTAGCCCCATAGATTCGCCATCATGCCGGGCGCCAGCTCGCGCACGACGGGTTCGGCCACCAAATGAAATTCCTTGACGTTGTTGTTCATGCGCCAAGGCAAGGACCAGCCATTCAGGGTGACGACGGGGTTGTACGGGCGCCCGTTCGGCGGCGGTGGCGGCGCCTTCGTCTCGGCGCTGGCCATGCTGGCGGCTTCCGGCAGCGATGCCGCGCCGACTCTGCTGACGGCCGCGGCACTGAGGGCGACGGCGCCCGCGTTCATGAAAAAGTTTCTACGTGTAATCATCATTATTCCTTTGTCGCAGTTGCCACACCTGGGCCGCTGCCATTGATGGCGCCTTGCAGTTGCGTTTGCGCGATCCAGAAATCGCGCTGGGTCTCGATGGCGCCGTTGACGCTGGCGACCTGCTCGCGCGCGTCGGCCAGCAGCTCGAACACGCTGGCCAGCATACCGTTGTAGCGCAGCAAGACTTCATGCGAAATCGTCTTGCGCAGCGGCACGACCTCATCGCGGTAGTGGCGCGCCAGGTCGTAGGCCGTGCGGTAGCTGGAATACGCCTCGCGCACTTCCGAGCGGGCCTTGACAGCCGTGCCCGCCGTGCGCTGCAGCGACTGTTCATATAGCGCTTGCGCCCTGGCGTTGCGCGCCGAACCCCAGTCGAACAGCGGCAATTCCAGCGACACTTCATAGCCGTTTTCGCGCGGCGCCTCGCTCGTGCTCTTGTTGGTGTAACCCACGTCGAGCACGTTGATGAAACCCGTCACCTTGGACAGGCCCAGCGCGCTGGCCGTCGCCTGCGTGTCGAGTTTACTCATCTGCACGTCGAGGCGCTGCTCCATCGCTTGCGCCTCGATATTGCCCGCCTCGGCTGGCTTGGCCGGCAAGTCGGGCAGGCGCGACGGCAAGGTGAACGCCGTTTGCTTGCCCCACAGGCCCAGCAAGCGCGTCAGGTGTTCGCGCGTGGCCGTGGCCTGGTGGCGCGCGCGGGCCAGGTCGCCGACGGCGTCCGCATAAAACACTTGCTGGCGCGCCTGGTCGAGGCGGCTCCAGTTGCCCGCCTGCTGCAAGCGCGTGGCCAGTTCCGCGCCCGCCTCGGCCGACAGCAGCGCCCGCTGCATGAACGCTTCCGTCTGCACGGCGGCCACGGCGTTGAAGTAGGCGCGGCGCGTGTCCGACGCCAGTTGCACGGCGCTGCTGGCGGCCTGCAGCTTGGCCTGCTCGAAACGGCCGCGCTCGATGTTGACGCGCATCGGCATGGTCAGCAAGCCGGCCAGATCGAAGCTGACGCCGCGGTCGATTTCATTGCCATGGCTGCCATGCGAGCGGCCGAACGACAGGCCGGGATTGCGCAAGCGCCCCGCCTGCACCAGGTCCGCCTCGGACGCGCCCAGTTCGGCCAGCGCCACTTTCATGCCGTGGTTGTTCATCAGGGCGATGCGCACGGCGCTGTCGGCGTCCAGCGGCTGGGCCAGCAGCTGCGCCAGCTTCTCGTCCGTGTCGGAGGAGGCCAGCGCCCCGGGCGCGCCCGTGCGGGCATCGGCCAGCGCGGACACCGTCCCCATGCCACCATCGGGGCTGAAGCTGGCGCAGCCGCCGAGCAGCAGGACGGCCGCCAGCGCCAGCGGCGTCAAACAAATTGATTTTTTGAAACGGGCCATGTCAATGTCCTTCATGCTGGTGTGGCTGATGTTGCTGGGCCGGCTGGACGGCCGGCTGGGGACTGGGCTTATCCATCGGCATCTTGTGCCCTTCCATCTTGTGGCCCTCCATCTTCATCATGCCCATGTGGCCGCCCGCCTTGCCGACTTTGTCGTTGAGGGCGCGCCAGGCCTGGTCGGGCGTGGCGTCATCCTCGGCGGCGGGACGGTAGCCGGCGAAGGCGGAGCGGTAAGTGGTGGCCGGCACGGAGGCTTGCGCCTCTTGCGGGGCGGAGGGGGCGGGCGTGGATGCGGCCGGGCCGGCGGCGCTGGCGGCCAGCGGCAGCACGGCCAGCGCAAGGCTGAACAGGTGTTTCATGGTATTCCTTGAATGACAGGGTATGGCGCGGCGGGCGCGCGGCTGGAACCTCGGCGTACGGCAAGCACGCCCGCGATGCACGTGCGGCGGCCGCACCGCCGGGTTCACGGGCGGTCAGGCGGAGCGCGTGCTTCTCGGGGGACGTTCGGGACCAGGCGGGATATGCCCGGCGAACAGGGAATCGGGCGCCAGCGCCGGAGGCGGCGCGCGCAGGGTCAGGGCGTGCAGATCCGGCATGCCGGGCGGCGCCGTGGCGCCCACGGTGCAAGCGCCATGGTTGCTGCAATCGTGGCCGTGGTGCGTGGCGCCGCCATCGTCCATGGCCATGGACATCGGCTGGTCCGCCATCTGCATCGCTGCCATGTCGCCCATGTCGTGGCACTGGGGCGCCTGCGCCTGGGCTGCCACGACGGTCACCGTGGCCGCCAGCTCGTCCACGCAGCAGCTGCGCATGGCCGACGCAAAGCCCTGCATGGGCAGCGTGACGGCCAGCAGCCAGAGCAGCGAGCGGGCGAGACAGCGGAAAAAGGCACGGTTCATGGCACGACTATAAACCTTCCCACACGAGGAAGGTCAAGTCCCTATTCAAGCTTGCCGGCCGTGCGTCAGCCAGATCACGTAGACGCCGTAGTAGCCCTGCCCTTCGAAGATGGCGTGGCCATCGGCAAACGACACTGCCTGCACTTCATTGATGGTGAAATAGGCGCGCCGGTCGGCCGTCTCCACGTCGCCCCAGTAGCGGGCATCGGGCGCACGATAGCCGCTGACGCGGCCGATGGCGGCCAGCAAGTCGCCGATCATGAAGTCAAGCAGCATCTCGGCCAGCAGCGGCCGGTGGGCGGCCAGCATGGCCGTGATGCCGGGGTAGCCGGCGTCCCTGAGCGCGGGCAAGTCGCTTTGCTCGTACTGCAAGTCGTCTTCGCGGCAAGTCTGGATAAAACTGTCGAACGGCGCGTCGAGCAGGCCCGCCAGCGCCGTTTCGGGCACGCTCAGGCGAAACGGCTGCAGCGGCAGCACGCTGCGCTGGCCATAGTTGAGTTCGCGGCAACCGAGGAAGGCCAGCGGATGCGGCCGGCCAGCGACCTCGCAGCGGATGCCGATTTCTTGCTCAAGCGTCATCAATATCCATCCATGCCGTGTCTGCCGTCCCCGTTGTGCGTTCCAAGGCCACATGGTAAGCGCTGGCGCGCAAACAGAACAGGCTCAGATGCAACAGAAAACAGGGGATCAGTTCATGCCGCACGGCCCGCCTGTCAGGCCGGTTCCGTGATGCCCACGCGGTTGCGTCCGTTTTCCTTGGCCACGTACAGGGCAGCGTCGGCCGCCAGCAGCACGGCGTCCGTGCCGTCCGCCACCTGCTCCGACGACACCACGCCCAGCGACACCGTGATGGCGCCCGCGCCGGGGATCACGGCGGCGGCCACCTTGGCGCGCAGGCGCTCGGCCACCTGCATGGCCACGTCCAGGTCGGCATCGGGCAGCAGCATGATAAATTCATCGCCGCCATTGCGGCACAGCACGTCGACGTCGCGCGAACAGGCGCGCATCAGCTGCGCCAGGCGCAGAATGACGTCGTCGCCCACGGCATGGCCCCACTGGTCGTTGACCTGCTTGAAATGGTCGATATCGATGGCGATGACGGAAAACGGCCGCGCCTGCGCCTGCCAATCGTCCAGCGCCGCCGCCATGCCGCGCCGGTTCGCCAGGCCCGTCAGCGGGTCCGTCTGTACGTCGGTCTTCAGCTTGCCGATCTTGTTCTGCAACAATGCCAAGCCCTTCAGCAGGGCTTTCTTGATCAGCGCCGCCTCCACGTACCACGAGCGGATGGCGGCGATGCGCTCGGCCGTGCCCGGCGCATCCATGCGCCGCGCCCCTTCGGCCAGCTGCACCAGCGGGCGCGAAATCAGGCTGGCCAGCCACCAGATGAATGGCAGGCTCAGCAAGGCGATCGGCAGCGAATGCCATACCGTGTTGGCCATCAGCTGGTTCAGCGGCGCCAGGGTCATGGCCGTCGGGCGCTGCGCCACGATGCCCCAGCCCGTCGACGGCATGATGGCGTAGCCGGCCAGCATGTCCACACCCAGGCTGTTGTGCATGCGCCGGTTGCCGCCGCCCTGCCGCGCGATGACGGCGTCGATGACGTCATTGCTGCCGGCCACGTCGCCCAGGCGCTCGGGGTCCGGGTGGTACAGCAGGCGCCGGTTCTGGTCCACCACGTACAGGTAGGAGCCGTCGCGGTAATAATGCTGGCCCAGCATGGTGTACAGGATGTTTTTCTGTTTCAGGTAGATGCTGCCGCCCACGTAGCCGAGATAGCGGCCATCCTTGCCCAGGATGGGATGCGAAATGAAGACCACCAGGTTGCCGGCCGAGGAGACGTAGGGCTGCGTCACCAGCGGGCGCCGTTCGCGCAGCGCCTGCACGGCGCCGGCCGAGTCGAGCGTGCGGTTTTTCAGGGCCAGGGTTTCCGGCGACACACCCAGCACCTTGCCCTGGGCATCGACGATGAGCACGGAATTGAAGCTGTTCGTTTGCAGGCGCAGGCGCTGCGCCTCGTCCGTCAGCCATTGCTCGTCCCCCATGCGCGATGGCAGGCTGCCGGCGCTGTAGGCGAGCTGCTGGCGCGCCGATTGCAGGAAATCCTCTGCCGTGCTGGCCAGCTTGCTCGCGTACGCGTGGTTCGCTTCCAGGGTGGTATCGATCAGCAACTGGCGCTGCACGCGGTAGCTGGCATAAAACGTATTGGCCAGGGACACGAGGGCGCTGGCAAAGGCCACGAGCACGATCAAACGGCGCAAATTCATGCGCAGAACAGGTTTGGTCCACATGAGGTTGGCAAGAATCGGGAAAATATTGCGCTAAAGAAAGGGCGCATTATACCGAGACACCCGTGCCAATATTGAAATCCTGGCATCCATGGTCAAAGAATGTGAACAAGCGGCAACGCTGAGCGCTGCCGCCTTGACCTGCATCAAGCGTGGATGGCGTGCTTGCGTACCCAGTCCGCGTAACGCTGCATCCAGCCCTGGAAGAAGCCGAGGCTGGCCGGGCCGATACCGCCATGCTCGTCAAACAAGCCGTCCTTGGCCTGGATAAACATTTCGGGCTGGCCCAGCAGCGGCACGTCCAGGTAGGCCAGCACATTGCGCAAATGCTGCTGCGCCAGGGCCGTCCCCGTGGCGCCCACGGAGACACCGAGCACGGCGCCCGGCTTGCCGCCCCACACGCTCTGGCCGTACGGGCGCGAACCGTGGTCGAGGGCGTTTTTCAGCACGCCGGGGATCGAGCGGTTGTATTCGGGGGTGAGAAACAGCAAGGCTTGCGAAGCGGAAATGTCGGATTTCAGGCGCAGTACCTGCTCCGGCTGCGCGCCATCGTCGTCCTGGTTATACAGCGGCAAGTCACCGATGTCGATGTGTTTGAAGGAAAACTCGGGCGGCGCCAGCTTGACGATGGCATCGGCCAGCTTGCGGTTGAAGGAATCCTTGCGCAGGCTGCCGACGATGATAGCAACGTTATATTGACTCATATATATCCCCGATGATGGTGAAAAAAATAGCCCTGAGTGAACTTCACTGCAGGGCCATCTTGCCACACAATCATGGGTTTTGCGCGCTAGCGTGCCGACTGCGCGAGGCCCCGATACTCGCGGTAATAGCGCCCGCCAAGATTGGTCAGCACCTCATAGCCGATGGTATTGGCCATGGCCGCCACGGCGTCGACCGGGTGTTCGGCGCAGATCAGGTCGACGAGGCTGCCCGGCGCGACGCGGTCACCGGCGATGGCGCTCACGTCCAGGGTGATGGAATCCATCGAGATGGCGCCGATCTGCGGCACTTTCACGCCGTCGACGATGGCCAGGCCCTGGTTGCTCATGCTGCGCAGCCAGCCATCGGCATAGCCGACGGACACCGTCGCCACCTGGCGCGGCTCGCTGGCCGTGTAGCGGCGGCTGTAGCCCACGTGGTCGCCGGCGGCGATCGTGCGCGTCTGCAGCACCTTGCCTTGCAGGCGCACGACGGGGCGCAGGGGATTGGGCTCGCCGCCCTGCGGCCCGATGCCGTACAGGGCCGCACCGGGACGCACCAGGTCGAAGTGGTAGTCGGGCGACAGGAAAATGCCCGAGGAATTGGCCAGGCTGGCGCGGTACTGCGGCAAACGGGCGCGGATGGCGATGAAACGGGCCAGTTGCTCGCCATTCATGGGGTTGGCGCGCTCGTCGGCGCAGGCCAGGTGGCTCATGATGTAGCGCACCTTGATGCCGTCGAGAAAGTGTTCATCAGCCAGCCAGGCGTCGATTTCCCGCGGCGACAAGCCCATGCGCGACATGCCCGTATCGACCTGCACGATGGCGTCCAGGGCGGTGCCCAGCGCCTTCGCATGCGCGCGCCAGCCGGCCACCTGCGGCTCGCTGTTGAGCACGGGGATCAAGCCGTGGGCCGTGAATTCGCCTTCCGTATCGACGGGCGGGCCGTGCAGCACGAAGATGGCCGCGTCCGGCGCCACGTGCGGGCGCAGGCTGATGCCCTCTTCCAGGTGGGCCACGAAAAAATGGCGGCAACCTTCTTCATACAGGGCCCCGCCCACTTGCGCGGCGCCCAGGCCATACGCGTCGGATTTGACGACGGCGGAACAGGCGGCTGGGTGCGCCTTGTCGCGCAGCAAGCGGTAGTTGGCGCGCACGGCGTCGAGGTCCACAGTCAGGATGGCGCCGCTACGCTCTTTCGGAGGCATGCTACCGGCCATCTCAAGCCACCGCGGGTTGCAGTTTGCCATTGCCCTGCGCGCCGCTGTAGCGGCTGACGGACAGGTCGTCGGCCAGGATCGCCGGCTTCTTCGACGACATCAGGTCGGCCAGCAATTGCGCCGAACCGCAGGACATGGTCCAGCCCAGGGTACCGTGGCCCGTGTTGAGGAACAGGTTGCGCAGCGGCGTGCGGCCGACGATCGGCGTGCCGTCCGGCGTCATCGGACGCAGGCCCGTCCAGAAGCTAGCCTCGGCCGTGTTGCCGCCGCCGGGGAACAGGTCGTTGACGACCATTTCCAGGGTTTCGCGGCGGCGCGGGTTCAGGTTCAGGTTGTAGCCGGCGATTTCCGCCATGCCGCCCACGCGGATGCGGTCGTCGAAACGGGTGACGGCGATCTTGTAGGTTTCGTCGAGGATGGTCGAGACGGGCGCCTTGGCCGCGTTGACGATAGGCACGGTGATCGAATAACCCTTCAATGGATACACGGGAATGTCGAGCAGCGGCTTGATGAAGCCCGTCGAGTAGGAACCCAGGGCCACCACGTAGGAATCGGCCTTGACGATTTCCGCACCGCATTGCACGCCGGCGATTTCATCGCCCTGCGTCAGCAAGGCGTCGATGGACACGCCATAGCGGAACTTCACGCCCAGCGCCTCGGCCATCTCGGACAGGCGGGTGGTAAACAACTGGCAGTCGCCCGTTTCATCGTTGGGCAGGCGCAGGCCGCCGAACAGTTTATCCTTGACCGCTTCCAGGGCCGGTTCGGCGCGCGACAGCTCGTTGCGCTGCAGCACTTCATACGGCACGCCCGCGTCTTTCAACACTTCGATATCCTTGGCGGCATCGTTGTATTGCTTTTCGGTGCGGAACAATTGCATCGTGCCTTGCTGGCGGCCTTCATAGGTGATGCCGGCCTCGGCGCGCAGCACCTTGAAGCAGTCGCGGCTGTACTCGGCCAGGCGCACCATGCGTTCCTTGTTCACGGCATACGCTTCCGGTGTGCAATTACGCAACATCTGCCACATCCATTTCAGCTGCGCGGCGCTGCCGTCGAGCGAGATGGCCAGCGGCGCGTGGCGCTGCATCATCCACTTCACGGCTTTCAGGGGAATGCCGGGCGCGGCCCATGGCGAGGCGTAGCCGGGCGAGATCTGCCCCGCATTCGCGAAGCTGGTTTCCAGTGCCGGGCCCGGCTGGCGGTCGATGACGGTCACCTCATGTCCTGCCTTGGCCAGATAGTAAGCACTGGT
This sequence comes from Janthinobacterium sp. JC611, assembly GCF_018682595.1. Lineage (NCBI taxonomy): Bacteria > Pseudomonadati > Pseudomonadota > Betaproteobacteria > Burkholderiales > Oxalobacteraceae > Janthinobacterium > Janthinobacterium sp. JC611. The sequence goes on from NZ_JAFLJN010000044.1 coordinate 169,635, forward strand.
GACGCCGATGACGCCGCTACCCAGAATCACGATACGCATAGTTTCCTCATTATATTTTTTTAGGCTGATGCCAGATTAACCGCTATCATATTGGGAAAGAGCCAGTATTTGTTCACGTATAAATCGAGATATTCAGCAATAAATCATGAGAATCCTTAAAGAATCGGCACGTGGCCTCGACAAGCTGGATCGCCACATCCTGCGCATCCTGCAACAGGATGGCCGCATCTCGATGAAAGACCTGGGCGAACAGGTGGGACTGTCCATCACGCCCTGCATCGAGCGGGTCAAGCGCATGGAGCGCGACGGCGTCATCACGGGCTACCATGCCAAGGTGAACCCGGCGGCGCTGGGCGCCAAGCTGCTCGTTTTTGTAGAGATTACGCTCAATCAAAAATCCGCGTCAGCCTTCGAGCAATTCCGCCGCGAAGTGCTGCAAATTCCCGAGGTGCAGGAATGCCACCTGGTGTCGGGCGACTTCGATTACCTGATCAAGGCGCGCATCCATGAAATGGCCGAGTACCGCAAGCTGCTGGGCGACATGCTGCTGCAACTGCCCGGCGCCGCGCAATCGAAAAGCTATGTGGTGATGGAAGAGATCAAGGAAACGCTGGCGCTGTCGACCGACGTGCTGCAGAGCCGATAAAAGTACCGGCTGGCGCTACCGACGGCATCGTTTTTTGCGCCTTTGTATAATCTGGTAGCACATTGCCTGGTTCCCAAGCACACTCCCTCCTGACATCACGCCCGTCCCCTCTGAGATTGGAAGCAGTGATGCACACCGGGAGTCCCTATGAACACATTGATCAAACTGGCAGCTTCCTGCCTCGCGGGCCTGGCCGTGGCCATGTGCACCGCCAGTGAATACAAGGTCAACCGCGCGCCGGACAATGGCGCCATCTATCAGAACATCCAGGTCGGCAAGACCACCCGCCTCGACCTCGACGCGGCCTTGGGCAACGCCACCGTCGTCAGCTTCGATCCCGGCTATGAAGTCTGGGTCTACAAGAACCAGCTGAAAACACCGAGCGTGACGCGCCTGATCCCCTTGCTCGGTGAAAAAGGCACGCGCGAAGTGGCCGTCATGTTCGACCAGGCGGGCATCGTCAGGAAATTCCGCATCCACGAGCCGCGCAGGTAGGCGCGGGCCGCGCACGCGTGCGCTAGCGTAAGGCAGCCGCCAGCCAGATAGCTATACTGGCTGCTGGCTCCCGCCGCCCACCTACCCTGCAAGGAGTTTCCATGCGCCTGCCCCTGATCGCTCCGAAAGACCTGACGCCCGAACAAAAGCCGCTGTACGATGATATGCGCAAAGGCATCAGCAGCAATTTCAACGATTTCATCGCCGTGCGCGACGACGGCGCCCTGATGGGGCCGTGGAATCCGTGGCTGCACGAACCGGCCATCGGCAAGGCGATCTGGAACCTGACCCTGGCCATGACGGCCAACGCCACGCTACCCGACAAGGTGCGCCAGATTGCCATCCTGGTGGTCGGCGCGCGCTACAACGCCGCCTATGAAATCTACGCCCACATCGCCGTCGCGGAGCGCGAAGGCATGCCAGCCGAGCGCCTCGCCACGCTGGTCGCGGACGTCAAGCCGGTCGACCTGGACAAGCAAGAGAGCGTGGCCTACGACCTGGCCTACGCGCTCAGCCGTGGCGGCACGCTGCCGGAGCCGCTGTACCGACTGGCGCTGGCCACCTTTGGCCAGCATGGCACCAACGAGCTGATCTACCTCGTGGGCCTGTACGCGCTGGTCTCGACCACCTTGAACGGCTTCAACGTACCGGTGCCGGAACGCGACTGAAGGGCCTTGGCCAGCCTGGCGTGCCGCCATGCGGCCGACGGTGCGCGCCCGCCGCGTCCTCTTGTTCTACACTGGCGTTTTATCCTCCGGTGTCCCCATGCTATTACCCGCACGCCTCGCCCACGTCTCGGCGGAACAAGACTGGCAACACACGACGGCGTACCCACCGCTCGGCTTCATCCCGTTTTCCGAAGGCGCGCTGGGCAATGGGGACACGTTCGGCCTGTACTGGCCCATCGGCCGCGAAGCATCCGAACCCATCGTCGTCGAAACGTGGCACGACGCGTGGCGCATCCAGCCGCACTTTTCCAGTCTGGACGCGTTTTTGCAAGCCCATGCGGCAGCCGAGGACGAGTATGTCGGCACGCCATCGCTGGCCGACGATCCGGCCTCGCCGCGCGCCGCCTTCCTGGAAGCCAAGGAACAGATCGCCCAGCGCAAGCCGGACGCGGCCATCGCGCTGCTGGAAGGAGCGCTCGCCCTCGTACCCGAATACACGGATGCGCTGACCTTGCTGCATGGCCAGTATGTGCGGATGGGAAGAATCGACGACGCCGTCACGGTGGCCATCCAGGCCATCATCTCGCCACCGGCATTTGGCGGCCCGCCCTTGAAAGCCTTGCAATGGCTGCGCACGCAGCCGGTGCCGGAAGGGGAAATCGACCCCATCTGGCGCGCCTGCGGGCAGTTGTCGTTCCACTTTGGCGGCAGCAAGGACAATGCCGATTATCCCGTGCTGCTCGCGGCCATCGACTCCTACCTGGCGCAGGGCAAGCACGTTTGCGCCGCGACCCTGATGCAGACGTATGCCGAACTGATGAGCGCGGAAACCGTCTCCTTCCAGGAACGCCACGCCTTCGAGCCGGCCGCCTTCATCGCGCGGCAAATCGCCGTCAGCGCGATGCTGCCCCAGGGCAGCCGGGATCCGGCGCTACTCTGGTCAAGCGAGCTGGCCTAGCTGCTGCCGGAACAGCTTGCGATACGCCGTAGGCGACGTCTGCAAGCTGGTCCGGAAATGCTGACGCAAGGACAGGGCCGTGCCGAAACCGGCTTCCTGCGCCACGATGTCGATCGACGCCGCGCTTTTTTCCAGCAAGCCTTGCGCATGCGCCAGGCGCTGGTTCAGCAGCCACTGCTTGAACGACGTGCCCATGGCCTGGCGGAAGTGGCGCGTGAAATTGCGCCGGCTCATGGCGGCCTGTTCGGCCAGCGCGTCGATGCTGTGCGCCTGGTCCAGCCTGGCCGTCACGCCAGCAAGCACCTCGGCGAAGCGCCCTTCGCTGCCGGACACGGGCAGCGGGCGCGCGATGAACTGCGCCTGCCCGCCCTGGCGGTGCGGCGCCACCAGCAGCCGGCGCGCCACCCTGTTGGCCACTTCGGCGCCCGCCAGCTGGCGCAGCAGATACAGGCAGCAATCGAGGCCGGCCGCCACGCCGGCCGACGTCAGCACGCCGCCATCGTCCACGTACAGCACTTCCCGGTCCACCCTGACCCTGGGATAGCGGGCCGCCAGCCGGTCCGCCATGCCCCAGTGCGTGGCGGCACTCTTGCCATCCAACAAGCCCGCCTGCGCCAGCGGAAACGCGCCCAGGCACAGGCCCACCATGCGCGCGCCGCGCCGGCTGGCCGCCTGCAGCGCCGCGACCAGGGGCGCCGCCGCGTCGCGGCAATCGTCGTGCCAGGCCGGCATGATGACGATATCGGCGCCGTCCAGCCCTTCCAGGCCGAACTCGGGCGCGATGCCGAAGCCGGCCGCCGTGCGCAAGGGCGCGGGATCGGCGGCGCACACGCGCACGTGGAAAGGCGGTAGATCGGCCTCGTCCGTCTGGGCGCCGAACACGAGGCAGGGCACGGACAAGTGGAATGGCGTCATGCCGTCGAAGGCGATCACGGCAATGCTCAAAGGAGCGGAAGAGGCAGGAAGAATAGGCATGGCCCGATTTTATCGCAGATAGGCCTTCGGGCCACTTTTTGTTTGCGGCGCGCGGATCGAGAATAACGGTATCGAGGAAGTCCTTCCTCTTTCAACCGTCTCAGGAGAACCCATGTCCAGCCCAGTTTCCACCGCCCCACGCCGCGCCCTGCTCGTCATCGACGTGCAAAATGAATACTTCACGGGCGACCTGCCCATCGCATATCCATCCGTCGACATCTCGCTGCCGAACATCGTCACGGCCATGGCGGGCGCCCGCGCCGCCGGCGTGCCCGTCATCGTCGTCCAGCACGATGCGCCGGAAGCCTCGCCCATCTTCGCCAGGGGCAGCGACGGCTGGCAGCTGCATCCGCAAGTGGCCGCCTTCACCGCCGACCACCGCATCAACAAGATCATGAGCAGCGTGTTTGCCGGCACGGACTTGCGCGCCTGGCTGGAGCGCCACGGCATCGACACCCTGACGGTGATCGGCTACATGACGCACAACTGCGACGCGGCCACCATCGTCCACGCCGCCCACGACGGCTTGCAGGTCGAGTTCCTGCAGGACGCCACCGGCACCCTGCCCTACGCCAATGCGGGCGGCACGGCCAGCGCCGAGGAAATCCACCGCGTCTTCAGTACGGTCTTCCACTCGAATTTCGCCGCCGTCGCCAGCACGCAGGCGTGGCTCGACGCCGTGCGCGAAGGCAAACCGCTGGAAAAGGACAATATTTATCTGTCGAACCAGCGCGCGCGCAAGGCGCAGGCGAACTGACGCCGGCGGGAATGGACGGGTATCATGCGTCCATTTCCTACTTGATGATGCACGATGCGAAAAATAACTGTGATTGGCTTGACGACTGCGGGTGTTTTCCTGCTGGCCACGACCGCCCTGGTGCTGGCGGGACTCGACGACAAGCTGGCGCCCGCCGACCTGATCGTCGTGCCGGGCAACACGATCCTGCCCGACGGCACGCCCAGCCCCCGCCTGCAGGCGCGGCTCGACGCGGCGCTGACGCAATTCCAGGCACACCGGGCGCCGCGCATCCTCGTCAGCGGGGCGACGGGCAAGGAAGGCTTTGACGAGGCCGCATCAATGGCCCGCTACCTGCAGTCGCGCGGGGTGCCGGCCAGCGCCATCATCGAGGATAATCAAGGCTGGACCACGGACGCCACGGCCCGCAACGCGGCGCTGCTCATGCGCGCGCACGGCTGGAAGACAGCCATGGTGGCCACGCAATATTTTCACGTGCCCCGCTTCCGGCTGGCGCTGGAGCGGGCCGGCATCGCCGTCAGCGCCAACGTGCACGCGCCGTATTTTGAACTGCGCGACTTGTATTCGGTGCCGCGCGAAACGGTCGGTTACGCCGTGTATTTCATGCGGCCCTGAGCACGCGTTTTCACTCGCTCCAGTCGCGAGAGCGCTCCACGGCCCGTTGCCACTTGTGCAGCCGGCTCAGGCGCTCGTCGGCCGCCATGGCCGGCTCGAAGCGGCGTCCCACCCGCCACTGGGCCGCGATTTCTTCCTGCGATGCCCAGAAACCCACGGCCAGGCCCGCCAGGTAGGCGGCGCCCAGAGCCGTCGTTTCCGTCACCACGGGACGCACCACGGGCACATTCAAGATGTCGGCCTGGAACTGCATCAGCATGTCGTTGCGGGCCGCGCCGCCGTCGACGCGCAGTTCCGAGAGCGCGATGCCCGCGTCGTCCTGCATGGCGGACAGCACATCGACGTTCTGGTAGGCCACGCCTTCGAGCGCCGCGCGCGCGATGTGCGCCTTGCCCGTGCCGCGCGTGATGCCGATCAGGGTGCCGCGCGCATACGGGTCCCAGTACGGCGCGCCGAGTCCGGCGAACGCGGGCACGAAGACCAGGCCGCCCGAATCGGGCACGCTGGTGGCCAAGGCTTCCACTTCGGACGAGTCGCGGATGATGCCCAGCCCATCGCGCATCCATTGCACGGCCGCGCCGGCGATGAAGGCGCTGCCTTCCAATAAATAATCGGTCTTGTCCGTTCCCTTGCCCAGGCTCCAGGCCACCGTCGTCAACAGCCGGTTTTTCGAGGGCAAGGGACGCTTGCCCACGTTCATCAGCATGAAGCAGCCCGTGCCGTAGGTATTCTTGGCCATGCCCGGTTTCAAACAGGCCTGGCCGAACGTGGCGGCCTGCTGGTCGCCCGCGATGCCGGCGATCGGCACGGACACGCCCAGCAAGTTGGCATGCGTGTGCGCAGCCACGCCGCTCGACGGCACGACGTCGGGCAGCAGGGAGGCGGGAATGTCCAGCAGCGCCAGCAGGTCCGTGTCCCATTGCAGGGTGTGGATATTGAACAGCATGGTGCGCGCCGCGTTGCTCGTGTCCGTCAAGTGGGCGCCGCTCATCTTGTAGATCAGCCAGCTGTCGACGGTGCCGAAGGCCAGCTCGCCCCGTTCGGCGCGCGCGCGGGCGCCGGGAACGTTGTCGAGCAGCCATTTGAGCTTGGTGGCGGAAAAATAGGCGTCCAGCACGAGACCCGTCTTGCGCTGGATCAAGTCCGCCTTGCCCTGCTCGACCAGTTGCTCGCAGTAAGCCGCATTGCGGCGGTCTTGCCAGACGATGGCGTTGGCGACGGGCTCGCCCGTGGCGCGGTCCCACAGCACCGTCGTTTCGCGCTGGTTGGTCACGCCGATGGCGGCCACGTCGGATGCGGCCACGCCGCTGTCGCGCAAGACCTGGTGCAGCACGCCCTCTTGCGACGCCCAGATGTCGTTCGCGTCATGCTCGACCCAGCCCGGCTGGGGGAATATCTGGCGAAATTCGCGCTGCGCGCTGGCGTGCGGCCGGCCCGCATGGTCGAACAGGATGGCGCGCGAGCTGGTGGTGCCCTGGTCTAAAGCAAGTATGTATGTGGTCATGGTCGCTACTACGTCTTTACAGTGAAAGGGGCACAGGCATTGCCCGTGCCCCGGAACAACGGCGGCGGAAGTCTACACGACTACCTGACCTTGCCTTCTTTCCAAGCCTGCAATAATTTATCGTAGGCGATCGTTTCACCCTTCGGCTTTTCATTCGCCAGCTTTTTCCATGGGGCGTGCTGATCCGACAGATACTGGTTCGGGTCGACCTTGGGATTGAGCTTCGGCGCGCACGCTTTCATGCCGGCCCGCTGCAATCGCGCCATGACCTGGTCCATTTCCTCGGCCAGGTTATCCATGGCGGCTTGCGGCGTTTTTTCCGCCGTGATGGCCGTGGCCACGTTTTTCCACCACAGCTGCGCCAGCTTCGGATAGTCGGGCACGTTGTTGCCGGTCGGCGTCCACGCCACGCGGGCGGGGCTGCGGTAGAACTCGATCAAGCCGCCGTATTCATTCGCATGTTTCGTGAAGTAATCGTGGCGGATGTCGGAATCGCGGATAAAAGTCAGGCCGACGATGGACTTCTTCAGCGACACGGTTTTCGACGTGACGAATTGCGCGTACAGCCAGGCGGCGGCCTTGCGGTCGTCCGGCGTGGACTTGAACAGGAACCAGGAACCCACGTCCTGGTAGCCGTTCTGCATGCCGTCCTTCCAGTACGGGCCGTGCGGCGACGGCGCCATGCGCCATTTCGGCGTGCCGTCCTTGTTGACCACCGGCAAGCCCGGTTTCGTCATGCCCGCCGTAAATGCCGTGTACCAGAAGATTTGCTGGGCGATTTCACCCTGCGCCGGCACGGGGCCCGATTCCGAGAAATTCATGCCGTTCGCCTGCGGCGGCGCGTATTTCTTCATCCAGTCGATGTATTTCGTCAGCGCAAAGACGGCCGCCGGCGAATTGGTGGCGCCGCCGCGCGACATCGACGCGCCCACGGGCGTGCACTTGTCGGCCGCCACCTTGATGCCCCACTCGTCGACCGGCATGCCGTTTGGAATGCCCTTGTCGGCCGCGCCAGCCATCGACAGCCAGGCATCGGTGAAGCGCCAGCCCAAGGATGGATCTTTCTTGCCGTAATCCATGTGGCCATAGACTTTCTTGCCGTCCAGTTCCTTCACGTCATTCGTGAAAAAGTCGGCGATATCTTCATACGCGGACCAGTTTTGCGGCACGCCCAGCTCGTAGCCATACTTGGCCTTGAACTTGGCTTGCAAATCCTTGCGCGCGAACCAGTCGGCGCGGAACCAGTACAGGTTGGCGAATTGCTGGTCGGGCAGCTGGTACACCTTGCCGTCCGGCGCCGTGGTAAAGCTGATGCCGATGAAATCCTTCAAGTCCAGGCCGGGATTGGTAAATTCCTTGCCCTTGGCGGCCATGTAGTCGGACAGCGGTTCGACGGCGCCATAGCGGTAATGGGTGCCGATCAGGTCGGAATCGGAAATCCAGCCGTCATAGATGCTCTTGCCGGACTGCATCGAGGTTTGCAGCTTTTCCACCACGTCGCCTTCCTGGATGATGTCGTGGCGCACCTTGATGCCCGTGATTTCCTCGAAGGCCTTGGCCAGGGTCTTCGATTCGTAGACGTGGGTGTCGATGGTTTCCGAGACCACGGAAATTTCCTTGATGCCCTTGGCTTTCAGCTTGGCCGCCGCATCGATGAACCATTTCATTTCAGCAAGCTGTTGCTGCTTGCTCAGGCTGGATGGCTGGAATTCCTTGTCGATCCAGGTTTGCGCCTGTTTGGCGTCCGCCAGGGCCGCATTCGACACGAGCATGGCCGCAGCCGCGAAGACCGTGAACTTCAATTTCATCGTGAATCTCCTTTTATAGTTTTTACCGGCCGCCTGCTGGCGGTCCGGCCTCCATCAACACCGGCAAGCCGGTCATCCCCAACGCATTACAACCAACAACAAGACAAAACTGATCGCAGCCCCGATGGCCTGCTGCATTTCCGTGAACCCCGCCCACGCCAGATTCACATAGGCGGCCGTGAGCAGCCCGATGAACAGGCGGTCGCCGCGCGTGGTCGGCATGGGCAGGAAACCCTTGCGTTCGATGCTGGGCGAACGGATTTGCCACACCGTCATGCCCGCGAGCATCAAGCCGATGCAAAGGAAGAAGATGGCCACTTCCGGCGTCCACGCCATCCAGCCGAACAGGCTGGCAGTGCTATCGCTGGTATTTTCCATGTCACACCCTCCCCATCGCGAAACCCTTGGCTATGTAATGCCGCACGAACCAGATCACCAGCGCACCGGGCACGATGGTCAGCACGCCCGCGGCCGCCAGCACGCCCCAGTCCATGCCGGCCGCCGAGACCGTGCGCGTCATGGTGGCGGCGATGGGCTTGGCATTGACGGACGTCAGGGTGCGCGCCAGCAGCAGCTCCACCCAGCTGAACATGAAGCAGAAGAAGGCCGTCACGCCCACGCCGGACTTAATCATCGGCAAGAAGATGCGGATGAAGAAGCGCGGAAAACTGTAGCCGTCGATATACGCCGTCTCGTCGATTTCCTTCGGCACGCCGGACATGAACCCTTCCAAAATCCAGACGGCCAGCGGCACGTTGAAGACCATGTGCGCCAGCGCCACGGCCAAATGCGTATCCATCAGGCCCACCGTCGAATACAGCTGGAAGAACGGCACGAGAAACACGGCGGGCGGCGTCATGCGGTTGGTCAGCAGCCAGAAGAACAGATGCTTGTCGCCGACGAAGTTGTAGCGCGAAAATGCATACGCGGCCGGCAAGGCAACGGTGACCGACATGACCATGTTCAAGGCCACGTAAATCATGGAATTGATGTAGCCGCTGTACCAGGATCGGTCGGTAAAAATCGTGTGGTAGTTGGCGAACGTCAGTTGCTGGGGCCACAGGCTCAGCACGCCCACGATTTCCTCATTAGTCTTGAGCGACATATTGAGCATCCAGTAGATGGGCAGCAAGGAGCCCAGCAGGAAGACGGTCAGGATGGCGCTGCTCATTTTCTTGTGCATCATTTCTGGTCTCCCGTGCCGACGCGCTGCATCCACGTGTACAGCACAAAGCAGAACAGCAGGATGATCAGGAAGTAAATCAATGAAAAGGCCGAGGCCGGCCCCAGGTCGAACTGGCCCACGGCCTTTTGCGTCAGGTATTGCGACAAGAAGGTGGTCGCGTTGCCCGGTCCGCCGCCCGTCAGCACGAACGGTTCCGTGTAGATCATGAAACTGTCCATGAAGCGCAGCAAGACGGCGATCATCAGCACATTGCGCAGTTTCGGCAGCTGGATGTAGCGGAACACGGCCAGGCGCGAGGCGCCGTCGATGCGCGCCGCCTGGTAATACGCGTCGGGAATGGCGCGCAAGCCCGCATAGCACAGCAGCACCACCAGCGGCGTCCAGTGCCAGATATCCATCACCATCACCGTCAGCCAGGCGTCGAGCGAATTGCCGTTGTAATTGTAGGCTAAGCCCAGCTGGTTCAGGCTGTAGCCCATCAGGCCGATGTCGCCGCGGCCGAAGATTTGCCAGATGGTGCCCACCACGTTCCAGGGAATCAAGAGGGGCAGCGCGATGAGCACCAGCGCCAGCGACGCCTTCCAGCCGTCGGCCGGCATGCACAGGGCGATCAGGATGCCCAGCGGAATCTGGATCGCCAGCACGGAGCCGGAAAACAGCAGCTGGCGCAGCAGGGCGCTGTGCAAGTCGCCGTCGAGCATGACCATGCGGAACCACTCCGTGCCCACGAACACTTTTTGCGTGGGGCTCAGAATATCCTGCACGGAATAGTTCACCACCGTCATCAGCGGCAGGATGGCGGAAAAGGCCACGCACAGCAGCACCGGCAGGATCAGCAGCCAGGCGCGGCGGTTGTTATCGGTTTTACCGTTATGTATCATCAGGCCACCCGCTTATCGTTGACATAGAACAAGGTGCGTTGCGGCGGAAAGCGCAGCCGCACAGCATCTCCGGCGACGGCGTCGATGGCGCGCAGCTTGGCCGCCACCGTCGCGCCGCCCAGCTGGAATTCCGCCAGGTAATGCGTGCCCATGTTGCGCACGGCCGTCACCTTGGCCTCCAGGCAATGATCATCACCCTCACCCGCCTTCCAGCATTCGACGAACTCCGGCCGCACGCCCAGCGTGATCTTGCCTTGCGCGCCAGCGAGCGCCGCGCGCGCGGCGGCGGATACGGCCAGCACCTGCCCCGCCACGCGCAAGCCGCCATCGTCCAGGGCGCAATCGAGCAAGTTCATGCCCGGGTTGCCGATGAAATAGCCGACGAAGGTGTGCTCGGGCTCCTCGAACAGCGCTTGCGCGCTGCCCGTCTGCACCACTTCGCCCTGCGTCATGACGACCACCTGGTCGGCAAAGGTCAGCGCTTCCACCTGGTCGTGCGTGACATAGATCAATGACAATTTCAGCTCGTGGTGGATTTCCTTCAACTTTCTGCGCAGCAGCCATTTCAGATGCGGGTCGATCACCGTCAGCGGTTCGTCGAACAGCACGGCCGCCACGTCGGGCCGCACGAGACCGCGGCCCAGCGAAATCTTTTGCTTGGCGTCCACGGACAAGCCGCTGGCGCGCAATTTCAGGTCGTCCGCCAATTCCAGCATCTGCGCCACCTGCTGCACGCGCTTTTTGACTTCCGTCTCTTTCCAGCCGCGATTGCGCAGCGGAAAGGCCAGGTTGTCGTGCACGGTCATGGTGTCGTAGATGACGGGAAACTGGAACACTTGCGCGATATTCCTCGCCTCGGTTGGCAGTTGCGTGACGTCCTTGCCGTCGAACAGCACCTTGCCGTGCGACGGCTTCACCAGGCCGGAAATAATGTTGAGCAAGGTGGTCTTGCCGCAGCCGGACGGCCCCAGCAAGGCATACGCGCCGCCGTCATGCCATTCCATGCTCATGGGCCGCAGCGCGTAGTCGGCCGGCGCCGCGGGATTCGGTTTGTAGGCGTGGGCCAGGTCCAGCAGTTCGATGCGCGCCATGTCAAGCTCCTCCTGGCGCAAACAGCAGCCCGCCATCTTCTGCAAAAATCAGCAAGGCATGCGGCTGGCAATACACGGTGCAGGCGCTGCCGATCTCCAGCTTGTGCACGCCGCCCAGCTGCGCCACCAGGGCCAGCTCGCCGCGGCGCGCATGCACATAGGTTTCCGAACCGCTGATTTCCGCCAGGTCCACCGTAGCTGCGATGGGCACGTCGCCATCGGACTGCGGAGATAAATGCAAGCTGTGCGCGCGCACGCCGAGGATCACGTCCCGGCTGTCGCCCAGGCGGGCGCGCTGCGCGCCGCTCAGGTGGATGGCCAGGCCGTCGGCCGCCTGCGCCACGCCGTGCGCATCCACGCGCGCGGGGATCAGATTGATGGGCGGATCGCTGAAGGTGCGCGCCACGTCGATGGAATTGGGCGCGTTGAAGACGTCCAGGGTCGGCCCCTGCTGCAGCAAGCGCCCCTCGTGCAGCACGGCCACGTGGCCGCCCAGCTGCAGCGCTTCCAGCGGTTCCGTCGTTGCATACACGACCGTCGTGCTGCCGCTGGAAAACAGTTCCGTCAATTCGCGGCGCAATTCCTCGCGCAGTTTGTAGTCGAGGTTGACGAGCGGTTCGTCGAGCAGCAGCAGCGACGCATCCTTGATCAGCGCCCGTCCCAGCGCCGTGCGCTGCTGCTGGCCGCCCGACAGTTCGCCCGGCGTGCGCTGCAGATACGGCGTGATGTGCAGGCGCTCGGCCAGCGCCAGCACTTTCGTCCGGATCTGCTCCTCGGGCACCTTGCGCAAGCGCAAGGGCGAGGCGATATTGTCGTAGACGGTGAAGGCTGGATAGTTGATGAATTGCTGGTAGACCATGGCCAGGTTGCGTTTGCTGACGGGCACGCCCGTCACGTCCACGCCATCGGCCGTGACGGTGCCCCCGCTGGGCTTGTCCAGGCCCGCCATCACGCGCATCAGGGTCGTCTTGCCGGCACGCGTGGTGCCCAGCAAGACGTTGATGGCGCCCGGCACCAGTGCCAGCGACATCGGATATAAAAAGTCGTCAGCCCCCTGCTTCCTGCTGATCTTGTCCAGTACCAGTTGCACGCGCTTCTCCTCCAGTGATGGTTTCTTATTCTTCGCCGCGCCCTCTGCGGGGCGCGGTCGCTTACGTGTGCTGCTTACGGCAAAGGGTGCTGCTTATGACAAAGGATGCTGCAACAGCCAGGCGTCGAGCCTGCCTGCCGTCTCTTGCGGCAGGTGCAGGCCCAGCTTGGAGCGCCGCCACAGGATGTCGGCCGCGCTGACCGCCCATTCGTGGCGCCGCAGATAATCGACTTCCGCCGCGTACAGGCCGGCGGCGATTTCCTCGCCCATGGCCGCCACGTCCGCCCTGCCATCGAGCAGCACGTGGATGCGCGTGCCGTAGGCGCGCGCATAGCGCGCCACCAGCGCCGCCGGCAGCCAAGCATACTCGCGCTGCAAGCCTTGCACGAACTGGCCGAACTCGCGCACGGCGCGGTTCTGCGGCGTGCCGCCGAACAGGTCGCCGCCGGGCAGGCAGGCGCTGGCGGTCCAGGCCGGCAGCGTATTGCCCAGCAAGGGCGCCAGCATGTCCATGGCCTCCTCGGCCAGCTTGCGGAAGGTGGTGATCTTGCCGCCGAAAACGCTGAGCAGCGGCGCACCTTCCCGGTCCAGTTCGAAGCGGTAATCGCGCGTCACGGCCTTGGCGTCGGCCGCCGCGTCTTCCACCAGCGGGCGCACGCCCGCATACGTCCACACCACATCGGCCGGCAAGATTGGCTTGCTGAAATAGTAACTGGAAAGCTCGCACAAGTAACGAATTTCCTCGCCATCGATCTCCACCTTGCCGCTGTCGCCGTGATAGTCGAGATCGGTGGTGCCGATCAGGGTGAAATCGTGCTCATACGGAATGGCAAACACGATGCGTCCGTCCGGATGCTGGAAGATGTAGGCATGATCATGCGCGAACAGGCGCTTGACGACGATATGGCTGCCCTTGATCAGGCGCAAATGCCGGTGCGGTGCGGCGGGCGCCGCCTGCCGCAGGAACTCGGCCGTCCACGGCCCTGCCGCATTGACGACGCTGCGCGCGCGCACGGCCAGTTCGCGCCCGTCGTCCTGCCGCAAGGTGGCCAACCAGCAAGCATCCGCACCCGCACCGTCGCGCCGCAAGGCCGCGCAGCGCGTGCGCGTCAGGATGGTCGCGCCCTTGTCCGCCGCATCGATGGCGTTCAGCACCACCAGGCGCGCATCGTCGACCCAGCCGTCGGAATACACGAAGCCGCGCTTGAACTGGGGTTTCAACGGTTGGCCGGCCGCGTGGCGCGCCAGGTCGATGCCGCTGGAGGCGGGCAGGATTTCCCGCTTCGCCAGCATGTCGTAGAGGAACAGGCCGGCGCGTATCAGCCAGGCCGGACGCTGGCCCTTGGCGTGCGGCATGACGAAGCGCAGCGGCCACATGATGTGCGGCGCCGAGCGCAGCAGCACTTCACGCTCGATCAGCGCCTTGCGCACGAGGCCGAATTCATAGTATTCGAGGTAGCGCAGGCCGCCGTGTATCAGCTTGGTCGATGCGGACGAGGTATGCGCGGCCAGGTCATCTTTTTCGCACAGCAGCACCGACAAGCCCCGTCCCGCCGCGTCGCGCGCGATGCCGGCGCCATTGATGCCGCCGCCGACCACCAGCACGTCGCATGCCATCGTTGTCTCCACACCTTGCTGTGCTGCGGCCATCGGGACTCCGTGTCTGTCGGGAAAAGGCCGGCGAGGAAAGACTAGGCATCGCCGGCGACTGTCGCTAAGATCAATACAGATGCATTTCGAATGCAATATGGATAAGATTACGCCAGAATACGAACTCATAGCAACATATTTTTAGTACTATTTGTTCGTTTTTGTTCGTTTTAGATTTTTAAAGAGACAAACCCATGATCTTGAATCCCCGCCAGCGCCGCCTGCTCGAAGTGGTGCGCCAGAAGGTCACCATGTCCGTCGAAGAGCTGGCGCAGCAGCTGGACGTGACGCCGCAAACCGTGCGCCGCGACGTCAAGCAGATGGAAGAGGCGCGCCTGCTGGCCCGCTACCACGGCGGTGTGGGCTTGCCCTCGTCCGTGGAAAACATCGATTACAGCCAGCGGCAGGTGTTCAACAGCGACGCCAAGCGGCGCATCGCCGCCGCCGTCGCCGCGCAGGTGCCGCACGGCTGTTCGCTGCTGATCAATATCGGCACGACGACCGAGGAAGTGGCGCGCGCGCTGGGCCGGCACACGGGCTTGCACGTGGTAACGAACAACCTGAACGTGGCCGCCATCCTGGCCGACAACGCCGCCTGCGAAGTCATCGTGGCCGGCGGCGTCGTACGCGGGCGCGACCGCGGCATCGTCGGCGAGGCCACCATCGACTTCATCCGCCAGTTCAAGGTCGACATCGGCATCATCGGCATTTCCAGCATCGACGAGGACGGCAGCCTGCGCGACTTCGACGCGCGCGAAGTGAAGGTGGCGCAAGCCATCATCGAGCAGTCGCGCGAAGTATGGCTGGTGGCCGACCAGCATAAATTCGGCCGCAAGGCGCTGGTGCGCCTGGCCGACCTGGCGCAAGTGGACATCCTGTTTACGGATGCGCCTCCGCCGCCCCGCTTTGCCCAGGTCTTGCGCGACGCCAACGTAAAAGTACGCGTGGCAGCCTGACGACGACCGCGTCCTCCCCGGCTCAGTGCGCGATGGCAAGCTTGCCGAAGTGGCGCCCGCCGGCAGCCAGTTCCGCATACGCTGCGGCCGTGTCGTCGATGCCGAACACGCGATCGATGACGGGCACGATGCCATGCGCGGCGATGGCCTGGGCCGCCTGCGCCAGGTCGGCCACGGAACCGGTGTTGTTGCCGATGACGCGCAAGGCCTTGACGATGACGGGCAACAAGTCGATGCCGGCGGCCGTGCCGCCGACAAAGCCCACCGTGAAGACCGTGCCGCCCACCGCCGCCGCGTTGAGCGAGCGCGCGATGGTGGCGCCGCCCACCGTCTCGACCACCAGGTCGGCACCCCGCCCAACGGTCAGTTTCAGCACTTCCGCGTCCCAGGCCGGCGTGGCCCGGTAGTTGATCAGGTGATCGGCGCCCAGTTGGCGCGCCCGTTCCAGCTTTTCATCGCTGGACGACGCCAGGATCACCGTGGCGCCCGAGGCCTTGGCAAACTGCAAGGCAAAAAGGCTGACGCCGCCCGTTCCCAACAGCAACACCACCGATCCGGGGCGCACCTGCGCCGAACGCACGGCATTCCAGGCCGTCGTCGCCGCGATGGGCAGCGCCGCGCCCTGGACGAAATCAAGATGAGCCGGCAAGGGGACCAGGCTGGCGGCGGGCACGGCCACGTACTCGGCCAGCGAGCCCGGCAAAGAGACGCCGCGCATCGCACCGACGTTGTGCGGCGTAATGGCGCCGCCCTGCCAGTTCGGCATGAAGTGCGGGATGACGCGGTCGCCGACGGCCAGGCCGCTCACGCCGTCGCCCAGCGCCGCCACTTCGCCCGCGCCGTCGGCGACGGGGATCAGCGGAAAGGCCGCGCCGGCAAAGTTGCCCGTCGCAATGGCCACGTCCAGGAAGTTCAGCGTGGCGGCGCGCAAGCGCAGCAGCACCTCGCCCCGGCCGGCCTGCGGCTCGGGCAGCTCGGTCCGGCGAAACGCGGCAAGGGAAGGAGCGGTCAGTTGTATGGCTTTCATGGTCTGTTCTCTGGAGATGTGTGTCAGGGTGGCCGCAGGCTGGCGGGAAAAACATCAGTGTCATTTAAAATCATCGGTAGATAAACTATGGTTTAATTCAATGATTTGACACCAAGGATTGCCAATGGATTTACTCGACAGCATGAAGGTGTATGTACTGGCCGTTGACAAAGGCAGTTTGAGCGCGGCCGCGGCCGCCTGCGGGATCTCCGCGACGATGGCCGGCAACCATCTGCGTATGCTGGAAAAACGCCTGGGCATGCAACTGCTCCACCGCACCACCCGGCGCCAGCACCTGACCGCCTTCGGCGAGGATTACTACGCCCGCTGCAGGGAAATCCTCAGGCTGGTGAGCGAAACCGATGTCCAGGCGCAAAACTCGCAACTGGCGCCCGTCGGCAAGCTGCGCATCACGGCGCCCCTCACCTTCGGCGCGGAAGCACTGATGCCCGCCATGGCCGTGTACCTGGAACGCTATCCCGAAGTGAGCATCGATGTGTCCCTGAGCGACCGTGTGGTCGACCTGGTGGAGGAAGGCTTCGAGGCCGCCATCCGTATCGGCCAGCTGCCTGATTCGTCGCTGATCGCCAGGCCGCTGGCCCCCTACCGGCTGATGATCTGCGCCTCTCCCGACTATCTGGCGCGCAAGGGAACACCGCGCGAGCCAGCCGACCTGAGCCAGCACGAATGCCTGTCCTTCTCACCCGCCGCCCTGGCACACTGGCGCCTGACAGACCGCCAGGACGACGTCTGCAGCGTGCCGGTCTCGGGCCGCCTGCAAGTCAATCACGGCCAGGCGCTGCGTGTTGCCGCATTGCATGGCATGGGCATCGTGCTGCAACCGGCCTTCCTGCTACAAACCGACGTGCAGGCGGGCCGCCTGGTTCAGCTATTCCCCACGCATGCATTGCCCAGCCGCCCGTTAAGCGTGGTCTACCTGCCGGACCGCTATCGCTCGCCCAAATTGCGCAGCTTCGTCGATTTTCTGGTGGAAAGGTTCAGCTGAACGGCGCCGGCAACAGGCATCCGCCATTCGACAGTCATCGCCATTGAAATATTTATCAATTCGGCAAAATTCATGTTACCATTGATGCAACATGAGTTATTCTTTTAATCTTCCTGTCCAGCAAGACGATTACTTGCTTGATATTGCTTTTTATCCATCCAGAGCAAGAAAAAAGGAAAAACTCTTTGCCGGTAAGTGATTTCCTGCGAAAACAGTGTTAGAAATACCTCAAGCACGATGATTGTTCCCAAACAAACCACTCGACAGCAAGCGTGAAGGCCTGAACCATGCCGGCAACGCCGCCTTGTGAAGGAAAAGAAATGAGCCATAATTTTGAAACGGCCGCCATGCCGCAAGCCGCCCCTCCGAACAGCGACACCGTCAGCGAGCTGGAAGCCCATCTCGGTTACTGGCTGCGTTTCGTGTCCAACCACGTTTCCCACGGTTTCCAGAAAAAGGCCGAAGCCAATGGCGTGACGGTCTCCGAATGGGTGGTGCTGCGCGAAATGTTCCGCCTGGGCTGCACCTCGCCCACGGTGCTGGCGCAAGTGTCGGGCATGAGCAAGGGCGCCGTATCGAAACTGATCGACCGCCTGGAAAGCAAGGGCATGGTCAGCAAGTCCATCCTGCTGGCCGACCGCCGCCAGCATTCGATCGAACTGACCACGGAAGGCGAGGCGCTGGTGCCCGTGCTGGCCGAGATGGCCGACCAGAACGACGAGGAATTCTTCGGCCAGCTGCCGCGCCAGCTGCGCGACGACCTGCTCGAGGCGATGAAGGAAGTGGCGCGCACGCACCAGCTCAAGAGCGCCCCGCTGAACTAGCCGTAGTAACACATACGGCAAGGGTAACATGGTGGCGTGGGCGCTTCGGCTATGATGCTGGCCTGACTGTTTTCCAGGAACACGCATGGCCCTGCACATCGAAACTCCCTTGCTCAACTCGCGCGCCCTGAGCCTGCATAGCGAACGCGCCATCTGGCTCAAGCTCGAAGCCTTGCAGCCGCCCGGCTCCTTCAAGATCCGCGGCATCGGCCTGGCCTGCGAAGAATACGCACGGCGCGGCGCCAGCCGTTTCATCTCCTCTTCCGGCGGCAACGCCGGCATTGCCGTCGCCTATGCGGGCCGCCAGCTGGGCATCCCCGTCATCGTCGTCGTGCCGGAAACAACGAGCGCGCGGGCCAAGGCCCTGATCGCGCAGGAAGGCGCCGAAGTCATCGTGCATGGCGCCGCCTGGCAGGAAGCGAACGCGCTGGCGCAGTCGATGCTCACGCCGCAAGACGCCTTTTTGCATCCGTTCGACGACCCGCTGCTGTGGCAAGGCCACGCCGGCATGATCGATGAAGTGGCCCGCGCGGGCCTGAAACCGGACGCCGTCGTGCTGTCGGTGGGCGGCGGCGGGCTGCTGGCCGGCGTGGCCGAAGGCTTGCGGCGCAATGGCTGGGATGACGTGGCCCTGGTGGCCGTGGAAACGCAAGGCGCCGCCTCGCTGGCGGCCGCCGTGGCCGCGCGCGAACACGTGGCCCTGCCGGCCGTGAGCAGCATCGCCACCTCGCTGGCCGCGCGCCAGGTGTGCGCGCAGGCATACGCCATCAGCCAGACGCGTTTGCTGCACAGCGTGGTGGTCTCGGACCGGGACGCCGTCGACGCCTGCCAGCGTTTCATCGCCGACCAGCGCCTGGTGGTGGAGCCGGCCTGCGGCGCGGCGCTGGCGGCCGTCTACGGCAAGGCGCCGGCACTGGCGCCCTACCGCAAGGTGCTCGTCATCGTCTGCGGCGGCGTGACGGCCACCACGCAGCAGCTCGACCACTGGAGCGCCACCCTGTAGCACCTAAGGCGCCGCCTCGAGCAGCGCCACGCCGTCGCGGCCCTGCCCCTTGGCGGCATACAGGGCCTGGTCGGCCAGGTCCAGCAGCTGCGCCGGCGTCAGCGCGCCTTCGCGGAAGATGGCGATGCCGATGCTGGTCGTCACCGGCAGCGGGCCGCCGGCCAGCTCGAAGGGCTGGCGGATGGCGTCGATGATCTTGGCGCCGACGTGGCGCACCTCGGCGGCGCCGTTCACGCCGTCGAGAATGATCACGAATTCATCGCCGGCCAGGCGCGCCACCAGGTCGCTGGCGCGCACGCTGCGCACCAGGCGCGCGGCGAATTCCTGCAGCACCTCGTCGCCCGCCTTGTGTCCCAGGCTGTCGTTGATGGCCTTGAACCGGTCGATGTCGAGATAGGCCAGCGCCATCGGCGCGCGCGCGGCCCGCGTGCGCTGCATGCTTTGCGCCAGCTGTTCGTCGAAGCGGCGGCGGTTGGCGATGCCCGTCAGGGTGTCGGTGGCGGCGGCAAACTGCAGCGCCGTGTGCACGGCCTTGGTCTTGGTGATTTCGTGAATCAGGCCATACACGCCGTCCACCGCGCCGCTCTCGCCCACGTCGGGCACGTAGCTGGTCTGGAAGGCGCGCCGGCCGGCGTCCCCCTCCCCGTCGATGGTAAATTCATATTCGACCTCCTCGCCCGCGAAGGCGCGCCGCAGATACTGCTCGCGCAGCTGATAGGCTTCCTCGCCCAGCACCTCGCGCATCGACTGCATCAGGCTTTCCTGCTGCGACCTGCCGAACCATTTTTCAAACGTCGCGTTGATGAACTGGTAGCGGTGCTCGCGGTCGATGTAGACGATCACCACCGGCACGTGATCCGTCAGCAGCTTCAGGCGCCGCTCGCTGTCGCGCGTCTGCGCCTCGGCGATTTCGCGCTCGGCCACCAGGGAATAGAAATCGCGGCTCAAATCGCCGATCTCGTCGCGCCGCTCGATTTGCAGCGCCTCTATGCCCAGGCGCTGGCGGCGGATCTGGTGCACCTGGCGGCGCAAGCGCTCCAAAGGCTGCAACAGGCGCAGCACCACGCGCCAGCCGGCCAGGCCCGCCAGCGCCGCCAGCAGCACGGCGGCCAGCAGTATCTTGCTGCGGATGGCGTGCAGCGGCGCGAACGCGTCGCTCATCGGATACACGGACGCCAGTATCCAGCCCGTCGAGGCGATGCGGTGGTAGGCGAACAAGGCATCGACGCCTTGCGTGGTGGTGCCCGTCAGCCAGCCCTCGAAACCCTGCATGGCGCGCCGCGTGGGCACGCTGACGGGGCCATGGGCTTCGATATGCTGCATGATGCGCGACTTGTCGGGATGCTCGACGATCACGCCTTCGCTGGTCATGATGTACAGGTAGCCGCCCGCTCCGGGCTTGAGGGCGCCGAGACGGCCCAGGAAATCGGGCTGGCGCAGGTTCACGCTGGCCGCCAGCACATAGCGCACGCCACCCTGCGCATCGAACACGGGCTGCGTCACCACGACGATGGGCATGCCGGAAATGCTGCCGTTGAGCGGCGCCGAGATCGCCGAACGCCGGGTCGCCAGCGTCTGTTCGAAGTAGGGACGATCCTTCACGTTCAGCCCCGCCTGCGGCTTGAAGGGGCTCACGCTGGCCAGGACATGGCCGTCGGCGCCCACCACGCCGGCCGAATAGAATTCCTTGCCCAGCACCGTTTGCGCGGCCAGGAAACGCTGCAGGCTGGCGCCGTCATGCGCGCCGCTTGCCGCCAGGCTGTCCGCCATCGCGCGCAGCACATTGCGCTTGGCGTCGAGTTCCTCGTCGATGAAGACGGCGGCGCTGGCCAGCGATACGTACTGCTGGCGCCCCATCACGTCGCGCATGCCCCGTTCAGCCACGGCCAGGGTGGCCAGCGCCAGCGAAGCCACCGCGCCCAGCACGAGCAGGAAGACGACCACGCTCATGCGCGCCTTCAGGCTGGCGGGCAGACGCCGGCGCAGCCACTGACGCAATCTCCCCCTTGTCGCCGTCATGCCGTCACGCCCGCCGCTGCAGACACCGGCACAGGCGCTCGACCGACTCGTCCAGCGCCAGCGCGCCCGTATCCAGGGTCAGCGCGGGCGCCAGCGGTGCTTCATAGGGCGCGGAAATGCCCGTAAATTGGGCGATCTGCCCCGCGCGCGCCTTCGCATACAGGCCCTTGACGTCGCGCGCCTCGCACACCTCCAGCGGGGTGCTGACGTACACCTCGACGAACTGCGGCGCGCCGATGATCTGCGCCGCCATGGCCCGGTCGCTGCGGTATGGGGAAATCAGGGCGGCGATGACGATCAGGCCCGCCTCGTTCATCAGGCGCGCCACTTCGGCCGCGCGGCGGATGTTTTCATGCCGGTCTTCCGGCGTAAAGCCCAGGTCGCGGTTCAGGCCATGGCGCAGCTGGTCGCCATCGAGCACCGTCGCGGCGCGGCCTTGCGCCTTGAGCGCTTGCGCCAGCGCCAGGGCAATACTGGTCTTGCCTGCGCCGCTCAAGCCCGTCAGCCAGAGCGTCGGGTGTTGTGCTGCTGTCATCACACTGCCTCTCTCTTGTAGAGCTGGCAATATAACAAAGCCGCGCGGGAAAGGACAGATTATCAGGCCGCGCTGCGCGCCTCAAGCAGCAACTGTCGTATCTCCGGCACGCAGGAGCCGCAATTGCCGCCCGCCTTGACGCAGGCCGTCACCTGCGCCGTGGTGCTCAAGCCCTGCTCGCGGATGGCCGCGCAAATGGTGTTGCGCCCCACGCCAAAGCACGAACACACGGTGGGACCGGCGTCCATGCCCTTGCCGATGGGCTGGCCCAGCAGCACGCCGGCGCGGTCGGCCGCATCGAGCTGCGCGTGCGCGAACAGGCCCGCCAGCCAGCTGCGCGACGGCAGGTCGGGACGGGGCGAGACATACACGCATTGCGCGATGCGCCCCTCGTCCAGGTGCACGGCGCGGTACACGCCGGCGCTGGCGTCCGCGTAATCGAGCCAGTCGGCGTCGTCATCCGTCACGCCGAGCAGCGCGCGCGCCCAGGCGCCGAGATCCTCGATGCGCTGGCGGCCGGCCAGTTCATAGCGCAGGAACTGCTCGCCCTGGATGCGCGTCCAATGCGCCACGCCGTCCAGCAGCAAGGGCGTGCGGCTCAGGACAAACGCATGCCAGTGCACGCGGAACTGCTCGATGCGCACGGGCGTGTGCTTGAATTCGGGCTCGCCCGAGACGGGGTCGACGACCGGGTTGACGACGGCGCCCACGCGCGCGTCGGAGGCGTTCGCGTCGCTCCAGTGGATCGGCACGAAGACCTGGCCGCGCGCGATGCCGCCGCCATGCACGACGCGCGCCACCATCGCGCCCCAGGCGCTGGAGACGCGCGCCAGCTCGCCCTCGCGCACGCTGTACAGCAGCGCATCCTGCGGGTGGATGTCGATGAACGCTTCGGCGACGTGGCCCGACAGCTTCGCCGCCTTGCCCGTGCGCGTCATCGTGTGCCACTGGTCGCGCACCCGGCCCGTGTTCAGGATCAGCGGATAGTCTTCGTCGGGCCGGTTGCGCGGCGCGCGCGGCGCCGTCGGAATGAAACGCGCGCGCCCGTCCGCATGCGCGAAGCGGCCGTCGCCGAACAGCCTCGCCTGGCCCTGCGGCCACTGCTGCGGCGCCAGCGCGTCGTACCGTGCCGCATCCATGCCCGCCAGGTGGCCCAGCTTGAACAGGCGCCGTGTGGCCCCTTCGTTACGGAAGGCGGACAGGCGCGCGTGCTCGTCGAAGATCGCCTGCGGCGAGGTAAAATCGAAGCCGGCATAACCCATGCGCCGCGCCACGTCGCACAGCACGTCCCAGTCGGCGCGCGCTTCGCCGGGCGCCGGCAAGAACGCGCGCTGGCGCGAGATGCGCCGCTCCGAGTTCGTCACAGTGCCATCTTTTTCGCCCCAGCCCAGGGCCGGCAGCAGCACGTCGGCATGGGCGTTCGTGTCCGACCGCGTACTGATGTCCGACACCACCACCAGCTCGCATTTTTCGAGCGCGCGGCGCACCTGGTCGGCGTCCGGCATGCTCACCAGCGGATTGGTGGCGATGATCCACACGGCCTTCACCTTGCCCGCCTCGATGGCGTGAAACAGCTCCACCGCCTTCAGGCCAGGTTTACTGGCCATGTGGGGAGAGTCCCAGAAGGTTTGCACGGCCTCGCGGTGCAACGGATTGTCCAGCTCCAGGTGCGCCGCCAGCATGTTGGCCAGGCCGCCCACTTCGCGCCCGCCCATGGCGTTCGGCTGGCCCGTGAGGGAAAACGGCCCCATGCCGGGCTGGCCGATGCGCCCCGTCGCCAGATGGCAGTTGATGATGCTGTTGACCTTGTCCGTGCCGCAGGATGACTGGTTCACGCCCTGCGAAAAGGCGGTGACGACCTTGCGCGTGGCGGCAAAGGCCTGGTAGAACGCCAGCAGGGCTTGCGGGTCGACCTTGCAGATGGCCGCCACCTGCAAGGGGTCGCCGCAATCGATGTGCGCCGCCGCCAGCGCTTCATCGAGTCCCGCACTGTGCTGCGTGACGAACGCGTCATTGACCACGCCTTCGCGTGCCAGATGGCACAGCAAGCCGTTGAACAGCCACACGTCGGTCCCCGGTTTCACGGGCAGGTGCAGGTCGGCCAGCTCGCAGGTGGCCGTGCGGCGCGGGTCGATCACCACCAGCTTCACGTGCGGCCGGCTTTCCTTGATACGCGTGATGCTCTGGAACAGGATCGGGTGGCACCAGGCCGTGTTCGAACCCACCAGCACCACCATGTCGGCCAGTTCCAGGTCTTCATAGCAGCCAGGCACGATGTCCTCGCCGAACGCGCGCTTGTGGCCCGCCACGGCCGACGACATGCACAGGCGCGAATTGGTGTCGATATTCGCGCTGCCCACGTAGCCCTTCATGAATTTGTTGGCCACGTAATAGTCTTCCGTCAGCAGCTGGCCCGAGACATACAGGGCCACGGCGTCGGGGCCGTGCTCGTCGATGATGGCGCGCAAGCCGCCGGCCACCCGCTCCAGCGCTACATCCCAGGACGCGCGCCGCAGGACGCCGTCGACGCGCACCTGCGGCTGCAGCAAACGGTTCTCCAGGTCCACGGTGTCGCCCAGGGCCGAGCCTTTCACGCACAGGCGGCCCTGGTTGGCCGGGTGGCTGGCATCGCCGGCGATGCGGATGGCGCCGTCGGGCAGGCGTGTCGCTTCCACGCCGCAGCCGACGCCGCAGTACGGGCAAGTGGTTTTCACGGGCGTGCAGCTCGTCATGGAATGTCCTGTCAGGCGGCCTGGGCGCACAGCGCCTGGCCAAACAATAAATGGGCGCGCAACTTGCTGATGTCGCGGCGCTGCTGGATCAGGTCGAAGTACCAGGGACCGTCCTGCACGTCGCCGTACAGCACGGCGCCGGCCAGGCGGCTGCCCTGCACCACCAGGCGCTTGTAGACCCCGCGGCGCGGGTCGCGCAGCACCAGGTCTTCGCTGCCCTCGCCACCGATAATGTCGCCGGCCGAATACAGGTCGATGCCCGTCACCTTCAATTTGGTGGCGCTGGCCTGCTGCACGTAGCGGCGGTGTCCCGCGCCGGCCAGGTGCGCGCCGCACACGCGCGCCTGCTCCCAGATGGGCGCGACCAGGCCGAAGGTGGCGCGGCGGTGCTGCACGCATTCGCCCACCGCGTACACGCGCGGGTCATAGCTTTGCAGGCAGTCGTCGACGACGATGGCCCGTTCGCAGTGCAGGCCGGCCGCCTGCGCCAGGGCGATGTTCGGGCGCACGCCGGCCGTCATCACCACCAGGTCGGCGCGGATGCTGCCGCCGTCCGCGAACCGCACGCCTTCCACGCGCGAGGCGCCCGTGATTTCGGCGGTCTGCGCGTGCATCAGGAAACGCAGGCCGCGCGCTTCCAGCGCCGTTTTCAGCAGCATCGATGCGGGTGCGTCCAGCTGCTGGTTCATCAGGGCGCCGCTCATGTGCACGACGGTGACGTCCATGCCCTGGCGCAGCAAGCCGTTGGCCGCTTCCAGTCCCAGCAAGCCGCCGCCGATGACCACCGCGTGGCGGTGCGTGCGCGCCGCCTGCAGCATGGTGTCGACGTCGGCGATATCGCGAAAACCGATCACGCCGGGCAGCGCGTGGCCCGGCACGGGCACGATGAAGGGCGTGGAACCGGTGGCCAGCAGCAGGCGGTCGTAGCGCACCGCGATGCCCGACAGCGCCTCTACCTTGCGCGCCTGGCGGTCGATGCGCACCACGGGGTCGCCCGCGTGCAGGGTGATGCCGTGCTGCGCATACCAGTCGCGCGTGTGCAGCATGATGTCGTCCACCGACTTTTCGCCGGCCAGCACGGGCGACAGCAGGATACGGTTGTAATTGCCGTGCGGCTCGGCGCCGAAGACGGTGATGTCGTACAGGTCCGGCGCGAGTTTCAACAGTTCCTCGACCGTGCGCATGCCGGCCATGCCGTTGCCGACCACGACCAAAGAGGGACGCCGGGGCGGATTCACAGGGCCACCCACACCATGTCGGCGAACACGCGCGCCGGCCAGGCGGCCACCGAATGTTCTGGCGCTTCGATGCACTCGCCGCTGGCCAAATCGAAGTGCTGCTTGTAGATGGGCGACGCCACCACGACGCGCTCGCCGATGCTGCCGACCAGACCGCGCGACAGCACGGAAGCGCCCGCGTTCGGGTCGACATTGTCGATGGCGTACACGCGCGGCGCGGCGTCGCCGACGCGGAACACGGCCACGTGGCGCCCACCGAGCAGCGCGCACACGCCCGTGTCGGGCACGATGTCGGTCAAGGGGCAGATGGCCACCCAGTTGTCGGCGCTGGCGCCGGAAAGTTCATTCATCGCATTCATGGCTCAAGCCTCCACGGCAAGGATGGGGATCACGGTGCCGCGGCGTTCATCTGGCGTGGCGGGCCGGATCTGGCCCCGCTCTTCGACGAACACCACGTTTTCATCGTTCTTCCCGCTGTTGACGAAATGGCGGAAGCGCTGGCGCACGGCGGGGTTGGACACGGCTTCCCGCCACTCGCAGGCATAGGTGTCGACCACGTGCTGCATGTCCGCTTCCAGCTCGTGGGCGATGCCCAGGCTGTCGTCGATGATGACGCGCCTGAGGTAATCGAGGCCCCCTTCCAGGTTGTCGCGCCACACGCTGGTGCGCTGCAGGCGGTCCGCCGTGCGCACGTAAAACATCAGGAAGCGGTCGACATAGCGCACCAGGGTCGCTTCGTCGAGATCGGAGGCGATCAGTTCCGCGTGGCGCGGCTTCATGCCGCCATTGCCGCACACGTACAGGTTCCAGCCCTTTTCCGTGGCGATCAGGCCGATGTCCTTGCCCTGCGCCTCGGCGCATTCGCGCGTACAGCCGGAGACGCCGAACTTGATCTTGTGCGGCGTGCGCAAGCCCTTGTAGCGGTTTTCCAGCTGGATCGCAAAACCCACGCTGTCGGCCACGCCATAGCGGCACCAGGTGGAGCCGACGCACGATTTCACCGTGCGCAGCGACTTGCCATAGGCGTGCCCCGATTCGAAGCCGGCCGCGATCAGCTCTTCCCAGATGGCCGGCAACTGGTCGACGCGCGCGCCGAACAGGTCGACCCGCTGGCCGCCCGTGATCTTCGTGTAGAGACCGTATTTTTTCGCCACCATGCCCACGGCGATCAAGCCGTCGGCCGTCACTTCGCCGCCCGGCATGCGCGGCACGACGGAGTAGGTGCCATCCTTCTGGATATTGCCGAGGAAGTAGTCGTTACTGTCCTGCAGGCTGGCGTGCACGGGCGAGAGCACGAAATCGTTCCAGCAAGACGCGAGGATATTCGCCGCCACGGGCTTGCACACGTCGCAACCGAGGCCCTGGCCATGCGCGGACAGGAGCGCGCCGAAGCTGCGGATCTTGCCGACACGGACCAGGTGGTGCAATTCCTGGCGCGAGTACGCAAAGTGCTCGCACACGTGGTTGTTCACGGCCAGGCCCTGCTTCTGCATTTCCGCCTTCATGATCTGCGTCACCAGCGGCACGCAGCCGCCGCACGCCGTCCCCGCGCACGTAGCACTCTTCAGGGCGCCTATGCTGGTGGCGCCAGCGGCGACGGCCGCGCACAGCGCACCCTTCGACACGTCGTTGCACGAGCAGATTTGCGCCGAGTCGGGCAAGGCGTCCACGCCCAGGCCCACCTTTTGCTGGCCGTCCGCCTGCGGCAGGATCAGGAATTCGGGCGATGCCGGCAGCTCGATTTTATTGAGCATCATCTGCAGCAAGGTGCCGTATTCGCTGGCGTCGCCCACCATCACGCCGCCCAGCAGGTATTTGCCGCAATCGGAGACGACGATCTTCTTGTAGATCTGCTTGCGCTCGTCCATGAACTGGTAGGAGCGGCTGCCCGGCGCATTGCCGTGCGGGTCGCCCAGGCTGGCCACGTCCACGCCCATCAGTTTGAGCTTGGTGCTCATGTCGGCGCCCTTGAAGCCGGCCTCGCCCGCTGCTCCTTCCTCCTCGTGCAGCAGGTGGCGCGCCGCGATGCGCGCCATTTCATAGCCGGGCGCCACCAGGCCGAAGACCAGGCCGCCCCACAGCGCGCATTCGCCGATGGCGTAGATGTCCGGGTCGGAGGTGACGCAGCTGTCGTCGATGGCGATGCCGCCCCGTGGCCCCACCTCCAGGCCGCAGGCGCGCGCCAGCTCGTCGCGCGGGCGGATGCCGGCCGAGAAGACGATCATGTCCGCTTCCAGGTGGCTGCCGTCGGCGAACTGCATGCGGTGCGTGGCCGCCTCGCCGTCGACGATGGCCACGGTGTTCTTTTGCGTGTGCACGGTCACGCCCAGTTCCTCGATCTTGCGGCGCAGGACGCGCGCGCCGCCCTCGTCGACCTGCACGGCCATCAGGCGCGGCGCGAATTCCACCACGTGGGTGTCGAGCTTCAAGTCGCGCAAGGCTTTCGCGCATTCGAGGCCCAGCAGCCCGCCGCCGATCACCACGCCCGTGGTGGACTTGGCGCCCCAGGCCAGCATGGCTTCCAGGTCTTCGATGGTGCGGTAGACGAAGCAGCCGTCGCGCTCCTTGCCCGGCAGCGGCGGCACGAACGGTGTCGAGCCGGTGGCGAACACCAGCTTGTCGTAGGCCAGCACTTCGCCCGTGCTGGCCGTGACGGTCTTCGCCGCGCGGTCGATCGACACGGCGCGCGCATTGAGCTTCAGCACGACGTTGCCCTTGTCGAAGAAACCGGGCGCCACCAGCGACAGGTCCTCGGCCGATTTGCCGCTGAAAAATTCGGACAGGTGTACCCTGTCGTAAGCAGGGCGCGGCTCCTCGCACAACACGGTGACGTGCAGGTGCGGCGCGTTGTCCAATGCCAGGCGTTCGAGGAATTTGTGCCCGACCATGCCATGGCCAAGGACGACGATGTTCAGGGGGTGGTTCATTGCTCTCTCCTCAGGCCGCGGCCATGTTCGGTTCGGCCGCTACACGGGTAAAGCGCACGGCGATGGCGCACAGGGCCGAGATCACCACCAGCGCGCTCAAGATGATCAGGGTCTGGCGAATGTCGCCCGTGCCCTTCATCAGGAAGCCGGCCGCCACGGCGCCCACGTTGCCGCCCGCGCCGATGATGCCGGCCACGCCGCCCAGCGCGCGGCTGTCGATGAAGGGCACCAGCGCGTAGGTGGCGCCGCACGCCATGTGGGTGAACAGGCCGAACACCAGCATGGCGATGACGGCGTACGTGACGCTGTCGACCTTGGCAAACCACAGCAGGCCCACGCCTTCGCCGATCATCAGCATGAACAGCAGGGTCACGCGGCTGTTCAGGTTGCCGCGCAGGGCCAATTTATCCGACAGCCAGCCGCCGAGGGCGCGGGCAAACAGGGCCAGCAAGCCGAAGCTGCCGGCGGCCAGGCCGGCCGATTTCAGGGACAGGCCGAAATGGTCGACGTAGTACACGGCGGCGATGTTGTGGATGAAAATTTCGATGCCGAAGCAGGCGCCGTAGGTGACGAACAGCAGCCACACGCGATAGTTGGCGCTGGCGGCCTTGAAGCTGTCCCAGCCCCCCTTCTTGCCACCCTCGATAGGCACGCCGGCGGCGCGCAAGTCCGCGTAATTACCTTCCGGGCAATCCTGCGTATAGCGCCAGTAGAGGGCGGCCATCACCAGCATCAGCACGCCCGGCACCAGCAGCGCGATGCGCCAGCCCAGCGATTCGGACACGCCCAGCATCAGCACGGCGCCCAGCAGCAAGGGCATCAGCGCCTGCGCCGCGCCGCCGCCCGCATTGCCCCAGCCGGCGGCAGCCGCATTCGCCGTGCCGACGACACGCGGGGCGAACATCACGGAGGTGTGATATTGCGTGATGACAAAACTGGCGCCCACGGCGCCGATACCCAGGCGGAAGAACAGAAAGCTTTCATAGCTTTGCGACGCGGCCACGCCCAGCACGGGAATGGCGCCCAGCAGCAGCAAGCCCGTGTAGGTCTTGCGCGGGCCGTAGCGGTCGCACAAGGGGCCCACGATCAGGCGCACGAGGATGGTGATGGCGACGGCCGCGATATTGATGTTGGCCACTTGCGCCAGGGACAGGCCGAACTCGCCCTTGATGACGGGCATCAGCGGCGCGCAGGCGAACCAGGCGAAGAAACACACGAAAAATGCCATCCACGTCAGGTGGAATGCGCGCATGGGCGGCGTGGCGAGGGAGAAGAGCGCGATGCGCGTTGCTTTTTGGCTGGCCATGATAGGTTCCCGAAATATCCCGTTGATCAAACAAAACGGCGCCCGCCCCCGCCGATGAAAAAATCAGCCTGGGCGGACGCCGTTGTCCATGTGGTCCGTCGTTGGACCGTTGTGCGTTTATTCAGGGGATCGCCGTTGATCCGTATCTCTTGTGTAGCAAGCGCCGTGCCAGCTTTCCCAGGGGCGCGCGGCGTCATGCGCACTGGCTTTGCGCCAGATCATGGCCAATCACGGTGCAAGCACGCCACTTGCTGGTGCATGCGGGAACCATCACGTGGCAACTCTTGTCTAAACCACCATCTGCAGCAGTCGCGGGAGGCCACGATGGTCAAGACACTGCGCCGCCGATTGCGGCCACTGCGGCGACCATGGCTCGCTTGCGTGTGCGCGGGTGTGTTGCTCATTACGTGGAGCAACACTGCCGCCGCGCAAGAGCCGAAGGAGCCGAAGGAGCATAGCGAGCTCGACGCCACCGTCGTCGCGCCCTTTCACGCCGCGCTTGGTGCACGGACAACGCAGGCGCGTACCTTTCTGGTCCGCCTCGCCTATCCCGACGAGGGCCGTGCGCATGCCGTGCACTGGACCTTGACACTGTCCGGCCCCGGCCCGCAAGGGGCCGTGCTGCGGCGCTGGTCGGGCACGCAACAGGTGGGCCCCGGTGGCCAGAGCGTGACTTTGCCTTGGGATGGCCGCGCCGACGCCGATGCGCGCGAACGGCGCGTGCTGGCGCCGGACGGCTTGTATCAGTTGCGCCTGCTGGCCGTGGCCGATGCCGGCACGCCACAGGAAGCGCAGGTGGAACAGCAATGGCACATCCAGGTGCAGCGGGGCGCCAGCACGGCGCCCAGGGTGCCCGCCTTCCAGACCGGCCTGCAACAACTGCCCAGCCTCGATGGCCAGCCCGATTACCGCATCGTCTACGCCAACCTGCACAGCCAGACGCGCCACAGCGACGGCGGCGCGCCGCTCGATGCCTGCCATGGCGCGCAAGACCCGCAAACGGCGCCCTACGGCCCCATCGACGCCTATCTATACGCGCAGCAACATGGGCTCGACGCCCTGCTGACGTCCGAGCACAACCATATGTATGACGGTTCCGACGGCACGAATGGCGCGGCCATCCCTGCCGAAGCGATCGCCCTGTACCAGACGGGCCTGGCTGAAGCGGCCGCGTACACGGCCGCCCATCCGGGCTTTTTGGCCCTGTACGGCATGGAATGGGGCGTCATCAACAAGGGCGGCCATTTGAATATCTTCAATAGCGAGCAGTTGCTGGGCTGGGAAAGAAATGCCCGGGGCGAGTTGCTGGCCGAGGTCGATACGCCGAAGGGCGACTATGCGGGCTTGTACACGCTGATGCGCGAACGGGGCTGGCTTGGCCAGTTCAACCACCCGGCCTATGCGGGCCAGTTTCTCGTCAACGGCCAGCCGCTCGGCTACACGCCGGACGGCGACGCGGCCATGGTGCTGTGCGAAGTCATGAACACGTCCGCCTTTTCCACGAACGACCAGGAGACGGAGACGCGGCGCAGCAATTACGAGGCGGCTTGCAACCGGGCGCTGGCGGCCGGCTACCACGTGGCCTTCAGCAGCAACCAGGACAACCATTGCGCCAACTGGGGCGCGGCCTATGGCAACCGCACGGCCGTGCTGGTGGCCAGCCCGGCCGCCGGCATGCCCGTTTCCCGCGACAGCTTCCTCGAAGCGCTGCGCGCGCGCCGCGTGTTTGCCACCATGGACAAGCATGCGCAGCTGCTGTTTACCGCCAACGGCAAGTTGATGGGCGAGCGTTTCGATAACCACGGCCCCTTGCAGCTGGCCACCCATTTCAGCAACAGCGACGGGCGGCAAGCGGCGGACGTCGCCATTTTCCACGGCGTGCCGGGCGCCAATGGCTCCGTCACGCAGGTATCGGATCAGGCCGGGCTCACTCTCACGCCCGCGCCCGGCCCCCATTTCTACTATGTGCGCCTGACGCAGGACGATGGCAATATCGTCTGGTCGGCGCCCGTGTGGGTCAATCAGCTGCAATGAATTTGTCTGCAGCGACGCCTGTGAGGGCGTGTCACCGCCGATGCTCTGGCTCTGCCTTGATCACAGTCGTGCCAGCAAGCATGTCGCCGAGACGCATTTTATTGGAAGACAAGATAAACAAGGCATCCACCCAAAAAAACAGATGCATGACGTTGCGCCATATTGAGCGCAGCCAGGTACAGGAACGCGATGAGCGCGCGTGCACCGTACGAATCGAAAACAAGCGCTTCCCCAGGTGCAATTCCGGTATGCCATCCCTCAATAAAAAGTAGACCAACCATACGGCGAGCACAACATTGACATGTATTTCCTCAGATATCCACCGCAGTGGAGACAACAAGATGGTGAGCATGATTATCGCCCCCCATACATCCACGAAAAATGCCAGGAAGCGGGTCCAGCGTGTTGCCAGCCGGCCGGCATCCTTTGCGTGCCGTGCTTGCGGATACAGTACATCCGCGCGAACCGCGGTCGTCGCCTCGGGCGCCACGTTGCGCCCAGTGAGCACCTCCTGCAGAACGAGGCGCGCCTCCTCGGTCAGATCTTTGCGCGCAATAGCGAGCAGTTCTTCGGTATCTTGTCGTTCATAATATTCTTTAAGTTGCTCCATGTTCTATGTTCTTTCCAGACCATTATGCGTAGCGAGTACGCGAAAAAAATCAAGACCAAGGCGCCCGCAGCGGCACAGTGCGAGTAGTCCTAACAGCAGGCAACACCACTTGGCACAGCTTAGTCACATCAAAAATGTGTCCGGGAGTCGAACAGGTTCTTCAACGCTGCCCTGCCATACACGCGGAGAGCCCATGCCGGCGCCAGAGGCCAGCCCGTTACCGGACCGCAGAAAATACGGCCTGGTGATCCAGCGGCGAATATTATAGGAAATACATGCCAAAGCCATACTAATATCGACTCCGCACTGGTTCCCCAAAGCAATCCATGGCACCATGACTGCGCCGTTTTGCCTGCAACGCGGCCTCCATCGGACCAACCAGGAACCCTATATGTCGTCATATCGCATTCTCGCCGGCAGCATGCTGCTCGGCCTGGCCGCAGCGGGCATCGCCCATGCACAAGCACCGGCGCCCGCCGCCCCTACCGATCCCCACCTGTGGCTGGAAGAAGTCCTCGGCGACAAGCCGCTGGCCTGGGTCAAGCAGCACAATGCCGTCACCACCAGGGAACTGGAAGCCCAGCCCGGCTTCTCCGCGCTGCAGGCGCGCCTGAAAACCATCCTCAATTCGAAGGAGCGCATCCCCTACGTCAGCAAGGAAGGCGAGTATTACTACAACTTCTGGCGCGACGCCCAGCACGTGCGCGGCATCTGGCGCCGCACCACCCTGGCGCAGTACCAGCTGGCGGAACCCGCCTGGGAAACCGTGATCGACCTCGACCAGCTGGCCGCCGGCGAACATGAAAACTGGGTCTGGGGCGGCGCCTCCTGCCTGTATCCGAAGGGCGAACGCTGTCTCATTTCCCTGTCCCGCGGCGGCGGCGACGCCAAGGTGGTGCGCGAATACGACGTGGCCAAGCGCGCCTTCGTCGACGGCGGCTTTACCCTGCCCGAAGCGAAGGGCAGCGCCAGCTGGATCGACCAGGACACCCTGTTCGTTTCCACCGATTTCGGCCCCGGCTCGATGACCAGTTCCGGCTACCCGCGCATCATCAAAGAGTGGCGGCGCGGCACGCCGCTGGCGCAGGCGCAAACGCTGTATGAGGCCAAGCCCGACGACCTGAGCGCCGGCGCCTACAAGGATTTCACGCCCGGCCACGAGCATCAGTTTGTCGAGCGGCAGATCGATTTCTACAGCGGCGAAACCTTCCTGCGCGACGGCGCCGAGTTGAAGAAGGTGCCGAAACCGGACGACGCCACCGTGTTTACCGTGCGCGACCAGCTGATCATCACCCTGCGCTCGGACTGGAAAGTGAACGGCAAGACCTACCTGCAAGGCTCATTGCTGGCCACGGATTTCAAGGCCTTCATGCAGGGCAAGCAGGAGCTGGAAGTGCTGTACGCGCCCACGGCCACGTCGTCGCTGGACAACGTCACGGCGACGAAATCGGCCATCCTCGTGACGACCCTGGACAAGGTCAAGAACCGCCTGACGGAACTGCGCCACGTGAACGGCAAGTGGCAGCGCCGCGCCGTCGATGCGCCCAAACTGGGCACCCTGGCCGTCAGCGCGCTCGATCCCGTCGACTCGGACCAGTACTTCCTGACCGTGACCGACTTCCTCAACCCCACCACCCTGTACCTGGCCACGGCGCAAAGCGACAAGCGGACAAAAATCAAGTCGCTGCCCGCCTACTACGACGCGACGCCGTACAAGGTGGAGCAGTTCGAAGCGACGTCGAAGGATGGCACCAGGGTGCCGTATTTCGCCATCATGGGCAAGAAGACGAAGTTCGACGGCAGCAACCCCACCGTGCTGTATGGCTACGGCGGCTTTGAAGTGTCGCTGAAACCTAGCTACAACGGCACCACGGGCGTGGCGTGGCTGGAAAAGGGCGGCGTGTACGTGCTGGCGAATATCCGCGGCGGCGGCGAATTCGGCCCCCGCTGGCACCAGGCGGCATTGAAGGAAAACCGCCAGCGCGCGTATGACGATTTCATCTCCGTGGCGCAGGACCTGATCCAGCGCAAGGTCACCAGTCCGCGCCACCTGGGCATCATGGGCGGCAGCAATGGCGGCCTGCTGACGGGCGCCGTGCTGGTGCAGCGCCCCGACCTGTTCAACGCCGTCGTCAGCCAGGTGCCGCTGCTCGACATGCGCCGCTATAACAAGATGCTGGCGGGCGCCTCGTGGATGGGAGAATACGGCGACCCGGACGTGCCGGAACAATGGGCTTACATCAGCAAATACTCGCCGTACCAGAACGTCTTCAAGGACAAGAAATATCCGCGCGTGCTGTTTACCACCTCGACGCGCGACGACCGGGTCCACCCCGGCCATGCGCGCAAGATGGTGGCGAAGATGGAAGAGCAAGGCCACGACGTGCTGTACTGGGAAAATACGGAAGGCGGCCACGCGGGCGCCGCCAACAACGACCAGCAGGCGCTGATGTGGGCGCTGACCTACACCTTCCTGCTGGAGCAGCTGAAGTAAGGTGGCGGCAGTCCCTACTTCGCCTGTGCGCTGGGGCGTTCGGCGATGCGGTCGCGGTAGGCCTGCAGGTGCTGCAAACCTTCCGCGCCGGGGCGGTACTTCATCAGGCCGCGCGCGAATTCCAGCGCGCAGAAGGCCGTGATGTCGGCGATCGTAAACCGTTCGCCGGCGATGTAGGGCTGGCTGGCCAGCACCTGGTCCAGCCACTGCGCCGTCTCGCGCAGCTTGCCCGCCTGCGCCGTGGCGAAGTCGGGAAACTGCGGGTTTTCCAGCGCCACCAGGGCCGGATGGCCGTGGCGCACCCAGTTGGCGGCGGCGCTGAACAGATGCAGTTCCACGCGGCGGTCGGCCATTTCGATGAAGGCGCGCTCCTCGAAACCGTCGCCCATCAGGTTAGGCTGCGGCTGCAAGCCTTCCAGGTAAGTGCAGATGGCGCGCGTCTCGGTCAGCACGCGCCCGTCGTCCAATTCCAGCACGGGCACGCGGCCCAGCGGATTCTTGGCCAGGAAGGCGGGATCGCGGTGCTGGCCCGCCATCAGGTCGAGCGCCACTTCCTCGATGCCGGTGATGCCCTTCTCGGCGATGAACATGGTGACGCGGCGCGGATTGGGCGTGCGGGGGCTGATAGTCAGTTTCATGTGCGTAGGTCTCGTCTCGGTCTCGTCTCGTTTATAGGGTGGCCAATCGGCCGCGGGACCGGCCTGTGGCAGGACAGTCAGGTCCTCATCATACCAGCGCGCCGTCGTGGTGCGGCGCCCCTGGCGCGTTGACTTTGCCCCCGTTTCGCCTTAGATTGCTGTACGGGAACGCTGGCCGCCAGCTCCAGCGATGTCCCCAACCGCCATCAACGCCCGCAGCCTACCCGGCTGGCGGGCGTTTTATCCATGAACCAAGGGCATACCATGCATCGCATACCGACTCCGCGCTTCCGGCGCAGCCAACTGGCCGCCGCCGTCCTGGCACTGGCTTCCATCACCGCAGCCCATGCGGGCAACGCCGCTCCCGCCGCCAGGTACGTCTCGGCCAGCCATGCACCCAGCACCACCACGCAGCTGCCGCGCGGCGTCACGCCTCTGCACTATATTGTGTCGATCAAGCCGGACGCCACCGCATCGACCTTCAAGGGCGAAGCCGCCATCAAGGTGGCCGTCGACACGCCGACGGCCAGCATCACCTTCAATGCCCTGAACCTGGCGTTTGCCGCCGCCGCCATCGAAGGCGCGGGCGGCAGCAAGCAGGTGACGCGCAAGATCGACTTCGATGCGGACAAGCAGACGGCCACCGTGCACTTTGCCGAGCCACTGGCCAAGGGCGAGTACCTGCTGCGCATCGATTACAGCGGCAAGATCGGCACACAGGCCACGGGCCTGTTCTCGCTCGACTACGACACGCCGCAAGGGCGCCAGCGCGCGCTGTACACGCAGTTCGAAAATTCCGATGCGCGCAGCATGCTGCCATCGTGGGATGAACCGGACTACAAGGCCACCTTTGCGCTGGACGTGGTCGTGCCGAGCAAGCAGATGGCCGTCGGCAACATGCCGATCGCCCGCAGCGAGGAGATGGGCTATGGCATGAAGCACGTGTACTTCGCCACCACGCCGCGCATGTCGACGTATCTGCTGTTCTTCGGCCTGGGCGACTTCGAGCGGGCGACAAAGATGGCCGATGGCACGGAGATCGGCGTCATCACCAAGCGCGGCGCGCTGGCGCAAAGCCGCTTCGCGCTCGACGAGTCAGCCGCCCTGCTGCGCGAATACAACGATTATTTCGGCGTGCGCTACCCGCTGCCCAAGCTCGACAACA
This sequence comes from Janthinobacterium sp. JC611, assembly GCF_018682595.1. Classification (NCBI taxonomy): domain Bacteria; kingdom Pseudomonadati; phylum Pseudomonadota; class Betaproteobacteria; order Burkholderiales; family Oxalobacteraceae; genus Janthinobacterium; species Janthinobacterium sp. JC611. The sequence goes on from NZ_JAFLJN010000044.1 coordinate 206,473, forward strand.
TCGCCGCGCCGGGCCGCAGCCAGTTCTTCGGCGCCATGGAAAACTGGGGCGCCGTCTTCACCTTCGAATACGGCCTGCTGCTCGACCCGACCATCTCGACGCAGACCGACAAGGAAAACATCTACACCACCCTGTCGCATGAAATGGCGCACCAGTGGTTCGGCGACCTGGTCACCATGCGCTGGTGGGACGACCTGTGGCTCAACGAGGGCTTTGCGTCATGGATGGAAAGCCGCACCACGGAGCGTTTGCACCCGGAATGGAACACGGCCCTGTCCAACGTCGGCGGGCGCGAATCGGCGATGAGCCAGGACGCGCTGCGCACCACGCATCCGGTGGTGCAGCGCATCGCCACCGTGGAACAGGCCAGCCAGGCCTTCGACGGCATCACCTATCAAAAAGGCGAAGCGGTGATCCGCATGCTCGAAGCGTACGTGGGCGCCGACACGTGGCGCACGGCCGTGCGCAGCTACATGCGCAAGCACGCCTACGGCAATACGGTATCGGACGACCTGTGGCGCGAAGTCGACGCGGCCGCCGGCAAGCCTGTCAGCGCCATCGCCCATGATTTCACCTTGCAGCCGGGCGTGCCGATGATCACCGTGGGTGACGCCGTGTGCAGGAAGGGCCATACGCGCGTGACCCTGACGCAGACGGAATTTTCCAAGGACCAGCCGAATAAAAAACCGCTGTCGTGGAAAGTGCCGGTGATCGCTTCGACGGTCGGCAACGGCAAGCTGGCCAAGGTGGTGCTCAAGAATGGCAAGGCCACCCTGAACGTGCCCGGCTGCGGCGCCCTGCTGGTCAACGCGGGCCAGAGCGGCTACTACCGCACCCTGTACGCGCCCGCCAACACGCGCGCGCTGGCGGGCAGCTTCGCGCGCCTGGCGCCGATCGACCAGCTGGGCTTGCTGGCGGACAGCCAGTCGCTGGGCATGGCGGGCTTGCAAGACCCGGCCGCCTTCCTGGAACTGGTGAAAGCGACGCCGCTGTCGGCCGACCCGCAAGTGCTGGGCCGGGTGGCCGGCGCGCTGGGCGGCCTGTACGAACAGTATGCCGGCGATGCCGAGCGCCAGCAGGCGTTCGGCCGCTTCGCCATGGCGCGCCTGGCGCCCATGATGGCGCAGACGGGCTGGGAAGCGCGCGCGGGAGAAGCATCCAGCGTGGCGACCCTGCGCGGCCAGCTGATCGCCATCCTCGGCGACATGGGCGAGCCCGGCGTGCTGCTGGAGGCGCGCCGCCGCTACGCGGCCAGCGAGCAGGCCGGTGAGCAGGCCGCCATGCCCGCGCCGCTGCGCCGCACCATCCTGGGCGTCGTGGCGCAGCATGCGGATGCCGCCACCTGGGAACAATTGCACGCCAAGGCGCGGCAGGAAAAAACGCCGCTGGTCAAGAACCAGCTGTACGACTTGCTGGCCTCGACCGACGATGCGGCCCTGGCGCAGCGGGCGCTGGCGCTGGCGCTGACGGATGAACCGGGCGTAACCAACAGCCCGGCGATGATCTCGCGCGTGTCGCGCACGCATCCGGAACTGGCCTTCGACTTCGCGCTGGCGCACCTGGAGCAAGTCAATGCGCGCATCGACGCCAGTTCGCGCAGCCGCTACTTCCCGCGCCTGGCGGCAGGCTCGGCGCAGCCGGAGATGATCGCCAAGCTGGAAGCGTATGCGCAAGCGAACCTGCCGGCCAGCGCGCGCGGCGACGCCGACAGTTCCGTGGCGGGCATCAAGTACCGCATCAAGGTGCGTAGCGAGCGCCTGCCGGCCGTCGATGCGTGGCTGGCGAAACAGGCGGGTTAATTCGGTTTCCCGGCGCCGCGGCGCCGGGAGCGGAGGAAAACGCGGGCAAAAAAAACCGGCTTCGCAAAGTGCGGTAGCCGGTTGAAACGCTGTTTCAGAGCGCAGGGATAAAGCGGAAAACACATGAAAAAGTGGAAATCGTGCCGGTCATTGAGGTGTCCGGCAACCTTGCGCCCGGGGTTTCCGTGCGCCATGTACCCACTATGCCAGTGCTTCCCTGAGACAGGCTTAGGACTTCATTAAATCCCCGACAGATCCCTGCATTTCCCCTGCCCCACCCTGCAATCATTGCAATAAAACAAGTTTCACGTGTCTGGTGCCGATGGTTGAGCTCACCGGCTAAGCTGTTGAGTCATGCCTGCATCCTATCGCTCCCGGAACGTAGTGATTTGCGCACCGCATGCTGTGTGCCAACAAAAGCATCTTAACAGCGCCATATGACCGCCTTATGACGTAGCGCTAAGGTGCGCCCCCCTCCCGCACTGAACGCTTGACACCCGTCAATTCAATCTCCACGCGGCGGTTCGGCTGCAAGCAGGCGATCAGGGCCGCGCGCGGCGCCACCTTGTCGCAGGCCGCGACGGGTTCGGCCTTGCCCTTGCCATACGCGCTGATGACATTGGCGATGCCTTGCTCGCGCAGCAACTGTTTCACCGTCAGCGCGCGCCGCTCGGACAGGGCCTGGTTATAGCTATCCGTACCCAGGCGGTCCGTGTGGCCCGTCACGGACAGCGACTCGATCTGCACATAGCCCTGCTTCAGGCGTGCCGCCAGTGCGCGGATTTTCTCGACGCCCTGCGGCAGCACGTCGGCCGCGCCCGCCTTGTCGAAGCGGAACAGGGCATCCATGTCCAGCGTGATGCGTTCATGCTCGATGCGCGGCGGCGGCATTTCCGGTTGCGGTTCCCGCTTCGGCTGGTCGGCCGGGCAAGTTGCCGCGGCGGACTGGGCGGCTGCCTGCGCATCCTCGGCCAGCTGCACGTACGGGTTCGCGTGGCGCCAGCCCTGCTGCTTGTATTCATTGCCCGCATGCACCAGTTCCACTTCGCCGCACGCCACCTTGTGCGCCGCGCAGGCGAAGCCCGGCGCGTCGCGCAACTTGCCGAAGCTGGCCCACAGGTCGTCGCGCAGGCGCGTGGCGTCGTTCACCAGCGGCGTCGCGTCGCCAGGATTGGGCATGCTGCCGTCTTCCAGCGCGGCGACGATCTTGGCCGATTCCTGCAGTGCCTGCAGGGGAAAGGCCGAGCGGTCGTTGCGCGTGTATTCATGGAAAGACACGTCGAGCCAGCACTGCGCCTTGGACAGGTAATAGTCGCCCACGCGCACGCCGCCGTCGTTGAGCTTCTTGATGCGCTCCTGCAGCAGGCGGTAGGCCTGCTGGTCGGCAGAGACGGCCTGGTCGCTGATGCGCAGCTGGGGCATGGCCAGCGGCGCCGTTGGCAGGGTCGGCGCGGCCCCTTGGGCCAGGCCCATGGCCAGCAGGCTGGCGAGCGGCAGCAGTTTCATCATCGGGGTCAGGGTGGGTGTCGACATTGGAGTCATTTTCGGAGTCATGGTGGTTTTCATGGCCGGGCCAGGGTACGGTTGATGGTGGCGTCTTTGCCTTTGAACAGGTTTTCATCGAACTTGAAGCGCAGGCGCAGGTAGGGGCCGCGGGCCGTGTAGTCGGCGCCCGTCAGGTCGCGGTCGGAAAAGCCCGACCAGTTGTGGCCTGCCGACAGCCACAGGTTTTGCGCCAGCAGATAGCCCACTTCGACGCCGTTGGCCCACTGGCGGCTGCCCCCTTGCGGGCTGCCCATCACGGCCGCCAGCACGCCGATGTCCCAGTGCTTGCTGATGTCGTACACGGTGCGCCCGGAAAACAGCCACGCCGTGTACTTCTCTTGCCCAACGGGCAAGTTCTTGTCGTGATTGTGCTTGGCGGCGACCCTGCCCGTGAACCACCACGGACGGCTGGGGTGGTAATCGAGGTGCGTGGAGACGATATGCGCGCGGTAATTGTCGCCATCGATCTGCGACTGGTCGCGCACCGTCTTGTACTCGTAGCGGGCCAGGCCGTTGAACCGGTTGTCGTCCACGGGACGCCAGGCAAAACCCAGCTGGGCACGATCCTGCAGCACGTTGCCGACCGGCGCGCCGCTGGCGTCGTCGTTGTTGCGCGTGTATAGCAGGTAGTTGCGTGCAAGCAGAGTCCAGTCGCGGCTCAGCTTGCGTGCCCAGGCGATGGTATTGAGCCACTGGTCCTGGCGCTGGTCGCCTGGCGCGATCTCGCTGTCGAACAGACGCCGGTACTCGAGCTTGACGGAACCGCGCCACAGCGGATTGACCGCATAGTCGAAGCCTGCCGCCACGGCCACGGCTTGCTGTTGCTGGCCGTTCATGACTTTCAGATATTCCACATTCGTGTTCGCCGCCAGCCCCTCGCCCAGGTTCCACGTGTTGCGCAGGCCGGACGCCAACTGCAAGTCGCGCTGATTGCTGAGGCTGTAATCCATGGCGTCGCGCATGCGGTACTCGCCAAACACGGTGCCGCCCGGCATGTAGCCCGTATCGGCGCCGGCGACGAAACTGGTGCTGCGGTCGGCCGGATTGAGCGAATACGCGGACGCCAGCCCCGTCTGGTTTTCATAGCGCGCGTACAGCCGGCTGCGTTCGGCCAGCTGGTATTGCGCGCCCAGGCCGTAGCGGTGCTGGTCCGCGTCGGCAATGCTTTTTTCCACGTCGCCATTCAGGGTCCAGCGCTCCGTGGCCTTGTATTGCGCGCCCAGGCGCACGGTGGTGGCGTCCAGCGGCGCCGTCGCGCCCGCGCCCACGCCCGGATTGATGGGCGCAAACGTGGTGATGCCGCCGCCCGTCACGGGGTCGATGGCCGTGTTCGCCGTGCCGTTGCCGAAGAAGCCGCCCGTGGGATTCAAGCCCGTGCCCAGCGGCGACGTATTCGGCGCGATGCCGGCCGTCGACGGCATGCCGCCGCTCTCCTTCATGTGCTGGATAGACACGTCGAGCAGCCAGCGCTCGCTGGCGTTCCACGCCACGCCCAGGCGCTGCGCATCGCGGCGCGCGTCCGTGCTGCGCTCGTCGCTGCGGATGGCCTCGCCATACACGGTGATGGCGGGACTGAGCTTGTAGCCGGCCTTCACGCCCGCCTCGCCCCGCCCGCCCGTGATGCCGGCCGCCGTGTTGTTGAAATCCTGGTCCGAGCGGCTCCAATAGGCTTTCGCGTCGAGATTCTCATCCTTGTGCTGCAGCTCGATCCGGGCCGCGTTGCCGCTCACTTCGTCGCGCAGCTCGCCCGCCTGGCCCGACGGCGTCGTATAGATGTTGCCGCCCGCGCTGTAGCTGGTGGACGTGGTACGCGCCACCTCGACCACCAGCAGGCTGTGCTCGCCCAGGCGCAAGCCCGCATTAACGCTATGCAATTTGTACGGCGACAAGGGATTCCTGTCTTCCACGGCCGAGCCGCCGATGGAGACCATCTTGCCCAGCTGCACTTGCCCATCCACGCCCACGGTCCAGAATTTCTCGCCGCCCTGGTCCACCTCGTAGCTGATGCGGATCGATTGCGGATCGCCATTCGGCGTCAGCGCGGGGATCGCCTGCTTGAACAGGATGCGCCCGCTGAACGGCTCGAAACTGTAATCCTCGAAGCGGCGCAGCTGCGTGGCCTGCACGATGTTGCCGTTCTGGTTCTTGTCGCGCACCACGATCTCGATCTTTTCCGAGTTTTCGATGGCGTTGTTGTTGCGCACGGCGAACGGTCCCGACGTGCCGTTCGCCCGGTATTCCTCGACTACCTGCTTCAGGCTATCGTGGATGGCGAAGGCGTTGGCGACGATGCCATCCCGTTCGTAATGGCCGCGCCCGCCCGTGGCCGTGCGGTTGTACTGGCCAAGTTTTCTCTGCTGCAAGCTGGCCACGGCGCCACCGCCCGTCATCTGGCTGAAGCCGTCGCCGGTGGCAAAGTCGCCGTACAGCACATAGCTTTTTTGCCGGTCGATGCGCACATATAAACGGTCGCTGGAGCGGGCGTCGAAATTGCGCACGGAACTGTCGCCGTAGACGGGATAAAACTCTTCCGGATTGACATCGCGCAACAGACGTGCGCGCGTATCCTTGTCCGAATCGTAGGCGGCCGTCAGCAAGGCGTCGCCGCGGATGGTGCCCTTTAAGAACATCGCCGCCCGGCCCGCCACGTTGGCCTTGCCATTGTTGAAGGCGCGGCTCCAGCGCACGATGTCGCGCTCGAAACCGTCGTTGAAGCGCGATGGCGCTATGTCGCCGCTCGACAGGCTGCGCTTGCTGATGATGCCGTCGATCAAGCCCACGGCCAGCATGTCGCGCAGTTCCGGCAGGAAGCTGATGCTGCCCTGCGCCGCCACACTGCCGGCCGACACGCGCAGCAGCACGTCCTGCGGCGTGGCCGGGGCCAGCAGGCTGAACGTCGCCACGCCATTTTCCACCGTCAGCTGCGTGCCGGGCGTGACCTTGTCGACGTCGCGCCGCTCCGGCCCCAGCTCATCGGTCCGCGCGCCGGGCAGCAGGATGCGCCCGCCGCTGGCCTCGATGGTCAACAACGCCGTGCCCATCAAGGGCTTGCCCTGTTCGTCAAACAGGCTCACCGTCACCTTGACCGCGCTCTGGCCATCGGCCGGCACGTCGTTGCGGTCCGTCTCGACGGCGATGCGCGCCACGCCCCGGTTGATGGCGTAGTCGGCGCCACCGACCTTGCCGGCAAAGAACGATGGCGCGGCCACGCCGGGACCGGCGGCGCCGTCCGGCAAGGGCAGTTGCGCCTGGCCGGCCACGGGAAAGGTCAGCAGCGCCAGCACGAGGGCCATGCGCCGGGGAGAGGGATGTGTCTTCATGGCCTGTTTCTCTTTGACGGCGCCAGCCAGCGGCACGTGAATGTAGGGATGCTTATTGCGCATGGCTGCCTCCCGCGGCTGGCGCCTTGGCTGGCCCAGGGGCTGGCGTGCGGGGCGCCACGACAGGCTGGTTGGCGCTGTCCGTCGCCTGCGCGGGCGCGCCGGCAGGCTGGCTGCTGAAGCGCAGTCCCGGCCCCGCCTCCCTTTCCACACTGCGCACTTCGCCCTGGGCACGGCGCGCCTTGACCTGTTCCAGCACGGGGTTCGAGCAAGAGCCCTCGATGAAGTCGGCGCGCAGCAGTTCGCCGTTCTTGGTATCGAGGAACAGGCTGTGCGGATCGCCCAGGTTGCGGTTCGACGCTTCCATCATGCGGCTGGCCCGTGGCAAGGTGGACGCATCGACCTTGATCACATGGCTGTTCGGCGTGATGCCGCAATAGCTGTACTTGCCTTCCACGTCCGTGGTGAAGTTCGTGCCATCCTCCATGTACAGGCGCACGCCTGGGATGCCCAGTTCCTCGCCATCCTGCACGTGATTATTATTGCAATCGACAAACACCTTGCCGGCGAGGCAGGCATCCGTCGTGAACACGCCGCCCGTCACTTTCACCTTCGCGCGCGCCTCGTTCGAGGGCGGGCCGTTGGTGGTCGTCGCCTGCGCGCGGTTGACGCCGTCGCCCTGCAGCGAACCGACGCCCACGCGCAGGCGGTAGCGGAAGCTGGCGCTGGCGTTCGGCGCCAGGGATTCCAGCTTGAAGCTCAGCTGCGGCCCCGGCTTGCCGGACGGATCGGGCTGCACCACATTGTTACGCGTGGTGGTGCCGTCGATATAGCGGAAACCGGCCGGCAGTTTATCGAGCACGCTGACGCCGAACGCCGTCGCCACGCCCGTATTCTTCACCTCGATCGTGTATTGCAGGCTGTCGCCGATCTCGGCCTGCGCCTTGTTGACGCTCTTGCTGATCAACAACATCGGCTTGTCCTTCGTGTTGAACACCACGGGGGTAAAGCTTGGCGGCGTGGCGCCGGGCGTGGCCGGCAGCAGCAAGGTATCGGCCGAGCTGGCCACGACCAGCACGCTGGCCGGCGCCACCGGCGTACTGCCGCCATCCGTGCCGGTATAGCTGTGGCCGATGTTCCGGCCGCCTTCCTTGCCCAGCATGGTGCTGGCATACACCTGGTTCAGTTGCGGCACGGTGGGAATCGCCGCCACGCTGCCGAAGTCGACCAGCACCGTGAAGACGATGCCGCAGCTTTCCTGCGGCTGCAAGTCGCCCATGCCATTGAGCAAGCCAAACACCGTGACGCCGTTGAAGTCGGGATTGGCCACGCAGGCCGTGGCGCCGGCGGGCCGTGGCGTGACGACCAGGCTGCCCGGCTTGAAGGTGACGCTGGTGGCCGTCGGAAAGACGGCCTTCAGGTTTTCCGCCACCTGCACCATGGTCGAGGTCGGATAGCCGGCAGGATAGCGGTTGGCCGCCTGCACCGTGTAGCTGATCTCGAACTTGCTGGCGTCCACTTGCTGCTGGGCCGAAACAGCCTTGATGACGTCCACCACTTGCCGCAGCAAGAGCACGGGCGTGGGCGTATCTTCGCCCGTGAACGGCACGCCGCCCACGGTTTCCGACGCATTGCCGTTGCGGTTGGGATCGACCTTTTCCGCCAGCGCGGCCACTTCCGCCGCCGTCGCCACGGCGCCCGCGTAGCCGCCGCCATTGTTGGAAGCGTCAAACACCAGGCTGCCCGACGGTGGCGTGTAGCCGGGGTTGGCGGCGATGGCGCCCGCCGCCGGGGCCGGCGGCACGCTGATGCTGCCGCCTGCATTGGCGGTGTTGCCGCCCAGGACGCTGGCAAACACGCTGTTGTTGTACTGCGGCAAGGTCGTGTCTTGCAGCGTGATTTCGACAGTGAAAGTGATGACGCTCAGTTCGCCCTCGCCCAGGGACGCATCGCCGTTGAGCAAACGCAGGTCGCTGCCGCCGCAACCGCCGGCAAATCCCGGATTGACGGCCAGCTGCCTGCTGCCGCCGATGGCGGGCGCGGCAGGCGGCGCGACGATGCGGCACGCCACCGGCTCGGGGAAGGCGGCGCGCAAGCTGTCGAGCGCCTGCACGTTCGATGCCGTACCCTTGCCCACGTTCCTGATCACCACCGTGTACGGCACGTTGAAGACCCTGGCCGACAGCTGCGTCACCTTGCCCACGCCCAGCGCCGCGCCGATGGCCGGGTTCGCCACTTCCGTGACGGCCGTGCAGTCGGCCGCTTGCGCGCAGCGCGGCAGGTCGGGGCCGGTGGGCACGATGGTATTGCTCAGGCTGCCGCTGGCGGCCACTTTCGCACTGACGGTGACGGCGGCCACGGCATTGGGCGCCAGACCGGCAGGCACCGTGCACACCAGTTTATTGGCCGCCAGCGGTGCGCACACGGTGGGGGCCGCCGGCGTGACGGCGATGTCCGTCAGGCTGGCAAGCAACTCATCGGTCAGGACGATGGGCGCCGTGGTGGCGCCGCTGCCGCCGTTGGTGGCGGTGATGGTCCAGCTGACGGTGTCGCCGATGCTGGCGCTGGCCTTGTCCGCCACTTTCTTGACCATCACGCTGGGGCTGGTGACGTTGGTGGTAGTCTGGCAATCGGCGGGAGACAGGCACAGCGGCGCATCGGGTCCGGATGGCACGACGCTGTTGCGCGCGCTGCCTGGCTGGGTGACGGTGGCAGAGACTTCCACGCTGGCTTCGCCGCCATTACCGATCAGGCCGGCAGGCACGCTGCAGGTGAGCACATTGCCGGCCACGGGCGCGCAGGTGGCGCGCAGCGGCGTCACCACCACATGCGTCAAGCCGGCCGGCAGGGTGTCGACCAGGGTCATCGCGGCGCGCGTGGGGCCGCTGCCGGAATTGGTGGCGCTGATCGTCCACACCACGGTGTCGCCCACGTTGGCGGCGGCGCGGTTGGCGATTTTCTTCACAGCCACTTTCGGCCCCGTCAGCAGCACCCCCGCTTCGCAGCTGCTCGCTTGCGCGCAGGCCGGATTGTCCGGACCGCTCGGCATGACCCGGTTCGACAGATTGCCTTCCAGGGTACCGGTGGCGGTGACGCGCACGCTGCGCACGCCATTCATGGCGGCCAATTGACCTGCCGCAATGCGGCAGCTTTGCACGCTGTTGGCGACCCAGCTGGCCAGCGGCGGACAGGTCACGCCGGCGTCGGCGCTGACGGCCAGCACCGTCAGGTTCGCCGGCAGGATATCGGCCAAGGTCACGATGCCCGCGTTGGCCACGCCGCCGCTGTTGACGGCCGTGATGGTCCAGACGATGCTGTCGCCAACGTTGGCACTGACCGTGCCGGTAGTCTTGCTGACGCGGATCACGGGACCCGGCATGGTCACCGTTGCCGTGTTCGGCAAGTCATTCGCCACTTCCGTGGAGCTGGTGGCGATGATGCTGACGATGGTCGAGACATTGCTGGCCGGCTGGATGTACGCCAGGCCGAAGCTGTGCGCCTCGTTGGCCGCCAATGCCGTTGGCAGGCCCGTCACCGTCAGCATGCCGCTGACGGCGTCATAGCTGCCGGCGGCGCCGCTCAAGGTCACGCCCATCAGGCCTTGCGCCAGTTTCAGGCTGTACGTCACGTTCTCGGCGGTGCCGGGCCCCGCATTGCTGAAGGTGACGATGCCGTTGATCTGGTCGCCCGCATTGGTGGTGCCCGGAAAACCGTTCAAGGTGGTGGTCACGTCGACCAGCAGCTTGATGGCCGTGGTGCTGGTGCTGCAATCGGCCGCCTGGACGCAAACGGGATTGTCGGGGCCGGCAGGCAGCACCGTGTTTTGCAGCACGCCGGCGGCGGCGACCGTGGCGCGCAGCACGACTTGCGCCTGTCCGCCAGGCGCCAGGCCGGCCGTCACGCTGCAGGTGACGATATTGCCGGCCACGGGCGCGCAGCTAGCCAGTTGCGTCGACAGCACTTGCACGCCGCTGACGCCGGCTGGCAGATTGTCGGTCAGCGCGATGGCGGACCTGGTCGGACCCGTGCCGGTATTGCTGGCGGTAATGGTCCAGGTCAGCAAGTCGCCCACGCTGGCCGTCCCCTTGTCGACACTCTTGCGCACCGTTACCTGCGGCGCCACCAGAGTGCTGGTGGCCTGGCAGGCGCTGGCCGTGTCGCAGGCGGGATTGTCGCCACCGGAGGGCACGACGCGGTTCGACAGGGTGCCGCCCGCGGTGCCGCGTCCCGTGACGACGATCTTGCGGCTGCCATTGCCGGCGGCCAATTGGCCTGCCGCCACCGTGCACGCCTGCACGCTGCCAGCCGTCCAGCTGGCCGCTGGCGGACAGCTCACGCCCGCATCGGGCGTCACGCTGAGAATGACTATGTTGGCGGGCAACACGTCGCTGACGACGACGGGATGTTGATTCGGCAAATTCCCCGTGTTCACCGCCGTGATGCTCCAGCTCAGGATATCGCCCACGGCCGCGTTCACCTTATCAACCGTCTTGCTGGCGCGGATCACGGGGCCGGGCAAGTTCGTCGTCGCCGTATTCGGCAAGTCGTTGACGATTTCCGTCGAACTGGTGCCCACCACGCTGCTGATGCGCGAACTGTTGCTGGCAGGCTGCGTGTAGAACAAGTTGAAGCTGGCGCTCTGGCCGGCGATCAGGGTGGCCGGCAAGCCGCTCAGCACATACATGCCCGTGGCGCTGTTGTAGACGCCGCTGATGCCGGGCGCGCCGCTGACGGGGCTGACGGAAACGCCGCTCAGGCCCGCTTCCAGCTGCAGGCTGTAGCTCATCGTTTCCGCCACGCCCGGCCCGACGTTGGCGAACGTCACCACGCCACGGATGGCGTCGCCCGCGTTGCTGCTGGCGGGGAAGCCGTTCAGGGTGGTGGTCACGTCGACCAGCAATTTCGACACCACCGTGGTGGTCTGGCAATCGCCGGGAACGGCGCAAGCGGGAGTATCGCCGCCGCCAGGCAGCAGCGCGTTGACCAGGCTGCCCGACGCGGTGGCCGTGGCGCTCAGTTTGACGGTGGCGCTGGCGCCGGCGGCGAGGCCGGCCGGCACGCTGCAGTTGACGACATTGCCCACCGGCACGGCGCAAGTGACGGGCGCCGTGGGCGTCACCAGCACGTTCGCCAGGCCCGCAGGCAGGGTATCGGCCAGGGTGGCGACGGCCGTGCTCGGTCCCGTGCCGGTATTGCGCAAGGTCAAGGTCCACGTCAGGGTATCGCCCACGTTGGCCGCCGTCCTGTCGACGGTTTTACTTGCAGTCAACAGCGGTGAACTGACCGTGCTGGTGGTGCCGCAATCGCCCGCCTGCAAGCAGGCAGGGTTGTCCGTGCCGCTGGCGCTGACGCTATTGGCCAACGTGCCTGCGGCGGCGGCGCGCGCCGTCACCTGCACCGTGGCGGCACTGCCTGCGGCCAGCCCGGCCGGCACGCTGCACGTGAGCACATTGCCGGCCAGCGGCGCGCAGGTGACGGGCGCGACGGGCGTGACGACGATATTCGCCAGGCCGGCCGGCAAGGTATCGGTGAGCGTGGCGATGGCCGTGCTGGCGCCCGTGCCCGTATTGGCCAGGGTGATGGTCCAGCTCAGGCTGTCGCCGATGTTCAGCGCAGCCTTGTCGACCGTCTTCTTCAGCGCCAGGGCCGGGCTGGTGATGGTCGTCGTTGTCTGGCAACTGCTGGCCTGGAAGCAGGCCGGATTGTCCGGGCCGCTCGGCATGACCTGATTCGCCAGGGTGCCGCCCGCGCTGGCTTTGCCGGTCAGCACGATCTGGCGCTGGCCATTGCCGGCCGCCAGTTGGCCGATGGCCACGCTGCAGCTCTGGTTGCTGTTGGCGACCCAGCTGGCCAGCGGCGGACAGCTAACGCCGCTGTCGGGCGCCACATGCGTCACGACGATATTGGCTGGCAGCAAGTCCGTCAAGATCACGGCGCCCTGGTTGGCCAGGCTGCCCGTGTTGCTGGCCGTAATCGTCCAGATGATTTCCTCGCCGACATTCGCCACGGCCTTGTTGGCCGTCTTGCTGACGCGAATGATGGAACCGGGCATGGTGACGGTGGCCATGTTGGGCTGGTCGTTCGGCACTTCCGTCGATGTCGTGGCGATGCGGCTGACCACGGTCGACAGGTTGCTCGCCGGCTGGATGTAGCCGAGCTGGAAGCTGAAGCCCTGCCCCAGCGCCAGGGTCGCGGGCACGCCGCTGAACGTCACCAGTCCCGAGCCCGGATTGTAGCTGCCCGCCACGCCATTGAAGGTGACGCCGGCCAGGCCGGGCGCCAGCTGCAGGCTGTACGTCACGCCTTCGGCCGGCCCGGGGCCGATATTGCTGAAATTGACGGTGCCGGCGATCGTGTCGCCCGCATGTGTGCTGCCAGGAAAGCCGTTCAGGGTGGTGGTCACGTCGACCAGCAGTTTCACGGCCGTGCTGGTGGTGCTGCAATCGCCGGGCTGCGGACAGGCGGGATTGTCCGGGCCGCTCGGCACCACCGTGTTGACGAAGGCGCCAGCTGCGTTGGCCACGCCCTTGACGACGATATTGAGCGTGGCGCCCGCCGCCATGCCGGCGGGAATCGTGCACACCAGCTGGTTGCCGTTCGGCACGGCGCAGGTGGCCGGCGACGCGGGCAGCACCTGCCACAGGGTCAGGTTGGCCGGCAAGGTGTCCGTCAGGGTGATGGCGCCGCGCGTCGCCCCCGTGCCCGTGTTGGCCACGGCTATCGTCCACGTCAGCGCGTCGCCCACGTTGATATTGCTCTTGTCGACGCTTTTATGCACGGCCACTTGCGGGCTGAGGACGGTCGTGCTGGTCTGGCACGAGGCCGCCTGCGCACAGGCGGGATTATCTGGTCCGCTCGGCAACACTTTATTACCCAGGCTGCCTCCGGCCGTCCCACTGGCCGTGATGGTAATGCTGCGGCTGCCATTCACGGCGGCCAGCTGGCCTGCCGCGACGGTACACGCTTGCGCGCTGTTGGCCAGCCAGCTGGCCAGCGGCGGACAACTGACCCCGGCGCCCGGCGCGACGGACAGCACCGCCACGTTGGCGGGCAGGATATCGGTCAGGGTCACCAGCCCCAAGTTGGCCAGGCTGCCCGTGTTCGTGGCCGTGATGGTCCAGGTAATCGTCTCGCCCACGTTGGCCGTCGTCTTGTCGGCCAGTTTCGTCACGCGGATGATGGGACCGGGCACCGTCGCCATAGCCGTGTTCGGCAAGTCGTTCGCCACTTCCACCGAGGTGGTGGCGATGCTCGACGTCACCATCGACAGATTGTCGGCCGGCTGCGTGTAGCTGACATTGAAGCTCGTGCTCTGGCCATTCGCCAGGGTCGCAGGCAAGCCGGACAGCGTCACCAGGCCAGTGGCCGGATTGTAGCTGCCGGCTGCGCCCATCAAGGTGACGCTGGCCAGGCCCGGCGTCAGCTGCAGGGTGTACGTGACGCCCTCGGCCGGCCCCGGTCCCACGTTGGCATAGGTGACGGTGCCGGAAATCGTGTCGCCCGCAAGCGTATTCGGCGGGAAATTGTTCAGGGTGGTGGTGACATCGACCAGCAGCTTGACTACCGTGGTGGTGGTGCCGCAATCGCCGGGCAGCACGCAGGCGGGATTGTCGCTGCCACCCGGCAGCACGCTGTTGACGGCGGCGCCGGCCAGGGTCGCCGTGGCGCTGACGATGACCTTCGCCGAGGCGCCCGGGGCCAGGCCGGCCGGCACGCTGCATGCGAGGTTCTGGCCCGCCACGGGCGCGCAGGTGGCGGGCGCCTGCGGGCTGACGACGACGTTCGACAGGCCGGCCGGCAAGGTGTCGGCCAGCGTGACGACGCCCGTGCTGGCGCCCGTGCCGCTATTACTCACCGTCAAGGTCCACGTGAGCGTGTCGCCCACGTTGACGCTGGCCTTGTCGACGGTTTTTTTTACCGCCACGTTCGGTCTGGTGACGGTGGTGCTGGTCTGGCAATCACCCGGCGTGGCGCAGGCAGGATTGTCGACGCCGCCCGGCACGAGGCTGTTGGCCACCGTGCCGGCCGCATTCGCCACGGCCTTGATGGTCACGCTCGCCTGCATGCCGCTGGCCAGGCCTGGCGGCACGGTGCACGTCAGCGTGGCGCCGGCCGGCACGCCGCAACTGGCGGGCGCGACGGGCAATATCTGCAGCGCGCCCACGTTCGCCGGCAAGGTGTCGGTCAGGGTGATCGGGCCGTTCGTGGGGCCGCTGCCGCTGTTGATGGCTTTCAGGGTCCAGGTGATGGTGTCGCCCAGGTTGACGGTGGTCTTGTCGACGCTTTTCGTCACGGCCACGCTGGGGCTGGTCACGGTGCTGGTGGTGGCGCAGTCAGCGGCGGTGGCGCAGGCCGGATTATCGGCACCGGCTGGCACGACGCTATTGGCATAGGTGCCCGCGGCGGCAGGCTGGGCCGTGACGATGAAGCCGGCCACGCCGCCGTTCGCGGCCAGGCCGGCCGGCACCGTGCAGGTGAGGATATTGCCCACCGGCGCGGCGCAGGTGGCGCTGCCGACCAGCGCCACGTTCAGGTTCAGCAGGTTGGCCGGCAAGGTATCGGTCAGCGTGATGGGCGCGGTACTCACGCCATCGCCGCTGTTGCTCGCCGTCACGCTCCAGTTCAGGGTGGCGCCGATATTGATCGTGGCCTGGTCGACGGTCTTTTTCACCGCCACTTTCGGGCCGGTGATGGTGCTCGTCGTCTGGCAGGCGCTGGCCGAGCTGCACGCCGGGTTGTCCGGACCGCCCGGCATGATGCGGTTCGACAGGCTGCCTGCGGCCGTGGCGTGCGCCGTGATGATCACCGTGCGGCTGCCGTTCAGGGCGGCCAGCTGGCCAGGGGCGACCGTACACGTCTGCGTGCTCGACGCCACTCAGGCAGCCAGCGGCGGACACGTCACGCCCGGCGCCGCCACCACGTTGCTCACCACCAGGTTCGCTGGCAGCAGGTCTGCCAGGGTCACGACGCCCTGGTTGGCGATATTGCCCGTATTGCTGGCCGTGATCGTCCAGACGATACTCTCGCGCACGTTCGGTCCCGGCACCGTCACCATGGCCCTGTTCGGCAAGTCGTTCGCCACTTCCGTCGAGCTGGTGGCAATGACGCTGGTCACGGAGGAAATATTGCTGCCAGGCTGGGTGTACGACAGATTGAAATTGAAGGTTTCGCCCGGCGCCAGGGTCACGGGCAAGCCAGTGAACGTGATGCGGCCGGTACCCGCGTCATACGTGCCGCTCACGCCGGTGACGGACACGCCCGCCAGGCCCGTGGCCAGTTGCAGGCTGTACGTCACGCCTTCCGCCGCGCCAGGCCCCAGGTTGGCGTAGGTCACGACGCCGCTGATGGCGTCGCCCGCGTTCGAGGTGCCGGGAAAACCGTTCAAGGTCGTGGTCACGTCGACCAGCGGCTTGCTGACGACGGTGGTGGTCTGGCAAACCGCCGGCGTGGCGCAGCTGGCGCCATTGCCGCCGGACGGCGCCACGCTGTTGACGAAATTGCCGGCCGCCGTCGGCACGCCGGTGATGCTGATCTGGGCGCTGGCGCCCGGCGCCAGGCCGGCCGGCACCATGCAGGTGAGCGTATTGCCGGCCAGCGGCGCGCAAGTGGCGGGCGCCGCTGGCGTGACGACGATGCCCGCCAGATTGGCCGGCAAGGTATCGGCGAGGGTCAGGGCCGCTGTGGTGGCGCCCGTGCCGGCATTGTTCGCCGTCAAGGTCCACCGCACGCTGTCGCCCACCGTGGCGGCAGTCTTGTCGACGCTTTTTTGCACGCGCACGAGCGGGCTGACGATGCCCAGCGTATCGCTGTCGACATTGTTCGCGGGGATGGGGTCCAGCGTGCTGGCGCCGGCCGTCGTGGTGATCGTCAAGCTGCCGCTGGCGGGCAAGTTGAACGTGGCGCTGCAATTGATGCGCGAACCGGGAATGAACGGCGACACGGGCGCGCTGCAGGTGGCGGTGGAGCCGGCCGGCAAGCCGCTCATGACGCAGGTGGGCGCGGCCGCGTCGTCGGGGCCGTTATTCGTGCACACGCCCGTGACGGTGATGGCGCTGCCCGCATTGTAGGGCCCCGGCGGCACGGTGGTGACGGCTTGCATGTCCGCCTGCAGGCGACGGTTGCTGATGGTGCAGGCGACGGGCGCCTCGGGCATCGTGACATTGCCCGAGGTGGCCGTGCCGCTGGCGATGACGGCCGCCGTATCCGTGCGCACGCAACTGTAGCTGCTCTGGTACTGCGCCAGGGCGGTAGCCGTGCCCGCGGTTTCCGCGAACGTCACGAGGTTGCCCACGCGCACGACGGCGCTGGCCGTGGCGCCGTTACCGCCCTGCACACCTGCCGTGCCGTTGGCATTCATGATGAACAGCCCACTGTCGCCGACCGGCGCCAGCGCCTTGACCACCGTCAGGGTATTCGTCCTGACCGTGGCCGTGGTGCTGCTGCTGTTGTTGCTGAGATCGCTATCCGTTTCGTTGGGCGAGACGGTCACATTGGCCGTATTCACGATGCTGGCGGCGTCGCCCGGCGTGGCCGTGATCGTCACCGTCAGGTAGGAACCGGTGGTGGGCGCGCTGGCGGCCGCATTCACGGGCAGGTTGCCCATGGTAATGCTGACGCTGTTGCTGCCCGAACCCGAGGTTTTCGTGCCGCAGGAAGCGCTGCCGCTGGCGGCACACGTCCAGCTGACGTTGCCCAGGCTGGCAGGCAGCACGTCGCTGAAGGTGGCGCCCGTGCTGAGGGCCGGACCCCGGTTCCACACCTTCATGGTGTAGCTCAAGGGCTTGCCCACGGAGAACTGCGCCGGCCCCGCCTTGCTGACGGCCAGGTCGGTCTTGCTATTGGTGCAATCGGCATAGGAACTGGCCAGGCCGGGATCGCGCAATTGCGTAGCGGGAATAATTTCCGTCACATTGTCAGGGCGCGTCCAACGCATGTGCAAATAATTGATGCCGCCCACGTTATTCCACAGGACGCGGGCCAGATAACAGCCGCCGGGCGTGGCGCTATTGAAATTGCCGGCCAAATTCTGGAAATCCGCTTCATTGTTCGAATATTCGGCCACGCTCCCCACGGCCACGTTGTAGACGGTATTGCGGTAATTGGTCGAATATTGGGTCGAGAAATCCACCTTCACGTCGTCATCGTGCGAGACGCTGAATTTGTAATTGCCCGCCTGTGGAAATACCACCAGCGTGTACATCACGCGCCCCATGATCCAGGCCCGGCAGGCAGCCGACGATTGCTGCGTATCAAAATTGCATAACTGCCCGGGATTGGCGGCCGTGCCATTGGCCCAGTCCATCTGCGCCGAGGCGCCCGTGCGCGCCGCGTTGGCGGCGGGATTGGCGGCCAGCGCCGCCAAATTGGCGAGCCGGGCCGTGCTGCCCGCATTGAAGCCATTGTTGTAGTTGGGCGCGGGTGGATTGGCCGGCACCCGCTCGATGCCGCGGTAATCCTCCCACAAGACCTGCGCAGCGGCGGGCGCGGCGGCGCCCAGCATCAGGAAAGCGAGCGCCAGCGGCGCAACATGACACTTGGAAAGTTGGGCTAAGCGAGCGCGGCCAACAATCGCGGCCAGCATCCCCATGTAGCGTCCGGCGGACAAAAAAGCTGCCTGGCGGCCGGAACGGCCTGCCGTTTCCTGGTGTGTTTTGATCATGTTGTTCGCTATGAAATGTACCGCTGCAAAATGCAGACACATATAAAAATGACATTTATTTGTCATGATTATACGAACAGGTAACACTTCAAGAGTACGCCAACAGTGTTTTTTTCGTTAGCAACAAAGAAATTAAATTATCTCGTTGATATTTCACAACACATTCATCAAATTAATCGTGTAATCACGCTGCGTTTCTATTTCTACTGCATACTGATGAGCTAAACATACTATTTAACTTATTATTTACATAATCATGCGAAACTATCAAACGCATAGTTTGTTTTTTAAAAGAAATTATTAATGCTAATTATCAGCATTTATTTCAATACGCATCTTCCTTCCGCCGCCAAGGCCCCCACGATTCGCTTCTGCGCTGTCGCACATTTATTTTCCAGCGCCTTCCATTAATACCAATTTAACTCCATTCACGTCTGCCGCTCCACCAGAGATGGCGTGCGGCAGGATGAATTGGTCTTGCAAAACGGGGGCGCATGTGCGGCGACCATCACACCGGCGCGCGGATCGCTTACTATCGCCCCATGGCGCCTTGCGCCACCGCCAATCCCTTTGCCAGGAGTCCTCATTGATGCCACATGTCCACCGCCGCGCGCTGCTGGCCTGCGCCTGCGCCTTGCTCGCGGCCTGTACCCCGTTCGCCCCGCCGCCCGGCGCCTCGCTGCCCGCCGCGCCAGTCGCGGCGCCAGCCATGCCCGCGCCGGCGTGGCAGCAGCCGGGCGTGCAACTGCTGCACATCGCGCCCGAGGATTCCCTGCTGACCATCACCGTGCGCCGTGGCGGCGCGCTGGCGCGGCTGGGGCATGACCACGTGGTGGCCAGCCGTACGCTGCAAGGCGTGGTGGCGCCCGCGCCTGGGCGCGCGCAGTTCCGCTTCCGGCTCGACGAGATGAGTGTGGATGAAGCAAGCCTGCGCCAGGCGGCCGGCCTGACGACGACGCCGTCGGCCGACGCCATCGCCGGCACGCGCCACAACATGCTGGTGCGCGTGCTCGACGCCGAACGTTATCCGTGGGTCAGCATCGACGCCCGCCGCGCAGGCAAGCAGGACGTGTTCGAGGCCGACATCACCCTGCATGGCGTGACGCGCACGGTGCAGCTGCCGGTGCGCATCGAGCAGGCGGCCGATGGACGCCGCCTGCAGGCCAGCGGCAGCCTGCTGCTGAAACAGAGCGACTTCGGCATCGTGCCCTTTGCCGTCCTGGGCGGCGCCATGGCCGTGCAGGACCAGATGGAGCTGGCGTTCCGCATTACCGCCCAGCAAGACCTCAGCGCGCCAGGATCAGGCGCAAACCCAGGCCGATGAAGATGGTGCCGGCCGCGCGGTCCAGCCACAGGCCGGCGCGCGGACGGCGATTAAGCCACTTGCCGACGGCGCCGGAGAAATAGCCGAGCAGGCCGAACAGCACGCACGCCTGCGCCGTAAACAACAGGCCCAGCTGCGCCGTCTGCCAACTGGCATTGCCCTGGCCCGCGACGATGAACTGCGGCAGGAAGGACAGGAAAAACAGCACGACTTTCGGATTGATACTGTTGGCAAGCAAACCCTTGCCGAACAGGCGCAGCAGCGCTTCCTCGGGCAAGGCCGCCGCGCCATCGACCCTGGCGCCGCCACGGCTGCGCAAGGCGCCGATGCCCAGCCACACCAGGTACAGCCCGCCGGCCACTTTCAGCATGGTAAACGCCGTGGGCGAGGCGGCCAGCAGGGCCGACACGCCGATGGTCGCCAGCAGCGTGTGCGTCAGGCAACCCAGGGCGCAGCCGAGGCCGAACGCCATGCCCTGGCGCCGCCCGCGCGACATGCCCACGCCCAGCACCATCAGGTTGTCGGGGCCGGGACTGGCGGTGATCAAAACGGCGGCGGCCAGGAAGGCCAGGAACTGGTCGGGACTGAGCATGAATATCTCGCGGGCAAAGGCGCCATGATACCGGAGAGGGCGTCATCCCGGCGGCACAGGAAATTGCCCGTATGCCAGCAAGAGTCGATTAAAATGGGCACTCCACAGCAAACGGCGCTGCCGCCGGTTCTCGCACGACCCTCACCAAGCCCGTTCCAAGCCCATCAATGCCAGCCCACCCGCACCCTTCCCGCCACCGCGCTTCCAGCTCCCGCGCCTGCGCCTGGCCATATGGCTGGTTGCTTGTGCTCGGCCTGCTGTTCGGTCTGTTGGGCCCGGCAGGCGCGGCGCAGGCAAACCCCTTGCCCTTGGGCAAGCAAGGCATCCGGCACCTGGGCAATGGTGGACAACTGTTTCTCGCCGAAAATGAAGCCGCGCCTGCCGATGCGGCCGCCCTGCCCGCCTGGCTGGCGCGCCTGCATCCGGCCGGCCAGGTCGACCTGTTCGGCGGCGCCTACTGGCTGCATGCGCAGGTGCGCAACGACAGCGGCGAAGCGGCCTGGGTCATCGATCCGAACGATACCCTGATCGACCTGGTCGACCTGTACGTGTATGGCCCAGGGCCGCACGCGGCGCCGCAGACCTTGCTGACGGGCTACCAGCGCCCACATGAGTATTTGCTGCACTACGGCAAGAACGTGCAGCTGGCGCCGGGCGCCACGTATGACATCCTGATCCGCTTTTCCAGCCCCTATTATGCGCGCGCGCCCATGTTCGGCGTGAGGACGCAGCAAGACTACCGCAAGCTGGTGGGCAAGGAAAACTTCCTCATCGTCGCCTCCATCGGCGCCCTGCTGGCGCTGGGCCTGTTCAATTTCTTCATCTTTTCCATCACGCTGGAAAAAGCCTCGGCCTATTACGCGCTGTACGTGCTGACCTATGGCCTGGCGTGGGCCATGACCTTCCACGTCTTTGCCGACCTGTTCGACTGGCATCTGCTGCAGCTCCATTACGTGCCGTTTTTCCTGCTGCCCGTCTTCAGCACGCTGTTCTACACGCATTTCCTGCGCCTGCGCGACTACTCGCCCCTGCTCTACCGCATCAGCCAGGTCAACCTGGTGCTGCCCCTGCTGCTGCTACCCAGCTGCTTCTTCGCCCTGTCGTATGCGCACACCCTGGCCACCATCGCCATCAGTATCTGGATGCTACTGGCGCTCATCAGCGGCATCGTCGTCTGGCGCCGCGGCTACCAGCCGGCGCGCTTCTTCGTGCTGGCCTTCGTCGCGCTGATGCTGCCCGGCTTTCTGATCCTGCCGGCCAACCTCGGCCTGATGCCGGCCATGGTGGCCAACGCCCAGCTGGTGACCCTGCTGGGCGGCACCTTCGACGGCTTGCTGCTGGCCTTTGCCCTGGCCGACCAGATCCGATTGCTGCGCAACAACCTGGAACAGCGCGTGCAGGAACGCACCCTGGCGCTCACCCTCAGCAACGACGCCCTGCTGAAAGCCAAGGAACATGCGGAAGTGGTCAGCCGCCACCGCATCGATTTTCTGTCCGCCATGAGCCACGACATCCGCACGCCGCTGGCCGGCGTGATCGGCATGCTGAAATTCGCCCTGCGCGACCAGTCCGTCAAAGGCCGCACGCAGGAATACCTGCGCATCGGCCTGCACAATGGCGTCTCGCTCCTGACCATCCTCAATGACATCCTCGATTTCTCGAAGATCGACGCGGGCAAGCTGACTCTGGAAACCGTGGACTTCGACCTGCTGGCGCTGATCGGCGACGCGGCCGGCATCGTGCAGGGCCAGGCCGACGCCAAGAGCCTGCTGCTGCGCCGCGAACTGGCGCTGGACTTGCCGCGCTACGTGCGCGCCGATCCCACGCGCTTGCGGCAAATCCTCATCAACCTGCTGGGCAATGCGCTGAAATTCACGGCGAATGGCGAGGTGCTGCTGGAAGTGCGGCGCGCCCGCACGCCGCCGCGCCGCGACGGCCGCAGCGAGATCGAATTCATCATCAGCGATACGGGTCCGGGCATCGACGCGGACACCTTGCCGCGTTTGTTCCAGAAATTCGAGCAGGCCGACCATTCCACCACGCGCCGCTACGGCGGCACGGGCCTGGGCCTGGCCATCTGCAAGGAACTGGTCGAACTGATGCAAGGCACGATCGGCGTGGAAAGCCGCGTCGGCATCGGCTCGCGCTTCCATTTCACCTTGCCGCTGACGCCGGGCAGCGCGCCGGCGGCCGACGCGCGCCGGCCGCCGCGCCACATGCGCCACGCCTGCCGCCTGCGCATCCTGTGCGCCGAGGACGTGCGCACCAACCAGATCATCATCGGCACCCTGCTCGAAAGCATGGGGCATGAGGTCACCATCGTGGAAAACGGCGAACAGGCGCTGCGCGCGCTGGGCACGGGCGCCTACGATTGCGTGCTGATGGACGGCCGCATGCCGCTGATGGATGGCGAACAGGCCGCGCGCCTGATCCGCGACGGCGGCAACGCCGAATTCCCCATTCCCGACGCGCACATTCCCATCCTCGCGCTGACGGCCAACGCCAGCGAACATGACCGGCAACGCTACCTGGCCGCCGGCATGGACGACTTCCTCAGCAAACCCGTGGACGAAGCGCTGCTGTTCGAGAAAATCGACGCGCTCATCGACCTGCTGCTGGCACGCGGCCACGCGCTGCCGCCAGCGGCGCCCACCGGGGACGACAGCCTGGCGCGCCAGTTCGGCCTGGACGACGCCGACGACGCACCTCCCGCGCCGGCCGATCCCATGACGGCGCCCGTGCACATCCTGCCGCTGGCCGGCCTGTCGCCGCAGCACTTGCAGCGCATCGCGCAAGCGTTCCTGACGGAAGCGCCACGGCGCCTGGACCTGGCCTGCCACGCCGTGCGCGATGGTAACGCCAGCGCGGCGGCGGCCGCCTTCCACGCCTTGAAGGGCAGCGCCGGCTACCTCAGCCGCCCCACCCTGCACGGCCTGTGCCACCAGCTGGAAACCCTGGCCTCGAACGGCCAGCTGGAGAACGTGGAACAGTTCCTGCCGCAGCTGAAAGACGCGCTGGACGTGGCGCGGCGCGACCTGGAAGCTCAGCCCGGAGCCTGAGGCATCCAGCCGCGCGCTTGCAGCCACGCCAGCAACAGCCGTGGCCAGACGGCCGGTTCGCTGCCCGGCTTGCCCAGGCCCCAGCCATGGCCGCCGTGCCGGAACAGGTGCAGCTCGACGGGCACGCCCGCGCGGCGCAAGGCCGCCGCCATCCATATACTGTTCTCGGGTGGCGCAATCGGATCGTCGAGCGCCTGTGCCAGAAACACGGGCGGCGTGCGCGCATCGACGTGCCGCTCCACCGACCAGGCGTCGCGCGCCGCCTGCGCGGGACGACTTCCCAGCAGCTGTTTCTTCGCGTGCGTCGTGTCGAACGGCGGCTGCATGGTCAGCACCGGGTACAGCAGCACGGCAAAGTCGGGCCGCGCGGAGACGGCGTCCATCGCGTCGACCGGTGCATACAGGGCGGCATCGGGCTGCACGGCCGTCATGCCGGCCAGGTGCGCGCCGGCGGAAAAACCCAGCATGCCGATGCGCGCCGGATCGATGCCCCACTCGGCCGCGCGCGCACGGATCACGCGCATGGCGCGCTGGCCATCCTGGAACGGCGCGGCCACCCCACCGCCTTCCCGCGGCAGGCGGTACACGAGCTCGAACGCCGTGACGCCCCGCGCCTGCAACCAGTCCGCGACCGGGCCGCTCTCCTTGCCCGCTTCGATATGCGCATAGCCGCCGCCGCTGAGCAGCAGGATGGCCGTGCCGTTCGGCTGCGCCGGGCGGTGCGCGATCAGGTAAGGCTGCCCGACCTGCGTGATGGAACCCTTGGCGCTGTCGCGCTGCGGGCCCGGCCACAGCACGATGGCGCCAGGCGGCGCGGCGCCCGCGTGCAGGTGGAGCAGGACAAGACACAAGGGTATCAGGCGTCGCATGCCTGGAAATCCGTCTCGCCCTGGATCACGGCCGGATAACCGGTCATGGCGCGCGAGGTCTGCATGCCGGCCATCACGGCAGCCTCCACGCAGCCCGCGTTCAGGCCCGTCCTGATCCAGTCGCCCGTCAGGAACAGGTTGGAAAAGCCCGACTGGTCGGTGGCCAGCCGGTACTGCGTGCTGCCCACCACCGACATCACGTAGCGCTCGGACGGGTCGACGTTGGCGCGCCAGTACTGGCTGTCGAAGCGCGCCGGCCCCGTGCCCGCCTTCGCATCGACCAGCCATTGCCACGGGAACGCGCCCGGCGCGCCCGCCTCGGGCCACAAGGCGCCGATCTCGCGCTCCAGCTGGCGCAAGGCGCCCGCTTTCGCCCTGGCCGCGCAGCGGGCGGGGAAGCCCGTGTCGGTGACGGGCGGATAGCTGTCGACGGGGAAGGCGCTGCAAAAATACGAGACGTTTTTCGGCTCCCGCCCCGCCGGCCAGTCTTCGCGCGCCAATAATTGATCCATCGGCGCCCACGTGTCGTACGGTTCCGTGAAGGCCGACAGCACCGGTTGCTGGCCCTGCGGCTGCGTGGTCCAGCCCATCTGACGCAAATCCTTGTTGAGCCACACCTGGTAAGCCTGCGTGGCCACGGTTTGCACCTTCTCGGCCGCCAGTCGCAGGGCCGGGCTTTGCGCCAGCAGTTGCGGGCACAAGGCCTGCAGCGAACCGATGGAAATGCCGAACACCACCTTGTCGAAATCGACGCCCTTCTTCAATACGGTGGCGGGCAGCGCGCGGCCGAACGCTTGCTGGTATTGCCGCGGCCAGTCGCTCCAGTACGATTCCAGGTTGACTTCCTGCGCCTGCAGCAGCGCCGCCTGGGCCGGTTCGATCTGCGCGTAATCGGGCGCGCTGGGCCAGCAACCGAGGCCCTTCACGTCCACCAGCGGCGCATAGCCGGCGGCCGGGTCCTTCAATTGCACCTGCTCGGTGATGCGGATGCTGTCGATGTCGCCCGCGCCCGGTACCAGTTCCTCCACGCGCTGGAAGAATTTGAATTCCACGCCGCGTTTTTTCAGCACTTCGTACAGCGGCGTGAAAATCGTGTCGCCCATGCCGGCCTGCATCTTGAACATGATGCCGCCCTTGTAGGCCAGGCCGATGCGCGCCATCGCCCGCAAGAGCGTCCCCGCCTCGATGTTCGGCTTCCCGAAATCGCCGCCCTCGTAGGCAAAGACGAGGTCATAGAAGCCGCGCACGGGCGCCGAATTGACGCTGAACTGCTCGTCGCCGCCATGTTTTTTCAGCCAGGCGCGGAAGTCGATGTCGTTAATGACGTCGAAGCCGTTCTTGAACACGCCATCCTCGAACATGCCCTTCATGACCGTGATGCCCAGGTCCAGGCAGGTGAACAGGCGGCGCAATTCATCGTCGCCATCGATCAGCGCGCGGTAGCGCAGGCGCAGCCAGGCGCGGATGCCGTTCAGGGTGCTGGCCAGCAGCTGGTGGCGGGCCTGGTCGTGGCGCGTGGAATCGGGCGCCAGGTCGGCCACCAGCGCCGCCAGCGCGCCCACGGACAAGCCCACGTCGAGGCCCAGCTCATCGGCCTGCCCCACCACTTCATCGGCCAGGCGGCGCAGCCAGCCGGGCCACACGCCCTCACCTTGCGAGGCGCTGGCGCTGGCACTGGCACGCTCTATGCGCGCGTCGGCGTCCGCCACCTGCCGGATCTGGCGCAGCCACTGCTCGATCCAGCCCACCATGGCGACGGCCATCTGCCACAGGGTGATGTCTTCGCCGCCCTCGCCCGGTTCGCCCGGCAAGGTGGGAAAGACGATCGACCAGTTGCGCCACTCGCCCTTGACGTCCTCGGACAGGGCCACGTAATCGTGCTGTTTGAAGGCGTCGCGCCAGGTGGCCAGCGGCGCGCCTGCCGGGCGATCCAGGCTGGCGTAGGCTTCCTTGATCATCCTGAAGGCATTCGCGTAGAAGCCGAACCAGATGTGCAGGCCGTGCTCCTCGATGCGCTGGCCCGCTTGCGCATTGCGTCCGCTGGCGCCCTTGCCGCCCAGGCGCCAGCCCAGCTGGTAGACGGTGATGGCGTGCCGGTTTTGCCAGCCCGGCTGGTGCGTCAAATAATACGCGGTGGTCATGGCCGCCACGCCGCCGCCCAGGATGGCGATCTTTTCCGGCGCGATGCGGGAATTGTCGACCAGTTCCTCGCCCGGCATGGCCGTGAAATCGAAGTTCACCTGGAACGGCAGTATCGCCGCCTGCGGCCCCAGCTTGAGGCCCAGGGTCCGGTCCAGCGGGAAGCTGTCGAAGGCGTGCAGCGTGCATGCGTATTCGTAGCCGAGCAGGCGCGCGCTGTGCAGGCGGTTGACCTCGGCCGGCGCGGCCACCAGGGCCTGGTACACGGCTTTCACGCCCGCGCTGTCGGGGAATTGCTTGAGGAAGATCTGGTCGATGCGGGGGGTGCGCAGCAAGGACAAAATATCGGCCCAGCCGGCCTGGTCCATGTCGAAGAAATCCGGGATGGAGAGGAAAATCTGGAATGCCTGCTCGATGAGTTCGAGGAAACTGTTGACGGGTTTGTGCGTCCCCGTCCGCACGGTGGCGTTGACCTCCAGCAAAGGATGCAAGGCCAGTTTCGTTTCCGGCGAAAAATGCTGGAAGCCCTTGGCGGCCACGGAACAGCGCAGCGGCTCGCTGCCGGCGGCGGGGATCTCGTAGTCGCACAGATATTTCGGATAGCCAAACAGTTCACGCCCGTTGATCAGGGCCATCGCGTCATCGACGAAGATATGGCACGGGTACCAATAGATATGCGCGAGCTTGCCCTTGTCGTCCATCTGGCCCACCATGATCCAGGTGACGATGTCGACTTCCGTGATCCAGCCCTTGGCCTGGTCGACGGGGTTGGCCGAATCGGCATGGTTGACGCGCGTAAACGTCAGCATCACATACGGCGACAGGGCTTTCAGGGTCATCTTGCTGCCCGCCACCTGGTTCAGGGTGGTATTCACGGTCGCCTGCAGTGTCGCCAGGTCGCCCTTGACGAAATAGCCGTACATTTCCGACTGTTTCAATTGCAGCGGCGCGTGCATCATCACCGAACCGCCCTGATAGATATACGAAGGTCTTGCCGAAGGTATCGCCGTCATTGCCCTGCCCCCTTAAATTTCAGACAAACAAGATTTCCACAGTGTATTTGAGAAATATCAATGAATGATATGAAATAAATTAAAGGATTTGCCAAGATGCATAGGCTCAGCAGGAGGGTGAAAAGTAGCAGCGAAAGGCAAGTGGCGGCCATCCGGTGTAGGATGAATCATCCGTGCAAAGCAGGTGAGCTGACCCAGAAATGATTACTACCGACTACGTATCGACCTATTCAGGCAACCGTTTTTATCCCTTGCGCCCGCATATCGACAAGGTCGCCATCGAAGACATCGCCCACGGCCTCGCTTACCAGTGCCGCTTCAATGGACAGACGCAGGTGTTTTACTCGGTCGCCCAGCACAGCCTGATCGTCGCCGGGCTGGTGCCGCCCCATTTGCGCCTGGCCGCCCTGCTGCACGACGCGGCCGAAGCCTACCTGGGCGACATGGTGAAGCCCTTGAAAGTGTTGCTGCCGGAATTTTCCGTGCTGGAAGACAAGGTCAGCGCCATCATCGCCGCCACCTATGGACTGGATTTTTCCGATTACGCGCCCATCAAGCGGGCCGACCTGATCGCGCTGGCCACGGAAAAGCGCGACCTGATGCCGCACTCGGCCGAGCGCTGGGCCTACCTTGACGGCATCGCCCCCTTGCCCGGTATAATCGAGGCCATAGGTCCGGCCGAAGCCAAGCAGCGCTTCCTGCACGCCTTTGCCCAGTTGGGCGGACTGGGGCTTGCCGCATGAAAACTCGATCCAGCCTCACGAACGGACGCCAAGTCCCGGTTTTTGCACGGCTTTTTCAGATATCCACAGCAACTGTGGATAAAGTTGTTGATAAGCCCCTCTTGACAAGCCGCAACACCAGTATTGATGCGGGTTTCAACAATTTGCTGATTTCACAGGCAATTTTTTCCCCCAATGAAATCAATGACTTGCAATCACGGATTTGCGCTTAATCAAACTTACTCTATGCCATGAAAATATATTTTACTGTGCATAAGCAGCCCAGGCGCCAGGCCGTCTTGCTTGAACAGCATTATTTTGACAAACCCCGCAGACTGGCATAGTGTGGAGTAGCAAGCACGATCAACGGTGGATAAACGCATGAACATGGATAGCGATAGCGCCGCCAAGGAGGCGGACGAGCCCGACTGGCTGGTCGACGAACCGCTGGAACGGGCGGACGCGGCGGCGGAGGCTGCCAACCCGGTGCCATGGCGCGTGCTGATCGTCGACGACGATGTCGACGTGCATGTGGTGACCAAGTTCGCCCTCAGCCAGGCCAGCTTCCAGGGCCGCAGGCTGAGCTTTTTGCATGCGTATTCGGGCGCCGAGGCGCTGGCCTTGTTGCGTGGCACGTCCGATATCGCCGTGGTGCTGCTCGATGTGATCATGGAAACCCAGGATGCCGGGCTGCAAGTGGCGCGCCAGATCCGCGAAGATTTGCACAACAGCGCCGTGCGCGTCATCCTGCGCACGGGCCAGCCCGGCCAGGCGCTGGAACACCGCATCATCATCGACTACGATATCAACGATTTCTGGTGCAAGACCGACCTCACCACGCGCAAGTTGTTTACCACCGTGATCGCCTCGCTGCGCACCTACGCCACCCTGCGCGAAGCGCAGCAACAGGTCGCCGAGCTCGCCACCGCCCTGGCCCAGCGCGGCGACGCGCCAGAGAAGCCGGCCGGCGGCACCCCCTGAACCGCCGCCGCTACTCTTAGTCACAAAACAAGAACACTGGATGGGCATACAGGTTTGTGCGATGCCCCATTTTGGGCCGCCGCGACGCCGAATTTGCCGCGCCAATCCGGTGTCATTATCTAAGTGGCGGATTGTTAAGCGCTTTTTCAGATATCCACACCGACTGTGGATATCTTTGTGGATAAGGGCCTATTGACAGGCCTCAAAGCCACAGCCCGTGCGGCTTTCAATAAACTGCTCAATCAAACGGCAAAAATAAATCCCATTAAAATCAAACACTTAGAAACTCACACATAATCACAAGAAAATTATTTCGATAATTTCGCTAACTCATCATTTGTGCATAACTGAGCCGTAATGATCAATCCGACAACGCCGGAATAACGCTGCCGGCAACACAGTTGCTACACGGATACTCAATGCACGGCCTGGCGTCGCTGCTCCGGGTGCAGCAGCACGCGCTCGATCAATTCGGGAGCGACATTGTATGACTTCAGGTATTCCAGCGCGCACAAGGTGCTGAAGGCCGCCTGCACGGCGATGCCCAGGTTGACGATGTCGCACATCTTCTGGTCGGTCCGGGCATGCGGCACCACGGTTTTGACGGGCATATGCAGCGTTTCTGTGGAATGAGGCATGATAAGCAACTCCTGCGAAGAGGGACGGAGGGGTGGAGACGGCGTGGCGGCGCGAACCGCGACAGCGCGGACAGGGACGGCGGTCATGTTGCCGCTAAAAGTATTGCCGATAAACTCACGATGTCAATGGCAGGGAAACATGTGCCACGGTTTTTTTCTTGCAGGCACAAGCCCGGCCGAAAGCGATGGACAAGCGCGCGCGGCCACGGCGATAATCAGCCATGCCCTCATCGCCCGCCCTTCCGCCCGACCCGCCCCGCCCTCAGCCCGCCTCGCTTGCCGACCTGTTCCTCTCGTTCACCTGGCTGGCCCTGCAAGGCTTCGGCGGCGTGCTGGCCGTGATCCAGCGCGAAATGGTCGAGCGCAAGCGCTGGCTGACGCAGGAGGAATTCCTGGAAGACTGGGCCGTGGCGCAAATCATGCCCGGGCCGAATGTCGTCAACCTGTCCTTGATGGTGGGCGGGCGCTATTTCGGCTTGCGAGGCGCGCTGACGGCGCTGGCCGGCATGCTGACCGTGCCCCTCGTCATCGTGCTCGCGCTGGGCGTGCTGTACACGCGCTTCGGCGACAATCCGCAGATGGCGGGCGCCTTGCGCGGCATGGCGGCCGTGTCGGCCGGCATGATCGCCGCCACGGGAGTGAAACTGGCAACCGCGCTGGCCAGGCATCCGCTGCCCCTGTGGCTGACCCTGCCCCTCGTCGTGCTGGGCGTGCTGATGGTGGCGGTCTTGCGCTGGCCCCTGCTGTACATCCTGCTGGGCCTGGGTGGCATCGGCTGCCTGCTGACGTATCGAAAGCTGTCCGCATGAATCCGCCCCTGCACCTGACGTTGAGCGCGGGCGACTGGCTGAACCTGTTCGGCCACTACCTGATGCTGTCGCTGATGTCGATCGGCGGCGCCATTTCCACCACGGCCGAAATGCACCGTTTCCTCGTCGAGCAGCACGGCTGGCTGACGCAGGCGCAATTCAATGAATCGATCGCCATCGCCCAGGCCGCACCGGGCCCGAACGTGCTGTTCGTCGCCCTGATGGGCTGGAACGTGGGCATGAACGCGGGCAGCTATACGGCTGCCTGGCTCGGCGTACTAGTGACGATGGTGGGCATCATGCTGCCCAGCACCACGCTCACTTACGTGGCGGCCCAGTGGGGCTACCGCAACCGCGACCTGCGCCCCGTGCGCGCCTTCAAGCAGGGCATGGCGCCCATCGTCGTCGCCCTCTTGATTTCCACCGGCATGATTTTGGGCGGCGCCAACCATCAATGGAGCACCGACTGGCCCCTGTGGACCCTCTCCATTGTGGCCGGCATCCTCATCTGGCGCACGAAGATCCATTTGTTGTGGCTGCTGGCGGCCGGCGCCGTGCTGGGGTGGTTCCAGCTCGTCTGACCTTACACGGCCAGGTGCCGCTTCACCTCCTCGCCATCCATCTGTTCCGCCTTGCCGCTGGCCACCACCTGCCCCCGCGACAGCACGATGAAGTCGTCGGCCAGCTCGCGGGCGAAGTCGAAATACTGTTCGCACAGCACGATGGCCATGTCACCACGCTGTTTTAAGAGGGAAATGACCCTGCCGATATCCTTGATGACGGACGGCTGGATACCCTCGGTCGGCTCGTCGAAGATGATCAGTTGGGGTTCGGCCAGCAGGGCGCGGGCGATGGCCAGCTGCTGCTGTTGCCCGCCAGACAAATCTCCGCCGCGCCGCTGCAGCATCTCCTTGAGCACCGGAAACAGTTCATACACGTGGGGATCGATGCGCGCAGCTTGCCTGCCCCGCTTCACCGCCATGCCCATCAGCAAGTTTTCCTCGACCGTCAGGCGCGCAAAGATGTCACGCCCCTGCGGCACGTAGGCGATGCCCAGCTTCGCCCGCGCATGCGGCGCCAGCCTCGTGATGTCGCGTCCATGGAACACCACCTTGCCTTGCGCCACGGGCAGCACGCCCATCAGGCATTTGAGCAAGGTCGTCTTGCCCACGCCATTGCGGCCCAGCAAGGCCAGGCATTCTCCCTTGCGCGCCGACAAGTCAATCCCGCGCAAGGTGTGCGAGGAACCATAGTATTGATGCAATTGTTCGACTTCCAGCATAGTTCCTGACCTTCCTTTATTACCTTCCAAGATAGACTTCGATGACGCGCTCGTCGGCCTGCACTTCGTCCATGCGGCCCTGCGCCAGCACGGCGCCCTCATGCAGCACGGTGACGATGCCTTGCTGGGCGATTTCCGTCACGAAACCCATGTCATGCTCCACCACCATGATCGAATGCTTGCCACGCAAGTCATTGAGCAACTCCGCCGTACGCGCCGTTTCCGCATCCGACATGCCGGCCACCGGTTCGTCCAGCAAAATCAGCTGCGGCTCCTGCATCAACAGCATGCCGATTTCCAGCCACTGTTTTTGCCCGTGCGACAGCAAGCCGGCCGGCCGCGCCTCGTGGCCATGCAGGCGGATCAAGCGCAAGATCGCTTCGATCCTGCCTGCCTGCTCCGAGCTCAAGCGGGAAAACAGGGTGGGCGCCACGCGCTTGTCCATCTTCATCGCCAGTTCCAGATTGTCGAACACCGTGTGCTGCTCGAACACGGTGGGACGCTGGAACTTGCGGCCGATGCCCGCGTGGGCGATCTGCGCTTCCGTCATCGTCGCCAGATTCATGGTCTGGCCGAACCAGGCCGTGCCGGACGTGGGGCGCGTCTTGCCCGTGATCACATCCATCATCGTCGTCTTGCCCGCGCCGTTAGGCCCGATGATGCAGCGCAATTCGCCCACGGAAATATCGAGGCTCAGCTGGTTGATGGCCTTGAAGCCGTCGAAGGACACGCTGATGTCTTCCAGATACAAAATGGCGCCGTGCGTCGTGTCGACGCCCTCACCTTTCACGCGCGAGTACATGGCGCCAGCCTCGGTGCCGGCCATGCCGGGCAACATGCGGATGCTCATGCGGCCTCCTCTGCCACGATGGGCTTGCGTTTCAACTTGCTCAACACGCCCAGCATGCCCTGCCGCATGAACAGGGTGACGACGATGAACAGCAAGCCCAGCGCGAACAGCCACAGTTCCGGCATGGCGGCCGTGAACCAGCTTTTCAGACCGTTGACGGTGAAGGCGCCCAGGATCGGACCGATCAACGTACCCCGCCCGCCCACGGCCACCCACACGACCATTTCGATGGAATTGGCCGGCGACATTTCGGACGGGTTGATGATGCCCACTTGCGGCACGTACAGGGCGCCCGCGATGCCGCACAGCACGGCCGACAAGGTCCACACGAACAGCTTGAACCACAGCGGGTTGTAGCCAAGGAACATCAGGCGCGCCTCGCTGTCGCGCACGCCCTGCAGCACCCGGCCCAGTTTCGAACGGACGATGGCGCGCGCACCGATCAAGGCCGCCAGCAGGAAGGTGAGCGTCAGCAGGAACAGCACGGCCCGGGTGGCGGGCGCCGTGATGCTGTGGCCCAGGATCGTCTTGAAGTCCGTGAAGCCGTTGTTGCCGCCAAAGCCGGTGTCATTGCGGAAGAACAAGAGCATGAAGGCATACGTCATCGCTTGCGTGATGATGGAAAAATACACGCCCTTGATGCGCGAGCGAAAGGCAAAGTAACCGAAGACAAAAGCCAGCACGCCTGGCACCAGCACGACGAGGGCCATGCAATACCAGAAGTGTTCCGTAAACGCCCAGTACCACGGGTAGGTTTTCCAGTCGAGAAAGACCATGAAATCGGGCAAGCTGCTGTGGTACTGGCCCTGGTCGCCGATGGCGCGCATCAGATACATGCCGTGCGCATACGCGCCCAGCGCAAAGAACACGCCATGGCCCAGGGACAATATGCCCGTGTAGCCCCAGACGAGGTCCAGCGCCAGCGCGGCCAGCGCATAGCACATGAACTTGCCCACCAGCGCCACCGTGTAGGCGGACACGTGCAGCATATGCCCCTCGGCAAACGCCAGGTTAAAAATCGGCAACAGCGCCGCCAGCAGCGCGCATGCGGCAATCGCCAGCCACACGGGCCGCGTGAATAGGCCTTGCCTGGATGGATAGGAGGTAGTCATTCGACGCTGCGTCCCTTCATGGCAAACAGGCCCTGCGGCCGGCGCTGGATGAAAATGATGATGAAGACGAGAATGGCGATCTTCGCCAGCACGGCGCCCGCCACCGGTTCGAGGAATTTATTGACTTCGCCCAGGCCCAGCGCGGCGATCACGGTGCCGGCCAGCTGCCCCACGCCACCGAGCACCACCACCATGAAGGAGTCGACGATGTAGCTTTGGCCCAGGTCCGGCCCCACGTTGCCCAGCTGCGACAGGGCCACGCCGCCCAGTCCGGCGATGCCGGACCCAAGGCCAAAAGTGAGCATGTCGACCTTGCCCGTGGCCACGCCCACGCAATCGGCCATGCGGCGGTTTTGCGTGACGGCCCGCACGAACAGGCCCAGGCGCGTCTTGTTCAGGATCAACCACACGGCCGCCACGACGACGATGGCAAAGCCGATGATGGCCAGCCGGTTGTACGGCAGCACGAGGCCGCCCAGTACCGTCACGCCGCCCGACATCCAGGCGGGATTGGCCACTTCCACGTTTTGCGCGCCGAAGATGGTGCGCACCAGCTGCATGAGGATCAGGCTGATGCCCCAGGTGGCCAGCAGGGTTTCCAGCGGCCGGCCATACAGCCAGCGGATCACCGTGCGCTCGAGCGCCACGCCCACCAGTCCCGCGACGAGAAAGGCGGCCGGCAAGGCGGCCAGCAGGTAGGCATCCTGCAAGCCAGGCAAATAGCTGCGGAAAAACAGCTGGCACAGATAGGTCGTGTAAGCGCCTATCATCAGCAATTCCCCGTGCGCCATGTTGATGATGCCCATCAAGCCAAACGTGATGGCCAGGCCCAGCGCGGCCAGCAGCAGCACGCTGCCCAGCGAAATGCCGTAAAACACATTGCCGGCGAACTCCATGCGTGACACTCGTCCCTTGATCTGGCGCATGGTCTCGATGGCGGCCAGCTGCACGCCCTCGTCCGGCTCGCCATCCTTCTCCAGCATGGCTTGCAGCACCGGCAGCAAGCGCGCATCGCTGCTGCCGGCCAGCGCCTGCACGGCGGCCTTGCGCGTGGCGGCGTCCGGCGCATGCAGGTTGGCGCTGGCGATCAGCAGCTGCAATATCCGCGTAATTTCCGCATCGCTTTCGCGCGCCAAGGCGGTGCGGATCAGGGGCAGCTGCGCGGGATCGACGGCCGTCCGCAAGGCTTGCGCGGCAGCCAGGCGGGCGCTGCGCTCGGGCGCCAGCAGCTGCAAGCCCGACAAGGCGCCCGCCACCGCCGCGCGCAAGCGGTTGTTGACCATCACGCCATCGACGCCATCGGGCAGCGCCACGCTCCGGCCGAGCGCAGGGTCATATGCCTGCTCGCCGTCGACGATGTACACCTTGCCGTCGGGCGCGGCGTACAGGGCGTCGTCCTGCAAGGCTTGCAGCACTCGGGCGGCCTCGGGCGTCGCCAGCGCGGCGATCCGCGCCACGGTGGCGATTCTGGCGTCGGGGTCGTCGCCGGACAGCGGTTTCAGCAGCTCGGGAGGGATGGCGGCCTGCGCCATGGATGACAGGCACAGGCAGGCGAAGACCAGCAGCGACGTGAATAACCTCATGGAATTCCCGGGTAGGCGTGGATGATCAGCAAGGACAGGGGTCAGACCCGCCGGGGGAATGCGCCCCAATGGGGCCGCATTCCGATCGCGAGGCTACTGACCCCAGCTCTTTGCCTGGGGTTGCGATGACGATGCGACGCGCAAGCTCCTACAACTTCTGCTTGCCCTCATTGCCCTTGATAAACGGGCTCCACGGCTGGGCGCGTATTGTTTCCTTGGTTTTCCACACAACATTGAATTGCCCGTCGGCCTTGATCTCGCCGATCATCACGGGCTTGTGCAAGTGGTGGTTGCTCGCGTCCATGGTCAGGGTGAAGCCCGATGGCGCCTTCACGCTTTGGCCGGCCATGGCGGCGATCACCTTGTCCGTGTCCGTCGATTTCGCCTTTTCCACGGCTTGCGCCCACATGTGGATGCCCACATAGGTCGCTTCCATCGGGTCGTTCGTCACGACCGACCCCGCATTCGGCAGCTTTTGCGCCACGGCATACGCCTTCCACTGCTTGATGAAGGCCGCGTTGACGGGATTCTTGACGGACTCGAAATAATTCCACGCCGCCAGGTGTCCCAGCAGGGGCTTGGTATCGATGCCGCGCAGCTCTTCCTCGCCCACGGAAAACGCGACGACGGGCACGTCCGTGGCTTTCAATCCCGCATTGC
Source organism: Janthinobacterium sp. JC611 (assembly GCF_018682595.1). Lineage (NCBI taxonomy): Bacteria > Pseudomonadati > Pseudomonadota > Betaproteobacteria > Burkholderiales > Oxalobacteraceae > Janthinobacterium > Janthinobacterium sp. JC611. The sequence continues at coordinate 242,429 of NZ_JAFLJN010000044.1, forward strand.
CCAGTTCCTTGTAGAACGGCACGTTCGAGTCGCCATTGATGGTGGAAATGACGGCCGTCTTGCCGCCCGCGGAAAACTTCTTGATGTTGGCGACGATGGTTTGATAGTCTGCATGGCCGAACGGCGTGTAGACCTCGCTGATATCGCTATCCTTGACTCCCTTGCTTTTCAGGAAGGCGCGCAGGATCTTGTTGGTGGTGCGCGGATACACGTAATCGGTGCCCAGCAGCACGAAGCGCTTGGCGCCGCCGCCATCCTTGCTCATCAGGTATTCCACGGCGGGTATCGCCTGCTGGTTCGGCGCGGCGCCCGTGTAAAACACATTCTTTTCCAGCTCCTCGCCCTCGTATTGCACCGGGTAAAACAGCAGGCTGTTGAGTTCCTTGAAGACGGGTAAAACCGACTTGCGCGACACGGACGTCCAGCAGCCGAACACGACGGCAACCTTGTCCTGCGCCACCAGCTGGCGCGCTTTTTCCGCGAACAGCGGCCAGTTCGACGCCGGGTCGACGACGACGGCTTCCAGCTTCTTGCCCAGCACGCCGCCCCTGGCATTGATCTCGGCGATCGTCATCAGCGCCACGTCTTTCAGCGACGTTTCGGAGATGGCCATGGTGCCCGACAGGGAGTGCAAGATACCCACCTTGATGGTATCGGCGGCCCAGGCCGCCTGCATGGTGATGGACGTGGCCAGGGCGATTGCGCCGGCGGCGGCCGCTTTCAGGATGATGCGTCGTGACATGGGGACTCCTGTGATGGGTTCGTGGGGGTCGAGCTGGGCCTGCGATGTTGTTAAAGCAGAATGCATGCCAGCGCCAGCCGTCGTCCGCCATGGTGCGTGCCCGCCAGCGCCGCACGAAAAAAAACCTGGCTGCACAAGGACTGTGCAGCCAGGTTTCAGATTGCCGTAAAACGGTGCGCGGCAGGCCTTACATCTTGCGCGGTGCACCTCGCAAACGGCGCCAGCCCTTGCGTCCCAGCGGGAACAGCAGCACGAACGCGATCAGCCACGGCAGGATATAAGCCATGGCCGTGATGGCGTTGGCCACGCCTTCCGACAGGTTTTCCGTGAAATTGCCCAGCGCGCGCTTGACGGGCCGCCAGAACGATTGCTTGCCTTCGGCGCTGATGGCCACGTTCAGCAAGTCCGTATCGATGCGCTGCATCAACAGGGCGTGGGCCGCCGTCGCCTGCTCCAGCTCCACTTGCACGGTGGCCAGTTCCTTGCTCACCTTGATCAGCGCATCGACGTTCGTGCCCGAGCGCTTTTCCAGGTCTTGCAGCTGCGCCTGGTATTGCTTGAGCATCTCCAGGCGCTTCTTGCTGTCGAGCACGGGACGGCCCAGGTCTTCCACCTTGGTGCCCTGGCTGGTGACGTCGCCTTCGGCCGCGACCAGCGCGACGAGCTTCCTGATGCCGGCCGGCTTGGCGCGCATGCTGATGCGCGCATGCACGTAGCGCCCGCTGTCGAGGCTGGAATCGAGCAGCAGGCAGCCGTTTTCCGTATCGGCCTTGCAGGCGGCCACCACTTTTTCATACAGGGGCCGCACTTGCGCCTCGTGCGTATCGACGCTGACGTTATGTTCATAGGCAAGAAACTCGCTGCCCGCTTCCTTGCCATCGAGGCGCGCGGCGCTCGATTGCCCGCCGCTCTCGCCCTTGCCGCCGCAACCGGCCAGCAGCAACAGGCCGATCAAGCCAACATACACTTTTCTCATGTTTTCTTTCTGTAATTTACTTGCGCAGCGGCAGCAATTCGACATCGGGCAGGTGCGCCGCCACGTCCTGCACGGTCGCATGGCCCGTCAAGGACGCGATCACCTGCGGCAACGGCGCCGGCCAGATTTCCGGCAAGTCACGCTCTTCGGGCGCCAGCACGGGAAAGGCCAGTTGCTCCTGCGGCGGCGTGAAGGCGGCCGCGACGCCGGGCTTGTTGCCGCGCGCATCGATGCGGTACCAGCCGAAGTCTTGCAGATACACGGCGTTCAAGCCATGCAGGCAAAACGGCGGCCCCACCTCGCCCACGGCCAGGCGCTGGTAGCACAGGCCGGCCGGAATGCCGTTGGCGCGCAGCAGCGCGGCCAGCAGATGGCTCTTCGCATAACAGTATCCCGTGCCATGCTGCAAGACGTCGGACGCGCGGCAAGTGACGGGATTGCGCTGGTAATCCCAGCTGTGGGCGATCTCGTCGCGCACAAAGGCAAAGCAGCGGGCCGCGATGGCGGCGTCGCCCGGCGCGCCTGCCGCCAACTGGGCTGCCTTGGCGCACACGGCCGGATGGTCGCTGTCGATATACTGGCTGCTGGCCAGATAGATGGAAAAGTCGGGGGAAAAGTCGGTAACCATGGCATCAAGGTCATGCGAAAAGATAAAGCGCGATTTTAGTCGAAGCGGCATGAAATCGAGCGTTTCCTTGCGCAGGAACAAAGAAAAACCACGCATCCGGCTCGCTGCGCGGGGGCCGGCGACTTTGGCGGCGGCCCGGTAGCTGGTATCATGCGGGCAAACGCCAGCCGGTCCCATTGGGCCGGCGCATGCAACACCCTGCGAAGCGGCCCCCGCCGCCGACGCCTCCCCTACAGATCAGAGAAACGAGTTCCTATGAGCACACCATCGTCCCACCCATCGTTCTGGCGCCGAGTCCCGCTGGCTTTCGGCGCCTTCTTCAGCACCCTGTCGGACGCCGCCTATGCGGCCCGCGTGGAAAAACTGTCCCTGCCCGAGGCTGCGCCCGTCGCTCCCGTCACTCCCGTGGCGCCTGCTCCTGCGCCAGCGCCCGTGATTTTGAAAGAAGCGACGCCGGACGCGGCCCTGCAATTGCTGGCCCTGCTGCAACGCGAAGCGCGCTTGATCGACTTCACCCAGGAAAACCTGGGCAGCCATGCCGACGCCGACATCGGCGCGGCCGCCCGCGTCGTGCATGAAGGCTGCGCCAAGGTCATGCGCGAATACTTCACCATCGCCCCCGTGCGCCAGGAAGCCGAAGGCAGCCGCATCGTGCTGCAGGAAGGTTTTGATTCCGCACAAGTGCGCCTGACGGGCAACGTCGTCGGTTCCGCGCCGTTCACGGGCACCCTCAGCCACCGCGGCTGGCGCGCTTCCAGCGTGCGCTTGCCGAAGCTGAGCGAGCAGCACGACGCCGCCATCCTGGCACCGGCCGAGGTGGAACTGTGAACGATCAAACCAACACCACCGCGCGCTACGCCATCGGCATCGACCTGGGCACCACCCACAGCGCGCTGTCGTATGTGAACCTGGTCGAAAGCGACGGCGAGCAATCGAGCCACGGCGTGCTGAAAGTGCCGCAGCTGTCGGCGCCGGGCACGGTAGAAGAGCTGCCGCTGCTGCCATCGTTCGTCTACCTGCCGCACGCCGATGAAGTGGCGGCGGGCGACCTGGCCCTGCCCTGGGTGACCGAGGAAGCGCAAGCGCTGTTCGTCGTCGGCGAAATGGCCCGCAGCCGCGGCGCCACCACGCCCATCCGTCTGGTCTCCAGCGCGAAAAGCTGGCTGTGCCACCCGGGCGTGGACCGCCGCGCGGCCATCCTGCCGAACGACGCGCCGGCGGAAGTGGCGCGCATCTCGCCCATCACGGCCGCCACGCGCTACCTGACGCACTTGCGCCAGGCCTGGGACAACGCCCACCCGCAAGCGCCGTTCGCCGAGCAGGAAATCACCGTCACGATTCCCGCCTCGTTCGACCCGGCCGCGCGCGAGCTGACGATGGAAGCGGCGCAGGCGGCCGGCTACACCTCATTGACCCTGCTGGAAGAGCCGCAGGCGGCCCTGTACAGCTGGATCCAGACCAGCGAGGGGCGCTGGCGCAAGGAAGTCAAGCCGGGCGACATCATTTTAGTGGTCGACGTGGGCGGCGGCACCAGCGACTTTTCGCTGATCGCCGTGCTGGAACGCGACGGCGTGCTGGAACCGCACCGCGTGGCCGTCGGCGAACACATCCTGCTCGGCGGCGACAATATGGACCTGGCGCTGGCCCACCTGGTGGCGCGCAAGCTGGCCGCCAACGGCACCCAGCTCGACGCCTGGCAAATGCGCGCGCTGACCTATGGCTGCCGCGGCGCCAAGGAAAGCCTGCTGGCCGACAGCGGCCTGGAAACGGCGCCCATCGTCGTGCCAAGCCGCGGCTCGAAACTGATCGGCGGCTCCATCCGCACGGAACTGACGCGCGCCGAAGTGTCCACCTTCATCCTCGACGGCTTCTTCCCCCAGGTGGAAGCGTCGAGCCGCCCCGCCGTGCGCACGCGCGCCGGCCTGACGCAACTGGGCTTGCCGTATGCGCAGGACGCGGCCATCACGCGCCACCTGGCCGCGTTCCTGGGCCGGCAAGTGGCGGCGACCGCCGAACTGGAAGGCTTCGCGGGCCGCCAGTCGGCAGACGCCAGCTTCCTGCACCCGACGGCCGTGCTGTTCAACGGCGGCGTCTTCAAGTCCGACCTGCTGGTCCAGCGCATCATGGCCACCGTCAACGACTGGCTGTACATGGAAGGCGCGGAACCGGCGCGCATGCTGGCAGGGGCCGACCTGGACCTGGCCGTCGCGCGCGGCGCCGCCTATTACAGCTATGTGCGGCGCGGCCATGGCGTGCGCATCCGCGGCGGCACGGCCAGTTCCTTCTATGTCGCCATCGAGTCGGCCATGCCGGCCATCCCCGGCATGGAACCGCCGATCCAGGCCCTGTGCGTGGCGCCGTTCGGCATGGAAGAAGGCAGCGAGCTGGAACTGCCGGGCCAGCAATTCGGCCTGGTCGTCGGTGAACCCGTGCACTTCCGCTTCTTCGCCTCGTCCACGCGCCGCAACGACCAGATCGGCGACTTGCTCGACTTCTGGGGTCCCGATGAATTGCAGGAACTGAGCGAAATCCAGGCGACCTTGTCCGCCGAAGGCCGGTCGGCCGGCGACGTGGTGCAGGTGAAACTGCACGCGCGCGTCACGGAAGCGGGCACCCTGGAGTTGCTGGCGGTGTCTACCGACGGCGCCGAGCGCTGGAAGGTGGAATTCGACGTGCGCGGCACGCCGCAGCAATAGGCATGCGCAGCGCCGCGGGCAAGCCGGCCTTCCTGGTCGGCATCGACCTGGGCACCACCAACACGGTGGTCGCCTATGCGAATGCGGCCGATGCCGCCGATGCGCAGGCGGGCATACAGCTGTTCGCCATCGAGCAGCTGGTCGCTCCCGGCGAAGTGGGCGCACGCCCCCTGCTGCCGTCCCTGCGCTACCACCCCGCCCCCGGCGAACTGGCGGCGGGCGACTTGACGCTGCCATGGCCGCAGCACGAGGTGGCTGGCGTCGAGCATGCCGTGCTCGGTGCCCTGGCGCGCCAGCTCGGCGCGCAAGTGCCGGGCCGGCTCGTGTCCAGCGCGAAGAGCTGGCTGTCGCATGCGAACGTGGACCGCCAGGCGCCGATTTTGCCGTGGGGCGCGGACGCCGACGTGGCCAAGGTGTCGCCCGTGGCGGCCAGCGCCAGCTACCTGGCCCATGTGCGCGCCGCCTGGAATCACCGCTTCCCCGAGGCTCCGCTGGAAAGCCAGGAACTGGTGCTGACCATTCCCGCCTCGTTCGACGAGGCTGCGCGCGCACTCACCCTGCAAGCGGCCCGCATGGCGGGCTTGCCGGCGCTACGCCTGGTGGAAGAACCGCAGGCGGCCTTCTACGATTTCCTGCAGCGACGGCGCGCCACCCTGCGCGACGACCTGGCCAATACGCGCCGCATTTTAGTCTGCGACGTGGGCGGCGGTACCACGGATTTCAGCCTGATCGACGTGGCCTTCGACGACGATGGCGAACCGCAGCTCACGCGCAGCAGCGTGGGCAACCATTTGATCCTCGGCGGCGACAATATGGACCTGGCGCTGGCCCACCTGGTGGAAACGCGCATGGCCGCCGGCGTCGAGGGCGGCATGAAGCTGTCGGCCGCGCGCCTGTCGCAGCTGATGGAACGCTGCCGCGCCGCCAAGGAGCTGCTGCTGTCGATCGACGCGCCGGAGCGCGCGACCGTCACCCTGCTGGGCGCCGGCTCGCGCCTGATCGGCGCCAGCCGTTCCGTCGACGTCACGCGCGAGGAAGTGGCGGCGATGGTGGTCGACGGCTTCTTCCCGAGGGTGGAATTGAGCGAGGTGGCCAGAAAGGGCCGCGCCGGCATCGTCGAATTCGGCCTGCCGTATGCGCAGGACGCGGCCATCACGCGCCAACTGGCCAGCTTCCTGCAGCAGCATGCGGGGGAACTGCCCGACACGTTGCTGCTGAACGGCGGCGTGTTCCGCGCCGACGCGCTGGCGCGCCGCCTGGCCGACACCCTGGCCCACTGGCGGGGCCAGCCCCTGACCATCCTGCATAACGATAATCCCGACGTGGCCGTGGCGCGTGGCGCCGTCGCCTACGCGCTGGCCCGGCGCGGCCAGGCGCCGCGCATCGGCGGCGGTTCGCCGCGCAGCTATTTTCTCGTGCTGGGCGAGGCGGGCAAGGAGCGTCGCGCCGTCTGCATCCTGCCCCGCGGCAGCGCCAGCGGCGAAGAAATCCGCCTGACGGAGCGCCTGTTCGCGCTGCGCCTGGGCCGGCCCGTGCGCTTCCACCTGGCCACCTCCCTCTTTGAGGCGGGCGCGCCGCCACGACTGGGCGAGATCGTCGACCTGGACGCCGGCGAGTATCTGCTCCTGCCGCCGCTGGCCAGCGTGCTGCACGCCAGCGACGGCAATGACAAGCGCGAAATCACCGTGCAGCTGGCCACCGTCATGACGGAAGTGGGCACGCTGGAAGTGCATTGCGTGGCCGAAGCCGATGCAAGCGCGCGCTGGCTGCTGGAATTCCAGCTGCGCGCTGGCAAGGAGGAGCAAGACGATGGCGAGGCTCAAGCCGTCTCGCCGCGCGTGAAGGAAGCCATCGAGAAGATCGAGCGCATCTTCGGCGGCAAGGCGCAAAAGGTGGAAGTGAAAGAAGTGCGCCAGCTGCGCCAGCACCTGGAACGGGGCCTGGGCGGGCGCGAAAGCTGGGATACGCCGCTGCTGCGCCAGCTGTTCGACGCCCTTCTGCTGCGCGCGCGCGGCCGGCGCCGCTCCGCCGAGCACGAACGTGTCTGGCTGAACCTGGCCGGCTACTGCTTGCGTCCCGGCTATGGCGACGCGCTCGACCCGTGGCGCATCGAGCAGCTGTGGGCCCTGTTCGACACGGGCGTGCAGCATCACAAGGACAGCCAGGTGTGCGCCGAATGGTGGACCTTGTGGCGCCGGGTCGCCGGCGGCTTGAGCACGGAGCAGCAACTGCGCCTGCTGGACGACTTCGCCTTCAACCTGCAAGCCGATGCGGCCCAGCGCGGCAGCCGCCCCGTCACCCTCGTCAATGGCAGCGACGACGACATGCTGCGCCTGGGCGCCTCGCTCGAACGCATTCCCGGCGCCTACAAGGCGGAAGTGGGCGCCTGGCTGATCAAACGCCTGGACAAAGCCAGCAAGAAGGGCGAAGCGGCGGACACGAATACCCTGTGGGCGCTGGCCAGGGTCGGCGCGCGCCAGCCCTTCCACGGCAGCGCGCACGAAGTGGTCGACAGCGCCACCGTGGCCGACTGGCTGCAGGTGCTGCTGGCGCTGGACTGGAAAAAAACGGAGCCGGCGGCGTTTGCCGCCACCCACCTGGCGCGCATGACGGGCGACCGCTCGCGCGACATCGCCGACGACCTGCGCGCCACCATTCTCGCCCGCCTGAAAGCCGTCGGCGCCCCGCCCCTGTGGCAAGCGATGGTCGGCGAAGTGACGCAACTGGACGAGGCGAACACGAAACGCATGCTGGGCGAGGCGCTGCCGCCGGGGTTGAAGCTGATCGGGTGAACACCGTTCTTGATTATGCGATTACATGAATCTACAATGTAGATACATAGGAGGCCATATGGAACTATCGATCCAAAAATGGGGCAATAGCGCGGCCGTGCGCTTGCCAACAGAACTGCTCGGCATGCTGAAGGTGTCGCTGGGTGACAAGCTGGCGGTCGATGTGCGTCCCGACGGCGTATTCCTGAAAGCCAAGCGCCCCGCCTTTACGCTCGATGATCTGGTTGCCCAATGCGATGTCACGGCGCCAGAACCGGCCGATATGGCGGCATGGTGCCATGTCAAACCGGCAGGCCGCGAAGCATGGTAAAACGCGTCCAGTTCGGCCGTGGCGACATCGTGATGGTCAATCTGGAGCCAACGGCAGGCCGTGAACAGCGCGGCGCGTCCCGGCCAGCGCTGGTGCTGTCCTCCAGCGTCTTCAACGCGCTCGGCGTCGTGCTGCTCGCCCCCATCACCCAAGGCGGCGATTTTGCCCGTCACGCGGGCTTTGCCGCCTCATTGAGCGGCAGCGGCACGACAACGCAAGGCGTGGCGCTGGTCAACCAGATCCGCATGCTCGACCTTGAAGCGCGCGGCGCGAAGCGCATCGAAACCGCGCCCGAGTTCGTGGTGGAAGACGCGCTGGCACGCCTGCGCGCCATTATCGATTAAATCCCAGTCGATACGCGACCCGCGATACTGCGCCAAGCCGCAGGCCAGCTTCACCTATTCCAGTTCACAGCGATGATCAACAGCAGCACCGCCAGCGGCGCCTGCACCAGCACGATGCCCGGATGCGTGCGGCGCAGCCGGGCCCAGACGGACAGGCCAGCCACTTCCTCGTGCGGATGGTGGGCTTCGTCGCGCAGCGACATCGCGTGCAGGAACATGCCGGCGATCAGGGGGCCGGGATTGACCCACCAGCCCTGCTCCAGCAAGCCGCGCGAGGCGTAGATGGCCAGCGCGCCGATGGCAAACGGCGAGGCCCATACCAGCACCAGCATCAGGCGGATGCCATAGAATTCGGCCAGGGTGCCCATGCGGTGCAGGCGGCTGAAATCGTGGTCTTCCATGCGCTTGTCGATGGCCAGCTCGGCGCGGCCATACAGGGTCCACAGGCCGCCGAACAGGCAGCCCAGCAGCACGCCGATGACGATGTCGGCCGCGAACACGGCATATTTGTTGACGTCGGCCGTGCCGATGCCCAGCGACGCGTGGGCGGCCGCATGCAGGTGCAGGCTGGCCTGCTCGCCTTCGGCCGTCGCATAGCGGTCGCGCACATCATAACTGCTGCCGATGTACACGACGTTCTTGCGCAGCGCCCCCGCATCCACGCCGGCCTGGCCATCGATCAGTTTGACGCGCGTGCGCGTGGGATTCAAAAATTGGGGCGCCACGGCGGTCGGGTGAAACGGCGCGGTGACGGCGTTCTGTTCGGCCGCCGCCCTGGCGTCGCCATGGATCACGGGCTCGAACGCCCAGCGCGCCAATTCCTTTTCGCTGCCCGCGCGCCGCGCCAGTTGGCACACGCGGCCAGCCAGCGGCAGCCCTTGCTTTTGCTCGGACAGGATGGCCGGCATGGGCTGCTTTTGCTCCTGCTCGTCGGCGCCATGCGCCAGCTCGAAGGCCACGGCCGCCAGCACGGGGCTTTTCAGCTCGATGCGCGTGACGGCGCCCATACGCTCGCGGATGCGCGGGCTGGCGAAATGGATGCCGGCCGCGCAGCGCGCGCGTATCCACGGCAGGTTCGCGTTCCGGTCCGATTGTTCGGGCAGGATCAGCACCAGTTGCCGGCCATCGGCGGCCAGCCGGTCGAGCAGGCGGTCCAGCGGCCGCTCGCCCGGGGCATCCTGCTCGTAGACGGCCGGCGCGAGGTCCAGGTCGATGGCCAGCACCTTGCCGCCGCGCGCGGCGGCGCTGGCGATCAATTGTTCCAGACGCGTGCGTTCCAGCGGTTCGCGCTCGTCGAAGACCTGTTCAAACGCTGGCTGGTCGATTTCGATGATGCCGGGCCGGTAGGCGGCGCCCGGGTCCTTGCCCCGGTCCAGCAGCTGCCCCTGCGCCGCGCTGGCGCGCAACATGGCCGCATCGAGCCATTCGAGCACGTGAAAACCTTCCAGCGCCAGCATCAGCGCGGCGATCAGGCTGGCGCCGATCACGTGGTGCAGCAGATGCGTACCCGTCAGCTTGAATGCCGCGCCCAGCTGGGCGACTGGCCACAGCAGGCGCCGCCAGAGGGGCGGGCGCGGTTGGTCTGGCGGGCTGGTCTCCACGGTGCATTCCCCTTGCGTGCGGCGAGTAAATTATCACCCAAGCAACAAGTGATGACGAAAGGACAGTGTATTGCAGTTGTGCCCGTTCCGCCGCACGGCTGACACGCCCCCTCCTACTTCGGCTTGGCCAGCAGCAGCTTGCCCAGCGCTTCAAAGGCCGGCGTGGTGGTCGGGTCGTTTGCCGCATTGGCCGCCGTCGGCGTCGAGGCGAAACGCACGATTACCATTTCCGCCTTCGGATCGACATAGATGCGCTGGCCGTACACGCCGCGCGCCATGTAGGCGCCATGGTCGTTGTGCGTGACCCACCACATGTCGCGGTAGCTCCAGCCCTTGAGCAAATCATAGCCGCCCTTGGCGAACAGCTGCTTGTCGCCGCCGCGGCGGATGTCCTCGACCGCCGCCTTCGGAATGATCTGCTGGCCGTTATAGCGGCCATCGTTGCGCAGCATCTCGCCGAAGCGGGCCAGGTCGCGCAAGCCCGCGCTCAAGCCGCCGCCGGCAAACGGCGTGCCCGTCGAATCGACGCTCATGTAGGCATCCTGCTCGGCGCCCAGCTTGCGCCAGACATGCTCGGACAGGTACTCGTTGACGTTCTGCCCCGTGGCGCGGGCGATGATCCAGCCCAGCACGTCGGAGTTCACCGTGCGGTAGCCGAACGCCTCGCCATGCCTGCCCTCGTGCCGCACCGTCTGCAGGTACTCGAAATAACTGCGCGGCCCCGTGTAGTCCTTGGGCTTGGGCAGCGGATTGCCGGCCGCCGCATGCTGCCACACTTCCGCCTTCGGGTCGGCGTAATCTTCGCTGAATTTCAGGCCCGTGGTCATGTCGAGCACCTGGCGCACGGTGGCGTCGCCAAACGCGGATTTCGCCAGTTCCGGCACGTACTCGGCCACTTTCTTGCCTGGATCGAGCTTGCCTTCGGCCACCAGCGCCGCACCCAGGGTGCCCATCACGGATTTCGTCACCGACATGGCGCCATGCTGGCCGCTATCCTTCAGCACGCCGAAATAGCGTTCATACACGATGCGGCCACGGTGCAGCACCACGATGCCGTCCGTGTAATTGGCGCCCAGCGACTGCTCCCAGGTCATCGTTTCCTTCGCGCCCAAAGGCGTGAAGCGCAGGCTGTCGATATCCTTGCGCAGCGCGCGCTGCAGGGGCTGCGGCGCCCCCAGGCCGCGCGACACATTCACCGTCGGCATCAGCTGGCGGAAGTGCGACACGCTCCAGCGCAACTGGGGAAAAGTGAAATAACTGCCATCGTCGAAGCGGATGATTTTATCGGCCGGCGGCGGCGCGCCCACCATCCATTTCAATGCGGCCGGATCGCTGGCGGCGGCCGACAGCGGCGCCGTCGGCTCTGCGGCATGGGCGCCGGCGGCCAGCGCCAGGCAGGCGGCGGCCAGTGCCAGACGTTTCATGCTGGGGAAATCGTTCATGCGATGCTCTCCTTGATAGACAGAATATTCAATAGACCCATACGACGTTGGCCAGCCAGCCCGTCCACGTCCTGGCCTGCCCGTTCACCAGCTGGTTGACGCCCGACTGCGCGAATGAAGCGCTGAAACCCAGGGTCAGATAGGTATTCGGGTTCACCACGCGCACATACTTGATGAAGACATCGTTCGCCAGCATCGGGCGCAACACGCCGGCGATCACCACGGGCGCATCGCCCGGCACGTCGAGGCGCGTGGCCTGGCCGAACTGCAGCGGGCTGCCCATCCGGTTGGCGCGCACCTGGGCCAGGTAGGCGGTCACGGTGTCTTTCGGCGTCGGGTGCAGCTCGATGGTGGCCTGCAGCGCATTTACGTTGGCATTGACGAAGACCCAGGTCGCCTTGCTGCCCGAAGCCCAGGCGCCCGGCGTGCCCTCGAAGAACAGCGGGTCGAAGCGCTCGTTGCGCGCCGTGTGCGGATCGTCGCCGGAAAAACTCTGGTAGCCAAGGGTGAACTTCGGCGTCCACGCCACGTCAGGCAGGGAAAAGCCCCCTTCCGTGCGCCAGCCCCAGGCCCGCATCGGCTCGCGCGTATTCCATTCGCGCGCCGCGTCGACGCCGAACCAGCCTTTCGACAGCACGCTGGGCAGTACGGGAACGCGCGCATAACCATACACGAATTGCAAATCCTTGCGGCCGTCCGGCACGGCCAGCGGTGCGCCGATGCCGCCCGGCGCCGCCTGCGGATACGCGGCATGCGAACGGGGCACCTTGCCATATGCGATGCCGGCCTTGCGGTCGTTCGCGGGCGCGTAGCTGACGTCGACGCCCACCAGGCGCGTGCCCGAATCGTTGTCGGGGTTTTCATTCGGGTCCAGGTAAAACGCCTGGGCGCTGAACGCATCCTGGCTTATTCTGGCCACCGCGGAATTCTGGAAGGCCTTGCGCGGTCCCAGTTTCAGCGCGCCGCGGTCAAAGCCGTTCGAGCCGCCATTGGCGACCAGCATGCCGGTGCCCAGCGTGAAATTCTGCGCGCCGGCCGACAGGTCGAGCATGGCGCGCGTGCCGCCGAGCGGCATGCGGATGCCGGCGACGAATTCCTCGATCGAGATGCGGCCCGTGTCGCCCGCGCCAAACGGATCGTGGCGCACGGTGCCCGAGCCCACGGCGGAGACGCGCGCATACAGCTGCTTGCCGTCGCTCAGGTTGCGCTTCAAGCCGAGCGCCGGCTTGACGTAGAACTCGTACCAGTAGGGGTTGAAATCGAAGTCGGGCTGGCGCGCCGGGGTGTTCGACAGCTTCCAGAACAGCTTGCTCTCGCCTGCCACCTGCACGCCCGCTTCGACGGAACGCGTCACTTGCCAGTCGGCACCGATGGCCGGTTCGACGGCCGCGCGCCGGGCCACTTCCTTTTCCATGCTGCTCTGTCCATCGGGATCGAGCTGGCCGGCGGCGCCGCAGACGGTGCTCCAGCCCAACAGGGAAAGGGCGAGGGCGAGTGAACGGCTTACCGGGAACGTCGCTTGCATTGCCATGGATATCCCTCGCGTCAGCTGACTGTATAGTTGAGCCGATGTTATCAGAGATGCTCTTTTTTGTTGTTGTAAAGCATCCTATTGTGCGGGCCGCGTCTTGAGACGAACGTCTCACGGCAGTGCCGTGCTGCAATGCGGCATGCATGCGCCTGCGCTTCGTGCTACAAACGGAAAAGCGTCAACACATCAGCAACCGAGACACTGGAGAGCGCCATGCCCTACGTCCGCCAGACCAGCCATATCGACCGCGTGCGCGACCTGATCGCCGGCCGCATCGTCCATCCGGGAGCCGATATGGCCAGGCTGGCTTCGTCGTACCGGCGCTCGCTGGACGACTACCGGCTCGACCCCGCCTCCACCACGGGGCCGCGCATCCTGACGGGCGCCGAACTGCGCGCCATCCAGCAGTCCGAGGAAAATTTTCTGCGTTCCACGGGCCAGTGCCTGCCGCGCCTGCACGCCATGGTGCGCGAAGCGGGCTACTGCGTCATCCTCGCCAATGCGCGCGGCGTGACCATCGACTACGTGGTCGACGCGGCCCAGCGCAAGGACTTCAAGAAGGCGGGCCTGTATCCGGGTTCGTGCTGGTCGGAAGAGGAGGAAGGCACGTGCGGCATCGCTTCCGTGCTGCTCGACCAGGAAGCCATCACCGTGCACAAGACCGACCATTTTCGCGCCGCGTTCACGGGCCTGACCTGCAGCGCCGCGCCGATTTTTTCGCCGCACGGCGACTTGATCGGCGTGCTCGATGCGTCGGCCCTGAATTCGCCCGACGCGCGCGACAGCCAGCGCCTGGTGAAACAACTGGTGCGGCAAGGCGCGACCCTGATCGAGGACGGTTTTTTTCTCAAGTCCTACGGCCATTGCTGCATCCTGCTGGCGCACCGCAACCGCCACTTCGTGGAAGTGCAGCCGGAGATGCTGCTCGCCATCGACGAACATGGCAACGTCGTCGCCGCCAACGGCTGCGCGCGCGACGTCATCGGGGGCCTCGCTACCCTGCCGCGTCCCGTGGGCGAGGTGCTGGAAGTGCGCGCCGAACGGCTGTTCGATGCGCGGGCCGGACACAATCTGCTGTCTTTGCGCCTGGCCGGCGGCGGCAGCTGGCTGCACGCCCGCGTGCGCGCGCCGCTGCGCCAGGCCAGCATGCGCGCACGCGTCAAGGACACGGCCCCCGTGACCGATGACGTGGCAGCCTGCACGCCGCAGGAACAGGCCGAGCGCACGCGCATCGTGCATGCCATGAACAGCGCCAAATGGCGCCCGCTGCAGGCGGCGGCCATGCTGGGCATCTCGCGCGCCACCCTGTACCGGCGCCTCAAGCAGCTGCACATCGCGCCGCCGCACCGCCAGTAGCCCGTTTGACAGCTGAGATTTTCGTCTCAGATTCCGCCATGCTGCGCTGCGGGATGCGGGGCCGGAACGCCAGTGTTACAACGTCGTCAGCGGCAACACAGCCGCATCCCATCATACAGTCAGCAGACTTGGAGGAGACACGATGCAAACCGATATCAAGCCGCACGACCTGGCCGTGGCCGGCATCCTGGAACAGCTCGAAGGCGCGCTGCGCGCCAATGACGGCACGGGCGCCGCGCAACTGTTCGAACAGGACGGCTACTGGCGCGACCTGGTGCTGTTTACCTGGAACCTGAAAACCCTGGAAGGCCGCGAACAGATCGCCGCCATGCTGGCCGCCCAGCTGGGCGCCGTGCAGCCGGTGTCCATCCGCATCGCCGACGGCGAACATGCGGTGGAGGCCGGCGGCGTGCTGCAAAGCTGGATCACGGTGGAAACGCACGTGGCGCGCGGCGTGGGCTTCATCCGCATCCGCGACGGCAAGATCTGGACCCTGCTTACCACCATGAGCGAATTGAAGGGTTTTGAGGAAGCCAAGGGCGGCCGGCGGCCCATGGGCGCGGAACACGGCGCGCGCACGAATCGCAGCAGCTGGCTGGAGCAGCGCGAGCAGGAGGCCAGGGAACTGGGCTACGCGCGCCAGCCCTACTGCGTCATCATCGGCGGCGGCCAGGGCGGCATCGCGCTGGGCGCGCGGCTGCGCCAGTTGAACGTCCCCACCATCATCATCGAGAAAAACGCGCGCCCCGGCGACAGCTGGCGCAAGCGCTACAAGTCCTTGTGCCTGCACGACCCGGTCTGGTACGACCACATGCCCTACATCCCCTTCCCCGACAACTGGCCCGTCTTCACGCCGAAGGACAAGGTCGGCGACTGGCTGGAAATGTACACCAAGGTGATGGAGCTGAACTACTGGGGTGCGACGTCCTGCGAATCGGCCAGCTTCGACGAAGCCACGGGCGAGTGGACGGTGCAGGTGCTGCGCGACGGCCAGCCCGTCACCTTGCGGCCGAAGCAGCTGGTGCTGGCCACGGGCATGTCGGGCAAGGCGAACCTGCCGAAGTTCAAGGGCATGGACGTGTTCCAGGGCGAGCAGCAGCACTCGTCGCAGCATCCGGGGCCGGACGCGTACGTGGGCAAGAAGGTGGTGGTCATCGGCGCGAACAATTCCGCGCACGATATCTGCGCCGCCCTGTGGGAAGCGGGCGTGGACGTGACCATGGTGCAGCGCTCGTCGACGCACATCGTCAAGTCCGATTCCCTGATGGACCTGGCGCTGGGCGACCTGTATTCGGAACGCGCGCTGGCGGCCGGCATGACCACAAACAAGGCCGACCTGACGTTCGCCTCGATTCCGTACAAGATATTGGCCGACTTCCAGAAGCCCGTCTTCCAGGCCATCCGCGAGCGCGACGCGGACTTTTATGCGCGCCTGGAAGAACGGGGATTCATGCTCGATTTCGGCGACGACGATTCCGGCCTGTTCATGAAATACCTGCGCCGCGGCTCCGGCTACTACATCGACGTGGGCGCGTCCGAGCTGGTCGCCGAGGGCAAGATCAAGCTGAAAAGCGGCGTCGGCGTGCAGGAATTGAAAGCCCGTTCCATCGTGCTGTCCGACGGCACGGAACTGCCGGCCGACCTGGTGGTGTACGCCACCGGCTACGGTTCCATGAATGGCTGGGCGGCCGACCTGATCTCGCCCGAGGTGGCCAACAAGGTGGGCAAGGTGTGGGGCCTGGGCTCCGCCACGACGAAGGACCCGGGCCCGTGGGAGGGCGAGCAGCGCAATATGTGGAAGCCCACGCAGCAGCAAGCGCTGTGGTTCCACGGCGGTAACCTGCACCAGTCGCGCCACTATTCGCAATACCTGTCGCTGCAGCTGAAGGCGCGCATGGAGGGGGTGAACACCCCTGTGTACGGGCAGCAGGAGGTGCATCACCTGGCGTAATAACCGAAGGCAGGTAAAAAAAATGGCGGCGGACCGAAGTCCGCCGCCGTTTTACGTTGCAGCGAAAATGTGGGGTCAGACCCCAGCAGTTTACTGCTTGATCGCTTCGATCGCGAACGTCAAAGTGACGTCATCGCTGACGGCTGGCGCATATTTGCCGGCGTTGAATTCCGAGCGCTTGATCTTGGCCGTGGCGTTGGCGCCGCAAGCGTCTTTCTTCAGCATCGGGTGCGGTGCGCAGGTGAACGAGGTGACGCTCAGGGTGACTGGCTTGGTCACGCCTTTCAGGGTCAGGTTGCCTTCCACGGACGCCAGCTTGTCGCCGTCGAAGTTGAACTTGGTCGATTTGTAGGTGGCGACCGGATACTTGGCCGTGTCGAGGAAATCTTCGCCTTGGATGTGCGAGTTGAACAGGGTCGAACCGGTATCGACGGACTTGGTGTCGATCAGCACTTCGACGGCGCCCGTCTTGGCGGCGCGGTCCAGGGTGATCTTGCCGGTGGTGTTGTTGAAACGGCTTTGCTGCGTCGAGAAGCCCATGTGGCTGTACTCGAAGCGGGGGAAGGTGTGGCTGCCATCGATGACATAGACTTCTGGAGCGGCAAAAGCGGACAGCGAGAAGCCGGCGGCGGCGATAAAAGCGAGCAGTTTTTTCATTGTAGGTTCCTAACAAGAAGTGGAGGATGTCAAAACCGCAAGAAGCTGCAGGCGAATAGTGCCTGAGGCTGCTTGTCTGGCTTCAGTTGCAACAGATTATGCATGGCATGAAGATCGATGTAAAACGGAAAATATACCTAGTTAGCATCGAAAAAATCGATAATAACGGCAATAATGTCCGCGACAACGTCTTCTGTTGCCGATTATTGTCTGCCTTGTCAAAAATATCCAGCGTTATACAGTCCAGCAAATGAGAATGATTCTTGTTATTATTCTATAGGCTGCGATCATCGCGGCCCGGGTGCGCATGCGGCGCCGCCCTGATTCCTCCATAATAGCGCTGAACACCGAGCAGAAAAACATGACGGCCACCCGCCACGATACGAACACCTTGAACCCGCACCCCACCTATTGCCGACCCCGCAGCCAGGGCGCGAGCGCCGGAGCCTTCGCCTGATGCGGGAAACGCCCGCCCCGGCGCCATTGCGCGAGGCGCATGGCGTGCGCCTGCGCCGCTGGGCCTGGACCGCCGCCGGCGCCCTGATGGTGCTGCTGGGGATCATCGGCGCCATGCTGCCCGTCATGCCGACGACGATTTTCCTCATCCTCGCCCTGGCCTGCTTCAGCCGCGCCTCGCCGCGCCTCGAGCACTGGCTGCTGCACCATCCCCGCTTCGGTCCGCCGCTGCGCCAATGGCGCGCACACCGCGCCGTCTCGCGGCGCGGCAAGGCCATGGCTTGCCTGGGCATGGCCATCGGCTTTGTCGCCATGTGCCTGGGCCATCCGCCGTGGTGGGTCATCGCCATGGTGGGCGCCATGGAAATCGCCGTCCTCGTCTACCTGTTGCGGCGTCCCGAAGGTCCTGCCGCCAGCGGAGCAGAATCTGCCCGCGAAGAGGACAAAGGCAGGCTGTAAACCGCCGTCCCCGCGTCGAAAAAACGGCAAGTCAGCCGAACTGCGCATAAAAACACCGCGACGCCTGCGCAGGGCGCGTCGAACTTTTCACCAAGATACGGCTACGTCACGCCCGTGCACGCGATTAAATTCGGCAAGAACGGCGCTTTCCCGCTTTTTCCACTTGCAAACTGGCGCATAGACATTATTTGCATATTCAAAGCAAGATTCTGTCGTAGGAGTAATAACACGATCGGAGGTATACTACGCAACCGACGTAGCAGGCTGGGCGATTTGGCCAAGCAAGCCTGTCACGGTCCAATAAAAAAGGAAACACTGCATGACCACACCACACCGTACGCCGGTGATTCGCATCGATGGCGCGAACAAGACCTTCGCGCTGCCCAAGGGCGAACAGTTCCACGCGGTCAAATCGGTCACGCTGGAAGTCTATCCCGGTGATATTTTCGGCCTGATCGGCAAGAGCGGCGCCGGCAAATCGACCTTGCTGCGCCTGATTAACCTGCTCGAGCGTCCCGACAGCGGCACCATTACCGTGGCCGGGCGCGAACTGACCCGCCTGGGCAAGAGCGAGCTGCGCGACGCGCGCCAGAACATCGGCATGATTTTTCAGCAGTTCAACCTGCTGCAAAACGCCAGCGTCTTCGACAACGTCGCCTTCCCCCTGAAAATCCATGGCGCGGTCAAGGGCGAGCAGATCGCCGCCCGCGTCGAGGAGTGCCTGGCGCTGGTGGGCCTGTCCGACAAGCAGCACAGCTATCCGGCGCAACTGTCGGGCGGGCAGAAACAGCGCGTGGCGATTGCCCGCGCCCTGGCCAGCCACCCGGACGTGCTGCTGTGCGACGAGCCGACGTCCGCGCTGGACGCGGAAACGACGCGCGCCCTGCTCGACACCCTGCGCGACATCAATGCGCGCCTGGGGGTGACCATCGTCATCGTCAGCCATGAGCTGTCGGTGCTGGGCGCCATCTGCAACCGCGTGGCCGTCGTGGAAAACGGCGCCATCGCCGAACAATTCGATCTGAGCGACACGGCCACCCCGCGCAAGACGGCGCTGGGACGCGAGCTGGCTTATTACGGTACCGAGGCGTTTGAAGCCACCGCATGGAAGGATGCAACACATGTTTGAAGAATCGATCAATAACGTCATCAAGCTGCTGCCGGAAATCTGGGTGGCGCTGGGCCAGACCATGACCATGCTGGGCATCGGCCTGACGGCCGCCATCCTGATCGGCGGCCCGCTGGGCATCCTGCTGTTCCTCGTCTCGGAAGGCCAATCGCTGGAAAACCGGCCGCTGTCGACGATCCTCGGCTGGCTGGTGAACACCGTGCGCAGCTTCCCCTTCATCATCCTGCTGGTCGCCCTGACGCCGTTTACGCGCATCATCGCCGGCACCTCGATCGGCCCGCTGGCGGCCAGCGTGCCGCTGTCGTTCGCCGCCATTCCCTACCTGGCGCGCCTGGTGGAACAGAACCTGCGCGAAGTGCCGCGCGGCGTGATCGAGGCGGCGCACGCCATGGGCGCGTCGGAAATGCAGATCATCTTCCGCGTGCTGCTGGTCGAAGCGCGTTCCGGCCTGGTGCTGGCCCTGACCGTGCTGTCGATCAGCTTCCTGTCGTATTCGGCCGTGGCCGGCGTGGTGGGCGGCGGCGGCATCGGCGACCTGGCCATCCGCTACGGCTACTACCGCTTCGAGACGGACATCATGGTCGCCACCGTGGCCATCCTGATCGTGCTGGTGCAAACCATCCAGTTCGCCGGCACGCGCATCGCCAAGCGCCTCGACAAACGTTAATCCCTATTCAGAAACAAGGACCTACATGAACCACCTTCGCCGCACCCTGCTCCTGGCCGCCGCCAGCCTGGCCTTCGCCACCGCCGCCCACGCCAAGGACCCGAAAGAACTCGTCATCGGCACCAGCTCCGGCCCGTACTCGGACCAGCTGAAGCTGGGCATCAAGCCCATCCTGGAAAAACAGGGCTACAAGGTCAAGATCGTCGAATTCAACGACTACGTGCAGCCGAACTACGCGCTGGCCGAAGGTTCGCTGGACGCCAATGTGTTCCAGCACATCGTGTATCTGACCAAGTTCGCCACCGATAACAAGCTGCCACTGAGTTCCCTGATCACCGTGCCGACCATGCCGATCGGCCTGTACGGCGGCAAGCAGAAAACCCTGGCGGAAGTCAGGAACGGCGCCACCATCACCATGCCGAACGACCCGACCAACCAGGCGCGCGCGCTGGTGATGCTGGCCAAGATGGGCTGGATCAAGCTCAAACCGAACGTCGACCCGCTGCGCGCATCCGAGCGCGACGTGCTGGACAACCCGAAGAAGCTGAAACTGGTGCCGCTGGAAGCGGCGCAGCTGCCACGCTCGCTGGCGGACGCCGACTACGCTTTCGTGAACGGCAACTTCGCCCTGGCCGCCGGCATGAAGCTGACGTCGGCCCTGAGTGTGGAAAAGATCTCGGACAGCTACATCAACCTGGTCGCCATCCGCACGGCCGACAAGGCCAAGCCCTGGGTCAAGGACCTGGAAGCGGCCTACCGCTCGCGCGCCTTCCTCGACGCGACGAACAAGTATTTGGCCGGCTACGAAAAGACGGACTACCAGCTGGCGCTGGAAAAGACGCTGAAAAAATAAACGGCGTGCACCAAACGTAAAAAGGACGGCGAAGCCGTCCTTTTTTATTGTCCGCGCCGCGCGGGCGCTGTCATGCAAAGCTTAGAAACGGTAACCCACACCAACGCCGATCAGGATAGGATCGACCTTGACTTCGCTGATCTTGGCGCCACCGGCCAGTACGTCGCTGCGGATCTGTACTTTCTTGATGTCGAAGTTCAAGGACCAGTTTTTGTCCAGTTTGTAATCGACGCCGGCTTGCAGCGAGTAGCCCCAGCTGTCGTGCTCCAGGCGGCCTGCGCCGTTCAGCAATTTCACGTCCGAGATATTCGTGTAGTTGATGCCGGCGCCCACGTATGGGCTGAACTGTTTTTCCGGCATGAAGTGGTATTGCAGCGACAAGGTCGGCGGCAGGTGCTTGAAGGTACCGATCTTCGTGCCGGACAAGGTAACGTCATGCTTTTGCGGGTAGGTCAGGATCAGCTCGGCAGCGATGTTCGGGGTGAAGAAGTACGAAATATCGATTTCAGGAATCGTCTTGCTGCTGACGTGGATCGTGTCCGATGCGCCGATGCCACCAACAGGAGCAGATTTGTTGGCCGGATCGATGTGCACGGCGCGCGCACGGACCAGCCATGGGCTTTCCTGTGCCATGGCGTTGCCGGCGAATGCGCCGATGGCGGCCAGGACGATTGCTGCTGCAGTTGCGGACGTTTTCATTATGTTTTCCTCTGTCGTTAAGTAACGCTGCGAAGTCTAAGAGTGCAGTGCAACAAAAACTTTGATCCACATCAAATAGTGCTAGATGGCATCACTAGAGGGATTTTTTCCTTTGCCCAGGTCAAGAAAATGCGGCAATGCAGCGTGACCGCTTGCCTGCGCGCCATGCCGGCACAAGTTGCCCGCCACGCAATCGCCACTTGCGCCGATGTCACTGGATTGCCACCGACCCGCGCGGCATACTATGTTTCGTTCGCACATGAGAATAGTAATGATTATCATTTGCGATATAATGGAACACCTCGCTGGGCGACTACAAAAAGGAATGGGAGACATGGATATATTGAGGGAACTGCGTGAATCGGGCTTGAAAGTGACCATCCCCCGCTTGCGGATTCTGCAGCTGTTTCAAGAAGGCGGCATCAAGCACCTGAGCGCGGACGATGTCTACAAACTCTTGCTGGCCGAAAAGATCGACGTGGGCCTGGCCACCATCTACCGCGTGCTGATGCAGTTTGCCGAGGCGGGCATCCTGTTCCGCCGGCATTTCGAATCGGGCCACGCCGTGTTCGAGCTGAACGAAGGCCAGCACCACGACCACCTCGTCTGCACGGGGTGCGGCAAGGTCGATGAATTCGTCGACGAAGGCATCGAACTGCGCCAGAACGAGATCGCCGCCGAGCGCGGCTTCGTGCTGCACGAACACGCGCTATCGCTGTACGGCACCTGCGCCGAGTGCACGGCGAAGAAAATCCCGCCGCGCCGGGCCTGAAGCTGCCTGGGCCGCCTGGGCGCCGCTGCCTTGCGGTAAGATTCGCTCACGCTTGAGAAAGGATCATCCATGTACATCGGAGAAATCGCCCGCCTGGCGGGCACCTCGCCCAAGGCCTTGCGCCACTATGAAGCGCTGGGCTTGCTGGGCGACGTGCGCCGTTCGGGCGCCTACCGCGTCTACACGCAGCAAGACCTGGCGCAAGTCAGACTCATACGCCAGGCGCAAGCACTGGGCTTCCGGCTGGCCGAACTGCTGCCCGTGCTGGCCGGCGACGAGACCGACTGGGCCGCCCTGTCGCAACACATCGCCACCAAGCGCGCGCAGGTGCGGCAGGATATCGCCCGCCTGCGCCAGCTCGACGCGCAACTGGCCGGCATCGACACGGAAATCCGCGACTGCCTGGCGCGCCAGCAGCTTCAAGCGGCCGCTTGACTCTGCCACTAGGGGCAGGCTTTAGCATGCAGGCTGTTCTTTAATGGAAAGCCTGCATCATGCCCCAAATAGCACCCAAACGCGTCCTGATCATCCTCGGCCACCCGTCCAGCGACAGTTTCTGCGCCGCCCTGGCCGAGGCCTACGCCGCCACCGCCCGCAGCGAAGGCCACACCGTGCGCGAGCTGCGCCTGGGCCAGCTGGACTTCGACCAGAACCTGCATGAAGGCTACCGCCAGATACAGCCGCTGGAAGCGGACTTGGTGGCGGCGCAGGAAGCCATCACCTGGGCCGAGCACCTGGTGTTCGCCTACCCCATCTGGTGGGGCGGCGCACCGGCCCTGCTGAAAGGTTTCGTCGACCGCGTCTTCCTGCCCGGCTTCGCCTTCAAGTATCGCCCGGGCAAGGCTTTCCCCGCGCAGCTGCTGAAGGGCCGCACGGCGCAGCTGCTGGTGGCGATGGACACGCCGCCCTGGTATTTCCGCTGGGTCTACCGTATGCCGGGCATTCACCAGTTGCGCAAGACGACGCTGGAATTTTGCGGCGTCAAGCCCGTCAAGGTGGCCAGCTTTGGCCCCATGATCCATTCCACCGAAGCGCAGCGGACGCGCTGGCTGGAACAGGCGCAGGCGCTGGCGCGGCGCCTGTAAGCCCGGCAACGGCTTGCCATGCAGCCATCTTGCATACGGTTTTGACAAGCCGGTAATCAAGCCGTCATATTCACAGGCTACCATGATGATATTGCCTGTTTGTCAGTCGCCTTGCTCTCGCGACAACAAGGGTCCGATCGTCATGTAAAGGTAGCCGCTGTGGAGTTCAACGCTTCTCGATTGCATCTTCCCCGTTATCGCACGTCCGTGGCGTCTGACCTGTGCATTCCCACGGAATCCGTGCAGGCCGACGCCAGCAACTTCGCCGTGCTGGAACTGTTCACGGAAAGGCGCGACATGATGAGCCTGCCCGTCACGGAGCAGCAGAAGCCCATCGGTTTGATCAGCCGCAACATCTTCATGTCGCAGATGTCCAAGCCCTTTTATCACGAGGTGTACGGCAAGAAGAGCTGCATCGCCTTCATGGACAAGGAGCCGCTGATCGTCGACGGCGCCATGAGCATCGAAGACCTCACCTTCCGCGCCGTGGAAGCGGGCGAAAAGGCGCTGGCCGACGGCTTCATCATCACCGAGGATGGCGCGCTGGCCGGCGTGGGCTTCGGCTTACAGCTGATGAACGTGGTGGCCACCATGCAGGCGGAAAAGAACCGCCAGATCATGCACAGCATCGATTACGCCAGCGTGATCCAGCGCGCCCTGCTGCGCACCTCCGATGCGGAGCTGCGCGCCACCCTGCCCGACGCGCACCTGGAATGGCAGCCGCGCGACGTGGTCGGCGGCGACTTCTACTTTTTCGAGCGCCACGCGGGTGGCTGGTTCGCCGCCATCGCCGACTGCACCGGCCACGGCGTGCCGGGCGCCTTCATGACCCTGATCGCCTCGTCGGCCCTGAGCCAGGCCCTGCGCGAGCTGGGGCCGCGCGATCCGGCCGCCCTGATCGGCGCCGTCAGCCGCGCCATCAAGACCTTGCTGGGCCAGGACGGCGCCGGCAGCGGCGCGGCCGCCGGCCACGCCGGCTCGAACGACGGCATGGATTGCGCCTTCCTGTGCTACGACACGGCCAGCGCCAGCCTGCGTTTCGCTGGGGCGAAACTGGCGCTGCACGTGGTCGCGCCGGGCGAGGAGACCGTGCGCGCCATCGACGGCGCGCGCATGGGCGTGGGCTATGTCGACACGCCGGCCGGCTACTGTTGGCACAACGAGACGCTGGCCATACCCGCCGGCAGCCTGCTGTTCCTCACCACCGACGGCTTGCTCGACCAGATCGGCGGCGCGCGCGACATCGCCTACGGCAAGCGGCGCATGCGCGAGCAGCTGCTGGCGCGGCGCGACGCACCGGCCGGCGAGGTGGCGGCGGCGCTGCTGCAGGACAGCGCCGCCTGGCAAGGCAGGCAGCCGCGCCGCGACGACCTGACCTTTTTCTGTTTCCGCCTGTAGTTTTGGCGCCATCGAGCCACCTTATCAACAAGAAACCGGGTCACCGGCTAGCCAGGAGCACGGACGTGCTGTACGAAGAATTCAACGAGTTTTGGGATGTGGCGCGCAAGCGCAACATCATCTTTTTTTACGTGGGCTATTTCTCGCAGCACGTGGTGAACGCCATTTCCGAAACCATCAAGGCGCGCCTCGACACGGCCGGCGCGGCCGGGCCCACGCGGCGGCGCATCTTTTCCTCGTTCATCGAGATGTCGCAAAACATCATGCATTATTCCGCCGACAGCCTGACGCCCGATGCGCAGCTGGACCAGCAGATGCGGCGCGGCTCGTTTTGCATCGGCACGCGCGGCGACAGCTTTTTCCTGCTGTGTGCCAACCCCGTCTCGACCGACAACGTGGCGCAGATCCGCGCCCGCCTGGAGCCGCTGCACACCATGACGATGGAAGAAATCCGCCTCGCCTACAAGAAGGCCCTGCGCGAGGAAGCGCCGGCCGACAGCAAGGGCGCGGGCCTGGGCTTTCTCACCATGGCGCGCGACGCCAGCGAGCCGCTGGAATTCGAATTCGTCCAGGACCCGCAGGAGCCTGGCCACACCATCTTCTGCATCAAAGCCATCATTTGAAAGAGCCGACTCAGGAAAGCATATGCAATTACCGTCACCACTGTTCATCGCCGCGACCCCGAGTTCGCCCGAAATCGACTTCCGTTTCGAGCAGCACACCCTGTCGATCAAGGGCGAGTCGTATCCGGAAAATGCGGCCGCATTCTATGGCCCGCTGATCGCCGCCGTGCGCGCCTACCTGGAAGGCTGCCGCGAGAGCGCCATCACCGTCAACGTCTCGCTGGCCTACTTCAACAGCTCCAGCACGAAGATGCTGTTCACCCTGTTCGACACCCTGAACCAGGCGGCCATCGACGGCAACCGGGTGCGCCTGAACTGGTATCACGACGAGGACGACGACACCATCCTGGAATTCGGCCAGGAGCTGCAGCAGGACTTCACGGCGCTCGATTTCCGCGACCATCCCGTGCAGGGCAGCTAGGACATGCGCGCCGCCCTCTCCGAGTCCGGACTGGAACCGGACCTGTTCACCGTGGAAGCGGCGGCGCTGGCCGCGGCGCGGCGCATGCACGCCGATACTCACGCCAGCGGCGAGGCGCAGCGGCGCGTGCTCGGTGAGCTGATCGTTCACTACGAGCGGTTGATGCGCGAGACGCGCCGGCTGATCGGCCGCAGCGACCGCGCCGAGCGCGACATGCATCTGCTGAACCGGCAGTTGCAGACGCTGGCCGGCCAGCTCGAATACCGCGCCACGCACGACCCGCTGACGGGCGCCCTGAACCGCGGCGCCGTGATCGACCACGCCTCGCGCTGCCTGGCGCAGGGCGACATGGCGCTGATCGTGCTCGACATCGACCTGTTCAAGCAGGTCAACGACGACTTCGGCCACCCGGCCGGCGACGGCGTGATCCAGGCCGTGGTGGACTGCCTGAAGGGACTATTGGGACAGGAAACGGCCATCGGCCGGGTCGGCGGCGAAGAGTTTTCCGTCGTCTGGCCCACCTCCTCGCGCGACGACGCGGCGCAAGTGGCGCAGCGCATCTGCGAGACGGTCGGTCGCCAGCGCCATGCGGCGCCCATCACGCGCGCCATCACCGTCAGCGTGGGCCTGAGCTGGAACCGCGCCGGCACGGCCTTCGAGACGGCCTACAGCCATGCGGACCAGGCCCTGTACCAGGCCAAGCGCGAAGGACGCAACTGCGTGCGTCAGTGGCTGGAGAGCTGAATCAGCGCAGCTGTTCGCGCACCATGCCGCCGTCGCGGCGCATGGCCGCCGCCGCACGCTGCATGGCCAATACCTGCGCCTCGGGCAGCTGTTTATTACAGGCCAGATACGTCTGCACGCGGTTGAACGTCAGCAGCGGCACCACCTTGCCCTCCCACGCCTTGCCGGCAAACGGCTTGCTGCCGACCGCCATGCCGACGGCCCACAGGTCGATGCGTCCCAGCAGCAGCTTTTGCGGATTGAGCCACTCCTGCGTCACGGGCGCCACGCTCAATCCTTGCTGGCGCAGGTAATCGTCGCGCGCGTCGCCCAGCACCGTGCCGATCACCAGGCCGCGCGCATCGGCCAGCGTGCGCAGCGTCAGGCGCCGCTCGGCCAGGCCATACAGCACCCATTCCGCTTCATTGAGGGGGCCGATCCAGCGAAATTGCGCTTCGCGCTCCTGCGTGCGGCTGGTGGAAAAGAGGCAGGTATCGGCTTCGCGCAGCGCTTGCGCGTACGCGCGCTTCCACGGCAGCAGCTCGATGCTGTAGGAAAGCGCGGCGCGCGCCATGATCTCGCGCACCTTGAGCGTTTCGCGTCCCACGACGACATTGCCTTCCATCATGCTCGACGGCGGCAAATGCTCGCCGACGATGCGCAAATCCGCCGCCGCTACCACCGGCGGCACCAGCAACGCCGCTGCCAGCAGCCATGCCATTCCTCGTTGTTTCATGCTTGCTTTCATCTACCTCAGGACATGTGCATCCCTGCCATCGGCACGATGTTACCACCGGCTACGGCTGGCCATCGCCAAAAGTTATCTATTAAATCATTGTTTTTCAGCAACGTGGCAGCGGGCCAACGCCGGCGGGGGTGCCATGTGGAAGACGGGGGAAGGAAAGGGGAAATAATGGCGGAAAACAGTAGGAGTCGAACCTACGGGAGAACGGCTGACGCCCTCCACCGGGTTTGAAGCCCGGCCACATCACCGGATGAGTGTGCTTTCCGCGGTGCCTGAGCTAGCTGCTCGACAAGGGTGGACTATAGGACCACAGCGCCTGCGGGCGCAATAGATGCCCATTGCCAACACGGCGAGTATAACCGACGCGGTCGAAGAACTCCAGAACCTGGATCGCCCGCTTGCGGCCCAGGCCGCTGGCGTCGCGGAAGGTGGCCGCGCCGACGGCGCCGGAACCGGGCGCCAGGCCGTCGTCCAGCTCCGCTTTTTCGGCCAGGGTGCGCACCAGTTGCGCCAGCTCGGCCAGCGCCGCCTGGTGATAGAACAGGTCGTGCACCACCTGGCTGATCTGCCCTGCCTTGGCCAGTTTGCGCAACAGCCGGCGCGCGTCGTCCTCGGCCAGGCCGAAGTCGCGCGCCAGGTCGCGCGTCCACGGCGGATCGGCACGCCCCTGCAGCAAGGCCGCCAGCAAGGGCTCGGCCAGCGCCTGCTCCTGCGGCGTCAATTCCACGCTGTGCGTCGGCAAGTGCAGGCTGGCGCCGCGCGCCAGCACGCTGCCCTGCGCCAGCAAGCCTTCGACCAGGTGGCTCCACAAGGCGTCTTCCATCTCCGCGTCGACGATGCGCTTCAAACGCCACAGTTCCGGCCCCGCCTCGTCGGGCGCGCGCGCGTGGAAGGCTGCCAATGCGGCCAGCACTCTTTCTTCCAGTACCGCCTGCGCCGCCGGCGCCAGCAGCAGGGCGTCGCCGCCGCGCAGGGCGATGCGCCGCGTGTCGGGCGGCAGCGCCAGGGCGTGCGGCGGCAGCAGGGACAGGCGCACCAGCAGCGACTCGCGCAAGCCCAGCGGGCTTTGCGCCAGCAAGGCCGCATAGTCGCCGTGCGCGACGAACGCGGCCAGCGCGTCGAGCCACGCCAGCCTGGCCGGGCTGCGGCGCTTGCGCGCGGGGCCGAACGGATCGAGCACCATGCCGCCGCCCACCGTCTGCGTGGCTTGCGCATTGCGCACGACGAAGCGGTCGCCCGGCACGCCGTGCATGGGTGCGTCGAACACCAGCTGCACCCTGCCCGTCTGCCCCGGCGACAGGGTTTCGCCATCGAGCATGACGGCGCGCGCCAGCTGGTGCGCCGCGCCCAGGTGCACGTGCAGCGGCGACCAGGCTTTCAGCTGCACGCCGGCGTCGGGCAGCAGGGTCAGTTCCACGTCGAGGCGTTCCGAGCACTGCGCCAGCTCGGGCGCGACGATCCAGTTGCCCCGCTCGATGCGCTCGCGGTCGATGCCGGCCAGGTTCAGCGCCAGGCGCTGGCCCGCCATCCCGGCGTCCGCCGCGCGGTTCTGCGCATGGATGCTGCGCACCCGTGCCGCCGCGCCGCCGGGCGCCAGCTGAAGCATGTCGCCCACCTGCGCGCGGCCCGCCAGCGCCGTGCCGGTGACGATGGTGCCCTGCCCCGACAAGGTGAACACGCGGTCCACGCCGAGGCGGAACAAGCGCCGCTCGTCGCGTCGCGGCAGGCTGCGCGCCACCCGCGTCAGGTGCGCCAGCAAGGCGGCCACGCCGGCGTCGCCGTCGCGATGGGCGGCCGTGGGGAAGATCGGGCTGCCCGCCAGCGGCGTGCCGGCCAGCAGCGCCTCGATGTCCGCCTCCACCTGCGCCACACGGGCGCCGTCGGCGCGGTCGATCTTGGTCAGCGCCACGGCGCCGCGCGTCACGCCCAGCAGCTGCAAGATGGCCAGGTGTTCTTGTGTCTGCGGCATGATGCCGTCGTCGGCCGCCACCACGAGCAAAGCGAAATCGATGCCCGTCACGCCGGAAGCCATGGTGCGGATGAATTTTTCGTGGCCCGGCACGTCGATCACGCCCAGCACCGTGCCGTCCGCCAGCGGCAGGTAGGCGTAACCGAGTTCAATCGAGATGCCGCGCGCCTGCTCTTCCTTCAGGCGGTCCGTGTGCACGCCCGTCAGCGCGCGCGTGAGGGTCGTCTTGCCATGGTCGATATGGCCTGCGGTGCCGACGATCATGCGGACAACTCGTCGAGTTGCGCGATGAAGGCCGTCTCGTGCGCCGCTTCCAGGCAGCGCAAATCGAGCCACAAGGTGTCTTGTCCGATGCGCCCGATCACGGGACGCGGCAAGGCGCGCAGCCGCTGTTCCAGCGCGCCCAGCGGGTTGCTCAGGCGCGAGCCTGGGGCGCTGCGGATGGCCAGGCCAAAGCTGGGCAACTGGTCGACGGGCAAGGCGCCGCTGCCGATCTGGCTTTTCATCGCTTCAGCGGTGACCACATAGGCGCTGCCGAGCGCCCCTTGCAGCAGCGGCAGCATGGTGTCCGCCTGCGCACGCATGGCGGCGGCGGGACGCGTCAGCAGGCGCAAGGTGGTCAGGCGCTCGGCCAGCAAGTCCGGCGCGCGGTACAGCTGCAGCACGGGGGCCAGGGCGGCCAGGGTCAGCTTGCCGACCCTCAGTGCGCGTTTCAGGGGGTTGCGCTTGATCTTCGCGATCAAATCGGCGCGCCCGACGATGACGCCGCACTGCGGCCCGCCCAGCAATTTATCGCCGCTGAAGGTCACCAGGTCGGCGCCCGCTGCTATGGTTTCGCGCACCGTCGTTTCATGCGGCAAGCCATACTGGGCCAGATCGACCAGGGTGCCGCTGCCCAGGTCCACGGCCGTCGGCACGCCGCGTTGCGCCGCCAGCGGCACCAGTTCGTCGAGCTCCACGCTTTTCGTGAAACCGGTGATCGCGTAATTGCTGCAATGGACCTTCATCAGGAGGGCAGTGTCTTCATTCACGCCGTTGGCGTAGTCGGCCAGGTGCGTGCGGTTGGTGCTGCCCACTTCGCGCAGCACGGCGCCGGCGCGCGTCATGACGTCGGGGATGCGGAAGGCGCCGCCGATTTCCACCAGTTCGCCGCGCGACACCACCACCTCCTTGCCCTGCGCCAGGGTATTCAACATCAGCAGCACGGCGGCCGCATTGTTGTTGACGATGGTGGCCGCTTCGGCCCCCGTCAGTTCGCGCAGCAGTTCCTCGACCAGGTCGTCGCGGTCGCCGCGCTTGCCCGTCTCCAGGTCGAATTCCAGATTCATCGGCCACTGCAACGCTTCGACCACGGCTTGCACGGCGGCGTCGGGCAGCAGCGCGCGGCCCAGGTTGGTGTGCAGCACGGTGCCCGTCAGGTTATAGACGGCGCGCAGCCGCGAGCGCGATTGCGCCTGCAGCCGTTCGGCCATCTGCGCGGCGATGGCGGCGATCGATGCGCCCTCTTCGCAGACTGCGCCCGCCAGCATGGCCGTGCGCATTTCCGCCAGCACGGCGCGCGCGCAGGCCACGGTCTGCACGCGGCCATGGTGCGCGATCAGGTCGAGGCAAGCCGCGTCGCCCAGGATGCGGTCCACCGACGGCAGGCGCACGGTTTGCCCCGTCGTCATGCTGGCTGGCCCTCGCCGCTGTCGCCCTTGCCCAGCCACAGCAATGGATTGCCGCTGGCGCGCTGGTAGCCCGCCTCGCCCACCAGCAGGTCGAGCATCAGGCTGGCCAGGTCGTCGGCCAGGGGTTCGACGTTGTAATCGTGTTCCTGGTTGAAGACCTTGCGGTAGGTATGGCAATCGTCGCAGGTTTCCGCGCGCGCCACCTTCTTCGGATCGTTCGCCTTGTTCGGCGATTTGTCGTCCTTCGCCGCCACGGGATCGAACGGCTTTGCTCCCGCCGCATCCAGGCCCTGGTAGGCGATCTTGCCATTTTGTTCGCAGGTCGAGCACTTCACGCGCACCATATGCCATTCGCTTTCGCAAATGCCGCAGTGCAGGTAGCGGTAGCCCTGCGACCCGCCGCCGATGCGGATCACGCTGGCGACGGGGTGCGAACCGCAGACGGGGCACAGGGCGCCCGTTTCCAGGTCCGGCACGCGCGCGGCGCGCAGTTCGCTGGCCGACACCGACCATAAAATTTGCAGCGCGGCCGCGACGAACGGTGCATGCATGGGATTGAGGTTGTCGCCGTTTTCATCGAGCACGCAATCGGCGCAGGCGTCCAGCGCTGCCGCGTCGAGCGCGCGCAATTGCGCCAGCACCTGCGTCAGGCCGCCGGACAGGGCCGGCTGGCTGGCCGCCGTGGCAGCCAGTTCATCGAGCAGGCTGGCAAAGATGTCGCGCCAGACGGGCGGACGGGCGCCGCTGACGGGCAGCACCGGCATGCGGTGAGCGATGGCGCGGCGCAGCGCGTCGGGGTCGGCGGCGGGCACGGCGCCAGGCGCCAGTTTTCCCACCACGGCCGCCTGCGCGTCGGCCAGCGCGGCCATCAGCACCAGGTAACCCTGCATGCCCGCATCGACGGGGATGCCCTTGATCTTGCCCTGCGCCAGTTCGCGCAAGCGCAAGGCGCGCGCCGTAAACAGGCTGGCGGGCTGCGGCAGCAGCAGGCGCGGAATCGCGTTATGGTCCAGGCCTTCGATTTCGCCTGGCTGAAGAATTCGTTGTACCAATGGAGTTTTCCCATCCAAAAAAAACAAAGCAGAGCCAGCGGAGTTGGCTGTGCTGTAAAAGTATTCTAAACGATAAAGAGAACGGGGCCGATCCTGTGGGACCGGCCCCGGCTCTTGCAGCAGGGTGTCAGTGCGGCAGCTTAATCCTTGCTGTTGCGCATCACCGATTCAAACCACTTCGGATGGTGCTTGCGCGCCCAGCCGTAAGTGACGGTGCCGCGCACCATGGCGCCGATCGAGCCCTTGACCCAGATCGCTGCATAGATGTGCACGATGATGGCGCAGATGATGCCAAATGCGCACACGGCGTGCAGCAAGGCGGCCGCGCGGATGACGGGGATCGGGAAGTAGAACGCGAAGTACGCGCGCCAGATCACGATGCCCGACAGCAGCAATCCCACCATGCAGGCGAGCAGCACGAAGAACAGGATCTTCTGGCCGGCATTGTATTTGCCGATCTTCGGAAGCTTTTCTTCGCGGTTGTTGAGCACGTCGTCCATCTGTTTCAGCCACTGCTTGTCGCCGTCCTCGAACTTGTTGTGGTGCCAGAAGCGCACCACCAGGATCGCGAACGAGACGAACATCACCAGGCCGGCGAATGGATGCAGAATGCGCGTCCATTGCCCGCCGCCGAACAGATTCGCCAGCCACGCCATCGACGGATGGAACATGGCCAGCCCGGACAGGGCCAGCATGACGAAGGTGATGGCGGTGACCCAGTGATTCGTGCGCTCGTTCGGTTCGTAGCGCTGGATCAGCGGGTTGCCATCCTTGTCGCGCAGCTTGCCATCGTGAAGTTCACTATGCTTCATGCTGTTCCTCCCGGATGCGCTTGGCCTCTTCCAAGGCTTCGTGCTCTTCGTCCTTGCTCACTTCGTTCGGACCGACACGCGTGTAGTGGAAGAAGCCTGCCAGCGCCGTGGCGGCCATGCCGGCCACCGCCAGCGGCTTGGACCAGCCCTTCCAGAAGCCCACCATCGGGCTGATGCGCGGGCGTTCCGGCAAGTTCGAATACAGCTTCGGCTTGTCCGCATGGTGCAGCACGTACATCACGTGCGTACCGCCCACGCCCAGCGGGTCGTACAGGCCCGCATTCTCGAAACCGCGCGACTTCAGGTCGACGATGCGCTCTTCCGCATGCACCTTCATGTCTTCCTTGGTGCCGAAGACGATGGCGCCCGTCGGGCAGGTTTTCACGCAGGCCGGTTCCTGGCCCACGGCGACGCGGTCCGAGCACAAGGTGCATTTATAGGCGCGGTCGTCCTTTTTCGAAATGCGGGGCACGTCGAAAGGACAGCCGGCCACGCAGTAGCCGCAGCCGATGCAGCTTTCCTGGTGGAAATCGACGATGCCGTTCGTGTATTGCACGATGGCGCCCGGCGCCGGGCAGGCTTTCAGACAGCCCGGGTCCTCGCAGTGCATGCAGCCGTCCTTGCGGATCAGCCACTCGAGGTTGCCGTCGTTGTTTTCGTGTTCGGCAAAACGCATCACCGTCCACGATTGCGGCGTCAGGTCCGTCGGATTGTCATAGGTGCCATGGTTTTCGCCGACTTCGTCGCGCAAGTCGTTCCATTCCATGCACGCCGTCTGGCAAGCCTTGCAGCCGATGCATTTCGACACGTCGATCAGCTTGGCCACGGTGCCCGTCACCGGGCTGCGCGCCTGCGGCGGCGTGACCGTGGTGGCGGACAGGCGCCGGATATCTAAGGATTGCAGTGCCATTATTGAGCTCCCATCATGCTTTTTCCACCTTCACGAGGAAGGACTTGAATTCCGGCGTTTGCGAATTCGCATCCCCCACGCCCGGCGTCAGGGTATTGATCAGATACCCCGGCTTGGCCACGCCCGTAAAGCCCCAGTGCAGCGGCAGGCCCACGGTATGCACCGGTTTGCCCTCGATCATCAAAGCCTTGATGCGCTTGGTGACGACGGCCTTGGCGATGATGTGGCCGCGCTTGGAACTGACGCGCACTTCGCCACCGGCGACGACGCCGATGCTCTTGGCCAGCTCTTCGCCGATTTCGACGAATTGCTGCGGCTGGATGATGGCATTCAGGCGCGCATGCTTGGTCCAGTAATGGAAATGCTCGGTCAGGCGATAGCTGGTGGCCACATGCGGGTATTCCTCATGCGTGCCGAACAGCTTGCGGTCATCGGCGAACACGCGCGCGGCCGGATTGCTGGTCGCCTGCGGGTTTTTCGGATGCATGGGGTTATAGCCGAGCGGATTCTCGAACGGCTCGTAATGCTCGGGGAACGGCCCCTCGGCCATGGCGCCGCGCGCAAAGAAGCGCGCCACGCCCTCGCCCAGCATGATGAACGGGCCCATGCCGTTTTCCGGCGGTTCGTCGGCCTTGAAGTCGGGAATGTCCGCCCCGCTCCAGTTCGTCCCATTCCACTCGATGAGTTTACGGGTCGGATCGAAAGCCTTGCCCTTCAAGTCGCACGAGGCGCGGTTGTACAGCACGCGGCGGTTGGCCGGCCACGCCCAGGCCCAGCCCAGGGTCTGGCCGATGCCGGTCGGGTCGCTATTGTCGCGCCGCCCCATCTGGTTGCCCGCCTGCGTCCAGCTGCCGGCGAAGATCCAGCAGCCGCTGGTGGTGGTGCCATCGTCGCGCAATTGCGCAAACGAGGCCAGCTGCTCGCCCTTTTTCACCAGCAGCTTGGTCGGATCTTTCGGATCGTACAAGTCGGCCAGCGCCTTGCCGTTGAATTCGCGGGCGATTTCTTCCGGCTGCGGGTTATGCGGCTGCGCATAATTCCACGTCAGGTTGACGATAGGATCGGGGAACTTGCCGCCCTCTTTCTTGTACATGTCGCGCATGCGCAAGAACAGGCCCGACATGATCTCCAGGTCGCTGCGCGCCTGGCCCGGCGGTTCGGCCGCCTGCCAGTGCCACTGCAGCACGCGCGAAGAACTCACCAGCGAACCGCGCTCTTCGGCGAAGCAGCTGGTCGGCAGGCGGAACACTTCCGTCATGATCTTGGTGGGATCGACTTCGTGGTACTGCCCGTGCGCCTTCCAGAATTCCCCCGTTTCCACGGCCAGCGGATCCATGATGACGAGGAACTTCAGCTTAGCCAGCGCTTCCGTGACCTTCTGCTTGTTCGGCGCGGACGCCAGCACATTGAAGCCCTGGCAGATATAGCCCGTCATCTTGCCTTGATGCATATTCTCGATCGCTTGCATCAAGTCATACGGCTTGTCGAGTTTCGGCAGGTAGTCGAAGGCGTAGTTATTTTCCGCCGTGGCAAAGTCGCCCCACCACGTCTTCATGAAGCTGACGTGGAATTTGCGGTAATTGCTCCAGTAGCTGAGCTGGTTCGGCCGCAGCGGCTTGGTGGCGCGCGCGGCGATATAGCCGTCGAAATCCTGCTCGGCTTCGTTCGGCAAGGTCATATAACCCGGCAACAGGTTCGACATCAGGCCCAGGTCGGTCAAGCCCTGGATGTTCGAGTGGCCGCGCAAGGCGTTCATGCCGCCGCCGGCGATGCCCATATTTCCCAGCAACAGTTGCACCATGGCGCCCGTGCGGATGGTCTGCGCGCCCGTCGAATGGTGCGTCCAGCCCAGCGCGTACAGGATGGTGCCGGCGCGTCCCGGCACGGCGGTCGAAGCCAATGCTTCCGCCACCTTGTGGAACTTGTCGGCCGACACGCCGCACGTGCGTTCGACCATCTCGGTCGTGTAGCGCGCGTAGTGCTTCTTCATCATCTGGTAGACGCAGCGCGGGTGTTCCAGGGTCGGGTCGACCTTGGCGTAGCCGTCTTCGCCGATCTCGTAATCCCAGGTGGCCTTGTTGGTGTACTTGCCTTTTTCCTTGTCGAAACCCGAGAACAGGCCATCCTCGAACGCATAGTCTTCGCGCACGATGAAGGGCATGTCCGTGTAGTTGCGCACGTACTCATGCTGGATCTTGTCGTTCGTCAGCAGATAATTGATGATCGCGCCGAGGAAGACGATGTCCGTGCCGGTACGCGTGGCGCAGTAGTAATCTGCCACGGATGCGGTACGGGTAAAACGCGGATCGACAACGATCAGCTTGGCCTTGTTATGCGCCTTCGCTTCCGTTACCCACTTGAATCCGCAAGGATGTGCTTCTGCTGCATTGCCGCCCATGACCAGGATCACGTCGGCATTCTTGATATCGACCCAATGATTCGTCATCGCGCCACGGCCAAACGTCGGGGCAAGACCTGCCACCGTCGGTCCGTGTCATACACGCGCCTGATTATCAAAGGTCAGCATCCCCATGCTGCGCACCGTCTTGTGGGTCAGATACCCCACCTCGTTGCTGCCGGCGGACGCGGCCAGCATGCCGGTGGAGAGCCAGCGGTTGACGGTCTTGCCGTCGGCATTCTTTTCGATCAGGTTGGCGTCGCGGTCATCCTTCATCAGGCGCGCGATCTTGTCGAGCGCCACATCCCAGGAGATCGGTTGCCATTCCGTGCCGCCCGGTGCGCGGTATTCGGGCATTTTCAGGCGGTTCGGGCTGTGGATGAAGTCGACCAGGCTGGCGCCTTTCGGGCACAGGGTGCCGCGGTTCACCGGGTGATCGGCATCGCCTTCCACGTGGATGATGCTGGAGACGGCGTTTTTCGCGCCGTCGCCCAGGCCATACAGCAGGACGCCGCATCCTACCGAACAGTAAGGACAGGTATTGCGTGTCTCGGTCGTGCGAGACAGCTTGTATTGCCGCACTTCCGCCATCGCCTGGCCCGGTGCGAAACCGAGCAGGGCGAGGCTGGAACCAGCAATGGTCGCGCCAGTTACCCGAAGGAACTGGCGCCTGGACATCTGAACCATATTCAGGCCTCTATGATGTGAGTAAATAAAAAGTCATACGGCGTCGTTGTCGTGTCATACCATCAAGATATAAGCACCATGCCTGTGCCGTATGACGCCATTTTACCCCTCAAACTCCGACAAGGCTTAGTCCGCCGGGAAAAATTGCCTTTAGTCAACATTAATCTGACGATAGCGAAGGTTCCCTCTAAACAATGCCAGTCTGCCCGGCACGCTTGCACATCGCTACCCACCCATGAAAAAACCCGCTCGCGAGCGGGTTTGGAAAGCGTGACAAAAATGCCGGATTACAGGCTGTAGCGCAAGGTCAGCGCCACGTTGCGCGGCGCGCCCGGCAAGCTCAGGTTCGGGCTGGAACCGTGGCCCGAGACGATGTAGCGCGTGTCGCCGATATTGTTAACGTTCAGCTGCACTTCATAGCGGCCCGTGCGGTACGCGGCCATGGCGTCGGCCGTCACGTAGCCTGGCAGCAGCACCGTGTTGCCCGGATTGGCGTAGCGGCTGCCGACGGCGTTCGCGCCGCCGCCCACCGTGAAGCCATGGCCCAGGTCTTTCGTCAGCCACAGGTTGGCCGTATTGCGCGCCGTCAAGGTCGCGCGCTTGCCCTTGATGGCGACGGCACTGGCCGTCGTCGTGCCCGGCGCATTCACGCTCTTGTCGACGGCGATGGAATCGGTGATGGTGGCGTCCAGGTAAGCGTAGCCGGCCGTCATCTTCCAGCCATCGTGCAAGTCCGCGTTGAAGGTCAGCTCCAGGCCGTCCGTGCGCTGCGTGCCGACCGGCACGATGCGGTTCGTGATCGGGTCGCTGCTCTTGATATTGTCGCGCTCCAGGCGGAACAGCGACACGCTGGCGTTGGCGCGGCCGCCCCACAGCTCGTACTTGGCGCCCACTTCCGTGTTGCGCGTGGTTTCCGGCGCCAGGTCGGCATTGTTGGCGGCCAGGGCGAAATTCTCGCCGCTGGGCTGGAATGAGCGGCTCCACGACGCGTAATACGACTGCGCCGCGCCCGGTTGCCAGACGAGGCCGGCACGGGGGCTGTAGGCCGAATCCGTGCGCGACAAATCCGCCGTCGTCGCGCCAAGCGCATTGGCCAGGCGCGACTGCTGCCGGTAGCGGTCGTAGCGCAGGCCGGCCAGCGCCTTCCACTCGTCGCTGAAGCGGACGGCGTCCTGCACGTAGGCGGCGGCCGTGTCGTAGGTGCCGAAGGTATCGCTGCGCGCGCCCA
This sequence comes from Janthinobacterium sp. JC611, assembly GCF_018682595.1. Classification (NCBI taxonomy): domain Bacteria; kingdom Pseudomonadati; phylum Pseudomonadota; class Betaproteobacteria; order Burkholderiales; family Oxalobacteraceae; genus Janthinobacterium; species Janthinobacterium sp. JC611. Next base: position 280,211 of record NZ_JAFLJN010000044.1, read on the forward strand.
GCTTGCTGCGGTTGACGTGCGGCAGGACGGGATGGAAGATCGACACATTCGTCGCCACCACGCTCGACGCCCAGCTCGACGCATCCTTGTTTTGCTTGCCGAATTCGGCGCCGTACAGCACTGCGTGGCGCATGGTGCCCGTGACGAGCTTTTGCGTCAGTTCCGTCTGGTTGAACCAGCCGCTCTCGTCGCGGTTCAGCTTGGCGTGGCCCAGGTTCATCGTGCCCTTGACCTCATTGACGTTGCCGGAAATGTTAGTGTTGTTGCGGTCCAGGTGGTAATCGTAATAACGGAAGGCATTGCGCAGCGACAAGGACTCGCTGAACTTGTGCGTCAGCGTGGCGGCCGTGGACACCACGCGCGACTGGCTGAAGTCGGCATCGCGGGCGTTGGCAGCGCCGTAATACGTGCCCGCATCGACGGCCACGGGACGGCCGTGCCAGGACGGGATGCCGAAATCCGTCAGGCGGCGGTCTTCCAGGTAATCGCCCTGCAGCAGCAGTTTCGTCGCGCTCGACAGGCGGATGGCCACGGACGGCGCCAGCGCCGTGCGGTTGATGAATTGCTGGTCGCGGTAGCTGTCCGACAATTCGCGCGCGCCCGTGACACGCCAGTCCACCGTCTCGCCCACGCGGCCCGCGTCGACTTCGCCGCGGCGCCCTTTTGTATTCGTCAGGCTCACGGCCACGTCCGTGATGTCCACGCCCGGCTTCTTCGTGATGCGGTTCACCAGGCCGCCCGAGGAACCGCGGCCGTACAGCACGGCGGCCGGCCCCTTGATCACTTCCAGGCGCTCCACGTTCGACAGGTCGCGGAAGTACAGCGCGTCATCGCGGAAGCCGTCGACGAACTGGTCGCCGATGGCCGTGAAGCCGCGGATGAACACCTGGTCGCGCTGGCCGTCGCCCGTGGACAGGCCCACGCCGGGGATGTTCTTCATGATGTCCTGGATCGACATGGCGTTCTGGTCGCGGATGACGGCGGCCGGCACCACGTTGATCGTCTGCGGCACGTCGCGCAGGGCCATGTCCGTCCTGGTGCCGCTGGCGGAGGTGACGGCGACATAGCCGTCCTGGTCCTTGGCAGCCGTCACGGTGACGGCGGGCAATGTTTCCTGCGCCCACGCCACCAGCGGCGTGGCGCCCAAGGTCAAGGCGCCCAGTACGGCGATGGTGATCGGTTGACATCCCGGCTTGCGCTGTTGCTGCATACAATTCCCTGGTCGATGGTTTAATACGAATGATTATCATTAGTATTTTATCAGCCAACATGGGGAAAAGTAAGACGGAATGTAAGTGATAGTACTTATAGACTAGGTACTTGACGTAAAAACACAACAGGAAATCAATATCAAAAAACAATTAAAATTGCCGCCAGAAACTATTTCCCTGCGTCAATGCTATACTTGCGGCTTGCTGGGCAGCGGTCAGCCTGACCGACGTGCCCCTTGCTTCACCTCCATCGCCACGCTCAGCGTGGCGCGCCGCACAGCCATCACGCGGCACCCGAAGACCCCGATCCCCTGCGCCTTGCGGCGCCTGTCCGCCCCTGCTGGCGGCGGCGATCATGACCATTAAACTGTTAGGAATTACATGAAAAACCTGAACATCGGCAGCCGCCTTGGCGTCGGCTTTGCCGTCGTATTGCTGTTGCTTGCCGCCTTGACCATCACCGCCCTCGTGCGCATGCAAACGGCCAGCGACCTGACCTATCGCCTCATCAACACCAGCATCAAGAACCAGCGCATGGTGGCCGAATGGTCGAAGATCATTGAGCTCAACAGCGTGCGCGGCGTCGCCTCGTTCGAGATCACCGATCCGCTCGTGCGCGCCAAGATCGAGGACGACTTGAAGGTCGATGCGGAGCGTTCCAGCAAGCTGCAGGACGACATCAGCGCGTCCTTGCTCAACCCGGCCGTGATCGAGCAGTTCAAGGTCGTGCGCAAGGTGCGCACCGACTACGTGACGACGCGCGCGCGCGCCTTCAAGATGAAGGCCGACGGCGACATGGCGGGCGCCAAGATCGTGTTCGACAAGGAAGTCGCGCCGATCACCGTGGCCTACCTGGCCGAGGTGAAGCGCTTTGCCGGCATGCAGATCAAGGCGGCCGACGCCGTTGGCGCCAGCATCATCGAAGCCTACAGCGGCACCCGCATCTTCCTGATCACCATGGGCGTGCTGGCCGTGCTGATGGGCATCGGTTTCGCCTGGTGGATCACGCGCTCGATCACCGGCCCCATCCGCGACGCCGTGAAAGTGGCGGAAACCGTGGCAGCGGGCGACCTGAGCAGCACCATCACGGCCCAGGGCCGCGATGAAACAGGCCAGCTGATGCATGCCCTGAAAACCATGAACGATAGCCTCGTCGGCATCGTCGGCCAGGTGCGCAGCGGCACCGACACCATCGCCACGGCGTCCGCGGAAATCGCCGCCGGCAACCAGGACCTGTCGTCGCGCACGGAACAGCAAGCCAGTTCGCTGGAAGAGACGGCCTCGTCGATGGAAGAGCTGACCTCGACCGTGAAACAGAACGCGGACAATGCGCGCCAGGCGAACAAGCTGGCCGGCGACGCGGCCGGCATCGCCAGCCGCGGCGGCGCCGTTGTGGCCGAAGTGGTGGCCACCATGGGCGAGATCAATGCCTCGTCGAAGAAAATCGTCGACATCATTTCCGTCATCGACGGCATCGCCTTCCAGACCAACATCCTGGCCCTGAACGCGGCCGTGGAAGCGGCGCGCGCCGGCGAACAGGGCCGCGGCTTCGCCGTCGTGGCAACAGAGGTGCGCAACCTGGCGCAGCGCTCGGCGGCTGCGGCAAAAGAGATCAAGGGCTTGATCGACGACTCCGTGCAAAAGGTCGACGTGGGCACGGACTTGGTCGACAAGGCCGGCAAGACGATGGAAGAAATCGTGCAAAGCATCGGCTTCGTCACGTCCATCATGAGCGAGATCAGCAACGCCAGCGAAGAACAGAGCGCCGGCATCGAGCAAGTCAACCAGGCCATTTCCGAAATGGACCAGGTGACCCAGCAGAATGCGGCCCTGGTGGAAGAAGCGTCGGCGGCGGCAGAAGCGATGCAGGAACAGGCGAGCGAACTGGCGCAGGTGGTCAGCGTCTTCCGCCTGGACGCCAATGCGGTCGCGACCGACCGTTTCAGCGCCAAGGCGGCGCAGCGCAGCGCACCGGCAGCGCCGATGGCCGCGCCGGCCCGCAAGGCTTCGGCCCCTGCCCTGCGCCTGCCCGCGACGCGCGCCAGCAGCAAGGCAGCAAGCCCGGCCGAAGGCGAGTGGGAAGAGTTTTAAATCCGCTTCTGCAAGCCGTGCGGCATCACGCCGCGCGGGCTTGCGCCCGGGCGATCAGTGCCGCCAGCTCGCGCGGCGCGGATTGCCCCAGAAATTCCAGCGCCAGCGCTTCCGGATCAATGGCGGCGTCCGCCGGCAAACCATGCTCAAAACCGCCTACCATGATGCGGCAGAAATGCGGCGATTCCGCCCGCGTTTCCACATACCAGCAGCCCGCATGGCCTTGCACGAAATATTCGCCGATAAAGTAGCCGAGCATGGTTTTCACCCATTGCCAGCTCTCGTCGCGGATGACGATGGTGCGCATGGCCGCGTCGATGTACGGCAGGTATTCGGCCGCGTTCGTCAACACTTCGTGCGCCGGCTGGATGCCCAGTCGCTCGACAAAATTCACCAGCGCGGCGCCCAGCGCGTCATAGTAGGCATCAAAAGCCGCTTGGCTTTGCTGCAATAATTGTTCTTGTTCCTTCGACAGCATTCACACTCCACAGACATTCAGCAATCCCGTATTTTACGCCACGCTCACGTCCACCCCGGCCCGCCGCAGCAAGGCCTCATTGCGGGCGGACAACTGCGTCACCTGCAGATGCTTGCCGGCCTTGTCATAGCGCTCATACAGCGATTCGATGGCGGCGATGGCCGAGTGATCGGCCATGTGCAGGTGGCGGCAGTCGAGGATGACGCGGGCCGGGTCCGACGCTGGCTGGAACAATTCCAGGAAATGCGCGGTCGAGGCGAAAAACAGGGTGCCGTGCGGCAGGTAGACGCGCATGCCGGGCGTGCCGTCATCGAGGTCGGCACGCATCTCGCGCGCATGCTGCCAGGCGAAATTCAAGGCGGCGATGATGATGCCGCACAGCACGGCCAGCGCCAGGTCCGTGAACACCGTGATCACCGTCACGGCGACGATCACCAGCGCATCCTGCAGCGGCACCTTGCCCAGCACGCGCAAGGAACCCCAGGCAAACGTCTGCTGCGCCACGACGAACATCACGCCCACCAGGGCGGCCAGCGGGATGCGCTCGATCAGCGGCGACAGGAACAGGATGAACAGCAAGATCATCACACCGGCCGTCACGCCCGACAGGCGCGAACGGCCACCGGAGCTCAGATTGATCATCGTCTGCCCGATCATGGCGCAGCCGCCCATGCCGCCAAACACGCCCGAAACGATATTCGATGCGCCGAGCGCGATGCATTCGCGGTTTGGCTGGCCACGCGTTTCCGTGATCTCATCGGTGAGATTAAAGGTAAGCAAGGTTTCCAGCAGTCCCACCATGGCCATCAGCGCCGCGTACGGGAAGATGATGTGCAAGGTGGCCATCTCCAGCGGCACGGCAGGCCAGTGCAGTGCCGGCAAGCCGCCGGCGATATGCGCGAGGTCGCCCAGGGTGCGCGTGGGCAAGTGCAAGACATGGCTGAGTACGCCCACTCCCAGGATGGCCACCAGCGCCGGCGGCACGGCTTTTGTCAGGCGCGGCAGCACGTAGACGATGGCCATGGTGAGCAGCACCAGTCCCCCCATCACATACAAGGGCATGCCTTGCAGCCAGGTTTCGCCTTGCGGCGTGGCCTGGCGGAAGTGTTCCAGCTGGGCCATGGCGATGACGATGGCCAGGCCATTCACAAAGCCCAGCATCACCGGATAGGGCACCATGCGAATCAGCTTACCCAGGCGCAAGATGCCAAACAAGGCCATCAAGATACCGCCAAGCACCACGGTGGCCAGCAGGTATTGCACGCCATGTTGCGCCACCAGTGCCACGATGACGACGGCCATGGAACCGGCCGCACCGGAAATCATGCCGGGACGCCCGCCAAAGATGGCCGTCAGCGCGCAAATGATGCAGGCGCCATACAGGCCCATCAAGGGATTCAATTGCGCCACCAGGGCAAAGGCGATGCACTCGGGCACCAGGGCAAACGAGGTGGTCAAACCCGCCAGGACGTTTTTTTGCAGGTTCGGGAACCACTCTTCCCGAAAAGTTGTGTTGATCATTGAGTCAAATCCAAAGTCGGAGCAGGAAAATGCCGGCTTGATGGGCAATCATCAGGCGCAGCCATGCGAGCGGGCGTCACAATCAAGCGGCGCCAGGGCCGAACGGCACAGGAAAGTCGTCGGTGACGACATCGGTATGGGACGAAAGCGCAGACAAAAAAATAGCCCACTCGAAAGCGGGCTATTTTTTTCATCTGGAGGCGAGGACGGGAATCGAACCCGTCTAAACGGCTTTGCAGGCCGCTGCATAACCTCTTTGCTACCTCGCCAGAGGAACTGCTTCGATGCGCCTTGCGGCCCACCTTGAAAACTGGAGCGGGAGAAGAGTCTCGAACTCTCGACCTCAACCTTGGCAAGGTTGCGCTCTACCAACTGAGCTACTCCCGCATTGGAGCTTCTATTTTCTGCTACTGCCATCTTGCTGTACTGCTTCAGCTTTCGCTGGAGCGGGAGAAGAGTCTCGAACTCTCGACCTCAACCTTGGCAAGGTTGCGCTCTACCAACTGAGCTACTCCCGCATACGAACCGCTATTTTACTGCTTTTTACTACCGTTTACCAGTGCTGCTTTACTGCTGATCTAGTCTTCACTGGAGCGGGAGAAGAGTCTCGAACTCTCGACCTCAACCTTGGCAAGGTTGCGCTCTACCA
>NZ_JAFLJN010000008.1:0-37706 GCF_018682595.1 Janthinobacterium sp. JC611
TGGAACATCCTTTTCGGTATTATTTCATGACCCCGTTTCACACAGAAATTCTTACAGGCTCGGCTTTTCGCCGCAGGCGGTTTTTCCTAACGACAACATTAGCAGTTCAGGCCGTGTACGAATGGCGGACCTGACCCTTGCCACGCCACGGCCTGCCCCGCAGGTTCGCAAACAACTTCATAACAGACCTGATTTCTGCCGGATGCCTTGGCCTTGTACAAGGCCTTGTCAGCGAGTTCAAGCAGTTCCATGGCCTGATTTTCCAGATGCACAGGCACAAAAGCCGCCACGCCGATACTCACTGTCACGACGTCAAGAGGATTACCGGTATGGGCAATGCCCATCGATTGCACGGCATTGCGCAACCCTTCCGCCACCGCCAATGCACCGGTCAAATTCGTACCCGGCAATAAAACCACCATTTCTTCACCGCCGTAGCGTGCCGCAAGGTCTCCTGGCCGGCGCATGCTGTAAGCCACCACCTTGCCAATTTTTCTCAGGCACTCGTCGCCGGCCACATGGCCATAGATATCGTTGTATTGCTTAAAGAAATCGACATCGATCAAGACCAGTGCCAGTGCGCTTTCTTCGCGCTGCGCACGGCTGAACTCGGCGCTTAGCGACTGGTCGAAATGCCGCCGGTTCGCCAGGCAAGTCAAGCCATCCTGGCTGGCAAGGCGGGCCAGGGTTTCATTAATCAACTCCAGCTCGTTACGCGCCTCCAGCAATCCCGCCTCGCTCTTGACCCGCAAATCGATCTGCCGCACCACGCGATAACCGATGAACGCAATCAACAGCACCAGTACCCCGCCCACCGCACTATGCAAGGCCGCGTCAAGGCGCCACTCGGCCAGCACTTCATCCTGCGATAACGCGGCAGACACCACCAGCGGATATTCCTCGATTCTGCGATAGCTATTGATACGCGTCACGCCATCGACACCCGACTTGATCACGGCGGTGCCGAGCGGACTTTTGGGCAAATAATCATGAAACACCGGGAGTTGTGAAATATCGCGTCCCAGCATACGCTCATCGAACGGCCTTCTTAACAAGAGAATACCCGCGCCATTCGCAATGAAGATGGCGCCTTTTTCCCCTATCGAAAAACGTTCATAAAACTGCCTGAAATAATTCATATCGATGGTCGCCAGCGCCACGCCACCGAAACTTCCGTCAGGCATATTGATCCGCCGCGACACCGTGACAATCCAGTGCCCCGTTGATTTGCTGCGCACGGGGGGACCGATATAAGGACGCCGGTCATCATGCGTTCGATGGTAATTGAAATAATCTCGATCGGAATTATTCAGATTTCTCAACAAGGTTTCCTGAGAATTCACCAGCCAGCTGCCATCTTTGGCATAGATAAAGATACCGTGCAACTGGGGTAGCTCGGCGACCCGGGTAACCAGCAATCTGTGAATGCGGGCCAGTTGCAGATCGGAGACACCGTCATTCTCCACCCGCTCCACCAGTCCGACCAGCGCCGTATCCGCCGCTTTAATCGTGTCATACGCATGCTGTGCAACAGATTGCGCCAGATTGGCGCTTTCGCGCGCGGCTTTATTGAGCTGCACCTCCCGCGCGCGCCAAGTCATCCATAACTGGATCGCCAGCAGGGACAGGCATACCAGCACAACAAATGAAACAACCAGCGGCAGCAAGGAAAAGCCCCTGAAACCCGCTCCCGACAGTCGGGGCGGTAGGCTATGCGACCTCATCATGGATTTACTCCAAATGTGATATCCGGCAAAGTGTGCACCAAATAGGCAGCAACATACTCACACATCGTAACAAGCAGGAACAAAAAATGAGCACCGTATCTGCCGGGCAAGGTGTTGTCGCAACCATGGCATCCACGAACCAGACTCCAGCTCGCCATAGTTTGCGATACCGCAATTCCAGAGGAAAGGAATGCGAAACAATGCCAGCTCTCTGCTCTGAAAGGGCTCGCCGACCATCTTCATATTGAAAACCTCAACTTGCCCGCCTCGCCATGGCGCTCGCGCTCTTTTCAACGGCGCAAACCGCCGACAAGCAGAGGGAATGGACAGGCGAACCATGGCCCTTGCGAGGTGATTACCAGATCGATGGCGGAGCACTGTCCGAAATGCCGCCATCCACGCGTAGCGACCGGAAACTGGCAATCATGGTCAAAGGGAATTGGCAAGGGAATTATTTGCTCAGACCGGACCCGATGTGAAGCCGGAACAGGCGTGCAACTCCTCAGCGGATTACCGGGAGCCACGCAGGAGCGATATTTCCTGCGTTCATACAAAAGAGGCGGGATACGCATGTTGTTTCGGACTCGACCTGCGCACGGGAAAAGGCAGGTATGGCGCAATCTGCCAAGCCGGGCGCTGCCTGGCATTGTCAACACCAAGGCCGGGCAGCGCCCTATCCTACCGCCGGCTGAGCGGCACATATTCCCCCGGCAAGCTGGCCGCTTCCAGCGCATCGGCAAAAGCCAGCAGGAACTTCGCCGGGCCATGGTCGGACACCAGCAGGGACGCGCCCTTGTGGCGCAGCAGTTTCAGCACTTCCTGCTGGTGCGCCTGGTATTCGCTGGAGTGGCCGTAAAACGTTTGATACATCTCAAGGGTTTCCATGGCCTTGGCGGCCAGGATGAATTCGGGTTTGTCCATGATGTCTCCTCGTTGTTACTGCTGCCAAAACGACGAAAAAAACCCACAAGATGTGCGGCCCATGCCGGTCGCACTGCCTTGCGGCAACCACATCCGTCCTTCCATCATACGCCTCAACGCGGCCATTGCGCCGTCCGATCGCGCATCTTTTTCTATCCCGCCTCTGCGGCATCACCACCTTGCATCCAGACTTGCGCCATTCCTCGAGTACGTGCTAGCCGCACGGTCACGCCCATGGCATCATGCGCGCTACCCATTCACTCTGGCGACACATGGACCAATATCACTTCCTCGTAGGCGAATTCAAAAAGAACAGCCCCTTCATTCCCGCCACGGCCAGCGCGCAGCTGTTCGCCTGGTTCGCGCACATCGGCGAACCCGTCGAGCGCTACGGCAACAGGCGCGGCAAGATCGTCAAGTTCTCACAGCGCAATTACGAGAAAATGCTGTTCGCACCAGAGACCGACGGCATAGGACTGCTGTCGCCGCGCATCGTGCCGCCCGACGAAGCTGACGAGGCCGTCAACTGCGACGCGCAGGCCATGTATTTATCGGGCTCGGAACTGGTTCTGTCCATACGCGCCAGCAAGCTTGCGCTGATGCCGTTGCTCGACGCCGCGCGGGCCATACCCGGCCTGCTTGAGCATTGCGAATATGTGTACTGCTACGCTGAAACGCAGGGCTATGGCACCGGCTACGCACTCGGCTACCGGCAGATCGATGCGGCCCATCCGATGACCTTTGGCACTCCTTGCCCCGCAAATAACTGGGCCGCCATCAAGCGGCGCGGGCTGCTGGATTCGCACCTGCGCGATGTCTATCCCATCAATGGTTTCACGCAAGCCAGACTGGATGCGCTGCCGCCCGAGCGCCGACAAGCGCTGCGCGACGCGATGCAGGCGTATGGCCGCTGCGAAGAGCATGCCGGCCTCACCTTCTGGCACCTGCCGCCCGAGGAACTGGACGCGGCCCGCGCCGCGCTGAACGCACACGCCATGCTGGGTGCCTATATCAACCACCGACACCCATGAACACACATTTATCGCTGCACTGCTATCTGCAGGACGGGGCCGCCGAGCGGCCCCTGCCCTGTTCCGACGTGACCATCCACGCCGACCCGGCTACCTTGCGCGCCATCGCCCATTTCCTGCTGGCCAGCGCCGACACCTTTGAGCAGGCGCAAGAACGCGCCGGCATGCACGCCCACCTGCAAGACGCATGGGACGGCTGGCAGGACGACTTCCCCGACCTGGTCGTGGTGGCGGCCTAAGTAACCCCCAATAAATTATTGTGATTTCTGACTTCCATAACCGGCGCTCTGCGGCGTTGCCCGCTGCTAGCAGTGCTCGCACTGCGTCGCAGCGGGCGCCTTGCATAGCATCCGGTTCTGTTCGTCATAAATTCACAATAATTTCCTGAGGATTACTTAGCCAGGCGCCTGCGTCGGCGCGCGTCGGGTAACATACGCCACCTTTGCCACACAGAGAACACCCGATGCCCGATTTCCGAACCGCCCTGCCGGCGCTGCGCGTGCCCCTGCAAGCCCTGCTGCTGGCCATGCCGCTGGCTACCCTGTCCGCCTGCGCCAGCCCGCCCGCGCACGAGACGCTGTTCCTCGCCACCACCCTGACGCCCGCGCATGCCTTCACCAAGGGCATCGAAGGCCCGGCCGTGGATGCGGATGGCAATATCTATGCCGTCAACTTTGCGCGCCAGCAAACCATCGGCAAGGTGCGCCCGGACGGCAGTGGCGAGGTGTACCTGACCCTGCCCGGCAGCAGCATCGCCAACGGCATCCGCTTCGGCAGCCGCGGGCAGATGTATTTGGCCGACTACATGGAACACACGATCTACCTGGTCGACCCGGCCACGCGCGCGCTCACCATCCACGCGCGCGAACCGCGCATGACGCAGCCGAACGACATCGCCATCACGGCCGATGACGTGCTGTATGCGAGCGACCCGAACTGGAAGGAAAACACGGGCCGCGTGTGGCGCATCGCGCAAGATGGCACGGTGACCCTGGCGCTCGACACCATGGGCACGGCCAACGGCATCGAGGTCAGCCCCGACGGCAAGATCTTGTATGTGAATGAAAGCGTGCAGCGCAATATCTGGATGTATGACATCGCCGCCGATGGCAGCCTGAGCGGCAAGCGCCTGCTGATCAAGTTCGACGATTTCGGCATGGACGGCATGCGCGTGGACGTCGACGGCAACCTGTACGTGACGCGCTACGGCAAGGGCAGCGTCGTCAAATTGTCGCCGCAGGGACGCATCTTGCGCGAAATCAGCGTGCCCGGCGCCAAGCCCAGCAACATCACCTTCGGCGGCCCCGATGGCCGCACGGCCTACGTGACGGAAGTGGTGCAGGGACGGCTGCTGCAATTTCGCGTCGACCGCCCGGGCCTCGAGTGGCAGCGGGCGCGGCAGCAGAAAGTAAATGCGGCCAATGCGGCGGCAGCCCCGCCACCGGCTGCCGCGGAGTCCGTCAGCGCGGAATGACGCGCTGCGCCTTCAACTGCTCGAACAGATGGAAGAAGGCGTCTTGCGTATCCTGGTAATCGAGAAAGCCCGCCTTGCGGCTCTTGCCCATGTCCGTCATCACTTCCATCGGCCGCCCCAGGTCGGCATCCGTATGCCACCAGGAAGCGAGGCGGCCGATGTCCGCCTCCACCAGGCCATGCTGCCGCGCGAGGGCGCGCCACTGGGCGGGAGCGTCCTGCATGCGACCGGCCAGCGGCGCCATCGTCTCGGGCAGGTCCGCCGCCTCGATACCGAAATACGCGGCCAGGCGCGGCCACAGCCACTTCCAGCGGAACACGTCGCCATTGACGATATTGAAATCCTCGTTGCGCGCGGCCGGGCTGTCGGCCGCCCACGCCAGGTGGCGCGCGAGCTGGCCCGCGTCCGTCATGTCGGACAGGCCATGCCATTGCGCGCTTGAGCCCGGAAAGACGAAGGGCTGGCCGCTGGCCTTGCACAGGCTGGCATACACGGCCAAAGTTAATCCCATGTTCATGGCATTGCCCAGCGCATAGCCGATGATGGTGTGCGGGCGGTGCACGCTCCACGTGAAGCCGTACTGCGCGGCCGCTGCAAACAGCCGGTCTTCCTGCGCGTAATAAAAATTCTCCACGGGCTGGCGGCCCTGCTCTTCGCGGAACGGCGTGACGGGCACGCTGCCCTGGCCATACGCGTCGAACGGCCCCAGGTAATGCTTGAGGCCCGTCACCAGCGCCGCATGGCGCAGGTGGCCGTTCGGTCCCAGCGCGGCCAGCACATTGGCGACCATGGCGCCATTGACGCGGATGTTTTCCTGCTCGTTCGCCTGGCGCGCCCAGGCCGCGAAGAAGACGTGGCTGGCGTCCAGGCCCGTCAAGGCGGCGTTTACTGCCGCGCCGTCCGTGGCGTCGAGCGGCAAGCATGCGCAGCCGGCAGGCATGGGCGTGCGGCCGCGCGAGACGCCCGTCACCCGCCAGCCCTGCGCCAGCAAATGCGTGGCCAGCTTGCTGCCGATGACGCCGCTGGCGCCGATAATCAATGCGTGCTTGTTCATGGATACTCCCGCCTGTGTAAAAAACCATGATATAGCGGACATAAATTCTTATCCGCGATAGTATTTCACTTTATTCATGAAAAATATTCCGTAATCATGTCCGACCACTTGAAAGGCATCGCGCCTTTTCTTGCCACCGCCGACGCCGGCAGCTTTACGAAGGCGGCCGAGCGCCTGCACTTGAGCAGCTCGGCCGTGAGCAAGAGCGTGGCACGCCTGGAAGCCCGCCTGGGCGTGATCCTGTTCGAGCGCAGCACGCGGCGCTTGCAGCTGAGCAGCGCGGGGCATGCCTACTACGCCACCTGCAAGCGCGTGCTGCAGGAACTGGTCGATGCGGAAAACGTGCTGGCCGAGCAGGAAGGCGAACTGGCGGGCAAGGTGCGCATCGGCGTGCCCGCGTCGTATGGCCGCCTGCGCGTGATGCCGGCGCTGATCGATCTGTGCGAAAAATATCCGCGGCTGCAGCCGGCCATCGCCTTCAGCGACCGCTTCGTCGACCTGTTCGAGGAGCGCATCGATATCGCCGTGCGCATCGGCGCGCCATCGCACTGGCCCGCCGCGCTGGGCCAGATGCACCTGGGCGACGAACGCCTGATCCTGTGCGCGACGCCCGCCTACCTGGCGCGACGCGGCACGCCGGCATCGATCGGGGAGCTGGAACAGCACGACTGCATTGCCTACGGGCGCGCCGACGGTTCGCCCATGCCGTGGCTGTTTCCGGATGGGGTCAAAGGCGGCCAGCTGGAATACCGCGTGGCCGCGCCGCGCATGACGGTGGGCGATGCGGAAGCGCGCACGGCCGCCGTGCTGGCGGGCCTGGGCGTGGCGCAGCTGGCCACCTGGCTGGTGGATGAGCACCTGGCCACGGGCGCCATCGTGACGCTCATGCCGCAGCTGGCCACGCCAGGCTTGCCGCTGTACCTGGCGTGGCCGCTGGCGCGCCAGCTGACGTCGAAGACGGGCACCCTGCTGCAGGAACTGCGCCAGCGCCTGACGATCAACTGAAAATAGGGCTTGACCCTGACGCGACGTCAGGGTCGATGCTGTCCGTACGCACCAGGAAAGGAACAAGCGATGCCATTGAAAATCGGTGAACTGGCCAGGCTCACGGGCTTGACCATCCGCACCCTGCACCATTACGACAGCATCGGCCTGCTCTCGCCCTCGGCGCGCACGCCCGCTGGCTACCGCCTGTACCAGCACGGCGACATGGACCGGCTGCACCGGATCATGGCGCTGCGCAAGTTCGGGCTGTCGCTGGCCGATATCGCCAACGCCCTCGCCGGGCCGGATCTACCCTTGCATTCCATCGTGGCGCAGCAGATCGCCATGCTGGAGCGCCAGATCGCGCAGGCGTCCACCTTGCGCGAACGCCTGTGCACCCTGCAGGCGCAACTGGCGCAGGGGCGGACCCCGGAACTGGCCGAGTGGCTCACCACTATGGAGTTGATGACCATGTACGACAAATACTTTAGTCCCGAAGAACTGCAACAAATGCCGCTGCTGACAGATAGCGCCGTGGAACAGGAATGGAAGGAACTGGTGGCGCGCGTGCGCGCCGTCAAGGACGCGGGCGCCGGCCCTGGCGATGCACAAGCACAGGCGCTGGCCACGGAATGGATGGTCAAGCTGGTGCGCGACACGGGCGCCCACCCGGGCCTGTTCGCGCGCCTGAACGACATGCACGCGCAGGAACCATCGATGCAGGCGACGACCAGCGTCGACGGGGAAGTGATGCGGTTCATCATCGCCGCCTTCAATGCCTCGCGCATCGCGCTGTACCAGCCTTTCCTCGACGACCAGGAATACGCGTATTTACTCGCCAACTACGGCAGGCGCTCGGGCGAATGGCCGGCCCTGATCGCCGCCGTGCGCGCCGCCATGGATGCGCGCACGCCGCCCACCGACCCGGCCGTGCTGCAACTGGCGCGGCAGTGGCTGGAACTGTTCCGCTCGTATGCGGGCACGAACCCGGCCACGCAGCTGAAGTTCCGCCAGGCGCACCAGCAGGAACCGCGGCTGATGGAAGGCAGCTTCGTCGACGCCGCCATGCTGCACTACCTGGGCGCGGCGATGGCCGTGGTGGGGCAAGAGCGTCCCGCCAAATAAGTTGACGTGTGGCATCTCGAGGGCGGGGCCATGTAGAATCGGCCTTCGCCCACGAGAGGAACAACCGATGCGCCGCTTTCTGTTTGCCTGCCTGACCCTGCCCGCCCTGCATGCCGCCGTGGCGGCCGAGCCGCCCGTGCAAGGGGTGTGGCAGGGCACTCTGGGCAAGGCCAATATCGTCGCCTGCTTCAACCAGCCCAGCTCCACGCAAGGCGCGGACCGCAGCGGCAGCTATTACTACACGCGCTACAAGACACCGATCATGCTGGCCAAGCCGAACGGCAAGAGCGACTGGAGCGAGTCCGACACCAAGGGCGACACGACGGGCACGTGGAGCCTGGGCGCGCCACGAGATGGCAAAGTCACCGGCACCTGGACGGACCCGAAAAGCGGCAAGACCCTGCCGTTGGCCTTGACCCTGCTGGAAGCGGCGGGCGACCGCGAGCACCCATCGTGCGCCAGCGATGCCTACAACCTGGCGCTGGAAGATTTTCCCAATACCAAGACAAGCAAGCCGATCGCCTTCGAAGGCAAGCAATACCGCAACCTGCAAATCGGCGACACCATCACGGTGGAATTGATCGCGCCCGGCGATGGCATCGCCAAAATCAACGCGCAGCTGCGCGCCGTGCTGGCAAAAAATAAAAAAGACCTGGCCGATTTCTATGCCACGCGGCGCGAATACCTGGGCCGCAACGGTTTCACGACGGAAGACGAAGTGTATGCGGAACCGACCTACTGGTCGCCGCGCTGGGTGACGGTCAAGTTCTACCGCTGGCCGGCCGGCTATGGCGCCCGCGGCATCTCGATCAAATTCCGCACCTGGGACGTCAAAACGGGCCAGGAAACGGATGTGTGGAACTGGTTCGGCGCCAGCGCCAGCGATGGCGACGACAAGGCCGAATTGCCGGACCGCCTGCGCCAGGCCCTGTTCAAGGATGTGAAAATCGACGCCGAGTGCAAGGGCACGGATTACGACGGCCGCGGCCGCTTCCACCTGTCCCTGAAGCCGGAAGGCGTGTCGTTCTGGGAAGACCCCAACGGCAGTGGCTGCGAAAACGATTTTCTGCTGCCCTACAGCAAGGTCGGCCCCTTCCTCACCGTCAAGGGCCGCGCCGCGCTCAGCGATCTGCTGCCGAAGAACTAGCCACAGCAGTGTTGACCATCGCGGACACCATCTCCGCCGTGGCGGCCGCCAGGGTCCAGCCCAGGTGGCCGTGGCCCGTGTTGTAGTACACGCCGGGCGCCTTGCCCGGCCCCACTTTCGGCAGCATGTCGGGCAGCATGGGACGCAAGCCCGCCCACGGGATCACCTTGCGCGTATTGACGTCCGGAAAGCACTGCTCGACCCAGCGCACCAGCGGGCGGATGCGGTCGGCGCGGATGTCCTCATTGTATCCATTGAATTCCGCCGTGCCCGCCACTCTGAGCCGGTCCTCGCCCAGGCGGCTGCTGACCAGCTTGGTCGCATCGTCGAGCAGGCTGACCTTCGGCGCCGCCGCGCGGCTGGCTGCATCGTCGAGCTGCACGGTGATCGAGTACCCTTTCACGGGATACACGTTCACGTGGTCGCCCAGCATCGCCGCCATGGCGCGGCTGGCCGTGCCCGCGCAGATGACGACGGCGTCGAACACGCTGCTGTCCTCGCCCACGCTGACGCGTACCTTGCCGTGCTCGCGCGCCAGCGCCGTCACCGCAGTGCCATAGCGGCACGCCACGCCCAGGCGGGCGCAGGCGTCGGCCAGGCCGCTGGTGAATTTGTGGATGTCGCCCGTGGAATCGCTGTCCGTGTAGTAGCCGCCGTAAAAATCGCCTTGCAAGGTCGGCTCGATGGCGCGCATTTCCTGCCGCGTGATGGCGCGCCGCTGCAAGCCGCCCTGCGCCAGCAGGCGCGACACGCCGGCCGCCCGCTCGAAGCCGGCCTTGTCCCGATACACGTGCAGGATGCCGGCGCGGCGGTGGTCGAAATCGATGTGTTCAGCTTCCGCCCAGGCGAACAGGTGTGCGCGCGCGGCGATCGCCATGCGCGCCGTGGCGACGGTGTTGCGCTCGTAGGCGGGCATGGCGGCGAGAAACTCCGCAAACCAGCTCAGCTTGTGCCAGCCGGGAGTCGGATTGAGCAGCAACGGCGCATCGCGCCGCGCCATCCATTTCAGGGCGTTCCATATCGTCGCCTTGTGGTTCCACACTTCCGCGTGCGAGGCCGACAATTGCCCGCCGTTCGCATACGACGTTTCCATGGCCGCGTAGCGGTGGCGTTCGATCAGGGTGACATTGACGCCCCGTTTCGCCAGCGCGTAAGCGGTGGTGACGCCCGTGATGCCGGCGCCCAGCACGGCCACCCGCGTCATGGTGGCGACACCTTGTGCACGACGGTATCGCCCGCCTGCAACACGCGCCCATCCTCGCCCAGCACGTCCATGCGGCGCACGGGCAAGCCCGAACCCCGCTGCAGCAGGGTCGAATGCGCCTCGCCCGCATCGAACAATTGCGCCTCGCTCCACTGGCGCAGGCCGACGACGACGGGAAACAGCGCCAGCCCCTTGGGCGTCAGCACGTATTCCTGATACGCCGTGCCATCCGAGGCGGGGGCAATCGTAAAGATGCCCTCTTCCACCAGGGTATGCAGGCGGTCGGCCAGGATGTTCTTCGCCACGCCCAGGCTTTTCTGGAATTCCCCGAACCGGCGCATGCCGTCGAAGGCGTCGCGCACGATCAAGAGCGACCAGCGCTCGCCGATCGCGTCGAGCGCGCGCGCCACGGGACAGGGGTCGGTTTTCAGGCTCTTGCGCTTGGCCACGGGCATTCTCCTTGATTGAGTGGTTGCATTTTAAAACTTCCCGGCGTAGACTCCAACTAGTTTTAATTTGAAACCACTTGATTGGCACTCCATGCGCGACACGAACCTCCCCATCACGACGGCACTTCCCCCCACCCTCGTCTGGCTGTTTGCCACGGCGGCCGGCCTCAGCGTGGCCAATGTGTATTACGCCCAACCCTTGCTCGCCACCCTGGCGCGCGAATTCGGCATGACGGAAGCGGCCAGCGGCATGGTCATCACGGCCACGCAGCTCGGCTGCGCGCTGGCCCTGCTGTTGCTGGTGCCCCTGGGCGACATGCTGCACCGGCGCCGCCTGACCCTGTTCCAGCTGGGCTTGCTGGCCGTCACGCTGGCGGCGCTGGCCTGCGCCCGCTCCACGGCCGCCTTGCTGGGCGGCATGCTGCTGGTGGGCTTGCTGGGCACGGCCATGACGCAGGGCTTGATCGCGTATGCGGCCAGCGCGGCGGCCAGCCACGAGCGGGGCCGCGTGGTCGGCATGGCGCAGGGCGGCGTGGTGATCGGCTTGCTGCTGGCGCGCACCCTGTCCGGCGTGGTGGCCGATCTGGCCGACTGGCGTGCCGTGTATATTGTCTCGGCAGCCATCGCCTGCGCCCTGTTGCTGCTGCTGTGGCGCAAGCTGCCACCGGCGCAAGCATCGCATCGGAAGCTGGCCTACGGCGCCCTGCTCGCCTCGATGGTGGACATGCTGCTGCACAACAAGGTGCTGCGCGTGCGGGGTATGCTGGCGCTGCTGATGTTTGCCGTCTTCAATATTTTCTGGAGCGCCCTGGTGCTGCCCTTGACGGCGCAAGGCTATGGCCATGCGGCCATCGGCGCGTTTGGCCTGGTCGGCGTGATCGGCGCGCTGGGCGCGGCGCGCGCCGGGGCGCTGGCCGATGGCGGCCGCGCGCAATGGACGACGGGCGCGGCCCTGTTGCTGCTGCTGGCCGCATGGCTGCCGCTCGGCTTTGCGGGCGCGGCCCTGTGGCCCCTGATCGTCGGCATCATCGCGCTGGACCTGGCGGGCCAGGCCATCCACGTGACCAACCAGAGCCTGATTTTCAAGGGCGACAGTGATGCGCACAGCCGTCTGGTGGCGTGCTACATGCTGTTTTATGCGGTGGGAAGCGGACTCGGTGCGATTGCCGCCACCAGCGTGTATGCGCTGGCGGGCTGGCATGGGGTATGCGCGCTGGGCGCGGCGGTCAGCTTGCTCGCCCTGCTGTTCTGGCGGCTGACCTTGCCTGCTGAAAAAACTTAGTTCAAGAGCGCCGTGGCGGAACCATGGCGGTAGGTTTTCAAGGCATCGGGCTGGATCTGGATCAGCGAACCGCTGACTTTAATCAAATGCAAGTCCGTCAGCTGGTGCAGCACGCGCGACAGGGTGGCGGGCGCCAGGTTCAGGAACGATGCCAGCAGGCTTTTCTTCAGGTCCAGCTTGACCTCGTTCGAACGCTGCTGGTCCGACGCCTGCAACAGGTACTCGACCACGCGCTGGGTGGCGTTCTGCACGGAGCAGCGCTCCACGTTGCGGATGAAACCCATCAGGTGGTGCGACAGGCTGTTCATCATCTGGCGCGCGATGCGCGGCGACTGGTCCAGCAGGCGCAGCAGCGCGTGCGGCGGGATGCGCAGCAACAGGCAGTGCTCGAGCGCTTCGGCGCAGAAGGGATATGGTTCATCGAGGAAGATCATGGCTTCGCCGAAGCTCTGGCCTGGA
The DNA here is from genome assembly GCF_018682595.1 of Janthinobacterium sp. JC611. Lineage (NCBI taxonomy): Bacteria > Pseudomonadati > Pseudomonadota > Betaproteobacteria > Burkholderiales > Oxalobacteraceae > Janthinobacterium > Janthinobacterium sp. JC611. The sequence continues at coordinate 12,858 of NZ_JAFLJN010000008.1, forward strand.
CGGATCAGTTCCAGCACCTTGTCCGTGCCTTCCATGGAAAACACGCTGAGCTTGATGAGGCCGAAGACCACCACGTAGGCGCCTTCCGCCACTTCGCCCTTGCGAAACAGCACCTTGCCTTTTTCCACTTCGACGCGCACGACATCCTGGCGCAATTGCTCTAATTGCGAAGGGGAAATATGGCGGAACAGAGCCTGGCTCGATAGCAAGCCATCGACGTTGACCTTATGCATGACACTCTCTTATTAGATTAGCGAATGACTAAGAGTGTAATGCGCAGGCACGGTCAAGGCCATACGTCAAAGGAACTAGGGTTGTCTAGGCCGGAACGCCATGCAGGTCAAACAATCGCGCATTCCTTGTGCACTATTTGTACTTTGTTTGATCTTTATTTGCTTAACTCGCGCTCGACCGCATACACGGCGATCTGCACGCGGCTGCTGAGCTTAAGCTTTTTCAGGATGTTTTGCACGTGGATTTTCACCGTGCTTTCGGCCACGTCCAGCTGGCGCGCGATTTCCTTGTTGCTCAGTCCTTGCGCCAGGCAGGCCATGGCTTCGCGTTCGCGCGGCGTCAGTTTGTCATAGTCGGCCTGGGGCGCATTCTGCCCCGCGCGGAACTGCGACACCAGCTTGGCCGTCATGGCGTCGGCGATCACGGATTCGCCGGCGGCGGCGCGGCAAATGGCCTGGCCCAGCTGCTCGGCCTCGATATTTTTCAGCAGGTAGCCGCGTGCGCCAGCGCGCAGGGCCGCGCCCAGGTCGGCCGCGTTTTCCGACACGGTCAGCATCAGCACGACCGTCTGCGGCATGTCCTGCAGAATCAGCTGCAGCGCCTCGACGCCGCCCACGCCGGGCATGTTCAAGTCCATCAGCACCACATCGGGCCGCAGTTCGGCCGTCAGGCGTACGCCGTCCAGCCCGTTCGATGCCTCGCCCACCACCTGGAATTGAGGATTGCGCTGCAGCAGCAGCTTGACGCCGCTGCGCAGCAAGGTGTGGTCGTCGACCAGCAGGATTTTGATTGGTGCGTTCACTATGTTTGTTTCTTCTGCCTGATAAGGATGATTCATCTGTTACGCGGCCTGGCGCCGGGCCGCCGGCAAGGCCAGCGAGATCGTCGTGCCGCCGCCGGGCGTGCTGTCGATGGCAAATTGCGCACCGAGCCGCTCGGCCCGTTCCTGCATGATACGCAAGCCGATCTGCAATTCCGTTTTCTTGTCGCGCAGGTTGGCGGCAAAGCCTTCGCCATCGTCGCGCACCTGCAGCGCGAAATCGCGCCCGTTGACCACGCGCAACGCCACGTTGCCCGCCTGCGCGTGCTTGCGGATATTCGACAGCGCTTCCTGCACGATGAACAGGATCTGCAACTGCTGCTCGGGCGCCAGCGGCGCACCGTTGCCGCTCATGTCCAGGGTGCCGACGACACCCGTCTGCAGCTCGAACTTGGCCAGCACTTCCGACAGCTTGCTTTCCAGGTCGCTGCCATGCCAGCGCGTGCGGAAATTGACCAGCAATTCGCGCACGTCCTGGTAGCTTTGCTCGACGCCCATGCGCATCAGCGGCAACACTTCGGCCGCTTCGTCGAGCTGGCCCCGGCGCACGGAATCGTCGAGCATCTGCACTTGCAGGCTGATGAAATTGAGGCTTTGCGCGATGCTGTCATGCAAGCCTTCGGCCAGCAGGCTGCGTTCGCGCGCCACGGCGAATTCCTTTTCGCGCGCGATCAGGCGCTGGTTTTCGATGGCGATGCCCAGGCTCTGGCCCAGGGTTTCCAGCCAGCCCTGCTGCTGCGCATGCACGGCTTGCGGGCGCGCGAAGTGCAGCGAAAAACTGCCCACCACCTGCTCGCGCGCGAGGATGGGAAAGACGGCGATGGCGATAAACCCTTCGTCCTGGCAACGGAAACGTTGCAGCGCATCGACCTGGCGGAAATCGCGGATCTGGATCACGCCCTGCGCCACGGCCGCGCCGCACAGGCAATCGTTGTTGCGGATGCAGTGTTCCTCTTCCACCATGGCGTCGGAAATGCCCTCGTGCACGATGATGTGCACGGTGTCCTGCTGCGGATCGAGGATGCGCACGGTGCCGCCTTCGGCTTGCGCGAACTGCATCACGTGGCGCAGGAAGCCGCGGCACAGCGCGTCGATGGCGTGCTGGCCCGCCAGCAAGGTGGAAATCTCATGCAGGGTGGCCAGCTGGCGTTCCTGCGCGGCGCTCAGGCCCGATGCGGCTTGCGCCAGGCGGCGCTGGCGCCAGCGCGACGCTGGAAGTTGTTTGCGGGAAGGTTGACTGCGCGGCGCATGCATGAAGAACTCGAATCTGAAAAGGGGGCGCCCGGCAAGCGCTGCGGCCTGCCGGGCTGGTAAAGGTTACAAACGGATCTCGGTACCGAGCAGCTTGACGAACTGCGCCAGCCAGGCCGGATGCGCGGGCCAGGCGGGCGCCGTGACGAACTGGCCATCCGTGACGGCGTCCGTGACGGCGATGTCGGCATACGTGCCGCCGGCCAGTGTCACTTCCGGCGCGCAGGCGGGATAGGCGGAAATGCGCTTGCCGCGGATGACGTCGGCGGCGGCCAGCAATTGCGCGCCGTGGCAGACGGCCGCGACAGGCTTGCCCGCCGCGGCGAAATGGCGCACGGCGGCGATGACCTTGTCGTTCAGGCGCAGGTATTCGGGCGCGCGGCCGCCGGCGATCATGACGGCGTCGTAGTCGGCCGGATCGATCTCGTCGAAGCTGGCGTTCAGGGTGAACAAATGACCGGGCTTTTCCGTGTAGGTCTGGTCGCCCTCGAAATCGTGGATGGCCGTCTTGATCGTCTGGCCGCTCTTCTTGCCGGGACAAACGGCATGTACGGTATGACCGAGCATCAGCAGGGCCTGGAACGGCACCATCGTCTCATAATCTTCTGCAAAATCGCCGGTCAAAAACAGAATTTTCTTCGCTGCCATTTAGTTCTCCTATGAAAGATTGATCCGATATCCTTGCCTGCAGGACACACCGCAAGGCGTATCTTAGCGCGACTTGGCAGCCATACTGGATATTTATCAAACTTTTACGCCTTGATCGAGGATTTTACAGGCTGAGACAGAATTATTTGCAGCCTCGCCGGTCAAATCAGGCATACCTCCTTGAAAGGCCGGGCCATGGACAGCGGCAGCGACAGCACATTGATACGTATCTTCGACCATTTCCCCGATGCCGAGCGCGCCCGCAACCGGCTGCTGGCCGAGGGCTTTCCTCCTCACGCCGTGCAACTGGACGCGGGCGACGACGAGGCCGGCCCCGTGCAGGGCAACTTTACGGTTGGCAATCACGACACCATCACCAGCCGCCTGGAACGGGCAATCAACGCCCTGTTTGGCGGCGACAACCATATGTACCGGCGCAACTATGGCAAGACGGCCTTTCGCGGCATGGTCCGGCTGGTGGTAGCCGCGCGCCATGCCGATGAGCAGGCGCGCGCGCACGCCATCCTGCAAGCTTGCGGCGGCGGCGATATCGAACAGCGCACGGCCCGCTGCGGCCAGGACAGGCATGGTGGCGTGGCGGCCCTGTCGCGCTAGCCGCACAGCAAGGAGAACAAGCATGGATGTCACTTGGGTGGTCGTGGCCGACAGCAGCCGGGCGCGGCTGTTTACGCTGGGGCGGCAAAACCAGCTGGGCGAGTTGCAAGACTTTGTCAATCCGGCGGGCCGCGACAGCGACCGTGCCTTGAGCAGCGATGCGAGCGGACGCTTCGGCAACGGCATGCGCGCCGGCGCGCAAGCGGGCGGGCAAGCGCACACGGCGGAGCCTCATGTGACGCCGGTCGAGCATGCGAACGAACAGTTTGCCCGGTATATCGCGCAAGTGCTGCAGCAGGGTCTGCAGCAACAGCGCTACAACAAGCTGTGCCTGGTCGCCGCGCCCAAGTTCCTGGGCCAGTTGCGTCTAAGCCTGGATAGCCAGGTGGAAAAACGGCTCAGCCATACCCTGGCCAGGGATATCGCCAGCATGAACGTGCCGCAGCTGGAAGCCTACCTGCGGCAAGCGCGGGACAGGAACGGCGGCGGCAGTTGAGCCGGCGCCAGCCGCATGCGGGCACAATCTGTGGCAAGATCTGCGTTCTTTCTTTCAAAACCGGAACTTGCCATGATTTTTGAAATTGCCCACATCCAGATCAAATCGGCCACGCACGCTGCCTTCGAAGCGGCCGTGACGAAAGCCATCCCCCTGTTCCAGCGCGCGCGCGGCTGCGAGTCGATGCGCCTGGAGCGCTCGATCGAAAACGGCGACGCCTACCGCCTGGTGGTGGGCTGGACGACGCTGGAAGACCATACCGTGCATTTCCGCGGCAGCGACGACTTCCAGGCATGGCGCGGTCTCGTGGGTGAATTTTTCGCCGCGCCGCCCCAGGTCGAGCACATGCACACTGTGCTGACGGGGTTTTAAACAGGCGGCGCCTGCCCCGCCGCCGTCATACGGCCGGGTGGTGAAACACTTGCCGCAAGTAAGCGAGGAAGGTTTCATCCTTGCACAGGGTCTTGCCCGGCGAATCCGACAGTTTCGCCACCGACTGGCCGTTGCAGCGCACCAGTTTCATGACGATGTTGAGCGGCGTCAAACCGACGTCGTTGGTGAGATTGGTGCCGATGCCGAAACCCGTCATGATGCGGTCGGCGAAGTGCTGGTACAGGGCGAAGGCCTTGTCCAGGTCCAGGCCGTCGGAAAACACGAGGCGCTTGGTATTGGCGTCGATGCGCAGGGCCGCGTAATGGGCCAGCGCCTTCTCGCCCCACTCGACGGGGTCGCCCGAATCGTGGCGCAGGCCGTCGAACAGCTTGGCGAAATACAGGTCGAAGTCGGCCAGGAAGGCATCCATGCCCACCACGTCCGTCAGGGCGATGCCCAGGTCGCCCCGGTATTCCTGCACCCAGTCTTCCAGTGCCGCCTTTTGAAAGTCGCGCAGGCGCACGCCGAAGGACTGGAACGATTGCATGTATTCATGCGCCATGGTGCCGATCGGCACGATGCCCAGCTTTTTCGCCAGGTACACATTCGACGTGCCCTTGAAATATTCGGGCACCTCGCGCGCCAGGCGCTGCACCACCTCGTCATGCCAGGCGCCGGAAAAACGCCGGCGCACGCCGAAATCGGAAAACTCGAATGGATGCTTGCGCCGCGGCAGCTTGCCGAATTCCTTGACGGCCGCCACTTTCAAGCCCAGGCGGTGGCGCCCTTCGCGCATGGCCGCGTCCAGGTCGAAGCGGCGGAAATACAGTTCGTTGATGATGTACAGCACGAAAATCTCGAAGCCCATCACGTGCACCTGCGGCCCGGCCGCGTGCACGAGCAAGGTGTCGCCGTCGGTGCTGACCTCGATGAACTTGCGCTGAAAGCGGAACACCGTCAGGAAGTCGACGAAATCGCTCTTCATGAAGCGCAGGGTGCGCAAATAGGCCAGCTCGTCGTCTGCAAACGACATCGAGCACAGGTGGTCGAGCTGTTCTTCCAGCTCGCCCTTCAGTTCGGCCAGGGGAAAGGCGGTGGCGTTGCGGCAGACAAATTCGTATTCGGTATGGGTATTCGGATGACCGTGCAGCAATGCTTGCCACATTGTAAATTTATACAGATCGGTTTCCAGCAAACTGCGCACTATCGGGGTCATGTGTGTTTTCTCCAACTTCCTGAAGCCAGAATAGTACGCCACCGCAAGCATTTCAGCAGGGCGCGATGCACAAATGGCTCAGGCAGTCGCGTTCGCCAGCAGTTCCGGCAAGACGTCGGCGGACGTGGCCAGCCGCGCGCCGCGCTCGCGCATGGCGGCCAGGAAGTCGCGCTGCTGGGCTGCGAAACCCGTGACGGGGCTCATGCAGTCCGTCAGCAAGACCAGCCGTGCCAGCGCCTGCGGTCCCTGCTGCGCTTCCAGGTAATCGGCGATGTGCTCGGTGCTGGCTTTCACGCAATGGCTGCCCGCTTCGCCGCAGAGGTAGAGTTGCTGCGCCGGCAGCAGGGTGTCGAGGAAGGCGCGGTTGAGCTGGGTGGCCGTATCCTGCGCATCGGGCACTTCCGCCATGACGGCCGAGTAATGTTCGGTCCACGGGTTGGAACCCTTGCTCAGCTTGGCCACCACCTGCAGGTGATCCACTTCCCACGCGTTGTAGGCGGCGCGCACGGCCGCGTGGATATTCTGGCCCCAGCTGCCGATCTCGCAATGCACGGGCCACACCATCAATTGATAGCGTCCCGCTCGCTGCAAGGCATCGAGGTAGGCCAGCGCGCGCGGCAAGGCGCCGCTGGCGGCGGGCAGGAACAGGCGGTCGCGCACCTGCTGCGCGCTGATCTGCGTAAATGGTGCGACGGGGCCGCCATCGCCCGTGCGCCAGAAGGCGGGGTGGGCGATGTCGTAGCGGTGGTGGGCGTCAAGCGTCACGCTGATCTGCGTCAGCCCGCCTCCCCCTTCGCGGATCAGTTGCGCCACACGCAGCATGTCGGCGTGGGCGCCCGGCACGGGCAGGGCCGGCGCGGTATCCGGCGGCAGCCAGGTGGCAGGCAAGTCGCAAAAATCGTTTTGCGGGTCGATGACGAGCAGGTGCAGCTGGCGTTTCATGGCGATCCTCGTGCGTGGCGGGTATTGCATGATAATGGCAAGCTCGCCATCACGCCAATCCAGGAGCCGCCATGCCCCTTGCAAATCGCAATAACTTGCGTCCGAACAAATTACTCAACAGCAAATGGACGGCGGTCACCCCCGTCAACAAGGAAAAACACTTTCTCGTCGTCAAGCTGTGCGCAACGGCCACGCCGGATGCACCCGTCACCCACGTGGAACTGGAGGCCGTACATTCGGGTCGCGTGCAGACTCTGCCCTGGCGCGCGCTGCAGGATGCGGCGCAGTGGCATCAGGGGTGGAAGACATAACGGCGCTGGCGCCGCTCGACCAGCTGCAATGCCACCTCGGCCGCTTCGCTGACCGCTTCGGCTTCCGTCGCAAACGGATGGTCGGCCAGCACCCGGTGCTTTTTGACGATATTGTTCCTGTGCATGGGGTTGCTCGAAGGGGTGTACAGGGACACATAGGCGCCCCACAGTTTGCAACCGCGTAAGGGTTCCGCCGTGTAATTTATTTCATACGTATCAACGTACTTTATCGGCACGATGTTTGCTCCAAAAATAACATCCCCGGGTAGCCTGTCTCAATGGCCCTACCCGGCGCAGGGTTGGAATACATGCAATCGCGCTTGCTCAGGATACTCACTCACATATCTGCTTTTTATTACGCGGCACAGGAAAAAACTCGAACGCTCGCCGCCTCTTCAGGCATGGCGGCAGGCCCGCTGAAAGTATAGACGATGCGGAAAAAATTATTGAAAGACAACTCTGTACCGAACGCCCCCTGGCCCGCTCAAGGGACTACGGCCGGGAGCGAGGGACGGCGGCGGCGCCCTGTTTCAGCGCCTCGGCCGCGGGATGCATGGACCAGACGACGCTGAGGATTTTCCATTCGCCGTCGCGCTTGACCATTTGCCACGCTTCCACGCCATAGTTGGACAGTTTGTTGTCAACGAGGAATTCGTAGTCGAAGTTGACCCACGCCACATGGCGGTCCTGGGTGATCTTGACGTTGTAGAATTTTTCTTCCGTGCGCAGGGGTTCGCGCTTGATGAAGTTGGCGAAAGCAATGTAGCCGGCCGGCGCGACGCCGTCGAAATGAACGTCCGTCGTATCGCGCATTTTCTTGATGAAATCGTCGTCGGCCGGCGAGGCGAACAGTATGTTGGTGTGCAACATCAGCGACGACAGCAGCTTGACATCCTTGGCGATCAGGGCCGCCTGGAAGTCGGCGACGACTTGCTCGATGGCGCGGATATCCTCGGGGGTGGAGGCGTGGCGGCCCACATGGGGCGGTGCAGGTAGCGCCGTCTGCGCCAGCGCCATGCCTGCTGAAAACAGGGAACATCCAAACCATACTGCGCTTGCCAACTTGTGCATGAGGGACTTTCATGGCGAACGGCTCGCCGGGCTGGCACTGGGCGTGCCGCTGGCAAGCTTATGTCAACCATGGCAGATTGGCAATCCCCCTTTGGAACTAGGGCGTAGCAGACCTCAGGCAGCCAGGGCCGCGATCGAGGCACGGCCCTTGGCGATCGCGCTGGCGACGGCGTCCTCGCCCATGGCCACGCCTTCGGCTTGCACGAATTCGATCTCGGTGATGCCGATGAAGCCCAGCGCCGTGCGCAGATAGGTGCTCAGGTAGTCATACGCGGCGCCCGGGCCTTCGCTGTAGACGCCGCCGCTGGCCGTGAAAATGACGGCTTTCTTGCCCGTGGCCAGGCCGACCGGGCCCGTGGCCGTGTACTGGAAAGTGCGGCCCGCGCGCGCCACGTGGTCGATCCACGCCTTCAGGGTCGAGGGCACGGAAAAGTTGTACATGGGCGCGGCCAGCACCAGCACGTCGGCGGCCAGCAATTCGTCGACCAGGGTATCGGACAATTGCACGGCCGCTGCCGCCTGCGCGCTGCGCTGGTCGGCCGGCGTGAAGAAGGCGCCCATCACCTCTTCCGTCAGGTGCGGCACGGGCTGCGCCGCCAGGTCGCGTTCGACCACGCTGGCGCCTTGCGCGGCCAGTGTCGCGACGAATTCGCCGGACAATTGGCGCGACAGGGAACCGCTGTTGCGCACGCTGCTATTGATGTATAAGACCTTGCTCATGAAGTGCTCCAGTGAAAACGGGTGACGGGAATGGCCGCATCGCAGCCCTTGCACACAGCATAATTCGGGTCTACCATCGATGAAACCGTGTAAATATAAATGATTAGCATCGAATTTTTAGATATGGACTCAGCATGAGAGAACCGGGCCAGCCTTCGCTCGACCAGTTGCGCGTCTTCGTCGCCGTCATCGACGCGGGCGGCTTCGCCCACGCGGCGCGCCAGCTGCACCGCACGCAGTCGGTGATCAGCTACACCATCGCCAACCTGGAAGAACAACTGAACGTGGTGCTGCTCGACCGCGGCAAGCGCAAGCCCACCCTGACGGATGCGGGCAAGGCCCTGCTGGCCGACGCGCGCGCCGTGGCCCTGAAGGTGGACGGCATGCGCGCGCGCGCCAAGGCGCTGGCCGGCGGGCTGGAGGCGGAAGTGTCGGTGGTGGTCGACGTGATGTTTCCCACCTGCGTGCTGGTGCGCGTCTTGGAGGCCTTCCAGGCGCAGTTCCCCACCGTCGCCCTGCGCCTGCGCATCGAAGCCATGGGCGCCGTGGCGCAGCTGGTGATGGATGGCAGCTGCCACATCGGCCTCGGCGGCTGGATGACGGCCACGGCCAGCGTCTTCGAGCGCCTGGCCGTCGGCCACGTGCGCCTGATTCCCGTGGCCGCGCCCAGCCACGCGCTGGCGCAGCTGGCGGGCCCGATCGCCTCCAACGTGGCGCGCGAACACGTGCAGCTGGTGCTGACCGACCGCAGCGACCTGACGCAGGGCCAGGATTTCGGCGTGCTGGGATTGCGCAACTGGCGCCTGGGCGACCTCGGCTCCAAGCACGCGCTGCTGCGCGCCGGCCTGGGCTGGGGCAACATGCCCGAAGCGATGGTGCGCGAGGACCTGCAGGCCGGGCGCCTGGTGCACCTGCCGCTGGCCGTCGACAATGGCGAGAATTACCCGATCTACCTGATCCAGCGCGCCGACACGCCGCCGGGCCAGGCGGGCAAGTGGCTGACGGAGCGGTTTGCGGAGCAGTTGCCCTTGCTGGCACAAGGGTTTTAAACGCCAAACAAAACCTACTGCGCGTCGCGCTTTGCGGCCTGCGATGCTCACCGTGCTGGAGCACGGTTGCGCTTCTTAGCCACAAATCACTGCCGCTCGCTACGGTTTTGTTAGGCGTTGTGAGCTCGCAATTGACACAGGTATGATGCGGGTAACACTTCAACAAGGATTCACCATGGCCGGCATCGACGACTTCGTCAACAAGCAAAAAACAGGCGCGCGCTTCGTCATCACGGCGCAGATGATGCGCATGACGCCGCAGCAGTTCGACTCGCTGGCGCAGGAATGGATGGAAGACGGCGGCCCCGGCTTCGACGTGGCCGGCATCCCGCACCGGGTGGTCGTCGATGGGCAGTTTTATATCGGCAGGCTCACCGTGCAGCGGCACGGCGAGCCTGCCTGAGGACTACTCGACGCCCAGCACGTGCAGGCGGCGGCGCAGGCGCGCCACTTCTTCCGATAGATCGACCACCAGCGCGGCCAGTTCGGCGTTCGCGTCGAACACGGATTCGATTTCGTGCAGGCGGCGCGCGCGCACCAGGTCCAGGCTGGTGAAGCGCCAGGCCGTCCATTGCCCCGCTGGCGGGCCGTCCTGCAGCAGCACGCCCGTCTGCACGTGCTGCACCACCCAGTCCGGCTCCACGGCGCAGGCGCGCGCCAGCTCTTCCAGGCTCAGGGCACGGTCTTCGAGCAATTCGCCAATTACCTTGTTCGTCATGATTTACCCTCCCAGCTTCTGGCGCGGATTGAAAGCCATCTCGCGCGCCATGGTTGCATACAGTTCGCGCGCCTTGTCGTCGTTCGCCGGCGGCAGCACCACTTCCAGCAGCAGATACAGGTCGCCCGGCTGGGCGGCGGGAATGCCGCGCCCCTTCAGGCGCAGCTTGCGCCCCGTCTGCGAATTGGGCGGCACGCTGACGGACACCGTGCCCGATGGCGTGGGCACGTCGATTTCGCCGCCCAGCGCCGCTTCCCACGGCGTGACGGGCACCGTCTCGAAGACGTCGCGTCCTTCCACCTTGTAGCGCGCATCGGGCCGGAAGCGGATTTCCAGGTACAAATCGCCGGCCGGCGCGCCGCCGCTGCCCGGATTGCCCTGCCCTTTCATGCGCAGCTGCTGTCCTTCCGTGACGCCTTTCGGTATCGTCACTTCCAGCGTGCGCTCGCGCGTCACCACATGGCCTTGCGCATCCGCTTCGGGCACGCGCATGACGATGTGGCGCCTGGCGCCCTGGTAGCTGTCCTGCAAATCGATGGTGATGGCGGCGTGGCTGTCCTCGCCCTGCATCTGGAAACTGCCGCCGGCGCGGCGCCGCCCGCCCACGTGGGCGAACAGGTCGGCAAAGAAGTCGCTGTCGTCGACGCCCGACGATTCGTAGCCCGAACCCCAGTCCGGCGGCGGACGGAAGGGCTGGCCCTGCGCGCCCTGGTTACGCCCCAGTTCATCGTAGGCGGCGCGCTTTTCCGCGTCACCCAGCACGCCGTAGGCTTCGTTGAGGGCCTTGGTGCGCTTGTCGGCGTCCGGCTCCTTGCTCACGTCGGGATGGTATTTGCGCACCAGCTTGCGGTACGCCTTCTTGATGTCGGCCTCGGACGCCGTCTTCCCGACGCCCAGCTCCTTGTAGTAGTCCTTGTATTCCACCGTGCCTGCCCCCCATGGTTGAACTGCCTATGGGAAGAGTACACGAATTAGGCGCCGGACAGCGTGTGCACAATACAACGCCGCCCGGCGGCGCATCAGCGCACGCGGCGCAGCGAGGATATGCGGCGCTCGAGGCGACCGTGCAGGCGGCCGTAGCTGCCTGGCCCCATGACCACGCAGCGGCCGCGGAAGTTGGCATCGACGCAGAACTCCCAACGGCCGTAATTGACGACGATCGATTCGGCGCGGTCATTGAAGCCATAGCGGCTCAAGTCGCGCACTTCGCGGTCCAGGCGCACGGGCCGGCCGCGCATGCCCGCATCGGGGAACAGCAGCACGGCGCCGTTCACGTCGGGACGGTGGCCGCCGCCATGGCCGGGATAGCCGGGATGAGGACGCTCCGGCTCCGGACGCGGCGGGTAGGGACGGTGGTCGCCGCCGCCATGGCCCGGGCGGCCCACTTCGCGCACGGACGACACGGCGTCGTTCATGCCCGGCATGGTGCCGTAGCGGCCAGGCTGCAGCACGCGGCAGTTGCCGCGGTAATTGGCGTCCTTGCACACTTCCCAGGTACCCGAGCGCACGATGATGCTCGAGGTCTTGTCGTTAAAGCCTACGCGCGACAGGTCGCCCGCGTCGGAACGCAGGGTGACCGGGCGGCCACGGAAACCGGCATCCTCGAACAGGGTGATTTCGCCCGCGGATGCGGCAAGGGGGGCGAGGAAGGTGGCGGCGCACAGCAGCGCGGGCCGGAAAGATCGAACCATGACAACTCCAATACTGATGACATTTTCGCCAGTGTAGTCCAGGCGGCAGGCGGCGAGTGTAACAAAGGGCAAGCAAATGTCAGCGCACGGCAGCGAATGTAAACACCGCCTGGCGGGATGTTCCCGGCAGGCGGCTTGTCCGCATGGCGGCAGGATAAAGTCAGCGCACGCGGCGCAGCGAGGAAATCTGCTCTTCCATGCCGTTCAGGCGGCCATATTCGCCCGGACCGATCACTTCGCAGCGGCCACGGAAGTTCGAATCGCTGCACACTTCCCACTGGCCCTCGTTGACGACGATGGACGAGGCGCGGTCGTTGAAGTTGTAACGCACCAGGTCTTCCGCATTGCGGTCCAGCGCCAGCGGTTCGCCGCGCATGCCAGCCTCGGGGAACAGCAGGACGGCGCCACGCTGCTGGTACTGCGGCTGCTGGTATTGCGGATACTGCGGATATTGCGGCTGCTCGTACTGCGGCCGCTGGTATTGGTTCTCGTATTGCTGCTGGCGGCGCGCTTCGCGCTCGTCGACCATGCGCGCCGACGAGACGCGCCCGTCAAGGCCGCGCCCCAGGTCGTCATGGCGGCCGGGGCCGAAGATGCGGCACACGCCGTTGTAGTTCGAATCGCTGCACAGCTGCCAGTAGCCGTTATAGACGACGATGCTGGTGGTGCGGTCGTTGAAACCGATACTGACGAAATCGTCCGTGTCGCGATTCAGTCGCGCCGAGCCGCCGTTCTGGCCCGCGCCCGAATACACTTCCAGGCTGCCGCCACGGCCATAGCCGCCATTGCCACGGTCAGGATCGCGCCCCGGGCGTCCCGGATGATAGCCATCGCCGCGTCCCGCTTCGCGCACCGACGTGATGGCGTCGTTCATGCCCGGCATCGAACGGTATTCGCCCGGTCCCAGGGTGCGGCAATTGCCGCGAAAGCCGGCGTCCGTGCACACATCCCACGTGCCCGAACGCACGAGGATGCTCGACGCCTTGTCGTTGAATCCAAGGCGCGACAGATCATCGGTCGTCTCGCGCAGGTTCACCGCACGGCCGCGAAAATTATCATCCTCGAACAGGGTGATATCGCCCGCGTGGGCCGCGGCATGCGTCCCCAGCGAGAGCAGCAAGGTCGCCGCGCATGCCAGCGCGTGTTTGAAAGGGCCCGTCATGATTTACTCCATTCTTCATTCTTTGGTGATGATACGCCTGGCTGTTGCGCCAGGCTGCCAGTATAACAATTGCCAGGCCGTGCGGCGGTCTCAATACAGGCGGCGCAGCGAGGAAATGCGCTTGTCGAACGTCGCGTCCAGGGTTTCATACTTGCCCGGTCCCATGCGCTCGCAGCTGCCGTTGAACTGCGAGTCCGTGCACACTTCCCAGGTGCCTTCGTTGATGGCGATGGAGGCGGCCTGGTCGTTGAAGTTCAGGCGCACCAGGTCGCTGACGTCGCGGTTCACCTGCAGCCCGGGTCCCTTCAGGAACGAGCGGCCGTACAGCACCACCTGGCCTGCGTCATTTTGCGGACGGTTCTCCTCGCGCGGGTCGACCAGGCGCGCCGACGACACGCGTCCGTTCAGGCCGCCCAGGTCGTCGTGGCTGCCAGGCCCGAACACGCGGCAGCTGCCGCGGTAATTGGAATCGCTGCACAGCTGCCAGTAGCCATATTCGATGCGCGCGCTGCTGGCGCGGTCGTTGAAGCCGATGTCGACCAGGTCGTCACGGTCCGAGTTCACGCCGGCCGACGCGCCGCGCTGGCCGCCGTCGGCATACAGTTCCAGCGCCGCGCGGCGGCCGCCGCTGCCACCGCTGCCACCGCTGCCGCCGATTTCTCGCACGGATGAAATCTTGTCGTTCATGCCCGGCAGCGAGCGGTAATCGCCCCGTTCCAGCGTCTTGCAATCGCCCTTGAAATCGGCATGCGCGCACACCTCCCAGCTGCCCGACTCGACCTGGATGCTCGATATGGTGTCATTGAAATTGACGCGCGACAGGTCATCCGTCGTGTCGCGCAAGACGACTACACGTCCCTTGAAGTTGTCGTCGGTGTACAGGCGGATCTCGCCGGCCCGCGCCGCGAGGTGGACAAACAGCGAACTGGCGCACAGCAGGGCAAAAGCGAATGGGCGATGCATGGGGCGGTCTCCGGTGGCGGCAAAGGCAAGTGATCGACATGACAACTGATGCCAGTGTAGCCATCCGTGGAAAAAACGGTGTAACAAAGTATGGGAAAAGCACAATAAATTGTTACCAAAAGCAATAGCCGGCCCCGCCAGGGACCGGCCACTCTTGCCAGCCCCGCGTCAGCGCACCTCGCGCACCGACGAGATGCGGTTGCTCATGCGTTCCAGGTTCGCATACTCGCCGGGACCCAAGGTGCGGCAGCGGCCGCGGAACTCCACGTCCTCGCACACTTCCCAATACCCGGCGCGCACGCGCACGCTTTGCGCCGTGTCGTTGAAGTCGCGCTCGCGCAGGTCGGCCGCGCCATTGCGCACGGTCAGGCTGCGGCCGACAAAATCGTCGCGCGTGTACAAGGTCAGTTCACCGCCCAGCGCGCGGCCCGGAAAATGGCCCCGCTCGCGGTCGCGGCGGCCATCCCATTCGCGTTCCCGGTCGCGCTCCCAGTCGCGGTCGCGCCCACGATCCCAGCCGCCGTGCACTTCGCGCAGCGAGGTGATCTTGTTGGCGCGGCCATCGAGCGAGGGATACTCGCCCGCCTCGAGCAGGAAGCAGGCGCCGCGGAAATCGGCATCCTCGCACGCTTCCCAGCGGCCCGAGCGCACGCGGATGCTTTGCGTCGTGTCGTTGAAACGGACACTTTCCAGGTCGGCGACGGCGTCGCGCACGGTCTGCGAGCGGCCGTGAAAATCGTCGCGCGAATACAGCGTCAGTTCGCCGGCGCCGGCCAGTTCGGCCGTCATGGCGGCGCCCAGCAACAGGGCGCAGTTCAAGGCTTTCTTCAACATGGTCTTACTCCATAGTCAGGGTACTGCGGTTGACTATTTGGTCATTTTGCCAAATAGAGCGCGCAGTCTATCCGCGACTGGCCCACTTAGCTGTAACAAATGATTACCGCGCCCGGCACGCCCTCGGGCGCCACGGCGGACAAGCACGGCGAATGCCGGTAGAATCTTGTGTTTAGTTAAGCTTGCCGCCCATGCCACACACCACCTCGTTCACCCTGCCCGCCGTCCGTACCGAAATTGCCTCGCTGTGGAAGCTGGCGTGGCCCATCCTGATCGGCCAGCTGGCCACCGTCGGCATGGGCGCGGCCGACGTGGCGATGACGGGGCATACGAATCCCGAGGAGCTGGCCGCCGTGTCGCTGGGCGCGGCCATCTGGTCCATCGTGCTCGTCACCGTGAGCGGCATCATGATGGCGATCAATACCCTGGTGGCGCATGAAATCGGCGCCGCGCGCCACGACAAGGTGCCGCACATCGTGCGCCAGTCGCTGTGGAAGGCGCTGCTGGTCGGCCTGGTGGCGTGCCTGCTGACGAACATGGCGGCGCTGGTGTTCGACCACCTGATGCTGGAGCCGGCCGTGGCGGCCAAGGCCAAGCTGTTCGTGCACATCATCAGCTGCGCGCTGCCGCCGTTCGCCGCCTACCGCGCGCTGTACGGCTACAGCACCAGCATCAACCAGACCAAGCCCGTGATGGTCATCGCGCTGGCCGCGCTGGCGCTGAACATTTTCGTCAACTACCTGCTGATCTACGGTCACTGGGGCATGCCGAAACTGGGCGGCGTGGGCTGCGCCGTGGCCACCACCTGCTGCGTGTGGATGATGCTGCTGGCCATGCTGGCGTGGATCCGCATCGCGCCCGCCTACCACGCCACGTATCCGTTCGCCCAATGGGAAGGGCCGCGGCTGGCGTCAATCGGTCCCATGCTGCGCCTGGGCCTGCCCATCGGCGTGACCTACTTTGCCGAGGTAAGCGCGTTCGGCGTCATCAGCCTGCTGGTGGCGCGCTTCGGTGTGATCCAGGTGTCGGCGCACCAGATCGCCCTCAATTTCTCGTCCGTCGTCTTCATGGTGCCGCTCACCTTCGGCATCGCGCTCGTCACGCGCGTGGGCCACGCCGTGGGCGAAGCCAATCTGCGCCGCGCGCGCTTCATTTCGTGGGTCGGCGTGGCCATGTCGCTGACGGCGGCCATCGTCTCGGCCACCCTGATCACCGTCTTCCGCCACCAGATCGCGCAAGCCTACACGTCCGACCCGCAGGTACAGGCGCTGTGCGCGCAGCTGCTGCTGTTCGCCGCCCTGTTCCAGCTGTCCGACGCCACGCAGGTGGCCACGTCCTGCGCCATCCGCGGCTACAAGGTGACGCGCCAGCCAATGCTGATCCAGCTGCTGGCCTTCTGGGGCTTCTCGCTGCCGATCGGCTACGTGCTGGGCCTCGCGCCGGCTGGCTTCATCTGGTCGCCGGCCGAGCCGATGGCCGCCGCCGGTTTCTGGATCGGCCTCGTCACGGGCCTGACGGTGGCCGCCGTGCTGCTGACCTGGTATCTGAACCGCCTGTCGCTGCGCCGCATGCGCGAAGCCTGATGCCAGGACAAGGAGCCGCCATGCCGCAACCCCGCCCCTTCAAGCAAGTCGACGTCTTCAGCAGCGTGCCCTTCATGGGCAATCCGCTGGCCGTGGTGCTGGCCGCCGATGGCCTCGATGGCACGCAGATGCAGGCCATCGCGCGCTGGACGGGCCTGTCGGAAACCACCTTCGTGCTGGCGCCGCGCGACCCGGCAGCCGACTACCGCGTGCGGATTTTTTCGCCCGAGACGGAGTTCCCGTTCGCCGGCCACCCGACCCTGGGCACGGCGCACGCCCTGCTCGACGCGGGCCTGCGGCCGAAAGGCGCGCGCATCGTGCAGGAATGCGGCGTCGGCCTGGTGCCAATTGAACGGCAGGCAGGCGGCGTGCTGGCGTTCCAGGTGCCGCCCTGCAGCATACGGACGCTCGATCCTGATTTGCTGCCGCTACTGCCGCTTCTGCAAACTGCGCTGGGCGGTGTCCCGGCCGCCGCCGGCAGCATCGTCGACATGGGCATACGCTGGCTGTGCGTGCCGCTGGCAAGCGCCGCCGCCTGCCTGGCCGTGCACGCCGACATCGCGGCGCTGACGGCATTGCTGGCCGCCGCCCGGGCCGATGGACTGGCGCTGTACGGCCCGCACGAGGCGGGCGGACCGGCCGACTACGAAGTGCGCGCGCTGCTCAGCGAGCATGGCGCGCTGGTGGAAGACCCCGTCACAGGCAGCGCCAACGCCTGCATCGCGCAACTGCTGGCGGGCGCCGACTACACGGTCCGCCAGGGCACCTGCCTGCAGCGCGATGGCCGCGTGGCCGTCCATTTCCGCGATGGCCATGCGTGGATAGGCGGCGCCTGCCTGACGGTGATCAATGGGTCGATATTGGCCTGAACCAGGAAAAACGCCATGGAATGGGCGGCGACTGGATATTTTTGACGAAGGAAATACGGCCAGGACCGCCTTATTCCGTGGCCGGAGCTATCGCATAAACAGGCACGCTCTGGTATCGTCTTACGCTTAGGCAATGCTCAAGCTTGCCTCGACATGCAGTGCCATTCCCCTTCCAACTACCGAGACATCCATGCGTTTTATTCTTTGTTTTCTGGCCGCGATGGCCAGCGTTCCCGCATCGGCTGAAAAGCTGACCCTGGAACGCATTCACGCCGATCCGGCGCTGGCCGGCCCCGGCGTGCGCAACCTGAAGGTTTCGCCCGACGGCGAGCGCGTCACGTTCCTGCGCGGCCGCGCCGACAACCAGTTCCAGCTCGACCTGTGGGAATTCAAGCTGAAGGACAAGAGCACGCACCGCCTGGTCGACTCGAAGGCGCTGGTGCCGAATGAAACGATTTCGCCCGAGGAGCAGGCGCGCCGCGAACGCGAGCGCACGGCCAGCCTGAACGGCATCCTCAATTACAGCTGGTCGCCGGACGGCAAGCAGCTGCTGGTGCCGCTGGCCGGCAATCTGTACCTGGTCGACGCGGCCCACCCGGACAAGGCGCGCCTGGTCGCCAAGGGCAATGTGCTGGACCCGAAAATTTCGCCGAAAGGCCGCTACGTATCGTTCGTGCGCGACCAGAACATCTACGTGATCGACCTGAAATCGGGCCAGGAACGCCAGCTGACGACCGACGGCAAGGGCACCATCCGCAACGGCGAAGCCGAATTCGTGGCGCAGGAAGAAATGGGCCAGCGCACCGGCTACTACTGGGCGCCCGACGATTCCGCCATCGCGTACAAACGCTATGACGAAGCGCCCGTGCCCGTCGTGCGCCGCTTCGAAATCTTCGCCGACCGCACCGACGTCGTCGAGCAGCGCTACCCTGCCGCCGGCGACCCGAACGTGCTGGTGCAGCTGCTGATCGTCTCGCCGGAAACGGGCGCGCAGCGCCAGGTGGACCTGGGCACGAATCCGGACATCTACCTGGTGCGCGCCGACTGGAGCGCGGATGGCAAGTCGCTGGTCTACCAGCGCCAGTCGCGCGACCAGAAGACCCTCGACCTGGTCGCCGTCGATGCCGCCACCTTGGCGCAGCGCACCCTGCTGACGGAAAAGTCGACAACCTGGGTCAGCATCCATGACGACCTGCGCTTCCTGTCGAACGGCACCTTCCTCTGGTCGTCCGAGCGCACGGGCCGCAACCATCTGTACCTGTACGACATGGGCGGCAAGCTGCTGCATCCGGTCACTTCCGGCGAGTGGGGCATCGACAGCGTGCTGGCCGTGAACCAGAAGACGGGCAAGGTGTATGTAGCGTCGAACCGCGACGCCGTGATCGACAAGCAGACCTACGCCCTGGCGCTCGACGGCAGCACGGCCGACAAGCCGCAGCGCGTGACCAAAGCCGATGGCTGGCACGACACGACGTTCTCGCGCAACGGCGAAGTGTTCGTCGACACGTACTCCGACCCGGCCACGCCGCCGCAAGTAAGCATCCGCCGCCCGGACGGCGCCATGGTGGGCTGGCTGGAAGAAAACGCGCTCAACGCCAGCCATCCGTATTTCAAGTACAAGGCCGACCACCTGCCGACCGAATACGGCACCCTGAAAGCCAACGATGGCCAGACGCTGTACTACTCCATCGTCAAGCCGTCGAACTTCGACGCGGGCAAGCGCTATCCCGTCTACCTGTCGACGTATGGCGGCCCGCACTCGCAGCACGTGGCTCGCCGCTGGGGCAACAACTTCGACCAGTACATGGCGCAGCAGGGCTTTGTCGTCTTCCGTCTCGATAACCGCGGCTCCTCGCGCCGCGAGCGCGCCTTCACGGACGCCATCTATCAGAACCTGGGCGCGGCCGAAGTGGCCGATCAACTGGTGGGCATCGCCTGGCTGGGCAAGCAAAGCTTCGTCGATGCGAAACGCATCGGCGTGTTCGGCTGGAGCTATGGCGGCTTCATGACCCTGCGCTTGCTGTCGGCCGCGTCCGACAAGATCGCCATGGGGGTTTCCGTGGCGCCCGTCACCGACTGGTCGCTGTACGACACCCACTACACGGAGCAATTCCTCGGCATGCCGAAGGAAAACGTCGATGGCTACAAGGCCAGCACCGTGTTCGCCCACCTGGACGGCCTGAAGTCGCCGCTGCTGCTGGTGCACGGCATGGCCGACGACAACGTCTTGTTCAGCAACAGCACGCGCCTCATCGACGCGCTGGTGAACCGCGGCGTGCAGTTCGACCTGATGACGTATCCGGGCGCCAAGCACGGCATCTCGTCGCGCGCGGGCCAGCGCCACGTGTACAAGAAAATCGAGCTGTTCTTCAAGCAAAACCTGATGAAGCCGGCACAGTAAGCTTGCGCTGCATCCAATAAAAAAACCGCCGCCTGTCTGGCGACAGGCGGCGGTTTTTTGTTTTGTACTGTGCTCAATGCGATCAAGCACAGTAATGACATCTGACAGGACCGTAGCGAGCGGAAGCCAATTGCTGCCGAGAAGCGGAACTGTGCTGTGCACGGGGCCGCCGAGGCAGTGAGCATCGCAGGCCGCAAGTCGCGACGCGCAGTAGGTCTTGTCAGGTGTCCACCATTATGGCTTGCGGGTGATGGTTTCCACCGCGTCCTTCACATCGCCCACCTTCTTCTGCACTTTGCCTTCGACCTGGTTTGCCAGGCCCTTGGCTTGCTGTTCTTCGCTGCCGACGATCTTGCCAGCGGCTTCCTGGATTTTACCGCCGACTTCCTTCAGCTTACCTTCGACTTGATCTTTGTTCATGATGGATCCTCACTGTAGTTGGTACATCTGTTGTCCGGCACCGAAGGGCCGGTACTGCGGCTCACACGCTGTTGCAAACTGCTTGCTGCGTGTCGATGTGTCCATACTACGGGGCGGGGGATCAATGCTCTGTACGGTTCCTAACACATGCTCAATTTGCGCCAATATCGGCGATCACGCGGGCTTGCGCCACACGGTGGCCAGCCACGGCTGCTGGTCGCGCGGCAAGCCCGGCGGACGGTAATACTGCTCGATCAAGGTAAAACCGGCGGCCTGCACGTATGCGGCCCACGTCTCCTCGTCGTGGTAGCTGCCGTAGCGCGCGCCATTCCAGCCTTCCTGGTTGTGCCCGCGCGGATTCGAGGTGAACAGCACGCCGCCCGGTTTCAGGCACGCATGCAGGGCGCGCAGCACGCCGGGCAAGGCGGCGCTGGGCACGTGGAACAGCACGGCATTGGCGAACACGCCGTCGAAGTGCCCTGCCGGCAAGTCGAGGTCGACGAAATCCTGCTGCCACACGCTGCAGCCGCTGTAGGCGCGCGCCATCTCGACGAAGCGGGGGCAGCCATCGACACCCGTGGCATGGTGGCCCATGGCCGTGAACGCCTTCAGGTCGCGGCCAGGACCGCAACCGAGGTCGAGGATGGCCAGCGGCGCCGGCTTGCCGATGGCCCCCAGCAGCGCGGCGATGTTCTGGCTGACGTCGTGGTCGCGCGTGCCTTCGAAAAACTGCTCGGCGCTGGCGTCGTAATGGGCCAGAGTGCGCTCGGTGATGGCGTGGAGGGGATCTTGCGGCGGATTTGGCTTCATGGCGGTCCTGTCGATATGTTCCGCCATTTTACGCTGCCGGCCGGCAAGCCGGCAGCGTCAACATCGCCTACCAGACGCGCACGCGCCGTTCCGGCGCCAGGTACAGCTGCTGCCCAGGCTGGACGTCGAATGCCGGGTACCAGGCGTCGAGGTTGCGCACGGTGGCGGCGCGGTATTGCGCCGGCGCATGGCCGTCCGTGAGGATTTGCTGGCGCGCCGCCGCTTCGCGCGCCTTGCTGCGCCAGCTGACGCCATAGCCGATGAAGAAATCGCGGTCCGCGCCCGGCTGCACCGGCTTGCCCTGCTGCGACAGCGTGAACGCGTCATGCGCGGCCGCCACGCCGGCCAGGTCGGCCAGGTTTTCGCTCAGGGTCAGCTGGCCATTCACGGCCAGGTCGGGGAACGGTTTATAGGCCGCGAATTGCGCCACCAATTGCTTGGACGCGGCCTGGAAATGCGCCAGGTCGGCCGGCGTCCACCAGTCGCGCAGCTTGCCCTGGGCGTCGAACTGGGCGCCCTGGTCGTCGAAGCTGTGGCTGATCTCGTGGCCGATGGTGGCGCCGATGCCGCCATAGTTGGCCGCGTCGGATGCCAGCGGGTCGAAGAATGGCGGCTGCAGGATGGCGGCCGGAAAGTTCAGCGCATTTTGCAGGGGCAGGTTGACGGCGTTGACCAGCTGCGCCGGCATGGCCCAGGCCTTGCGGTCGGGAGACTGGCCCAGCTTGGCCAGCGCCTGCCGGTAATGAAACTGTTCCGCCCGCTGCACATTGCCCAGCGCGTCGCCGCGCACGACGCGCAAGCCCGCGTAGTCATCCCAGCGTTCCGGGTAGCCCACGCCCACGTACAGGGTCTTGAGCTTTTCCTGCGCCTGCGCCTTGGTGGCCGGCGCCATCCAGTCGAGCTTGTCGATACGGCGCGAGAAGGCGGCGACGATATTCGTCACCATGTCTTGCACGCGGGCTTTCGATTCTGGCGGGAAATAGCGTTCCACATACAGTTTGCCGACGGCGTCGCTCAAGGCCGCGTTCGTCGCCGCCAGCGCGCGCTTGCTGCGCGGCGACTGCTGCGGCGTGCCGCTCAGGGCGCTGCCATAGAAGGCGAAGCGCTGGTCGGCGGCCGCCTTCGGCAAGGTGGTGCTGAAATGGTTGATCGCGTGGAAGGCGAGGAAATCCTTCCACGTGGCCAGCGGCACGCTTGCCACCAGCGCCGCGCTGCCCGTCATCGCCGTCGGGTGCCAGACGATGAAATCCGTCTGCTTGCCCAGGCCGGCCGCCTGGAAGAACGCTTGCCAGTCCAGGCCCGGCGCCTTGCCGGCGAAGTCGGCGGCCCGCCACGCGTTGTTGCCCTTGGCGACATCGGCCGAATCCTCGCGGCTGGCGTGACTGGCGGCAATTTGCTGTTCCAGCGCAAACACACGCGCGGCGCGGGCCGGCGCATCGCGGTAGCCGGCCTGCTTGAGCATGGCGGCGATATGCGCCTGGTAGCCGGCGCGCAAGCCCTGCATGCGGGCGCTGTCGTCCTGGTAAAAGGCGCGGTCGGGCAAGCCCAGGCCGCCTTGCAGCAGGTAGGCCACGTTGCGCGTGGTGTCGTTCAAGTCTTGCGCCACCCACAGGCCGAACAGGTTTTCCGTATAAAAATTGGTGGCGTTGAGCGGATCGACATCGGCGCGCAAGCTCTCGCCCAGCGCGCGGGCCAGCCCTGCCCGGTCGCGTATGCCATTGATCTTGCTCAACAAGGGCTGGATCGGCGCCCAGCCTTTCGCTTCGATGGCCGATTCATCCATCCAGGAACGGTAGAAATCGCTGACCTGGCGCGCGGACGCATCGGCCTGCGGCGCCGCCGCCAGTCCTTCGACGAGGGTGATGATGCGCTCGTTAGTCGCATTGGCAAGGATGGCGAACGAACCCCAGTTGCTGCGGTCGGCGGGAATTTCCGTGCCGCGCAACCAGTCGCCATTCACGTAGTCATAGAAGTCGTCGCCAGGCAAGACCGTGGCGGCAGCGGGGACAGCGGCGCTGGCCGGCGCTGGCTGTCCATGCGCGCGGGCCGGCAAACCGGTCAGCGAAGCGCCGGCCAGGGCGAGGACGATGGCAGCCTGGACAGGTGTCCGGGACCAGGAAAAACGCAAACCGTGCATGGCGATCCTTTCGAAGAAAATAAGCAAAATCATAGCCAGAGAATCATACCTTTTTCACATGCGGAACAAGGGTTGGGCGGGAGATTCCGGCGGCCAGCCAACACCATCCACATTATTTTTACTTTTTTTTCAAAAACACCCTCAAGTTCTCCCTGGAGCTGCCGTTAATCTGGACAAGCGGTAATCCATTCACTAGTTACGGGTGTGCTCATGACCTCCAACGACGTTCTTTCGATGTATGAAAATATTGTAGGAATGACCAATAAAATGGTCGTGGCCGCACGTTCGAGCGACTGGGATGGCCTGGATACCCTGGAAAACCAGTGCGCCAGCGCCGCCAGCGCGACCATGACGGGCAAGGTGCCCGCTCTGGCCGGCGCCTCGCGCCAGCGCAAGATCGACTTGCTCAAGCAAATCCTGGCCAATGACCGCGAAATCCGCGCCATCACGGAACCGTGGATGACGCAACTGCCGAATGCCATGCAGGGCGCACGCGCACGCATGTAAGCAAGCTTGCCGCGCCAGAAACGACAAAAGCACCCGCAGGTGCTTTTTTTACGTCTGCCGCCGTGCCGGGGAGCGCGCCATTCGCGGCGCCCGAGAGCAAGGAGGGGGAATTTGGAAGGCGAGCCCCAGGTATCTCCTGGCGTCGCCTCGCTGCCGGTTGCATCCGGCGTTCGCGAGCACATCGTCGGCATCGCGAACCGCTTCCAGACCCAGGCGTTTATGCAACGCTACACCTGTTTGCCGCGCCACACTATCGTTGGTGACTGCGACAGGCTGGGGCTGTTTTGTCGTAGAGCAAGTCCACTGAATTCATCATATCACCACCTTTAAGAAATAGGCAACACAATAGACAAGCATTTTTCTGTCTTTTTTCAATATCTTTTTTTATATCAAATTTCAGCCTGGCCGTGCCGCATGCTCAGCGCGAGAACGGCTCCGCTTCCGGCTCGGCCGCCGCCTCCTCTTCCAACGCTTCCGTCAGCACGGGCACGTCCTTCTTCCTGCGGCCGAATGGCTTGCGCAGCAGAACCCAGTATGTCGACGGCGCACCCGGCCCCGCCGCTTGCTTGCGCTTGCGCGCGATATACACGATGACCGCCGTCAGCAACAGGAACACCAGGGTGCCGATACCGAGCCACAGCAAGCCGTTGCCGCCCGCCTGCTTATCCTTGCCGACTGCCGGCGCCGCATGCAGGGGCTTGGGCTTGGCGTGCGGAAGCGGCGCCTCGGCCGGCGCGGCGGCCGGTGCAACGGCCGCGGTGGCAGGCTGCGCCAGCACCTGTTGCAAGGCGCCGATCTTGCCTTCCAATTCACCGAGCTTGTCATTCAGGGCCGCGTTTTGCGCGTCCAGCGCCACGCACGCTGCCGCCTGCCCGGCATCCGCCTGCGGTGCGCAAGCGGCCACGGGTGCCGCGGCGCGGCGCGACGGCGGCGGGCGCGCCGCGCGGACAGCCGGCGCGGGCGCGGCGGACGGCGGCTCGAACACGCGCGCCGGACGCACCAGGCCCTC